>JBBRZE010000005.1:0-106911 GCA_038236995.1 Bacteroidales bacterium | reverse complement strand
TCTCGACAGTTTGAAAAAAACGACTTTGATCGTAAATGATTCGCTGCAAGCCGGTTTTGCAAAGGTAAGCATCACTCCAAACCTGAACAGTTCAACGGATAACGTTTCTAAAGGAGAATTCAGGAATGTACCGCTGGCAGGATTTGGAGCACGCAAAGGGAAAGCAGCCACCGGTATTCACGACAGCATTTTCATCAAGGCCGTTGCGCTGAAAGTCAATCATCAAACCGTTGTCCTTGTGGGGGCTGACTTGCTGATAATGCCACCAAATATTATTGATTCCGTAACCTATCTCCTTGCGCAAAAAGGAATCAGAAGGGATCAGGTTTACTATTCAGCCACACATACCCACTCAAGTCTTGGTGGCTGGGGGCCCGGCTTTGTTGGTGAACAATTTGCCGGGGGTGAGAATAAAAATGTTGGAAGTTGGCTTGTTCTTCAAATCTCAACGGCCGTCACTTCGGCGATTGCGGATCTTCATCCCGCCAGCATTGGAACCGGAAGTTTTAATGCTGCAACTTATACCAGAAACCGTCTTATTGGCGAATCAGGTACAAAGAACGATGATTTCAGTTTTATTTCCGTTGAACAAACCTGCCGTAAGAAAGCAATAATAGGTTCTTTTTCTGCGCATTCAACAACAATGGGATCAGGAAATATGGAAATAAGTGCCGATTATCCTGGTTATTGGGAACGGAAAATGGAGCAAACTTCAGCTGATCTGTCCCTCTTTTTTGCGGGTTCCGTCGGAAGCCAGAGTCCGGTTGGCGAAGGGAAAGGGTTTGACAAACCAAAGCTGATTGGTGAAGGATTAGCCGACAGCCTGAATGTACATTTGCCAAAAGCGATACTGAATAACAAGGTAACCTTTTCAACATTGTCTTTAAAACTGCAATTACCGGAATACCATATAAGGGCAACCACGAAGATCAACCTTTCAACCTGGCTAAGTAAAAAATTAATGCCCCTTCCTGAAAATGCTTATCTGCAGACATTAAGAATCGGGAACATGGTCTGGATTACAACTCCTTGTGATTTCAGCGGCGAATATGCGCTTCAGATCAAGAATACCCTTGCAGCAAAAGGTTTTAGTGCAAACGTCTCAAGTTTCAACGGCAGTTATGTGGGTTATGTAATTCCGGGAAGGTATTTCTACATGGATGAGTACGAATCGAAACTGATGGGTTGGTTTGGCCCCAATATGGGTGAATATACCGTTGATTTAATCCGCAAGATGACGGATATCGTCATTCAACCTGTGAAAATTTAACGTCAATGATCATTCGAATCATCAAATACCTGCTTCTTACAATTTTGGGTTTAATCCTGATCACACTTATCATCCTCTTTACGCCAGCAGTATGGCGTCACTGGGTTACCTATCCCCGGCTTGAAAAAGAGGTAAATGCCTTTCAGAAACTCAGAAAGGAACCTGCGATCCTGACAACATTAAACACTTACCGGGGAGTGCTCCACGCACACAGTTACTTGTCGCATGACAGTAAAGGAACATTAAACGAAATCATCCCCGCTGCAAAAAGCGATGGAATCGATTTTATATTTCTGACAGATCATCCGCACGGTAACATTGATACAATTCCAAAGGGATTTAAAGGATTTTACGATGGCGTTCTGATCGAACCTGGCAGCGAAAAGCAGGGATTTGATACATGGCCGCTTGATTCAACCATCATCGATTGGCGAATGGATAAAGATACTGTTGCCAAAAATATCATTTCCAAAGGGGGAATCATCTTCTATGCACATACCGAAGAGCCTCATAACTGGGCCAATCCCGATTACCAGGGAATGGAGATCTACAATTTTCATACGGATACCAAAGATGAATCGTTGCCCCCTGTGATCATCAATTTTATCGTGAACGGGAACAAATACCGCCCGTGGGCATTGCGGGAAATGTTTGATGAACAGACATCAATACTGGCACGCTGGGATTCATTAAATCTTAAAAGAAAGATCGTTGGCTTTTCGGCGGTTGATACGCACGAGAACCAGAATTTCAGGGCAAAGTATTTAAAAGATGGCCGGATTCAATGGATCGGACCAAATGCAAAAGCCATTGATACGATGGAGGTTAAATTCTGGAACAAGTGGTTGTTCCAGACTCCTGATGAAAACGGGTACATCTTTAAATGGATGATCGACACCTACAAAGAAGGGTTCAATTACATCACGAACTATGTACTGGCAGACACACTTTCAGTACCGTCGCTGGCACAGAACCTGAAAAAAGGACATCTCTATACTGCCTTTAAATGCCTGGGTGATGCGAAAGGATTCCAATATTATTCGTTAAGTCTAAAAGATAGTATTAACGGAATTATGGGCGATTCTATTAAAATCGATCAGGCAAAATCGCTGAATGCAGTCTCTCCGCTTCCGGGTCAGTTCCGACTGATACATAACGGCAAAACAGTTAATGTTTCCGCAGGTGAAAGCTATCAATACGCATGGACCGAACCGATCAAAAAAGGGGCCTACCGGATTGAGATGCATATTCAGCTGAACGGGAAATTAGTCCCCTGGCTTTATTCAAATCCGATATATATCTATTAAAATTTGATGCATTATGAATTTAAAACCATTCATCTCAGTTCTCATCCTGCTGATCGTTGCAGGAAACCTCAACGCCCAGACCTTCAAGGCTGGAGCTGCGATGAGGAACATCACACCTAAGACATTAATCCCAATCTCAGGCGGAATGGGCACTCCTGAAATGCCGACAGGCATAAAAGGTGAACTTACCGTCCGTGCTTTTGTGCTTGAAAAAGGGTCGACAAGGATTGCTATTGTGAGTGTTGACAACATCGGGTGGCCCGCCTATCTGGGTGACCGTTCACGAAAACTGATCAAAGGTATTGCACCTGAAAATGTTTTGATTGGCGCAACACATTCCCATAGTTGTCCTGATGCTTATGGTTTTACGGATGAGAATGGGAACACAGGAGCAGATCTTAAATACCTCGGCTGGTGTGTTAATCAAATCGCCGATGCCGTGAACGAAGCTATTTCAAAACTCCAACCGGCAAGTCTCAAAACTGCGGTAGGTGAGGCAAAGGGAAAGATTGCCTATAATTATTATGCCGAGAAACTGTATGATCCGCGCATGGGTATCATTCAGGCGATTGCAACTTCAGGCGCAAATAAAGGTAAGCCAATTGCCACACTTGTTAATTATGCAACGCATCCCGAAATCCTTGGTACGGATCGTAAACTCATCAGCCCCGATTTATGCGGCCCGCTTTATGAACGGATAGAATCAAAAGTGGGTGGGATGGCCATTTTCATGAACAGCGCACAAGGAGGAATGGTGACGGCCGATACGAGGCGCGAAAATGGCAAAGAAGCAAACGACTGGGATGAATGCATCCGTATTGGCAACCTGATGGCTGATGAGGCTTTACGGATTGTTGAACCAGCTCAAGTACAGGAGAATCCCGATCTTTATTGTGCTTCGAAAGTCATCACATTCCCGATCGATTCCGAAACGATGCGGTTTGTTTTCAAACATTCTCCGCTTGCTGCACAAGCAGCTAAGAACAGTGATTTTTCAACTGTTTCTACGCGTCTGAACCTACTGAACATTGGGAAAGCACAGGTGGTAACAATACCCGGTGAAGCGTTACCTAACATTGGCTTCTATGTAAAAAGGAAAATGAAAAGCGATCAGCCATTCCTTTTTGGCCTGACAAATGATGCTTTTGGATACATGCTAACCAAAGAAGATTTTGGCGGATTCGAACGTTATAACTATGTGAGCCGTACTTCGCTTGGTGAAATGACCGGTAATATTTATGAAGAAGAGGCTATCAAATTTATCAATGAAAGTCCGGCTGCTGCGAAGTAAATTGAAACGGAAAAATTGGGAGAAAGGGGCGAACAAAAAACGGGAGATTTGTGTTTAAATTAAATTCGGGAGAATTCCGCAACCTATCATTCAATCAAAAAAGGAATTTAAAACGAAAAATTATGGAAACAAAAATAATTCCATCCCTAAAAATAGGTGATCTGGAAATTAATCCGCCCATTATTCAGGGAGGAATGGGTGTTAGGGTTTCTGGTTCAGGCCTTGCCTCAGCAGTTGCAAATGAAGGGTGTGCAGGTATTATTGCAAGCGTAGGTCTGGGCGCATTCGAGAATGCTGCGATGTCCGAATTTGTTGAATTGAATAACAACGCTTTACGGTCAGAAATACGAAAAGCACGGTCGCTTTCCAAAGGCATCATCGGCGTGAATGTAATGGTGGTACTTTCGAATTACGAAGAACTTGTGAAAATTTGTGTTGAAGAAAAAGTCGATATGATCATCAGCGGCGCAGGACTTCCATTAGATCTGCCAAAACAGACCGCAGGTTCAAAGATTAAACTGGTTCCAATTGTTTCCTCAGCAAGGGCTTTCAGTATCATTTACCGCAAATGGAAGCAAAACTATAACAAAGTTCCTGATGCAGTGATCCTCGAAGGACCGATGGCGGGAGGACACCTTGGGTTCGCGTTCGATGATGTAGTCAATGATACAGCTCCAAAACTAGAGCAATTGGTGATTGAACTTGTTGATTATGTGGATACTCTCGAAGAATCGATTCCGGTTATTGCTGCCGGAGGTATATTTGACGGACACGATATCGCAAAATTTTTAATGTTAGGCGCATCGGGAGTTCAAATGGCAACCAGGTTTGTATGCACGAATGAATGTGATGTTCATGATGATTTTAAACAAGCCTATATCAATGCTAAAAAGGAGGATATTACAATTATTCATAGTCCGGTCGGATTGCCGGGCCGGGTTATTATGAATGAGTTTACCAAAAGAGTCACGAAAGGTGAAACGATACCCTTCAGGTGTCCGCATCACTGTCTGAGATCATGCAATCCACGCAAAGCCCCTTATTGTATTGCCAAAGTATTAACCGATGCATCCAAGGGCAGGTTACACAACGCGTTTGTATTTGCCGGATCCAATGCCTTCCGGTGCACAGAAATTGTATCCGTAAAAACATTGATCAATCAGTTAAAAGAGGAATTGGTGAATTCGTTGCAATCCTAATTTCCTCGTTAGCATTAAGTTGTTCAATAGAATAATTATTTTTTCGCACGAATCAACCTTCAAAAACCTACTTAGTTTTATCAATTTTATTTCGAAAGTCAGAAAATAATTTCTCTGACTTTCTAAGTATTTCTGTAAATTCAGATTTCACTTATATTTTGTCCTTTTGTCATAAGATTTTCAGAATATAGCCTAAGTCTGCCTCATTTATTAGGCTGGAAAATAATGTTAATTTGCTTCCGGATTTATTTGTATTTTCAGAAACTTCTTCGTACCATTAATAATTCAATCAGACCACTAAATAAACAACCGGAATACTGTTTTTCGCCATTAAAAACGAAACTAATTTGGGTGTTCTCCCGCACATGCGGAAACCATAAAACCTAAAATACCAACGGATGAAACGCCAGATATTTGTTGATGAATTACGAAAGCAGTCGGAGATTACATGGGATATTGTAGTCATTGGAGGAGGTGCAACCGGACTCGGTGTTGCGCTTGATGGCGCTTCGCGTGGCTTCAAAACACTCTTACTTGAACAATCTGACTTTGCGAAAGGCACTTCATCACGAAGCACAAAGCTGGTTCACGGCGGTGTCCGTTACCTCGCACAAGGCGATCTTGCATTGGTTGTCGAGGCGTTGCACGAACGTGGATTAATGCTTAAAAACGCACCTCATCTCACTTACAACCAGGAATTTGTTATCCCAATTTATAATTCATGGGATGCTTTTGTTTATACTGTTGGTCTGAAGTTCTATGATCTCCTTGCCGGGCCGTTAAGTATGGGAAAATCCTATTTCATTAGCCGCGAAAGAACCTTGATGCGTTTGCCAATGCTAAATTCGAAAGGCTTGATCGGCGGTGTTGTATATCATGACGGACAGTTTGATGATTCACGTATGGCGGTGGCACTTGCGCAAACATGTACCGATAAAGGAGGTACGGTATTGAATTATTTCAAAGTCACGGCATTGTCGAAAAATGAGGATGGCAAAATCAACGGCGTAAAGGCTACTGATGTCGCTTCTGGCGAAGAATTCAACTTTAAGGCAAATCTTGTTATCAATGCAACGGGCGTATTTGCCGATGATATTGCAAGAATGGACAATCCGGCAGCAGCACCAACGATAAAGCCGAGCCGGGGCGTACACATTGTACTCGATAAATCTTTCCTTCAAAGCGAAACGGCCATTATGATCCCCAGGACGGATGATGGCCGGGTGTTGTTCGCCATTCCCTGGCACGATGTTGTTGTGGTAGGAACAACAGACCGACCACTCGACACGATCAGCCTTGAACCAATTGCTCAGGATAGCGAGATCGATTTTATTCTTCAAACGGCTCAAAAATACCTTGTAAAGCCACCACGACGCGAAGATATTCTTTGCACTTTTGCAGGATTACGTCCGCTGGCAGCCAATCCGAATAGACCAGGTTCTACAAAAGCCATTTCGCGAAGACATAAAATCACGCTGTCACTTTCGGGTCTTCTTTCTATTATTGGCGGAAAATGGACGACCTATCGCCGGATGGCTGAGGAAACGATTGATAAAGCAATAAAGGAAGGGTTCCTCGAAAAACGGAATTGTATTACATCGGAACTTAAGTTATCTACACTTACAGCAGGTTATTACTCCAATCGTTTGCATATTTATGGTGACAGGTTCATCGAAATTGAAAAGCTAATTTATGATCATCCGAAACTTGGTATCCCGATTGATCCACGATTTCCATACACAAGGGCTGAAATTATCTGGATATGCAGAAATGAAATGCCCCTTACAATAGAGGATATGCTTGCAAGAAGAACGCGGGCTTTGTTCCAGAACGCACGTGCCAGTTCCGAAATCGCGATTGAAGTAGCCGCTTTGATGGCCAAAGAGTTAGGATACGATACCGAATGGCAGGAGGAACAAATAGAATTATACAATCGATTTGTTAAAAACTATTTTTAGAAAGATATGGGAGAATTTATCTTAGCATTCGACCAGGGAACAACGAGCTCCCGGGCAATAATATTCGACCGGAACGGGCTTCCGGTAGCTGTAGCCCAAAAGGAATTTACACAATATTACCCCAAACCGGGTTGGGTGGAGCACGATCCTGATGAGATCTGGTCTACACAAGCGGGTGTGGCGGTTGAAGCCATCACCAAAGCTGGACTCGAAGCTGCAAATATTGCGGCCATTGGTATCACAAACCAGCGCGAGACGACTGTTGTCTGGAACCGAAGGACAGGCAAACCAGTTTACAATGCGATTGTATGGCAGGACAGGCGCACTGCTGACTTTTGTGACCATTTAAAGATTGACGGACAGAGCCCTGTGGTCCTCGAAAAAACAGGTCTGATCATTGATGCCTATTTTTCGGCAACAAAGATCAGGTGGATCTTGGATAATGTGAAAGGTACCCGTAAACTGGCTGAAGATGGTCAGCTTGCATTCGGGACGATTGATTCGTGGCTTGTGTGGAATCTTACACGTGGGAAGTTGCACATCACGGATGTGACAAATGCTTCCAGGACCATGCTTTTTAATATCCACACATTGAAATGGGATAAGGATCTACTCGAGATGTTCAATATCCCTGCAAGTATGCTTCCGGAGGTCAAGTCATCCAGCGAAATATATGGGAAAACATCCGGTCAGCTTGGTTATGGTATCCCCATCGCAGGAATTGCCGGTGACCAGCAGGCATCTTTGTTCGGACAAATGTGCATTGAGCCAGGTATGGTAAAAAATACTTACGGTACTGGTTGCTTTATGATTATGAATATCGGAAATAAGCCGATAACATCAAAAAATCAATTACTCACAACGATTGCATGGCAAATAGGCAATGATACTCAATATGCACTCGAAGGGTCTATTTTTATTGCAGGAGCTGTTGTTCAGTGGCTGCGCGACGGACTGGGAATTATAAAGAAATCGGAGGATATTGAGAAACTGGCAGCTAAGGTGAAGGACAGTGATGGTGTTTATTTTGTTCCTGCTTTCGCCGGACTCGGAGCGCCACATTGGAACCAACATGCCCGCGGAACGCTTGTAGGGATTACAAGAGGTTCAACATCGGCACATATTGCCCGTGCAGCACTCGATAGCATTGCCTACCAGACATTGGAAGTATTGCTGGCCATGCAAAACGATTCGGGGATTGATATCCGCGAATTGAGGGTAGATGGCGGGGCAACCGTAAATAATCAGCTTATGCAAATCCAGTCTGACTTGCTGCAGGTGAATGTAGTGCGTCCAAAAATAACTGAAATAACGGCATTGGGAGCAGCTTATCTTGCCGGACTTGCCGTTAATTACTGGAGCGATATCAATGATTTGAAGCAACAATGGCAGATCGATCGCACCTTTTCACCTAAGATTGAAGCCGAAGAGAATCATGCGCTGATAAAAGGCTGGCACCGCGCCGTAAACGCTGCCAAAGCATGGGCAGATGACGCAGGATAGCCAAAAAAGGAACTGATTGACTGTTTTATTGCAACTGGCGATTGGAGGCTGGCGACTGGCAAAATCAAGATTGCAGTATCTGTCAGAATTTAAATCCGTAAATCTATATCGTTTATTTTGAGCTCTTAAAAGAATATTTTGATTGGGGAATAGCAATTTTGAGATTAATCCAGCAGCCTCGGGAGCCTGTTGCAAGCAGCTATTATCACTCTTAAATGCAGAGAGCCAAGTACTATATTAACTTAACGTATAAACATTTAAACTATGAATGCATTTTTTGCTGAATTTTTTGGAACAGCCATGATTCTTGTATTTGGGGGCGGAGTGGTAGCGAATGTCCTTCTCAATAAAACGAAAGGAAATAACAGCGGATGGATTGTGATAACATTTGGATGGGCGGCCGGTGTTTTTACCGGGGTGTCGATTGCCGCACCTTATAGCGGCGCCCATTTAAATCCGGCTGTCACGCTGGCACTTGTAATGGCTCATAAGTTTTCTCCTGCACTGATGCCAATGTACTTCCTTGCCCAGACGCTCGGAGCAATGTTTGGCGCTTTCCTCGTTTGGCTAGCTTATAAGAAGCATTTTGATGTAACGGAGGATGGGGATTCGAAACTTGCCATCTTCTGTACATCGCCAAATATCAGAAGTTATTTTTACAATGTTATTACGGAGGCTATCGGAACATTTGTCCTTTCATTTGCAGTACTTTACATGGCTGCACCAGAGGTTGGTCTTGGTTCAATCAATGCGTTACCAGTAGCCCTTGTTGTGCTTGGTCTGGGCTTATCATTAGGTGGTCCTACGGGTTATGCAATTAATCCGGCACGCGATCTTGGTCCCCGTATCATGCATTTCCTTCTTCCTTTCCCATTCAAACGCGACAGCGACTGGAAATACTGTTGGGTACCGATTCTGGGACCAATGCTGGGCGCAGCTCTGGCTGCAGTCGTGTTCGTATTGTTTTCGTGAGAGTTATGAAAGTACTTTTACCGGTTGTCCTAAAATGATTGATTTAGCATTTAGCTTATTTCACAATAATGCCGTCCCTGACAAAAAACACAAAAGGAAAAGCCTTTGCAATCAAAAGGTTATCAAAGGCTTTTCCTTGTTTGCTGTGAACTTTTAAATCTCAATTTTTGCACCCATCACCTTTAAGAATTCTCTAATAAAACTTGGATGGGCAGGCCATGCAGGAGAGGTGACAAGATTTCCATCGACATAGGCTCCATCTACCGGGATATTTTGGAATTCGCCACCTGCCAATGTCACCTCTGGTCCGACGGCAGGATAAGCCGTTAATTTTCTCCCTTTTACAACACCGGCAGCAGTTAGAATCTGAATACCGTGGCAAATTGCAGCGACAGGTTTGTTTACTGAAAAGAAATATTTCACGATCTCAATCACTTTTGGATTTAATCTTAAATATTCAGGTGCTCTGCCACCTGCAATGACTAATCCGCTGTAATCCTCAACTTTAACATCGCTGAAACTATAATTCAATGCAAAATTATGTCCTGGCTTTTCGCTATAGGTTTGATCACCTTCAAAATCGTGAATGGCTGTTTTGATCGTATCTCCCTTTTTTTTGTCAGGACAAACAGCATGAACTTCGTAACCTACCATTTCTAGCATCTGAAACGGAACCATGGTTTCATAATCTTCTGTAAAATCTCCGGTCAAGAATAGTACCTTTTTCATTTTCTTAAATTTTACGTTTATCAAAAATACAAATTCCTTATTCAAATCCCTAAACCAACTTCAAATTACCTACACGAAACGTCAAACAACAAAGATTTAAAACTCATCCGTTTTATTCGCTGTTTTTGGGTGTAGAAGCCACAATTGAAATACAATGGCGAGAACCACAAAACCTGCCAACATCGCGATATCCCGGCTTAGATTTCCTGAATCAGCAGACTTACCCAAAGTAGTAGTGATCAAAGCGCCGGCTGAAATGCCTGCCATGTTCATCAATCCATATCCTGTTGCCCGAAAACGCGGTGAGACAAATTGGCACAATATGGGCATGTTATTGACATCGAAAATTCCAAAGCCCAAACCAAAGAGAGAGGCACCGCACCAGATAGCTGAAAAACTACTTCCACCAAATCCCAGCAGCATAACAGCTGGAATTGTCATTGCCAAGCCAACAGCGCCCGTATAAATGCGTCCGCGAAGGTTTCGCTGCATCCATCGGTCAGATATTATTCCACCGACAAGTACGCCAATCAGCGCCGACATCGCGATTGTGATAGTAGATAATGGTCCTGCCTGCTCCATGTTAATGTGAAGATTGGTTGAAAATAGCGTAGGCAGCCAGTTCTTTGTTGCCCAACCAGGTAAGCTTGGTGCCGAGAAATAGAATAATATGACCCAAAAGGAAAGATTACCCAATAAAACACCCACTCCTTTAAACGCTTCCGTAAATCCTTTTACTATAGAATGTGAGTCTTCCGGTGCGATTGTGTACGCTTTTTTCTCCCTTAAAAAAAGGATGAGAATCACGCTATAAAGGACGCCTACCAGGCCGAAAACATGAAATGTAGTTTGCCAGGAGAAGTTGAAAGCTATTGTTGCCCCAAAACCTCCCAGTGCTTGCCCGAGATAGATACCAGTCATGTGAATTCCCACTGCCAGCGAACGGTTTTTCCCCTGATGATAGTCCGCTATAAGTGCTAAACCGGCCGGCATATAAAATGCTTCGCTTACACCCATAATTGCGCGTAATCCATAGAGCTGGTCAAATGTTTTTGCATAACCCATCAGCAATGTAACCGCAGACCATATGAATAAACTACCCACAATGAGCCATTTTCGGTTGAGACGATCCGCAATAATGCCAGAAATAGGACTCATCAAAGCATAAATCCACAGAAATACGGCCATTAGCCTGCCAAAATTGGCAGCAGTTTCCAATTCCACGATATCGATCATCATAGAAGGTTTCATCGTGGAGAGCATCTGACGGTCAATATAATTGAGCAGTGCTACGACCCACAGCAAACCAACTACGATCCAGGGATATATATTTTTTTGATGCATATACTTGCTTTTATTTTAGATATTTAGTGAAAAAATCATTCATTTTTACTTGCGAGAAGTCATTAACACGCTGAACGACATCCATTGCATGCGGCCATAATGGGACTTTATAATAAACGTTTGGAACACCCACAGCGTCAAGTTTTGCTTTAAGCATATCCGACTGACTTATTGGAACAAGGTCATCGGATGTTCCGTGAAGGATCATAGTCGGAGGATCACTTTTATCAACGTAATTGATCGGTGACGCTTCTCTGTATAGCTCCGGGGCTTCTTTATAGGAATGGGCCATGAAAGAGGTAACAAGTGACTGATTTTGGGCATATTCGGTGGTCAGATCAATCGGGCCATAGATATCGACGACCGCTTTGATCCGATGTCGGGGTTCAACTTTCGCAATACTATCAATCGTGTCATTCGGTTTTTTCCATTCATAAGCAGCCAGCAGCGCCAGATGCGCTCCCGCTGAACCTCCGATCAATGCAATCTTGTCAGGATCATAACCATATTTTTCACCATTCCGGTAAAACCATTGAACTGCATCTGTAATATCTTCTGCGCATGCAGGATAAGGACCATCTTTCAGCAAGCGGTAAGAAACGGTGGCCGTCATATAGCCTTTTTTTGCAAAGGCAGTGAGGTAAACCAGGTAATCTGAACGCTTTCCACTCCTCCAGCCACCACCATGAATAAAGACGAGCAAAGGCAGAGGTTTAACGATATTCCTGGGCCGGTAAATATCAAGCTGGAGCGATTTCCCATTAATATTCTTGTATTCAATATCTTTAATCTCCTCAATATCTGCAGGAATTTCAGGATTCATATTGATCATCTTTTCCAATCCAATTCCAACAGCCATGTAACCAGGAACCGTAAAATGATAACCAACCGGAGGTTTATCCGGATTCACGGCCGACCATATCCGCGGGGTAACCATCAGAAGAGCACAAACAACGAAAATAATCAGAAGACTATAGACCAGCCGTTTTAGAATTTTCATATAACCCTATATTTAAATGTGACGGTAAATGCCGGAAAATAAATTGGTATAATTGATGTTTAATTCAGGTATTTCTCAAAGAATCCGGTCATTTTATCCTCCGAGAAACGATTCACCCGTTGAATGATGTCCATCGTATGGGGCCATAAAGGAACCTTGTAATAAACATTTGGTACACCCAAACTGTCGAGCCTCGTCTTTAACATATCTGACTGATTGATTGGAACAGTCTGATCAGATGTCCCATGAAGAATCATTGTAGGCGGACTATTTTTATTTAAATAATGAATAGGTGATGCCGCTGTAAAGAGTTCAGGCGCTTCCTGATAGGTGTGCGCCAGAAATGAAGTTACCGTTGAATTATTTCTGGAGAATTCGGTCGTAAGGTCTGTTGGCCCATAGATATCAACCACCGCTTTAATCTTGTGATGGACAGTATCAGCAACAGTCGAATCAGAATGCGTTCCCAATTTCTTCCAACCATAGGCCGCAAGAAGTGCAAGATGCGCTCCGGCAGAACCTCCAATCAGGGCAATCCGGTCCTGATCATAGTCATAGCTGTTGCCATTCTTATAAAACCACTGGACGGCATCCGTAATATCTTCAACACAGGCCGGATACGGACCATCTTTTAATAACCTGTATGAAACCGTGGCTGTGACGTATCCTTTTTTTGCAAAAGCAACCAGGTAAACAAGGTAATCAGCCCGTTCGCCGCCACTCCATCCACCGCCATGAATAAATACCAGTAAAGGTGCAGGTTTGGTGAGATTTCGGGGTTTGTAAAGATCTAATTGCAGCGATTTTCCGTTAATATTCTTGTATTCAATGTTTTTAATCTCTTCAATATCTGCCGGAATCGCGGGCGTTTTATTGATCATCTCTTCCAGTCCTAACTTTAATGCCAGGTAAGTGGGCGCCAAATAATGATAGCCGACAGGTGGTTTATTTGGATTTAAGGCTGACCACACTCTTGGCGTGACCATCAGCAGACAGCACAGCAGGAAGACAATCAACAAACCGGAAAAAAGGCGTTTAAGTAGTTTGAATTTCATAAGTCAGATCAATGATTCGATTAAACAGTTTTTCTCTTCTAAAGTTTCGTTTTGCGGCGCATAGGGCTGAGCTGTTTCAATTTTCCTTTCCAGATGCGCCTTTATATCACTTTTTTCATTTCAATTCCCCGGGTTGCGTCGTTCCTCCTTACCCGGGGTTATTTAGATTAAACCCTTTCAGGGTTTTCCAGTAAAACTCAATAGATTTATGAATCGAACAATGTCCCGGAACTTTAAACGCTCTTTATTTTTGTCTCAAAGTCGATTTTGGCTCATTTTCAAATTGCCGAATTGTCTAATAGCCGAATTTATTTCCCATTCAAAATGGTCAGCATTTCCTTCAGGTTTTTATGCAATATAGGAGCCGTTTCAGGTCCTGTTGAATTTGTTTCACCGTAAGGGGCACCATCTTTTTTATAGGTAAACGGAGCTTTTTCATCCCACTGGCTTTTAGGAACGATGTAACCAATTTCATCGTTGGCAAGACCAAATACAAACTTGTATTTTCCCTGCATCATATTGCGGACTGCCGGAACTTCAACAGGCGCTATTTTATAGTCCTGACCTTCGGGAGCTTCAATTCCCCCATTCAAGATTTCAGGATAAACTTCACCCGGAAGTGTTGCAAATGAGAGCGGACCGATGTTGAAAACAGAAACTTCAGATCGCATGTTCATCCAGCCGGTTGTCCCCCGATTGAGGACACCAAGTGTTGTACCAAGCTCAAACATCACATTCTTAATGGGTATGAAAACTGTTTTTACAACCAAAGAAATTCCGGCTGAATCAATTTTCTCAATGGGATGATCCATCGCATTCAGAGACAATAATGCCAATGTTTTCCCTTGAGCAGCTGACTTTTCGAAAGTCGGTTCCTTAAATTCCTGTCCTGTAAAAGGATCTTTTACAGCCAGTCGTGGATGGGTCGTCATCAGTCCGCCAACAGCGCCATTGATATAAACAGCCACGCCGCCAATACCCGGTTTTGCCAGACTATCACCTTTAAAGATACCTTTCTCAACTCCTTCGCGCACATAATGACAAAAATCGGAGGTAACCAGCAAATTATCACTCCATAAGGTTTCAGGATGATCGGCCCAGGCAATCAATGATCCCAGTGTTGCTCCATTTTCCCTATCGATTGCTTTAATTAACCGGAGTCCCGAATCGAAAACCTCCGGCATTCGCGTGTCAATAGCCAATGGAAGTGCCCCTGTAAGATCTTGTGATATTTCCAACCGGGCAGGACGGATATGCTTCACAGCATCAAGAACCGACTTTACAGTCTGTGTTTTCACATACTCCATGTACTTCTTATTGATGCCGCTTTTAAAATGGGAATCACCCCAAAGTCCCAACAAGTCGGGACCTTCGTGTGTATGAGTCGATGAAATAATTGCATAGGTGACTCCGGCTTCTTTTGGAATACGCCCCCTGATATCGATTACATCGTCGTTCATAAACCCGATTGCGTCGAGAACCACAATCGCAAGACGCGTTTTTCCATCATCGATAATCATCGTCCTGGCCCAGGTATCATCATGAATTCCATTGGCCGCCCTGCTATTACCGAATCCGGCAATCCAGACACCATCAAAAACACCATTCCCGTTACCATCTGTAAATGTATCACCATCTTCAGGATGGTATTCTGCATCCTTGTTTTTATCGATCCACTTATCCGGAACTTCAGGTGTAATCGGGAAAGCGGCAAACCCAACATTTAAGGGATTCGGTTTGGCATTTAAAATTGACAAATCTGCTTTATAACCTGGATGACGGTCCTTCAGATTAGTATAAAACCAAAACAATAACCCGATGATCAGAACAAGTAAGACAAGTCCAAGTATTTTAAAAAAGGTCTTCATGAATGGATAATTTTTATAATTGTTTTTGATAGAATCAGGATCTATTTATTTTTGTAAAGTGCTTTGCGTTGTACTGCGTCATTATCATACTTGTTCCGATAGATCACATCACGTTCAACTTCTTCATTATCTAACGGAGGACCCTGTTCAATTTTGCGCCAGTCGATTGTGCGGTCGTATTTTTTCATTGCCTTTTCAGCATCAAATACACGTGAGTCATGCAATTCCAGTGTGTAGGGTGTAAAATCAGCCTTCGGAGTGAAAAAATCCTGCAACAAAGAAGCCGTAACGTCAAACTGATTCACATAAGGGACATTCAGAATGTTATAAATCGTTTTCAGGATAGATCCAAAATTGGCATGTGTATGTGAAACATATCCTTTTTTCACGTAAGGACCGGCCATCATCAATACAGAACGATGTGCATCGATGTGATCGACTCCTCCCTGAGGATCATCCTCTGTGATAATCACAAGCATATTCTTCCAGTATTTGGTGCGCGAAAGGAAATGCAAAATCCGGCCAACCGCCAGGTCATTATCAACCATAAAGGAAGAGGGATAAATATATCCATCCTGCGGACGTATATCCGCTCCATGATCATTGGGAACCTGCATCGCAATTAAAGATGGAAGTTTTGCTTTACCTTTGATCCACTTGTCGGTAAACTCTTTTTCGAACTGATCCATCCGGTATTGATCGGGGATATTCATATTAAATCCCGCATAATTATGGCTTGTTTTATAGAACACTGCCTTTTGCATCGGAACCATTACACCATGAGCAGCGCCCGTATTTGTATCGTACCATTCCTCGCGCACATGAGCTGTCTCATTGGCTTCGCCGAAATTGTAAAAATCGACCTTCTTGCGGTCGAGCGCTTCCCAAAGCCCGCCAATTTCGGCATAATCTTCAGGATCGATGCTTCCCGTACTGCCGGGATAACGTCTGCCTGATGCTTTGGAAAAGATCTTGGCAGTTTTTGAAACACTTGAGTTAGCTTCAACCCATTCGTTAGGAATCACACCCATCATCCAATGATGACCATGGATTGAAGCATCGCTATCGCAGTAATAATTATCAGAGAAAGAGAACTGTTTGGCTGCCTTGTGATGGTTCGGGCTGATCTTCAGTCCTGGAAATTGTCCTTTCAGTGAGTCAGGCAAGGTATATTCATTGTTCACACCAAACCGTGCAAGGGTACTATCGCCGGTTGCATTTTTCAGCTGACCAAAAATTTCATCATAAGTTCTGTTCTCTTTGGTAATATATACAATGTATTTGATGGGTGATTCATGCAAACCGGGTAATGCAGGCAATGGATTTTCAGCATCATCCGTAACGCTGATACTTTTAAAGGTATTGTCGACCGATTGTTTTGTATGCGTTGCCAGCTGACCTGCATCTGGCATGTCTACTTTCTGAAAAGTGCCCAGCTGAATATCGCCAATGTAATACCCCTGTGGCGGGGATACAAATCCCTTTCCACCGTTTGGGCCGGCACCAAATCCACGGCAAGTAATGATGTAAATCTCTTTCTCATCTTTCGATAACTGAACGCGCGTAGGTCCCCAGCAGGAAGGAATGATTCCTTTGGTTATTTTGGATTCCACGTCAAGAACTGCAACGGCATTGAATCCCAATAAAGCGACATAGAGCGTTCTTTGATCTTTACTCAATGTCAGTCCAAAAGGTAGTAACCCGCGGTATTTGTCAATCCGGGGATCAACCAGGATTGCAATATCGCCAATCAATTTGTGATTTCTGTAGTCGATGACGGAGATATTGTCATTCGTTGCATTCGATACGTAAGCAAACTGTTCACCAACGGCAATCGAATTCGGACTCGCACCACCTACAACTTCAGCATCTTCGATCATGTGCCCGATCTGATGGCCTGTTTTGAATTTATCCATCACTTTGTTTGTCGCCAAATCAATCGTAAATACACTCATGGCATCCGGATGCAGCGGACTCCCTACTCCCGGTATTTTTTGTCCTTCAACCCGGGTTCCCCTGATAGATTCTTTCGTATTATCACCATATGGATGATGCGAAATCATTTTAGCGTCGTAGTTTTCGGGAGTAGCGCCTGTGATTAGCGGATAATCATACATTCCTACATTTGCTACAAAAGCGATTTTTTTATCCGGACTCAAAGTCAGGCCAAAAGGCTGGCGACCAACTTTAATTGAAGCAGTTATCCTGCTGGTGGCTAAGTCAATACGCACCATCCTGAAATTTCCCCTGTCCAAAACAAGCAGCTCATTGCTGGCCTCATTGAGCACCAGATCGGAAGTAAAACTGTCATTGAAATCAACACCATTTATAATTCCATTTAATGAAATTGAGTCGAGGCGGGTTAAACTTTCAATGTCGTATTTGATAACGGCTCCATTATCTCCGCCACTCAGATAAACTGTTTTTGAATCACCGGCAAAAGCAACGCCTAAAAATGATCCTTTGGAAAGAGGTGATTTGATTTTCTTATCATAGCTCGGAACCCTTGTGGTTGCCAACGACTGAAGATCTACAATCGTAAACACCCCATTGTGCAGCGTTACCGCTTTTTTTCCATCGGGGGCAACAGCCATACCGAACGGATCATTCGTAATTTGCACCACCTTGCCGGCCGGCGTTAAAAACCGGCCACTTGGTAATATCGTTATGCCACCCCTCTTAATTTGGGTGAAATTATCGCCTGCCGGGGCTGTCAGAACATCAAATTTATTCTGTGAAAATACAATTTGACAGTTTGCTGCAAAAAGCAGAAGAATCGTCAGACGCGTCAATATTTTCATCGTTTATTTATTAGTTGCCAGATTAATAACAAAGATCTGTTTCTTTTGATCATTTTTCCCATCCACTGAAACGGCACGGTTAAAGGCCATTTTTCTTCCGTCGTTCGACCAGACTAAATTTGAAGGAGCATCTGTTGTTTTGGCAGTTAGTCTTTTAGCCCGTTTCTCAAATGGAAGGTCCGAAGTCTCACAAAGAACAATACTGTTGTCCCAAATATAAGCAATTGATTGATTGTCCGGACTCCATCTTGCACCACTTTGAACATCCGAATTGTGCTCCGTAACCTGGACTGGTTCTCCACCCAAAGGGGAAATCAAAAAGATCTGCTGAACCCCTTTTGAATCCCTCGCCAAAAAGGAGATTTGCTTCCCATCAAACGAAGAACGGACAACTCCACCACAACCCGGGAATTTACTATTTGCGGTATAGGTCAGCCTGCGTTGAACAGTTCCTTTTGGAGGCATTGGAAACGTTGTTGGAGTCCCTTCGAGCGAACCATATTCACCCGGAACATTGATCGAGTCGGGAATATCCACCACAAAAAGTTCATCGACAGGCTTTCCATTCCTATCATTCACCTTTCCAATAAATGCACGTGCCATTTGCTTTTGCCCATCCGGTTTCGGATAACCATTTGTTCCGATCCAGCTATCGGAAGCTGCATTGCTGATTTCATCACTTCCAGGCTTCGGATCGGGAACGACCCGCACAACAACGGCACTGTACCATGTCCCTGCCACATTCTCTCCCGCTTCATCTTTGTCAACGATTACCCGATGATTTTGATTGGATACGGCAATGGTTCGCAGGTTCCATTTAATGCCGGTTGAATCTTCGAGTTTCTTCATAATGGCATCGTTGTAGGTATAACCCACCCATTTGCCATCGCGGCTCCATTCGTGCCGGTGTGTTCCTCCGCGTAATGCGCCCGGGGTATATGGAAATGTGACATCCCTTGTATCCATATTGATTGCTACATTGGGCTGATTGTCATTAACAATCACACCCGCCCGGCGCCATTGCTGGTACGGGTTCTTTTCGGTGCAGATGGGTAAACCATGAATGAAAATCACCTTATTTTCGGTGGGATGATAACTTGCAGCCCCCGCACCGGGTCCATATTCAGTATTGTCGGGAATTTCAAAAATCACTTCTGTCGCTTTGGTTTCGATGTTTACCCGCTCTACCGAAGGACTTCCGCCTATTCCGCCAGCACCGGTCCGCGTATCATAAACGAGCCATTTACCATCGGGTGAGAAATTATCGTTGTTGTCGAGGTCGTGGTTTTTCGCATTATCATTTGTAACCTGAATCTCTTTTAAATAGGATTCAGATGAAGCACACGAACCCAATATCAACAGACCTATCAGCATTTTATAATTCATTTGATAAAAATTTAACTTGAAATAATTCTATAAGTCATTTTGCCACGAAGACTCAAAGTCTCTAAGTTACACAAAGAATAGACTATATATAAGCTTCACTTTGTGCGACTTGGTGGCTTAGTGACTTTGTGGCATTCTTTTATTTTTCGGTATAATTTTATATTTAAGCATTCGTGCTGTGATCGCAGGCCGGATGTACTTTTTGATCCGTTCGGGATAACCAAGTTCAAACGGCGAAGGTCCCACCCATTCCGATTTTTTACCCGCAATCTTTATCCAACCTTTCGTCGAGATGGTAACAGTTGTGTACAATGGATCCTTGAAAGGAGCCGTATATTTTATCCATTTGAAGTTTTTATCAACTTCATCACTGTACCTGACTTTTGCATACGATTCTCCGAGCCAGTTGTACGACATCGAATTGATGTGAATACACCATACATTATTTAACTTTTCAACAAAGTTCCAGTGCGTATGACCATTAAAACAGGCGATTACCCTTCTGGTTGGATTCATAGAATTATGATCTCCGATGATTTTTCTTACCTGCTCACCGTTTTCAATTCCATATTCTTCTTCAATGCCATGATACGAAACAAGTCCCTGGTGCGAAAAAATAACAACCGGATATTCCGTTTTAGAGAGATCAACCTTCAGCCATTCCATTTGCGGAGTTCCAATATACTGCTTATAGCCTTTTATAGTTGGATCTTTCTGATCATTTCCGTCCAGCACAACAAAGTGAAACCCGCGTTTATCGAAGGAATAATACGCGCTTTTCATCTTCCGGACTTCCAGCGGTTGCTCCCGCGAATGGCCTCCATCCATTTCATGATTTCCAATTACATGATATTTATCCCCTTGAAAAGTGTTCCATATTTTATAGTAAGCAGTATCCGAAGCCTCGGCAAAATCGCCCAGTTCAATGATAAAGTCGGGGTTTGTGGCTTTCATCTCATCCATAAAAGTATTAATCCGCAAATCTGCATCGTGCATCGTTGGCAGATGCGCATCGGCACACATTCCTATTTTTACCCGATTAGATGCCTGTTGAACAGAGCGGCATGAAAATAAAAGGGAAGAAATAAAAATGAAAATCAAAACAAGTCTTCTCATAATTTGAATTGATGAATTTGTAAATCAGATTCAAAAATACATTTGCCTTCGGCCAAATACCTCTTTAATCTTCGGTAAAGCACATTAAATATTAACCTTAAAAGCCCGATTAATAACTTTTGCGAGCCAAATGCATCAACATTGTTTATAAATGGGACGCTGCGACGTTTTGCATCGCTAAATTTAATTTCCACAAGACACTGCGCATAGATAACTTTTACTACGTTAAAGATAATTTATCGCTTATTTCTTAAATAAAAATTGCCATTTCTTCAGTTTGAAGCAATCCATTTCTTTTCGCCGGCCGGAGAATTTGGTCTTTCCGTGATTTCGGATTGAAGTGCCCTGTTTTTTGTTTTTTTAATCGCTAAGAAACTGATATTTATATAATTGAACAAAGTAACAATTCTTTCGATTTCTGAGTCTGTATTTAGACGTTTGTACATACAGAGGTAGGCGTCCGTACATACAGACGTAAACGCCCGAACATACAGACGTAGAAACGCGAACATACGGACGCACAATTCCGGACTTCTGTATTTGCAAAATCATCAATACGGACGTGAAAAAAAAATCAAATAAAAGGAAAGAATTCTTCGAACACGGATGACCTCAACAACGCTTTATATAAACATAAAAGTGAATTAATGGCGGGAATGGAATAGACGCCCAAATGGATAAAATTCCAAGACGAGCCTCATGTCTCCATGGTATTATGGGCAACCGATCTGCTGATAAATCCGAAAAAGAAGAATATTAGGACAAGCAATCGGAATATTGGCCTCCTCTTAATATCTTTTATCAACTATTCAGTAACTACAGTTCTGTCTTTTCCAGGATTGTATCGGCTATTCCGTTCACATCGTTCGAAGAGAAGTTGGTTACATTTTGAGGATAAAGGATGTCGTCGTATGCAATTATTTATAAACCGCATAGGAACACATAGTTTTGGTTTTTTATGTAATCTTTGTGCCTATGTGGTAATTTCAAAGAAGGATTATTTTTTATTCTGCAGAAAATCAATCAAAGCGGCCGGGTCATCTGTCTGAATTCCATCAGTTCCCCAGTCTATGATCTGTCGCCATTCCTCCGGCGTTCCCTTTTTCTCATCGACAAAAACCTTTGAATTTCCTGCATGCGCTGTCTTCACAAAACTTTCACTCAATTGTCCCATATCACTTGCCAATATTTGCGGATGAACCTGAACGACAACTTCCTGAATATTCTTTTCAGGTCCCGGATCTGGCGTTGGAATGCAATCAGGACAAAGTGTTTTAAGTTGTTTAATAATTTCCATTCGCGATGCCGGAATGTACCAGATGATATCACGTTCCATATCGTATTTATGAATGATCTTGAGTAATTCGGGAACCAATGGTTCTTTCAAATCGAGGTAAATATCAATTTTTCCGCGACATAGTTCCAGGATTTCCTCAATCGTCGGGATGCGCGTATTCTTCCAGTCCGGGCCGGTTTTTTCGCCAATATCCAGTTTCTTAATCTCTTCAAGTGTGAAATCTTTCACCTTCCCGGATTTCCCAATTATGTATTCATCAACTGACGCATTGTGTACGCTTACAATGCGTCCGTCTTTTGTCATCCGGGTATCAATTTCCACAAAGTCGCAACCCAGGTCAATCGCTTTTTGGATCGCCGCCAATGAGTTCTCGGGAATTCCTACATGGGCGCCCCTGTGAGCAATTACATAGGTATTTCCGTGTTTTGGTTTGGAGAGTTCACTGTTAAAGGCATCGATGCGCAGTTTCACATTTTGCCGGATGTTCATCCAGAAGAGGTTATAATCCCAGACGTGATAGTTTTTAATCGGTCCCTTTTTCTCACCCAAAACTACAGGTGTATCAATCCAGAGTATTTTGGAAGATGGTTCAATTCCCGTACTTACTGTATGTGGTACGATCATTTCAAAACTATTCATGATACCCATGTGGAGTTCCGAAGAAGTCCATTGTTCATTCGTTGTCCACGTTAATGGGTTGATGCAAACTGAATTTCCAATTTCGGCTGCAACACCTTTAGGAATCTCACCTTTTGCATAGCTACGCCATCCGACAAAACATCCCGTCTGATCAGGATACTCTCCTATCGGAAGATTTCTGAATCCATCTTTCTTTATTTGATATCCAACAACATAAGCACAAACCAATCGATTTTGTAACGGTTTCCCGTCGAAGAATTCCTGCAATAACCTGATCGCATGGAGACTTCCCTGACTGTGAGAAGCAATAATGATCGGACGGTTATTATTGTAATGTTTTAGAAAATAAAGGAAAGCATTCTTTACATCACTATAAGCTAAGTCAAAAGCCTTATTTGCAACGGGTGTCGCGAATACGTAAAAGGCTTTCATATTCGCCTGTCGGTAGCGTGGTGCAAAAACCCGGCAACTGCCGTTAAAAACTGATGCCTGAAAAAATATAGACTTTGAATCGGTTTCGTTGTTGACTGTTGAATCGTTCAGATCGGCATTCCATGGCGAAGTCTCTTCTTCTCCAAAATAGGATGTCGGATGAATAAAAAACACATCGGCGCGGATATCCCTTTTCTCGTCTTTCAGAAATGCAGGAATACTGTCGCTTGCATCTTTTTTAAAAGGGGAAGCAGCCCAATTTTTCAGATTACTGTAATCAGGTTCAGAGCCATACTTTTTAGATGTTTTATTATCTGGTTTTTCAACAACATGGTTGCGAATTATACTCTGGCAGTTAGCGAAGTAGGAAGAGAAAAGAAGGAAAACAAGGGTCAAAAAGATTGAGTTTCTTTGCATAAGAGAATATTTTTATTCAGTAGATTACTATAGAAATTTATTTTACAACAGGCTTATCACTCATTTCGAAACGTAAAGTTCCACCTTGTGCAATTTCCGAATGCTTTAGCCAAAAGCGATCAAGAAGAATGCCATTTAAACGCACTTTACTTACATACTTATAGGAAGGGGAATAATTATCAGCTATGATTGAAAACAGTTTATCACCTATTTTTATTTCAGCCTTCTTGAAAAGCGGTGCTCCAATCTGGTAAATATCTGATCCTGCTACCGGATAGAACCCCAAAGCACTAAATACATACCACGACGACAAAGTGCCCGCATCATCATCTCCATCAATGCCATCGTATCCGGAGCCGTATTTATTGTCGAGAATCCAGCGCACCCACTTCTGTGTCAGATCGGGCCTGCCGGCAGCATTGAACAAATAGACTGCATGCAGATCGGGCTCATTTCCATGCCAGTAATACGAACCAGGACTCAAGGTACCTCGTGCAGAATCGGAAAGCGCGAAGAAATCATTGAGTTCTTTTACGAAATAAGCCTTGTCTTTAAAGAGTGAAATCAAACCTTCCGGATCAAAAAATACCGCCCACCGCCATTGCAAAGCGCTACCTTCAACATATGCATTCGTATATTCACGATCAAAATCGAGATAAGTTAACTTAAGTGGTTTAAACTTCTTCACAAATACCCCCGAAGCATTTCGCGCCTGAAAGTATTGGCTTTCGGGATTCCAGACATTTCGATAGAATTTAGAATGTCCGGCAAATAATTTTGCATCTTCTTCGTGACCAAGCGCCTTTGCCAGTTTTGAAATGGCATCGTCGGCATAAGAATATTCCAATGTTTTACTGACAGATCTATCCATCAGATCAGCAGGACAATATTGATACATCAGACAATTCGCCATTCCTCCTCGTGGTTTAAATCCTTCTTTAGGGATGTCAATTGCCAAGGCGGCTTTGCGCATTGCCTGATATGCTGTCTCCACATCAAAATCATGAATTCCTTTCAGCCACGATTCGGCAAGCACAATATCAGCGGATGCGCCAAGCATCGAACCGGTGTAGCCATATCCCGAAGGCCATCGCGGAAGAACACCACCCTGTTCGCACATTTTCACAAGCGATACCATCATATCACGCTGATCTTTTGGCAAAATCAAAGT
Organism: Bacteroidales bacterium; assembly: GCA_038236995.1. Taxonomy (GTDB): domain Bacteria; phylum Bacteroidota; class Bacteroidia; order Bacteroidales; family Prolixibacteraceae; genus JAAFHB01. Next base: position 82,156 of record JBBRZE010000005.1, on the reverse strand, counting down.
AAAGAGCGGATGTATTGTCCGGAAAGTATCCCACAGTGATAAATCGGTAAAATATCGGAAGTCAGTTGTTTGATGTAACTTTTTGTCAAAACCCATGTAGTCGCCATTCACATCATTGAAGAGGGTCGGCATCTGCAGCGAATGGTAAAGGGATGTATAAAATATCTTCCTTTGGTCATCACTGCCCCCTTCAATTTTAATCAGGGATAGTTTCTCCTCCCATGCTTCCTTCGCTTTGGCAACCATTTCATCAAAACTTAGACTGCCAGCTTCTTTCATCAGATTTTCACGTGCATTTTCGATGCTAACATATGAGATTCCAAGTTTTAACTCTATTATCTGTTTTGAACCCACTTTATTAAAACTTAGATCAGCCCCTATAATATCACCCTGAATGTCTGTCTTATCCATAAAGAAATTAAGATTCGACCAAACACCATAGTCAGAAAAAGGCTGACTAAAGCGAGCTGCAAAATAGATCTTTACACCCCCATAACGGCTGGCAAAGGATCCGAATGTTCGTATTGCACCAACAATCTCCTGTTTCTCAGGAAATATTTGTACCTGTCCTTCGGTCGTTTTACCTTTCCCCAATGCGCTTGAAACATCAATAAGCAGATGTGGCGTCTCCTCCTTTGAAAAAGTATACCTGTGAAAACCCAAATGTTCGCTCGCCGTGAGTTCGGCAAGAACACCCGCCTTTGGAAGTTTCACTGCATAGTAACCCGGAAAAGCGATTTCATCCCGATGCGAAAACTCACTGTATCGCCCTGACCGATAATTTTTCTGCCCCAGTTTGCCAATCGCAGGAATAACTCTGAAGTGACCGCCTTCGAAAGCCCCGGTACCAATCATCCGTGTGTGACTGAACCCCATTATTTTGTGATCGCCATAATAATATCCAGCAGTACTAACCGTCTTTTCCTCAGAGAATAATGATCCAAAAAAGAACTCGGTATCCGGACTCAACCTAACCATTCCGAAAGGAAGTGTTACTCCCGGAATATCGTCACCGCTTGTGTATGCAGGGAAACCACCTGTACCGATAAATGGATTCACCCATTTTCCCAGTTCACCCGGTTTAACAGCGAAATTTGACCTGTTTTGATTTTCATGAACAGTTAACTCATAAATGAGGAATAAGCCACCTATCACCATTGATAAGATTAAAAACAATGATAAAATTCCGTAGATCAGATACCGCAATAAGGTCTTCATTCACAAAATTATTAAGATTTGAATATTGTAAACTTAAAGTATCTTCAGCCAGGCACTCCATTGCCTTCATTTGATTCGCTTCTTTAAAAAAGTGATTAACTCAGCGGGCCGATCGGTTTGAATACCATCAGTACAGACAGCCACAAGTTCCTTCATCTCCTTCCTATAGGGGTATTCGTTAATTTCTGAACTGTGGTTACTTACAAACCTGCCATCCCTGATTATCCGTACATCAATTTCAACAAAACCGCTATTTCATATTAATTCTTAGTTGTTTTTTACCGATCTGAAATGAAATCCATGAAGCATAAACAGCCGATAACAGAAAGATGATATGTACGAAGAACTTGTCGCAAATTAACGCACAAATTGATAAACCCGACACATTCAGGATTTCTGAACTATACGCCAACCTTAAAAAAGCTACAATGAATGTTGACCAAATCAATAGTAAAAAAAGGGGATGTAAGCTGTTTTTAAAACGCTCAAAAATAGCAATTAACAAGCTGACTAACAATGACATTACAAATATCAGGGCAAACCGGATTGAAAAGGGAGTATTGATTGTTGAATCCTGAAAAATATCACTCATCAGATCCATTGCTGTATGGCAAAAAGTGAGAGTAATAGCTATTTGCCAGGCCACCAGAGGAAAACGCATTACTGCAACAATCATGATTAAACCATAGAATGCATAATTTGACAGAAGTTTTGCAAAATCCGGAAAACCTATCCAGGTGAACTCTCTAACGATGGGTACTGCATCAACAATCGGGTCCAACCAGCTGGAAAGCAACCAGAAAATCAGTAATCCAACGATCAGTGTGACCGCCAATTCCTGAATGACCGGTTTAGGACCTGGAATGATTTTAGAAGAACGAATCACTTTTTCTGGTTCAATTTCATTCCGGCTACACCAGGCAGCGTAACCAAAGGCAGCTCCAAGCAGCAATCCGAAAGTAAATTCCATGGCTTTCCACCAATTCTGAAAAATAAATTCTTTGGGCAGATTGGATCCCAGGACCATCCAAAAACCTCCGAGACCAAAACCCAGACCACCACCAATTAATCCCCAAAAGGCAAAACGATAAATGATTTTAAATCCGGCAGACTCTATTTTATATTTAAAGAAAATCAAGAGAGCAATTGCCCCAACCAATAATGCGCCCCATGATTCAGACCGGGGCTTTAAGGGATCGGAAAAGTAGATGATCATTGGCTGGTTGATCAGTTTAAATCCAAGCAGCATTCCTACTAACAATAACAAAAAAGCCAGAATTATTGTCCTTTTTGACAATCGGTTATATATTAAACCAACGGCTAAAATAATTCCGCCAAGCAAACCCCAAACGGCACCTTTCACTGTAGTTCCGAGCGTTCCCCACCACAGGGTATCCGGGTTTCTCAAAAGTCCAAGGGTTTGTCCATAGGTCATTTCACCTCCCAGGCCAATTCCAACCACACCAAAAACCACAAATATGGAAGCCACCGTAGGCTGAAGATTCAATAATATTGAAATACTTAATGCAACCATTGCCCCTGGTATCATTGCCCCAAATGGCCCGCCGCCAATGTATCCCCTGAGCCCCCAACCAAGTAACATAGTAATTGCAGGAAATGCAATAAAAAGCAAGGACGAAGGCTTCTCTATTTTTATCATTGTTGTGTGAATTAACCTGATTGAATTGAAACTACTTTCTGCAATTACCTTTTAGATATTATAGATTTACCACTTCACCCGTTTCTGATGATTTATAGGCAGCATCCACAATATCCAAAATGATTTGTCCCTCAATTATTCCCGGAACAGGTTGTTTGCGCGATCGGATGCAGTCAATGAAGTGCTCCATCTGGCGGCTGTACATCGACTGGTCGCAATGCTCTTTTTTCTCAGGTAGTTTGGCCTCGAATTTTCCGTTAATATCACCAACTTTGTATTTGAGATATGTAGGAAATACGTTCGCATAACCTTTGGTTCCATATACGCCTGTAGCTGCTTCGGGACCATCCATATGCGGTTGCCACCAGCCACTTTCAATGATTGACTCAGTGCCATTGTCCCACGAAATCATTACGATACCCGAGTCATCGACATCATAATTTCCGTAGTGAGTTCCAATTTTGGCGTACACTTTTACCGGTTTGGGATCACCCAAAATATACCTGACCGTATCTATCGCATGAACCCCCATATCGGCGAGGGCACCACCACCAGCCAGCTCTTTTTGCGAAAACCAGCCTGCAGGTCCCCAGTTCTCATGAATTCCGTACCCTTTTGTTTTGATGATCTTACCCAGTTGCCCGGAATCAACTGTATCTTTTACAAAATTGACGTCGTTATCAAACCGCCACATATGACCGACCATCACCAACTGGTTGTTGGCATCGGCAGCTTTTTTAATGAGAAGCCCCTCTTCGGCATTCATTGCCATCGGTTTTTCAAGAAAGACATCTTTCCCCTTTTCAAGAAATCCGATTGCAAAAGGGGCATGATACTTATTGGGCGTTCCAATTACAGCGGCATCAATGTCATCACGATTAAAAAGTGAAGAAACGTCGTCAGTGGCCTCTTTGATTTGATACTTTTCGGCAAATGCCCGGGCGGCTTCAATTGGAAGTCCAACAACTATAGCAATTTCTACATCGGGCAATGCCTGAAGTCCGCGCGCATGGTAATTGGCAATATAGCCACAGCCAATAAGTGCAACTCTTATTTTCTTCATCAGTACATGTTTGGATTAATTTGAATAATGAAAGGAATTCCATTTCTGGAAAACTGTATTAGTGAAGGATATCCATCACTAATACAGTTTTAGCTACTTTTTAAGTTCTGAGAACTCAAAGGCTTTCTGCATTGTCATAAACCTTTTTGATTGCAGCGGCAACCAGCTCCATATCGGCCTTTGTACCCATCAATATTTTATGGTGGATACAGGCCGATTCTTCAAAGTGAATCCGGTCACAGACCGGCAATTCAAATCTGGCGGGATCAATTGCTGCCCAGTATTCGGCATTCAGTTTGTGGCGTGCAGGCTTTGTCAACGGTACATATAACGAACATTTATTCAGAGGAGTGTAACTTGCTGCAACATCAATTCCAAGTTCAGCGGTCAATGCTGCTCTGAATTTCTGTACGGGCAGGCCTTTAAACTCATCTTTATTATATCGGAAAGCAAAATTGAAATAAGCCTCTTTCGTTTCCCTTTTATCGCGTTTCATTGGCATTACTCCGGGAATATTTACTAAAAGTGAGTTTAGATAAATTCCATTTTCATCCCTCACACGATTTTGCTCAGGCAGTCTTTTCAGTCCTTCAATTAAAATAGCCGCCTGGAATTCAGTTATCCGGTAATTACCAGACTGAAAGAAATTTCCCGCATCAAAATAAACCCCTTCGCCCTTATCAGCTTTCGCAGACGATTCAGGTTCAGGTCTTCTGCCGCAATTACGAAGTGCATCAAGTTTTTCGTACAGTTCAAAATTATTTGTAATAACAGACCCGCCTTCTCCGGCCGTTAAGTGTTTCGATAGTTGATAACTGAAGCTGCCAATATCGCCAATGCTGCCTGCTTTTTTTCCATTCCATTCACCGCCAAGTTTGTGAGCGCAGTCTTCGATGACATACAGGTTATGCTTTTTAGCAATCCTCAGTATCTCATCCATATCGGCAAAACTGCCATACAAATGAACCGGCATGATCGCTTTTGTGCGTGGCGTTATCGCTTTTTCAACTTCTTTGGGATCGATACACCACGTATCTTCGCATACATCGACCATTACCGGCCTTGCATTCACATCTAAAATTGTAGCGGCAGTAGCCTGCCAGGTTAAACCGGGGAGAATAACCTCGTCGCCAATACCAATGCCACAGGCTTCCAATGCCATTTGCAATGTAACAGTGCCATTTGCAGCAGAAATGGCATACTTTACACCTGTATATTCGGCAAAGCTTTTATTAAATGCGGTCTCTTTCGGTCCGTTGTACGACCAAACACCGCTGTTTAAAACTTCAAGTAAGGCCTTTTCTTCCTTCTCGTCCCAAACCGGCCATTTGGGCCATGGGTTTGTTTTTGTATCACGAACCGGATTCCCTCCTAAAATTGCCAATGCTTTCATATGCTTTTAATTAATTCGTTATTTATTGATTTTTCAGTTTGAATGCATAATTTAAAATGAACATTCACTTTCTATTTGAATCACTTAAGATATTTCGCTTTTAAAGCTGATTGTTTTATTTTTAATTAGTGGTTTTGCCCAGAAACTAATACTGAAGATGTAAATAAGGGTAAGAAATACAAATGACATTCCAACTCTTAAACCAAATGCATCGCCAATAATACCAACAATGAGCGGAATTACAGCCCCGCCAAGTATCCCTGAACACAATATTCCAGAAAAAGCTCCATGATTATCTTTCAATGAGTTAAGGGCTAATGAAAATATAATCGACCACATTACAGAAGCAAAAAAGCCGACCCCGATAAAGCCGTAATAGGCGACCATCCCATTATCTGTTGTTAAAGCCGTAGCAAGAGAAATCATTGCAGCGACAGAAAAAAACCTTAAAACGATTTTACTGTCGATTAACTTTAATAAACCAAGCCCCAGTAAACAACCGATTGTCAGTAATCCCCAAAACCATGAAGTGGCACTTGCTCCTTCAACTGAGGCATTCATTCCATGGTAATCTTCAAGAAATTTTGATATCCAGCTTGCGACACCCTGTTCTGTACCAACATAAGCGAATATTCCGAAGAAAAACAAAACCACATATTTGTTTTTTAGCAACTCTTTAATGGTATCAAAACTACCCACTTTTTCATCTTCGTTTAATTCAACCTTCGGAAATCTGGAGAACAATATTACGACCACCATTGCGATGGCTATAATGGCGAAAATCCAGTAGATCGATACCCATTTAAGATTTGCAGGCACCAGTTTGTCTAAGGTTGACAAGAGCAAATTCGAAGTATTACCAGCAGTTAGGTTTGTAACCAGGTAAGAATAAAGAAGGGGACTAAGATAGGAGGCTCCTCCAAAAAATAATTGGGCAAGAACCGATGTAAATGCAAAATTCTCTTCCCCACCCGACACTCTTAGCAATGGGTTAATAGCAACTTGCAGAATTGCCATTCCCACTCCAATAAGAAATAGCGACACCAGGTAAACGCCGAAAGTTGGGAAAAATGAAAACAGAAGAGCTCCCATCGTCGCTAACATGAAGGCTGCTGTAATCACTTTCTTTTCCTTATACCTTTCTGTTAATATTCCAGCCGGAATGGACATTACCCCATAAGCGATAAAAAAGGAGAAATTAAGAAGACCTGCCATACCTTTACTTACACTGAAACCCTTAATAACTTCAGGAATTAAAGGTCCTATAATATTGGTAAGGAAAGAGATCACAAAAAAGATAAAGAAGATCAGAATTACAATGAAATAGTTTTTCTTCATGGTCAGGTCAGTTAATTACATTTTTAAAAACCAATGATGCTGCTCCAAGACAGCCAGCCTTATTTCCCAGAATTGCCCCAACCACTTCGGTATTCGATGCACAGTCGTGCATAGCATACCTGAAGGTTGACGCACGAATCATGTCGATATAAAACTGACCAGCTTCAGAAATTCCGCCGCCAATGACCACTTTTTGAGGGGCAAAGGTGTTGACATACGAGGCTATTCCATGTCCCAAATAATCAGTATGCTCCTGCATGCATTTTACTGCAGAAGGTTCACCATCTTTAAATCTTTCAACGATATAGCGCCCGTCGATTGTTTCCTCATCTTTCCCCGAAAGTTCGGCATATTGCCGGATTAATGCCGAAGTGGAAGCATATGCTTCGAGGCAGCCACGCCCTCCGCAATTGCAGTCAATTCCATCATGATATAAAACAATGTGACCCAATTCGGTGCCTCTGTTCTTGTAACCACCATAAAGTTGACCATTCATTACAATTGCTCCGCCAATACCAGTACCGACCGTAATAAAAATAACATCGGTACAATTTTGAGCAGCACCGTAAACGACTTCTCCGATTCCCATAACATTGGCATCATTATCCACGAATACCGGCAGTCCAAACTTTTCAGTAAAGATGTCGCCCAAATGTACATCTGACCATCCATTTAAATTGTCTGCACCACCAAGAACGACACCTTCAAAAACAATCCCGGGAGATCCAATCCCAATACCCGAAATCTGAACATCAAACAGATTTGCTTCTTTATTAATTTTAATAATTGCTAAATCAATAGTATTCAGGATCTCGTCCCGGGTTGCTTTTGAAATATCAAGTTTATCCTCGAAAAGAATACTTCCATCTTCTGATATCAAGGCCAATTTTACAAATGTGCCACCCACATCAATTCCGGCTGCATATCTCATTTTTATAACTTTATACATTAAATTACTTAATAATTTCCTTTTCAACATTCCATGCCTTCACTTCCAAGATGGGTTTGCTGCCATCCGAATCAGAAAGAAAATAACTTGCATCGTATGTTCGTTCTTCACCAGGTAACAGTGTCACATAATTGTCGTTCCAGTAGACCGGCAAAATCGGTTGTTGAGTTGCAGGATTAATAACATCCAATGACATAAAGAATGCGATAGATGCGGAGGTGTTTTTCACTTTCAGGGTAATCTTCCCAAACTTATCATCTTTAATAAACTGGTAATCGTAAGTTAATTTAACCTTAGGCAATTGATCCAGTGCAGTATAATCAGCAAACTGGCTGGTTGGCGTATAGTAAGGCCACGACAGTTTTTTGGAAGCTTCGAAATCAAGAATGTCTTTCTTCAGCGACAACCAATAAATGCTGTTATCAACTTCCTTGTTGGTTTTGTCATAAATCCGAAGATCAAGAAACCAAACCGGGGTCAGATTTTTAAGCTCCGGAAGTTTGAAGATAAACTGCGAAATATTCGATTTGATATCGCCTGTCCACTGACCGGCAAAAATCTCTTTTGAATTGAGATCAAAGGCCCTGATTTTTACGGTAAGACCAGTCGCTTCAGCTAAATCTTCATTGGCAAGATAAATATCGTCGAAACCATATCTGTAAATTGCATGTAGTGGCGTACAAGCCTTTTTAACCCCATAGAATGAGCCGTTAGGTTGCAGATAAGTGTCGTATAACTGCCAGATCATTTTGGGCCATGCAGAATTAAGTTGCCACTGAACCAGTCCTGTACTTTTGGGTTTGTGTGCAATAAAAGCCTCAAACTGAGGACGCATAATCTCGTAGTTGTTCACCTGTGCTTTAAATGTAAATTCTTCAGCGCTTGAAGATTTACCATATCTGACGTTAATTGCATTTATATCGCGATCGAGGGTGGTAAACTCATTCCTTCCGGTATGATATTCCCAGTATTTTTTATCAATTGGCCACAAACTGGCTTCGGGAAGCATTTTCTTCAAGGATGAATAAGGAGGAATAGCAGCACCTGGACAGGTTTCTGTATTAAAACCCCATGCTCCTCCAAGCTTGGTATCAGTAAACCAATAATAAGGTGGTGTCCATGCATAGGGCCCCAACATTTTCATTCCTGTAGGACCACTGATTTCGCTTACCAAAGGAACTTCTGCCACTACATTATTATCTTCGGTTCCTGCACCACCCGCCGAGGTAATGTATGTACGTGACGGATCGTATTTTTTGAATAACTCAATGTATTTACGTTCCAGATCAGGATGCGGAAGTTTATCGCTGCCCAACATCCAAACATATATACTGGGGTGATTTCGCAGCCACAACATCTGGTCCTTCCAGGAAGCCGCCAGCAGATGAATGTCTTCAGGTGTAACAGCGCCACCATATTTCTCATGACACGTTTTATGCAGGTATTCCTCCCATTCCCAGATACAATTCCAGCCTATCATTACCAAAATACCATACTCATCACACAGGTCGTACAAGTCTTCATCTTTCCCCCAAAAACCTTCGCAGCGAATACTGTTCAAATTCATATGGCGAATGTATCTTAGCTGTGCTTCCACCGATTTCCGGGTATCCCTCAGGAAAATATCATCAGCCCAGCCTCCACCTTTAATTAGAATGAATTTGCCATTGATTTCAAAAGTCCTGTTCTTGTCATTGTTTAAATAACTGCGGATTTCCCTGATTCCATACTTCTTATCTACACGGTCAATCACTTTGTTTTCAGCAATAAATTCAGTTTTAAGATTGTACATCTTTGCTTTTCCCATTCCATTTGGCCACCATAGCTCCACATTTTTAACCGCCAACTGCGGAAATTCGTCAGAGGTAAACCTGTAGGACAATGTATCGCCAGCATTGATAATTACCTTTTTCTCAACGACTCCAATTTCATAATCTGCACGAAGAACACCTTCAACCGGTTTAGCTGAACTATTAACGACCTCTGCCTGAATAAACAGATTGGCAGAACTTTTAGTGACTGTGTCCACTTTTGAATAGACAAACGGACTTCTGATTTTTATCCCTTCGTTGATTTCAAGAAAAACCTCCCTGAAGATACCCATACTCCTATCTGAAGGAATCGGATTCCAGTCGCAAAAGCCAAGTGAATATTCACCATAAGCATATTGAGATAGTTTTAACGCCAACGTATTTTCTCCTTCTTGTACGAATAGGTTGATATTAAATGTAAACATCCGGTAAGTTCCTCCAAATGAATCTTTCCCGACTACTTTTTTTCCATTGATCCACAAATCAGCACGGTAGTTTATTCCATTAAAACGAAGAGATACATTTTTCTTTAGATCGGCCCCATTAAGCTTAAATGTAGTGCGGTACCACCAGGGCTGTTGAAATTGCAGTGTATCAACATTTTTCATATTGATACCAAAAGTCGGATCCTCAATTACCTTGTTTGTTGCCAGGCTTCCCAAAACAGTTCCGGGAACTACAGCCGCATACCATTCCCTTGTATCAAAACTACTTTGCGAGATCGAAGGGTCTTCAATTCCTTTTAACTTATCAACAGGTTGCATCTTCCAATTGGAAGATAGCACTTCAACTCTTGAAGTGACCACTGATTCAGGCTTATTGCATGCCAACAATACTACGAAAGGGAAAATAAGAGACAAAACCACAAATGAAAGATTATAATGTCTCTTCGGCTGAAGAGAAATCGATCTCTTCAATCCGGATGAAACGCTCAAATTTTTATTCATAATCGAGTTCCTGTCGTTTAATAACAATTGTTGTCTCATAAATATACGTTTGGATTGACTGTTGAATCTGAATAACCCACATTACCTTTTATACCAAACAAAGGAAAATTATTGAGGAATGATTAACTACCAGTTTTTTATTCATTTTACATTTAATCTTAACCCAATATCGCGTATTTAAAATACAACACTGCAAAAAAGGTTAAGATTCTTATTGAAGACCTTCTCAAATCCGGTCCTGCAATTTATTATCATTAACATTTACCTTTGAATATGAATTCAAAAATTGCCATCGATAGCTGTCTCATGAATTGTTCCCATTGAAAATATATAGCTACATTTCTGTTCTAAGTTCATCAGACTTATTATTTTTGTCCGGTATCTGGCATGCAGATGTTTGTTTGATATTTTAATACTCTAAATATAAACGTCTTATTCGATAAATGCAAATTTTATTTTGAGGACCTTCGCAGTTAAACCGGAAGTTGTAATTTATGAAAAAAACATCACTTAACGATATCGCGCTACAGTTGGGAGTATCCAAAACCCTGGTTTCTTTTGTTTTAAACGGAAAGGGAAAAGAATTTCGGATTAGCGATGATATTTGTAAAAAGGTCGTTGATTTGGCCAAAGAATTGAATTACCAGCCCAACCGGATTGCGCAAGGTTTACGAACCGGAAAAACGAATACGATAGGCTTGATTATCGCCGACATCGCCAATCAGTTTTTTGGAAAATTGGGACGAGAAATCGAACAGGAGGCTGCACGTCATGGCTACCGTGTCATTTTTTGCAGTTCAGACGAGAACCCTGAAAAATCAGGGCAACAAATCGCAATGTTACAGCAAAGTCAGGTCGACGGGTTCATTATTTCACCGCCAATGAATAGTGAGGAACAAATCAGGTCACTTTCTAAAAGTAACATCCCTTTTGTTCTGGTTGACCGGTACTTCCCCGAGATAGAATCTAATTATATCGTTATTGATAACTTCGATGCAGCTTATCGGGCGACGAGCCATCTGCTGAAACTGGGGCGAAAAAGAATTGCCAATATCACGGTGAATCTGGATCTGGTGATTATGAAAGAGCGGACGAGTGGATACAAACAGGCGTTGCGTGATGCTGGAGTCGAAGTTGATGAAAATCTGGTGAAAGTCTTACCTTTCACACATGACAACAAGGATATTGACCGTACAATTAAAGAGTTGGTCGGTAAGCGGAATAACAAAATGGCTGACGCGATACTGTTTTCAACCAGTAAACTTGGAATCATGGGAATCGAATGCATTTCAGCTTTGGGACTGAAAATCCCTGACGACCTTGCCATTGTAAGTTTCGATGATCCTGATGCTTATAGAATCTGTGTTAGTCCTGTGACGGTAATTAATCAGCCGCTTAAAGAGATCGGAAAAATAGCAGTTCAGGTACTACTGAATAAAATTAAACATCCAATCGCTAAAACTCAGAAGATTATTCTCAAAACTGATTTTATTATTCGAAAATCTTGCGGTTCCTAATTTTTTTATATTTTAGCTAAATCGATTTAGTCTTTTTCAAAACAAATTAACATGACTGATAATATTAAAAATCAAAGTGATATCTATTTGGGCCTGGACATTGGTGGAACCAAATGTAGTGTAGTTGTAGGAGATGCTTCATTTGAAATTAAGCGGAAGGTTGCATTCGAAACCCGGACCGAACGTGGCTATTTGGCTATTCTATCCGAATTCAAACAACACATTAGGTCCTTGTTAGCCGAATTTTCAGGTTATAACCTGAAACGTATTGGAATCAGTTGTGGCGGTCCGCTGGATTCAAAGTCCGGTACCATTTATTCACCTCCGAACCTTCCTGACTGGGATAATGTCCAGATTACCAAAATATTCAGTGATGAATTCGGAGTTGAAGCAGCGGTACAAAACGACGCGAACGCCTGTGCCTTGGCAGAATGGTTAATGGGTGCCGGTAAAGGCACTTCCAATATGATTTTTCTGACTTTCGGCACAGGAATGGGTTCAGGACTGATTCTAAACGGAAGATTATACAGTGGCACCAATGATCTCGGAGGCGAAGTGGGGCATGTTCGATTAGCAAAGACAGGACCAATCGGCTTTGGAAAAGCCGGTTCCTTCGAGGGATATTGCAGCGGCGGTGGAATTGCTCAACTGGCAAAATCGATTGTTTCAGCAAGACTCGGCAATAACCAGGTAGTCGATTTCTGTCCTTCCAGGGAATTGGTCAACGAGATTGACACCAAAATGGTGGCCCTTGCTGCGCAGGATGGTGACCCGGTTGCATTAGAGATTATACGGATTTCAGCAGAATATCTTGGCCGTGGTTTGGCAATATTGATTGATATCCTAAATCCTGAATGCATTGTAATTGGCAGTATTTACGCACGAAATGAAATGCTTTTTAAACCAATTATAGAGAAGGTATTGCAAATGGAAGCTATCCCTTCAGCTATAGAGGTATGTCGGATAAAACCAGCTGAACTGGGTGATGCAATCGGCGACTATGCCGCTTTATGTGTAGCTATTTATCAGGATAAATTCTAAATCGTTTAAAAATGGGGAACAATATCTTTTTAGAGGAATTAATAAGCAGGTATCCTCAACTTTTACCAGTAGAAAATGAAATACTGAAAGCGGCAGAAAGCATCATCTCCTGCTATCAGCAAGGTGGAAAATTATTGGTTTGCGGAAATGGCGGAAGTTGTTCCGATTCGGATCACATCGTTGGAGAATTAATGAAAGGCTTCGAAAATAAACGTCCGGTTGGAAATGCTTTGAAAGAAGAGTTGTCGGCAGTTGGCGGAGAGCGGGGAAACTACCTTGCAGAAAAACTTCAAAGTGCGTTACCTGCTATTTCTCTGACAACACATAGTGCCCTTATAACCGCCGTTGCAAACGACACCGATGCCAACCTAATTTTTGCCCAACAGGTTGTAGGTTACGGAAATCCCAACGATGTTTTGATTGCAATCAGCAGTTCAGGAAATTCTCAAAACGTTCTGGATGCGATTATCACTGCAAAAGCAAAAGGGATGATCGTTATTGGACTGACCGGGGAAACCGGAGGTAAAATGAAGTCAATCTGTGACATTCTTATAAATGTGACAGGTCGGCGTACTGCATTTGTCCAGGAATTACATTTACCTGTCTATCATACGCTTTGTCTGATGGTGGAGAATTATTTCTTTGGAAACGGGCAAAGCTAAATAACCATCAACTAATACTTTTAAAACTATAACCATGAAGACAAAAAACAATCCAAAAGTAAGTAACCAAATTTCTCGCAGAACGTTTATCAGCCGCACAGCAACCGGAACTGCAATACTTTCCTTTTCGCCAATGGCAAATCTCACGGCAAGTGAACTACAACAAGCTGTGCCATGGCCCGCTGACGCCACAAAATACAGAGCACATATGATCGGGCATGGTCATATTGATCCTGTCTGGTTATGGCCGATGTCGGAAGGTATTTCGATCGTTTACAGTACTTTCCGTTCAAATTTAGACCGAATGAATGAGACTCCCGGATTTAAATTCACTTCCAGTTCCGCTCAATTTTATGAGTGGGTTGCAGAAAACGATCCCAAAATGCTTGTCCAGATCCGCAAACGTGTTGATGAAGGTCGGTGGAGCGTCGTTGGAGGTTGGTGGGTCGAACCCGACGTGAATATTCCCAGCGGTGAAGCGATGGTCAGGCAGGGTTTATACGGTCAGTTAACACTGCAACGACTTCTTGGTCATCGTGCCACAACAGCATATAACCCTGATTCATTTGGGCATACAAGTACCTTGCCTCAGATCATCAAATTGCAGGGAATGGACAATTACGTTTTCATGCGTCCCGGTCCGCAAGAGAAGACACTTCCTGCGGATCTGTTCTGGTGGGAAGGTGTTGACGGAACACGGGTTCTTACCTACCGGATCCCGTTCAGTTATGGAGACGGAGGGTCAGTAAGAAACAGGCTGATACAAACAATGGCCAGATTTAAGGATCAACCGGCAAAGAGCTTTGTGGCTTATTACGGAGCAGGGGATCACGGTGGAGGCGCTACAAAAGAGAATATCCGTTCAATTTTAGAGATACAAGCAGAGAAAGATGCTCCAACAGTACTCTTTAGTACGCATGATGCTTACTTTAAAGAGATGCGCGATGATAAAAAAGTGGAAATTCCCGTCGTAAAAGATGATCTTCAGCATCATGCAAGGGGTTGTTATACTGCTGAATCAGCAATTAAAAAAGGAAACCGTCAATCAGAAGCTGCCCTTGTAGCTGCAGAAAAGATCGCGGCTATTGGTTCATCAGCATGGGGTGCAAAATATCCCAAGATGGAATTTTCATCTGCATGGAAAAGAGTGTTGTTCCTGCAGTTCCACGACAGTCTTGCGGGAAGTTCGCTTTATGATCATTCACAAACAGCCGTCGAAGGGTACGGCTATGCAATGGACATCGCCCACCAGGCTACTTATATGTCTATTCAGAAACTTGAATTGCAAGTGCCTACCGAAGATCCTGAATCTCAATATATAATTGCTGTCAATCCCCATGCCTGGGAGGTTCGTCAAAACATTGAGTACGATTTGAACTGGGGAACGATGCACAAAACCTCACGTGTTGATGACGAACTGGGGAATTCACTTCCTCATCAGTGGACCCTCGGTTCTTCTCAGACAGGATCGCGCCGAAAACTGATAATCAATGCCGTGATTCCACCAATGGGATACCGCCAGCTAAGACTTTGGGATGGAGGAGACTACAACCACAAAAGTATTTCGGAAGCCAAAGATAACACCCTTGAAAATGAGTTAATCAAAGTTCGCTTCTCGCCCAATGGTTCATTTGGAATATTCGACAAGGAAAGCGGCAATGAAATGTTTATCGGTGGCGAAAGTGGCTGTAAGGCTTTGGTAATGAACGACACAAGCGATACCTGGAGTCACGATATTAAAACTTTTGCCGATGAGATTGGATCTTTTGGAAATGCGACCATCAAAATACTGGAGAATGGACCTTTACGTTCTACAATGCGGGTAATCACATTCTTTAATCTCTCAATTCTTACAATTGACTGGACGCTGTATGCCGGTTCCAGAAATCTTGAGGCGAAGGTTACCCTCGACTGGCACGAGCACCTCAAAATGCTGAAGTTCTCATTCCCTGTAAATGCCGAGGCTCCGGTAGCAACCTATGAAACACCTTATGGTCATATCGTCAGGGCTACCAACGGTGAAGAAGAACCGGGTCAGCGATGGCTTGATGTAAGTGGAACACGCGCTGGATCTCCTTTCGGAATCACGGTTATTAATGATGCCAAATATGGTTACAGCGTTCAGGGGAATGATCTCCGGATCTCGGTTGCACGATCGGCAGTCTTTGCACACCATAACCCGAAGGTACTTGATATGAAAAATGAATATATTTGGATGGATCAGGGAATCCAGACAATGCGCATGTTACTCGTACCTCACAAAGAGAACTGGCAAAAAAGCAGTATCGTAAGGATGGCCGAAGAATTCATGACACCTGCCCAAATTATTTACCAGGGAATACATGGCGGATCGTTGCCAAAATCGGGTTCGTTCCTCGGTGTTGATGCACAAAACGTGATCGTATCTGCAATCAAACAGTCCGAAATCGGGGAAGACATTATTGTCCGTTGCGTTGAAACATCAGGGGTACAGACTTCAGCAACACTTGATTTGAAATTTGCCAAACGTAAATGGACAGGGAATTTCCGGCCATGCGAAATAAAGACGCTCCGCATCAATCAAAATATGGGCACAATCAAAGAGGTCAATCTCCTCGAAGAGTAACCCTTAGTTCCTGTCTGTTATCATTTAATTAACCAATTAAAACTTAAAAATGTGAGTAATTCAAAAGTTGAACTAAGAAAAATACTGCCGGTATTCTTGTCTTTCATCGTTATGGGGTTTGTAGATATTATCGGAGTAGCCACGGGGTATGTTAAAAAAGATTTTGAGCTGACTGATTTTGCAGCGCAGTTTCTACCAATGATGGTGCTGCTGTGGTTCTTTGTTCTTGCTGTTCCGGTTGGTGTTTTGCAGGATAAGTTCGGCAAGCGCAATATGCTGAATATCGGCATGGTCATACAGGCCATCGGCCTCGGACTGCCGTTTATTCTCTACTCCCGCACGATGATGTATGCTTCCTTTATCCTCCTTGGAATAGGAAATACAATCATCCAGGTTTCGGCGAACCCTTTATTGCAGGATGTTTCCCCTTCGGATAAACTGGCCAGCTATATGAGTACATCTCAGTTTGTGAAAGCTATCATCTCATTTTCAGGACCGCTTATTGCAACCTTCTTCTTCACAAGCTTTGGCGATTGGAAACTTGTATTTGCAGTTTATGGTATCACCTCATTATTAGCCGCATTATGGCTTTCGATGACACCCATTACCGAATCGAAGCCAAATCGTAAACCAGCTTCATTCGCATCTTGTCTGGGATTACTAAATAACCGTTTTGTAGCATTCATGGCGCTGTCGATCTTCCTGATCGTCGGTGCAGAAGTTTCGATCAATACCAATATTTCCAATATTCTCATTGCAAAATATGGGATCACGCTTGAGAAAGCGGCCATTGGGATCAGCCTGTTTTTTGCGGGCGAAACCATTTCACGTTTACTTGGCGCCATTATTTTAAACTGGATAAAACCACGCATATTTCTGACGTTGACCACCCTGCTTTCTCTTGCAGGTGTGCTGGGTGTATTTTTTGCACCGGGAAATATGACCGCCTTTGTTTCGATATTCATCATCGGATTGGGAATTGGAAATATGTTCCCGATCATTTTCTCGCTTGCCCTTGATAAATTACCTGAACGTGCCAATGAGGTATCCGGCTTGATTATCATGGCAGTATCAGGTGGCGCTTTTATTCCGCTTGTGATGGGATTTGTAAGTACCACATTCGGACCAATTGCAAGTATCACAGTAATTGGCGCATGTATGCTTTATATCCTTTGGGTCTCCTTTTTTGTAAGAAGAAGTCAGGCTGCAGTTTGAACATTAAAAATATAGGAATGAGAAAATTTCTGATTCTGAATATGTTATTCGGTTTAATGGCCGGGTTTGCAAATGCTCAGGAGAGATTAGCATCCAGTGGGCAGATACCGATTCTTGCCTGGTACAGCATTCCTGCAAGTGAAACCTCTGTTTCACGTTATCAGGAATTGAAAGACGCCGGAATAACTTATTCATTTGGGGGATTTCCGAATATTGATGCCATGCAAAAAGCGCTGGATGCTGCAGAAAAAGTGGGCGTCAAAATGGTGGTTTCGTGTCCTGAGCTAAAATCGGATCCGGAAAAAACAGTCCGTCGTTTTATGAAACATCCGGCTGTCGCAGGTTATCACTTACAGGACGAACCTTCAATAAGTCAGCTCAAGGGGCTAGGCGAGTGGGGAAGACAGATTCAGGCAATCGACAAAAAACACTTTTGCTATGTCAACCTGTTTCCCAATTTTGCAGATTCTTCACAGCTTGGAACCAAAGATTACCTGGAGTATGTAAACGAATATCTTAAGCAGATTCCGGTTCAGTTTTTATCTTTTGACTACTACCCGGTTATGAAAGATCACCTCTCCAAAACCTGGTACCAAAACCTCGAACAGATCTCCGGCGAAGCGAAGAAGGCAGCACTCGCCTTCTGGGCTTTTGCACTCACAACCAACTACGACGAAAATCATGTTACACCTCAAACACTTGCCGCGATGCGACTTCAGGTGTACAGCGATTTAGCCTATGGCGCACAGGGAATTCAATATTTTACCTACTGGTCTGCCACTTCAGTGAATGCGCCTTCAGGCGAAGATCAGCGAGGTGCACCCATGAGCGCAACTGGTAAAAGAAGTGTTGTTTACGACCGGGTAAAACTAATGAATGAAGAGATCAAAAACCTTTCGGGTGTTTTCCTTGGCTCTAAAGTGGTGTCGGTGAGGCATACCGGCAAAGGGGCGATTCCCCTTGGAACCATTCGGTTAACGACGCTTCCGAAAGCCATAAAAGTATTGGATACAAATGGGGCACCTGCGCTGGTTTCCGTTTTGGAGAAGGGTGAAAACTCCTTTCTGGTCATTGTGAACAAGGATTTTCAAAACAGCATTAACCTGACGGTTTACGGAGATGAAACGGTTAAAAAAGTGCTCAAAGATGGAACAATTGTTCCTGCCAGTATCTATGAAAGCTCGCTGGAGTTGGATCCCGGTGATGCTTCTGTTTTTATGTTTCCAACAGAAAAGAATTAAATATCAGATAATTAATTTAAAAAAGCATTAAAATGTTCAAGAATCGCAAATCAATTGTACTCATCGTACTTTCTATTTCCGGTATATTCGGAACAAGCTTTGCCGGCATAAATCCGACCGATTATGTAGATCCGTTCATCGGAACGGCTGATCATGGGCATACATTTCCTGGTGCCGCGCTACCGGGCGGATTGGTTCAGCTGGGCCCGGATACCGGAATTAAAGGATGGGACTGGTGTTCCGGATACCATTACAGCGACAGCACCATAATGGGCTTTAGTCATTTACATCGAAGCGGAATGGGGGCCGGAGACTGGGGTGATATTCTCCTGATGCCAACAACAGGTAAGCTCAAAGTTGAACCCGGAACAAAAGAGAATCCGGGTGAAGGATACCGATCAAAATTTTCACATCAGGATGAGAAAGCATCGCCTGGATATTATTCCGTAAACTTAAAAGATTACAGGATCAAGGCCGAACTGACCGTTTCGGAACGGGCCGGATTTCACAGGTATACATTTCCTAAATCAGAAGCATCACATATTCTGATAGATATGGAACATGGTATCGGCGATAAATGTACAGACGCCCAGGTTAAGATTGTGAACAATACCGAAATTGAGGGTCACAGGGCTTCAAACGGATTTGTAAAAAAACAAAACGTATACTTCTGCGCAAAGTTCAGCAAACCATTTAGTTCATCCGGAACATGGGCTAAAAACAATATTAAACCCGGATCGAATGAAGAATCAGGAACTAACATCGGGGCATATATTGATTATGTCACCTCTGAAAATGAAGTTGTTGAAGTAAAAGTGGGGATCTCTTACACAAGTATTGAACAAGCACGTCTGAATTTAGATACCGAAATTCCGAAGTGGGAGTTCGACCGTGTTAAGGACGATGCAAAAATGACATGGGACAAGGCTTTGGAAAAGATTGAAGTAGCAATGGACAAAGGAACTGATGAAACCTACAACAAGCAAAAACTGGTTACATTCTATACAGCACTTTACCATTCGCTGTTATTCCCGGCAACTTTCGGCGATGTGGATGGAAAATATATGGGGCTGGATAATGAGGTTCACACTGCAAAAGACTTTACCTATCGCAGCTGCTTCTCACTTTGGGACACCTTCAGGGCTGAAATGCCGCTGCTTACATTGATAAATCCGGAAAGAACCAATGATGTAATCAACACGATGATTGCCCAGTACGAACAAGGTGGCTGGATGCCAACGCCACAGCAGTTTGGAAACAGTTACACCAATGATATGATCGGTGACCATCCGGTAGTTGTAATCTTAGATGCATTGAAGAAAGGGATCAAAAATTTCGATGCAGAGAAAGCTTACGAAGCTGTGAAAAAAAATGCGATGGAAACGCCTCCATCCGATCATCGTTCCAGAGGTCGTGTTGGCCTGGCTGATTACCTGAAATATGGATATGTGCCTTACGACAAGGTCCGGGAATCTGTATCCAGAACTTTGGAATAT
Organism: Bacteroidales bacterium; assembly: GCA_038236995.1. Taxonomy (GTDB): domain Bacteria; phylum Bacteroidota; class Bacteroidia; order Bacteroidales; family Prolixibacteraceae; genus JAAFHB01. The sequence continues at coordinate 62,000 of JBBRZE010000005.1, read as the reverse complement.
GCTTATAATGACTGGTGTGTAGCCCAGCTGGCAAAAGTACTTGGCAAAACGGCCGACTACGAAATGTTTATGAAGAGAGCCGCTAACTACAATAATATAATAGACACATCTACCGGATTTGCCCGGCCGAAAAACAGTAACGGTGAATGGCTTGCACCATTTGACCCAAAATTCATCGGGCAGGGGAATAACCGGCATTATACAGAAGCAAATGCCTGGCAGTATACGTGGTTTGTTCCTCATGATGTGCAGGGTTTGATTAACCTGGAAGGTGGAAGAGAGAACTTTGTTAAAAAACTGGATTCTCTCTTTACAACGAGTTCCGATATTCACAGTACGGTTTCGGATGTTACAGGATTGATCGGGCAATATGCACATGGAAATGAACCTAGTCATCATACACTTTACCTTTACAACTACGCGGGTGCTCCATGGAAAACTCAGGCCATGGCCAGAAATGTGATGGATAGCTTATATCATGAAGGACCTGCCGGGTTATGCGGCAATGAGGATATGGGACAGATGTCTGCATGGTATGTACTAAGTGCTATGGGTTTCTACCCTGTTGCTCCCGGCCAAAACATCTATTCCATCGGAAGTCCTGAATTCAGCAAAGTTACAATTCACCTTGATAAAATTTACAATAATGGCAAACAGCTGGTTATCGAGGCCAGAAATAACTCCAAAGCGAACAAATACATTCAATCTGCGACCTTAAATGGCAAGCCTTTAAACAAACCATGGTTCGACTATGCTGATATCAAAAGCGGTGGAACACTCATTTTCATAATGGGCCCCCAACCGAATAAGAGTTGGGGCAGTGGAAAAGAAGTCGCTCCACCATCAATGACAAATTAAGTTGATGGCTTTTATACACCTTTTGTTTCAAAGTATCAAGACTCAAGTAAAGTCAATATTGAAAAGACTCAAGTAAATAAACAACAAGTATATATCATGAGAATTAGTAAATAATACCATGATAATTAATAACGTTTAAGCACATACAAATGAAAAAAGAGAAATTGCAAAAGATCCTGAATGATATAGTTGCTGTAAAGATTGCGGTATTGGGCGATTTCTGCCTCGATGCCTATTGGTTTATCGACGAGGCGATGAGTGAAATCTCGGTTGAGACCAATCAGGCTACGCGACCCGTCGCACAACAACGTTATTCGCTCGGCGGAGCTGGCAATGTGACCAACAACCTCGCGGCAATGAAGATCAAGGATATCCGTGCATTTGGCGTGATCGGGACAGATCCTTTCGGAGCCGAAATGGTCCGGATCATGAAAGAGACAGGCATTCAACCTGAAAATCTGCTGATTCAGGAGGAGAACTGGTACACTCATGCCTATGCAAAACCTTATATCAATGATACAGAGTTAAATCGTGTTGACTTTGGAAATTACAATTATTTATCAAAAGAGACTGCCGATCGTTTAATTGAGATCCTGATCCGGGAAATTCCTGAAGTGGATGTCGTCATCATCAACCAGCAGGTTCCTTCCGGAATTCATACCGATTACTTTAAAAAGCGATTGGTGGAAGTGATACATCAATTTCCTGAAAAAACCTTTATTGTCGACAGCCGTAACTTCAACGATTATTACACAGGTGCCATTCGCAAAATGAATGATACAGAAGCTGCAAGGTTGTGCGGTCATACAAAAAAACCGGATGATGTGGTTCTCTACTCCGAAGTCGTATCATCGGCCAAAGAATTGTATAAACGCTACCAAAAACCACTTTTTATCACCCGGGGAAGCAAGGGTTCCCTCACAATTGACGAGACTGGTATTTCAGAAATACCAGGACTTATGATCCTGTCGAAAGTGGATACAGTCGGAGCCGGCGATAGTTATCTTGCCGGAGCTGCCTCTTCGCTGGCAGCTGGTTACGATATGGAGACTGCTGCACAAATTGGATCTTTTGTGGCCGGTGTTACAGTTCAGAAGTTATTCCAGACAGGTACGGCGACTCCCGAAGAAATCCTCGGAATAGGGGCAGATCCTGATTTTATATTTGCCTCTGAATTAGCTGAAGATAAACGACATGCCAACTATCTGCCGGAAACTGAAATCGAAATCATCACTAAATGGAAAGAGAAACCACAGATCAAACATGCTATCTTCGATCACGACGGAACCATTTCAACCCTGCGCGAAGGTTGGGAACTAATCATGGGGCCGATGATGATCAAAGCTATTTTGGGCGATAAATTCCTTGATGCAGACGAATCATTATATCAGAAGGTTAAAGCAAGATCAGATGAATTTATCGACAAAACCACTGGCATTCAGACGCTTGTTCAGATGAAAGGTCTCATTGAACTGATCCGGGAGTTTGGCTGCGTTCCCGAAGATAAAATACTCGACGAATTTGGATACAAACAAATCTACAACGACGAGTTGCTGATCATGGTCAAAGTTCGCAAAGAAAAATTCTTAAAGGGAGAACTTTCATTGGAAGATTTTACCTTGAAAAATGCGGTTCCGTTTCTTCAGAAACTACATGATGCCGGCGTAAAACTGTACCTGGCCAGCGGCACCGATGAGGCGGATGTTAAAAGCGAAGCCCGCGTTTTGGGATACGATCACTTGTTCGAAGGGCGAATTTATGGCGCTGTTGGTGATATTACGAAGGAGGCCAAGAAAATTGTCCTTGACCGTATCCTAGATTCGATCGGTGAATCAGCATTTGGAATCATTGCAACTTTTGGTGATGGTCCCGTCGAAATGCGCGAAACGAAGAAAAGGGATGGAATTGCAATCGGTGTTGCGAGTAATGAACTGCGGCGCTATGGCCTGAACGATAATAAGCGTACCCGGTTGATTAAAGCGGGTGCAGATATCATTGTTCCCGATTTTTCGCAAATCCCACAGTTGTTAAGCTTGTTAAATATTAATCTTTAGAAAATGCCATACCCAAAATTAGACAGGGATCAGCTTGCTATCAAAAAACTGAGTGATAGGAAAAACAAGGTTTATATCGAAAACGACCATATCCCTGTAAAACAAAAGCCTGCACATCTTTCGGAGTTGGGGCAAATGCTCATCGAAAAAACGGCAGGTCGTATCAGGCAGGCACGTCAACAGCAGCGATCGGTAATGCTCACTTTTGGCGCGCATACGATAAAAAACGGGATGGCTCCCACGTTGATCGCCCTGATAGAAGAGGGCTGGGTCACCCATCTTTCAACAAATGGAGCTGGCATAATTCACGACTGGGAGTTTGCCTTTCAGGGAAAATCGAGCGAAGATGTTCGTGAGAATGTCGAACTCGGACAGTTTGGAATCTGGGACCATACCGGTTTCAATATCAACCTTGCCCTTATTGTTGGCGCCTACGAAGGTTTGGGCTACGGTGAATCGGTCGGTAAAATGATCGCTCTCGAAGGGTTAATGATCCCCGAAATTTCATTTCTGCAAGATGAGGTCGTCAATAATATTAAAACCAATGCAGACCTTGCAGCGGCTGCAGCCGATCTCTCCGGGGTTATTCAGAAATTCAACCTGAAACCCGGTTTCATGCCTATTCCCCATCCGTTTAAAAGATATTCGGTACAGGCAAAAGCCTTTGAATTGGGGATCCCTTTTACAGGGCATCCAATGTTTGGTCACGACATTATCTATAACCATCCGATGAATCACGGGGCGGCGATTGGAAGGGTTGCTCAGAACGATTTCCTGAGTTTTGCAAAGAGCGTCAGCAATCTTGATTATGGTGTATATATGTCGATCGGATCGGCAGTTATGTCACCCATGATTTTTGAAAAAGCACTTTCGATGTCACAGAACCTGATCATACAGAAAAATGGTCATATCGATCATCACTACATGCTGATTGTCGATCTCGCAAAATCGGATTGGGACTGGCAGGCAAAAGGGGAACCGCCAATGGATAACCCAGCCTATTACCTTCGTTACTGCAAGACTTTCCAGCGAATGGGTGGCGAAATGGATTACCTGACGGCTGATAACCGCGATTTTTTGCTGGCAATCTATCAGAAGCTGACGGAGTTGAATGATGGGGAGAGGGCATGAGGGAGAGAAGATGAGAAACAGATTTTTATAGACTTAGTATTGACAGATAAACGACCCTGAAAGGGTCAAATATTAATAACCCCGGGTGAGCGAACCAAGTGAGCGTAACCCAGGGGGAAGAACTAAACGGCAAAAATAGGCGTATCTGTAAAGATTATATGAAACTTTTCTGATCTATGCACCGCATAAAAGAGGAAAAGAAGTAGCGTAAACCGACCCTGAAAGGGTCAAATATTAATAACCCCGGGTGAGCGAACGAAGCGAGCGCAACCCGGGGAAACAACTAAACGACAGAAAAAGGCGCATCTGGGAAGGCAATACAAAACTCTACTGATCTATGCGCCGCAAAACGAAATTTCAAACTAATACCATATTACCATGAACAAAAATGAAGTACTAACATTAAAGCAGGAAGCAGAAAACCACCTTGTCAACGAACTATTGCCCTTCTGGACTACCCGGATGATTGACAAAACAAATGGGGGTTTCATAACTCATTTTGACAAAGACGGAAACGACACAGGTGAAGATGAAAAGTCACTGATTGCACAGACCCGTTGTCTTTATACGATCTCCTCTGCCCATCGTGCAGGTTATGGCGGCGGAGCATATGCTGCAATGGCCAGTCATGGTGTCGATTTTCTGATCGATAAAATGTGGGACAAGGAATTTGGTGGCTTCTATTGGATGATGGACCGCAAAGGAAATGTAAAAATCGATCAGAAGATTATCTATGGCCATAGCTTTGCGATCTATTCCCTTAGCGAATATACACTTGCAACAGGTGACCGGCGTGGAATTGAATACGCGGAAAAGGTATTCGACCTGCTCCAGAAATATTGTGCCGATACGATGTATGGCGGTTACTGGGAGATGTTTCACCGCGACTGGACACTATGCGGACCTGGCAGTCAGGGCGGAGACCGGAAAACGCTGGATGTCCATATGCATTTGATGGAGGCATATACAACACTTTATGAATGTACCGGCCAGGATGTTCACCGCCGGAAGTTGCTCGAAGATATTGATCTGCTGATCCACCGGATTATACATCCGGTTTATAAAACGGGTATTCCCCAATTTTTTAAAGACTGGACCGTTGCACCTCAAATAAAATTCGATATCATCTGGGGATGGGACCGGTTCTCTGAAGAAGGACAGAAAGGGAATGCAACCGACAACACCTGTTACGGGCACAATGCTGAATTTGCCCACTTGCTGATCCATGCGCTTAAAATCCTGAAAATTGACTCTAAATCCTATTCTGACTTATTCCGTATTATTTTCGATCACACCATTGATAATGGAATTGATGAAGAATTTGGGGGCGTTTTTGTCGAAGGTCCTCACTCCGGCGGTGTCTACGATAAGGAAAAAGAGTTCTGGCAACAGGCAGAGGTGTTGATTGGACTGCTCGATGCGGTTATCCTTTTTGAGGATGAAAAATATTGGAATTCGTATAAAAACGTCCATCGTTTTGTTCTCGACAAAGTGGTCAATAAAGGTGTTGGGGAGTGGTATCCGCTTCTTTCGCGTAAAGGTGATCCGATATGGACACACATGGGCCATTCCTGGAAAATCAATTATCATACGGTCAGGGCAATGATTCAAAGCATCCGCAGATTGGATATAATAGAGGCTAAATTAAACTAACTATTCTGCAATGACGCTATCACTAACTTTTCTCGACTGGATCATTCTGACGGTTGTAATGGGCGGGAGCCTCTCTTTCGGTCTGTATATGGCTTATCTCAAAAAAGCCGGACAAAACAGCACCAATTTTTTTCTGGGGGGCCGGTCGATTAAATGGCCGGTTGTAGGTGCATCCATGTTTGCAACCAACATTGGGGCAGAGCATTTGGTCGGTTTATCAGGAGACTCGTATCGCTACGGACTTTCAGCAGGTTCTGTCGAATTGACTTGCGCCATCACTTTGGGTTTTGCGTGTGCGATACTATTCCCATATTACATGAAGAATAAGATCTACACAATTCCCGAATTTCTTGAGTTGCGTTATAGCCGGCGAGCCCGAACCTTCTTTTCAGGATTGATGCTGATCATCAGCGTCATGACAAAACTGGCTTTCACGTTGTTTGCAGGCGCCCTTGTGATGAACAGCATCCTTGGATGGAATGTAATGACGACAGTTTTCTACATAGGAATGGCGGTCGCAGTTTTCACGATGATCGGGGGATTTACAGCAGTCGCCTATACCGATGCCATTCAGGTGATTATTATGATCGGAGGTTCAGCTATCATGCTTTTTATCGGTCTGGACAAGGTTGGTGGATGGGACGGCTTAATGACAAAAGTGCCCGACATGATGACGATTGCCAAGCCTTATGATGATCCGGTTTATCCATTCTGGGGAATTTTGGCCACCGCTTTTTACGCCGGAATTTTCTATTGGGGTATCGATCAAGTGAATGTACAGCGCATACTTGCTGCACCCGATCTGAAAAATGCAAGATGGGGAGCTATGTTTGCCACTTTACTCAAGCTTCTGCCCATCTTTATTTTTGCATTGCCAGGAGTAATTGCCTTTGCTTTGTTCCCGGGTGAATTACAGGGAGAAGAGACCAAACAAACCTTTGTATTGCTATTAAATAAACTCTTGCCCACAGGATTGAGGGGTCTGCTTTTGGCTTCATTAATGGCAGCACTTGTTACTTCGCTGATTGCAGTCTTAAATTCCGTTTCAACACTCGTCGTTCGTGACTTTATTGTCGAGTTTCATCCTAACATTCCGGAAAAGAAACAAGTGCGATTGGGTCGTTTCATTATTTTGATTGTTAGCTTTTTGGGTATTGGAGCCGCTTATCTGGTTTACAAAAACGAAGAAGGACTTTATAAATACTTGCAAACGATTACTGCTTATCTCGTTATTCCTGTTTTTCCGGCAATTTTCTTCGGTATAGTGAGCAAGAAGGTGACTTTAACAGGGGCGGCTGTTTCAGTCGTTGTAGGAATTATATTTGCAACAATCTTTGTGATCGACCAATTGATTGGACCGGTTGCCGGCAAAGACCTTTTTCCATTTCTTCATCATCCACTCACCTTGAATTTTGGATACCGCGGACTTTGGGCTGAGATATTTATTACAGGAATCTTATTTGCAGTTTCGGCTTTTACAGAAAAAACAGCGCCCGAAAAACTTGTTAAAACAACAATTAATTATTCCAAAGGCATTTCGAAGTTCGAAGGAATCACCGACTGGCGGTTACATTGGGGTATTCTCGCTTCAATTACCTTATTCTTATATATTTGGCTAAGTTAAACAAACAAATTTGATCATGAAAAAAATTATCTTATTACTAATTGTATTGATGATTGGCCTGACTGAAATGACGGAAGCCAAGTCAAAGTGGATTTCCCTTTTTAACGGGAAAGATCTGAAAGGATGGTTCGTCCGGGGAAAGGCAACATGGACTGTTCAGGATGGCGTCCTGGTTGGTGAAGGTGGAATGGGGCATATTTATACCGATGCAACCTGTACCGATTTTGAGGCGAAAGGAATGTTCCGGATTTCGGGTGACAAAAGTAACAGTGGATTCTATTTTCGTGCCAATCAGCCTGCTGACAATCCCGATGGTTTTCCACGCGGTTATGAAGCGCAGATCTGTAATAATCAGGATGCCTACACAGGCTGGTTATGGAAACCCGGCACACCAACAGGTAAAGCCAGCGAACTGCTAACCAAAGATGGCGAATGGTTCGAATACCGGATTAAAGCGGTCGGCAACCATATTGAATTCTGGATCAACGATAAGCCTGTGATGACTTATGACGACAACGAATACAAGACCGGTCATTTTGCAATTCAGGGTCATAATCCGGGAATGAAAATAGAGGCCAAAGCGTTGGTTTACCGCAACCTCGACCAGACAAAATAAACTGGGTAGGTGAAGTTTAGATAGCTCTTTAAAATATGATAAAGAGGTCTTTGATAAAAGTCATTTTAACCACAAAGGGCGCTATGGAAATTCACAAAGCACACAACGTTATAGTATTATATTTGTGAGCTTTGTGTGAATTCTTAGTGTCCTTTGTGGTTGATTTATTTTTGGGTCAAACGCTTGCTCTTATTTTTTCAACTCAATTTTCACAACGGCATCATACTTTGCCGGTTTATCTGTTGTACTGCTTGCGGTTATGAAAAGGTTACCGGTTTCAGTATTTCCCCACCATGTTTTCTGATAGGGCAATTCAGCTCCCGACTTTAGCAGCGTTACATTTTTCACAGTCTCTCCGCTGATACCTTTGGCATTCAACTGTCCAAGATTTGGGTACATCCAATGGGCATAAATTGTATTCCCTTTTTGCGTATACCGTCCCCAATCGGGTTTGGCGAGGTTAGATGATCCAGCTCCATAAATACTTTCGCCATTCTTGTCCAGCCATTTACCAACTTCGGTAAGGATTTCGACACATTCGGCAGGGATATTACCGCGCGCATCCGGTCCGACATTCAGCAGCAGATTGCCGTTTTTGCTCACGCAGTTAACAAGGCTATGAACGATCAGTTCCGGCGATTTCCAGTTATGGTCAAATTCATTGTAACCCCAAACACCGTTAAGGGTCAGACAGGTTTCCCATGGAATCGGGTTATTGAATTTATCAATGAGCGGCACATCGGGAATGCCTTGCTCCGGTGTTTCAAAATCGCCTAAAGTACTCACCATCCTTTGTTTGGAAGAAGACCCTTCGTGCGTAGAAAGCCGGTTATCTATAATAATTTCAGGCTGATATTTGCGCACCATTGCGACGAGTTCTTTGGCTTTCCACTTCTCTCCGCTGTATTCGTCAAACGAATAGTCAAACCACATGATGTCGAGCTTACCGTAGTTCTTCACAAGTTCCTCAACCTGACCGTGCATGTATTTGAGGTAATTATCCCAGTTGAAAGTCCGTTTCGCATATTCCTTATCGTCGCGTTGCGGATGATTACCCACATTCGGATAGTCGGGATGGTGCCAGTCGATGATCGAATAGTAAAGACCGACTTTTATCCCTTCGGCACGAAAAGCTTCAAGGAATTCACGAACCAGGTCGCGACCACCAAACCGGGTACTTAGCTTATAATCTGTCAATTTACTGTCGAAGTTACAATAGCCGTCGTGATGTTTGGCCGTAAGCACGGCGTATTTCATACCAGCCGCTTTGGCAGTTTTGGCCCATGTTTTCGCATCAAAGTCAACCGGATTAAATGTATCAATGTATTTCTGATATTGTTCTGTCGTCAACTTTTCATTCGATTTTACCCATTCCCCACGCGCCGGAACGGCATATGCGCCAAAATGGATAAACATGCCAAACCGCGACTGGCGCCACCACTCCGTTCGTGCCATCACCTGTTCATAGTTGGATTTATACTCCTTCGTGGGAGCTTCCTGTCCGTTTAAAAAATTAAGTGCGCCCCAAAGAACGAGAGAGCACGTTACCAGCATTTTTTTCATCTCAATCAATTAATTTAGTTTTTACTTCTTCTGATGTTTTAAAAACCAGTCGAATAAACCGGCCTTGTCGTAAGCATATATCCATGCGTCAGAATGACCACCTTCGGGCAAAACAGTGTATTCCACATCGGCGCCAATCTTTTTCAATGCCTCAACCATCATCGCAGATTGTTGTTCAGGAACGGATTCATCCTTCTTTCCATGAAACACCCAAACCGGCGTATTTTTCAATTTTGATACAAGCAGCGGATTTCCTCCACCGCAAATGGGTGCAATTGCTGCGAAATAACCGGGAAATGTCATCGCCAATTCCCATGCTCCGAATCCACCCATGCTCAATCCGGTGAGGTACACCCTACTCTTATCAACATTATAATTTGCCAGAACATCGTCGATCATACCTTTAAGCAGGTATGTATTCCACCACTGCCCTTGAGGACATTGCGGTGAAACGACAATAAACGGGAAATCAGGATTTTTTTCAACAATGGCCGGTGGACCCCAGGCTTTTACTTTTTCAAGATCGGTACCACGCTCGCCCGACCCGTGCAAAAAGACAATCATAGGCGAAGGTTTGCCTGACTTCACATAGTCTTTAGGTAGAAACATCAGGTAGTTGATTTCCGCCTGGATCGTGGTTTTCATTTTCTGCTGTGCAGACTGCCCCATTGAAGGAATAATCAACCAAAGGCTTAGCAAAGTGATCATGATCAATTTTCTCATCGCGTTCTAATTTATTGGTTCGTAAAATTGTGTCAGGTAAAAAAACAGTAAAGCCTGATTTTGGAAAGTTCTATTTGATGAACAAAAATAGCGACTTTGGCGGAAGTAACGCATTTCAAAAATATTATAATCCCTTTCTTTAGCGAATTTTATTTAAACGTCAGAAAATAACATAGCCTCTGCTTGCGAAAGAAGAGGCTATGTTAAAGATATTATTTGGGGTTTTCCCACAGCGGATGAATCCGATGTGCAAAACAAAAATTAGGCATCAGCTCAATATTTTTTTAGCGAATTGAACACACTTTGCCACTTCCTTTGCAGCATCAGAATCAGCAGGAACATCGTATTCAAGTTCGACATCTACGTAAATGGGCCATTTTTCCTTTTTCAACAATAAAAGTACATCGGAAATTGGCATTTCGCCTTTGCCCCATACCTGGTTGGTATTTGGAGGTGTTGATTTTGGCCCGGTTTTGTCTTTCAAATGAATGCTGACAATCCGGTTGTGAAGCCTTTTTATCAAGTCACCGGGAGGTAATCCGGTACTGCCGAAATAGTGACCTGCATCAAAATTCAACATGTTATTTGGTGAATATGCAAGAAATTTGTCAAAGTTCCATCCTGGTTCTGCAGGTTGCATGTGCTGATGGAAAATAGCGTACATTTTATGTTTTTCGGCAAATGGCCCAAGACGTTTGCAGGCCTCATCGCCTATTTCGTTGGTAACACCCTTCGCGCCCATCGCTTTTGCTGCATTAAACGCGTAATCAATCTCTTCGTCGGTCCAGTTTGCAGGCGAGAATTTCACAATATGGATATTGATACCCGCATCATTAAATAACTTTCGGAGATCTGTGTACTTTTGCATCGGAAGAGAAATTCTCCATTTTCGCTGAGCTTCGGTGGCATCAGCCAGTTCCTTTTCATACTTTTCTTTTTGCTCCTTACTTTGAACAACATCACGCGGAGGACGGGCAGGACCCTGCGGTAATCCAAGATAATCTTCAGGAATATTACCCATTAATTCCAGATCACTTATCCCAGCCTGCAGACAATAACTGATAATGTCTTTGGGAGTAGACGGCATACTGCGCCAGCTATAAGTAATTGCACCAATCTGAACACCCCCGAATTTAGAATTGGGTTTTACATCTTTTGCAGCTGCAGAAATACTCGTAAAACCGTAATTAAATGGAATTGCAGCTAATGCAGCCGCGGCAGCAGCTGTATTTAGAAACTTACGGCGGGACAACCTGTTTTCCATAGATTCAATTTTTTAAATGATGTATTTATGAAATGCTTTAGTACAGTGGGAAGTCAAAGTTATAAATTTTAAAGTACCAACGCTAAAGCTATCATTAGTAACCGATCTAAATGAGATTTTGTTTAGCGAAAACGAAGAATTTTAGGTTCCCAAATCAGATTTTATTTGACTACCCAAAATATTCGGATAACCAAATCAGATCTTGTATGACTTCCCGAAAAGTCTGGATGACCAAATCAATTCTTATTTGGCTTCCTGAAAAGTCTGGACGACCAAATCAGATCTTGTTTGGCTTCCCGAAAAGTGCGGATAACCAAATCAATTCTTGTTTGGCTTCCCAAGAAGTCTGGATAGCCAAATCAGTATTCCGATTAAAAAGAGCCCCTTCCAAAAGTGAAAGGGGCTCTATTGAAGTCCGGCAAAACCAACTTTTATCTGGTCTGTATGGGATTAATTTCAAGGATATTCAGTTTGGCGACAAGCAACCTACCTATTTAATATGGATAATCTTAACGCAGTCGCTTATTTTTTTTCAAGGTAAATCCTGTGAACCATTAACATGTTTTTTCCTGATTTCTGGGGCTTGTCTTTAAGCGTCAGCGTAATTGTATTGGTTCCCTCTTTGATGAAAAGTGACCCGATGTATTCTTTCTCAACAAAAGTATTTTCAGCGGCATAATCGCCGATCCAGGGACTTGGTTGGTGCGTCTGTTTGAAACCCCTGATTTTTACGTCGTCATACATATAACCCCAGCCGTTTCCGTTTTTATTGGTCTGTGGTGTCCAGAAATTCATTCCCCATGGCAGGGCAATTGCAGGGTAGGTGTTTCCGTTTGATAAAGCATAATCGGAATCTGTTCCCACCAGCGGATTGACATATTCTACCAGCGATTGATTTTGAGCGACGCTGTCTATTGTACAACAGACAGAGAGTAAAAGAAATAGTAATTGAAAAATTGTCTTCATTCGAAAATAGTTTTTATTAAAAATGCTGATTTTATGTGAGTCGTTAATATTACTTTGATACCTTAATTCTTAAAATTGTAAATGAGCAAGGTGCAAATTCGTACGCAAAATCTGATGAGAATTTATTGTATTTTGTTGTCTTTGGAGAAATTTTCAAAGGCGATTCAAAGGAATTCTCTTCTTTTAACGATTTAGATGATAAGGTAATGATATCGCCAATAGAAGATACTTTACCACTGTTGTTAATAATAATAGATGAAAGCCATGGTGTTTCTTCGGCATTTACCACCTTAATGATAACCTCCCCCGAACGCTCATTGTAGCCGCCGACGGTAAACTGACTTAGGATACTTCTGGGTGAATATTTGATCGTTAGATTACCGTCAATCCAAAGTTCTACTTCTTTGTCTGTCCTGACTACCTTTATATCATACCACTTGTTAGTTTCAATAGCCTGAGAAATAGGCTCGGATAATATACCTGCTCCATTTCCATTCTGAACGCTTTGCATCGCAGTCTGGGTATTTCCCCAGCCACCTATGTTAAAGAGATACCCCTTATTATTCTGTTCGGTCATTCCCAGGTAGATTAAAAAACCCTCCATTCCTCCTATCTTACGTGCTTTGAACTCAAAAGTGTAGGATCCATTAAGGGGCTTATCTAAAATCAAACCTGTCATCGTGTTGTTGGAATTCTGAACAGCAAGACTATCCGAGATATCCCATCCATCTTTTACGACCGCCCATTCCTTTATGGAAGGTTTTTCGATCGGACTGTCGGTATTTGTAATTTTAAAATCCTTGTATTCTGCTTGCGTCTTCCACGTTCCAACTCCTACACCTCCGTTTGCATCAAGCTTAACTGGTTTGACCGGACGTGGAGTTATCTCTGTCTTTAAATTGTAGGTGGGCATATTCTCCGTCATCATTTTTTGCACATAATAAGACGAACGTCCAACGACCTGCATATTATCGATCCAGATCAGGTTTACCGGCCATGTCCGGTCGTTCCGGTTCTCAAAAAGCGGCGCATAGGACGCCATTGTTACCAGATCGCTGTTGCGCTCCATACCTGTGATAAAGGCAGCTTCGCCAAGTGCCGCCAGCATATTGCCACTTTCTACACCTTGGTTAACAGCATATTCCCCAACATAAACCTTAAATTCTCCACGCGGCTGCTTATCAAAAATATTGGTGTTCCTGAAAAAATAGTCGGGTGCTACATACCAGTGTGGATCGATCATATCTGTTTTTGCAATATTTTTCACATTATTGCCCAGACCATGATTAGAAATCAGCGTAAGCTGCGGATATTTTGCTTTAATTGCCTTAAAGAACATATCGAAACGCTTATTATAGACGGCTCCGGAGTTTTCATTTCCAATTTCCACATATTTCAGAGGAAAAGGTTTTGGGTGTCCGGCAGCGACGCGTTTAGCTCCCCATACAGTTGATTCATCTCCAATTGCATATTCGATCGCATCGAGCACATCGTTGATATAGAATTGCACATCACCCTCATCGCAGGCGTCGCCGACACGCGCCTGGCAACCAATTCCGACATTGCACACAAACATACTTTCTGCGCCAATATCTTCGCAAAATTGCAGAAACTCAAAATAACCAAACCCGTAAGTATTGCGGTATCCCCAGGTGTCGTACTCTCCCGTGCGGGTCATTGGGTCACCAAGTGTTTTTTTCCATTCAAAACGGTTGCTGAGCGTTATCCCCTCGACGACACAACCGCCAGGCCAACGAACAAATCCTGGTCGCATATCGGCCAGAAATGAGGCCACATCTTCACGAAGACCGTTGGAACGGTTCCTGAAAGTCTTTTCAGGAAACAAGGAAACATAATCCACCCAAATTGTTCCCCCTTTATCGAAACATAAAGCTAATTTGGCTTTTGCATCTGTAGTATCAGGAACCAAGGTTAACTTATATTCATTCCAACCCGCGTCTTTACTGATCTTTACGGGCGAATTAGTAAGCACTTTACCAGTTGAAGATACCAGACGTGCTGTAACTCCACCTTTATAATTCGGCGTACGCAAATAGAAGCGCAGATTGTAATGTTCACCGCCCTTTACACCCATACCCCAGAATCCGTAATTGATCAATGACACCTCTTTTGCTGATTCGGGAATATTGATTTGCAAAGAGTTGGGAGTAGCCGTGTGCAAAGAATTATTCTTCGTCAATTTCATCTGAGCCTTATCTTCACCTGTTGTCTCCAGGGACCATCCGGGGAATTCTTCTTCATTCCATCTAAAAGTGCCGGTGCTTATCTCTCCTGTGAGATGGTTTTTGGCAGTGCCCGGATGAAGTTTACCACCCTCTGTTGTATACCCTGCCGGATGTTCCTTCTCCTCAAAGCCCCTGTTTTGCACAAGTTCGGCATAGAGCCCACCCTCACCGGCATGGTTAATCTCCTCAAAGAATACCCCATACATCGAAGAGGAGACTTCTGCTCCTTTTTGATCCAGGTCAACAACGATCTTTCCATCGGTCTCCGGCTTAATGCTACACGAAGCCATTAGCAATGATGCTATGAAGAAAATTAATGTTTTCATCCTTAAGAGAATTTAATTTGTATTAGTCACTGATTTTTTCAAGGTAAATCCTGTGAACCATTAAGGTATTTTTCCCTGATTTCTGAGGTTTATCTTTAAGTGTCAAAGTAATTGTATTGGTTCCTTCCTTGATCAAAAGTGTTCCGATGTATTCTTTTTCAATAAAGATATTTTCAAGGGCATAACCATCCATACCTTTTACCGGAATCTGTCGTTGATTCACTTCAAATGGGTTGCAGTCCGGTCCTTTAAAATACGACATGTACAATTTGTACTCACCATTTGACGGCACTTCCAGTTCAAACTTAGCGAAGCCATTACCGGGGGCTGTAAGTTTGAATACTTCATAATTCCTGCCGCTCTTTGCATCTTTGCAATCTTCGTACGAAATGGATGAACCATGGCTGAACGCTTTAACAGGAAGTAAAGCAAGCCAGTATTCCTGTAAGGTGGGTGATTTTACTTTTTCCAATAATTCCGTTGACGGCAGACTGTTTGAAACCGGCGGCCTGTCGCAATAATAGTAGGCAACCGAAGTATAATCGACCGGAATCTGATTGTTTTCAGGACCATGTTCAATCGTCATATTCAGTTCACGTTCAAAGGAAATTTTATCGGTGAACAGAAAACGATAGCCACCCGTGTGTGCCAATGGAATGGAATACGCCAGGCAACCATGAACCGGCAAACTGAATGCCTGATCCCACCGGTCGGCAAGGGCGTACCATCCGCCGTTAAAATAGTCTTCAGAGCCTGTTCCATGAAACCTTATCTCGCCATCGACCGTGCAAACATCGTCACCTTCAAAAAACAGGGTCATCCCGGAATTAAGTCCCTGTGCCTGCAAAGCCGTTCCCACATAATGACCACGTCCGGTTTTATTCAGGATCAGATAGGGTTTGCCCATCTCTGCATTTTTTGCCCTTTTCCATTCCGCATATAGTTTCCCTTCGTTGGAGGCGCGTTTTGAATCAGTATAATAGACCGTTACATTTACCGAAATCTCGGCTGACTGATTAAGCGGACTTTTTAGGAACTCCAGCTCTATATTAGCCTTTTTGTCGAATGGCATTGGCATGTAACAATAGTGGATACCATCCTTTACGCCAACCAGCATCGACTGCATCGACGGTTTTCCGAAAGCATAGCCAAAGAAATCAGAAAGCGGGCTGTTGATCGCAGCAACCGGTTCATCATCCCAGCGGGCACGGAAAATCAAATCTTTAAATTCTTTGTTTAGAAGCAATTGCGGCTTAATCTCGATGCCAACCACTCGTCCTCCGGAAGTTGTGTTGAAAATAGACTTTACATCGCCGGGTTTCAGTGCCACACTTTTTGAAACGGTTTTAACCTTTTCGAGCATTGATGGTAAAAGTGTCCCAATATTTTCTCCGCTGTTTTTCCAGACTTTGATTACCGACGAAAGCGCTTCATCCTCCTCTTTTGACAGTTTTTTGGGGAACGACGAAATCGTTTTATCTCCTTTCAGTTCCCTGTAAAGTACCTGGTGAAACTGCATCTTTCCCTTAAATACAATTTTGCAGGAGCTTTGGTAGGGGATTGGCAGATAGCAGTAATACCCGCCAACCTCATTCCCCACGACGGGTCTCGAAAAAGGGTAGTTCTCTCCCGAAAAAAGGTCAATAAACTTTAATTCGATGCGGGGTGTTTTCTCTCCGTCGAAGAAAAACTGGATGGTGTCGTTTGAGGGTGTCGGCGTCCAGATTCGCTGAATGACCCCCGGCCCTTTGAGTTCAGCCAGGACTAAGTTCCCGTTTTCTTTCCGAAGATATGAATACTTACCTGAAAAACCGTCATCGTTACCACCGGTCGTGTCGTAGCTCGAAATTTGCTTTACAACTGCCTGCTCCTGAAACTGAGGCAGTAAATCGATCCTGGCAAGTTTTAAAATCTGATCTTTATAGCCGTCGGCAGCACAAAACAAATATTGCCCGACAAATATCAAAATCAGCCCGGTTTTCAAAATCAGAGTTCTCATCGTTTGTTTATTAGTATATTTGAAGTAGTTTATTTCCGTTGCAATCCAATTGATCGGTAAAGTTAAAATTGTACGGTATACAGTAGTTCACCTGTTTCACCGTTTTTATTTCCCTGCGAAGGCATAAAACTTGTCACGGCGAAAGTGTTGGATCCATTTACCAATGCAATTCCGGGGTTGGCAAAGGAAGTTGAACCTAAAGGTGTTGCCGCGTTTAATGTATAATAGAAAGCACCGTTGCCAAACAGTAAACGCCAGCTGCTCCAGTCGCCTGAGGTTACCTGAGCTTCCTGGAGTACATAGTTTCCCGAATGGGTAAATCCGCTCCTTCCGCCAATATTTCCGTTATAACCCATTAGTTGAATATTGTAGTTTGATACCTCGTCTTTCCATGTTCTCCAGTCTGAGAAATTTTTCAATATGCCAAAGGCCTGCTGATCGCGAATCCCATTGTCGTAAAAATGGTAACCAATCAGGATGTGTGATGAGGAGGGAGTACTGCCCTCAACTATCCGGATATCAGGAGTTCCTTCCGCCAGGCCTGAAAAGGATCGGGAGATTGATTTATCGTTTGATGGAGTATTTGTAATTAAACTGGCATACGAAGAATAATACCTGATTTGAACATTGTTGGAACCTTGCACAGGATCTTGTTCATTCGCAACCAGGTAGCCTGTTCCCCACTTTTTAATTTCTCCCTGGTGTGCCCTGTCGCCCAACGCTGTTATATAAGTCCAGGTTTTCAGATCGTTACTGCCAGCCAGGTATAATTTGAATTGGCCGTCGGTAACCATTGAATGGTAAACACTCAAATAGGTATAAGCCTCATCGGCTTTCACAACTCTCAAAACATCCATCGTCACACTGCGGTTATCCCTCTTGCCAAAAGATGGATTGGAGGCAGTGATGTTATTGAATTTGTCGATTTTCGATTTCGTTGAACTGTTTTTATAAAACCACCATTTATAGGCAATGTTTAGATTCCTGTTGTTGGCAAAACCCTGTAATTCAGAAACAGAATAGCTTGTGTTTCGGGTGTTTAAATCAATAACCGTATTCCGGTAATCATCAAGGGACATCGTTTTCAACTCAGGATCCGTTTTTGTACCTGAATCAATCAGAAATTTGTACATCATTGAACTCCATGCTAAATCATAATCCCTGATGGCCTGAAGCGACGAAAGCGGATTATTGCATTTACCGGCTAAAACCGAAATGAGCGAGTTGCGCAGATCGGCATAAGGCATTGACATAACAGCCGGAACAGTTGACCACTCCGTGTAGAGTAATGTTTTTGCCAGAATATCTTCGTTCTTTACTAACGTTGCGGTGGGCGAATTGTCCTTCTCTGTCACCATTGCATTTGAGCAACCGTTCATAAATAGGGGCAACAAAAAGATAAAACTAAGTATATATCTCAAAATGAGTTATTATTAATGACCGTTAAAATTAGCCAAAGCAGATACTCCTTTTGGGAATCCACTGCTTTGGGCTTAATGTGCTTTAAGGAATAACTACCTGTTTATAACGGAGACCGAATAGGGACGATCCTCAGGTAATATTCCCCGGTTTTTTGCCGGTGTGCTATCCATTTCATAGTGAATGGTTCCCCCGTTTGTTAACTCGGCGTGCGTCAGCCATGTTCGTGTAAAAGGTTTCCCGTTCAGCGATGCTGACTGAATATATTTTTTATCGATCGAATTACCAGCCGCTTCGATAACAAGTGTCTTTCCGTTTTCAAAGTGAAGGGTCATTTTAGGGAATACAGGGCTGCCGATCACATACTGATCCGTACCCGGACAAACCGAATACAAGCCCATCGCACTTAACACATACCACGAGGAAGTCTGTCCCTGATCTTCGTCGCCGGGATAACCATTTTCTGTCGAATTATATAGCTTATTCATTACAGTCCGGGCATAGTACTGTGCCTTCCAGGGGGCGCCTGCATAATTGTACAGGTAAACCATGTGCTGAATAGGCTGATTACCGTGTGCATATTGCCCCATGTTGGACATTTCCATTTCGGTCATCTCGTGGATTTTCCGCTTGTATGTACCAACTTTAACCGTATTGGGTACCGAAAACACAGAATCTAATTTTGAAACAAACTTTTCATTTCCTCCCAGCAGGTCAACCAACCCGTTTACATCATGAAAAACGGACCACAGGTAATGCCAGGCGTTCCCTTCAGTATAAGGGCCACCCCATTCATTCGGATCGAAATTGGGTGTCCATTTCCCATTTTCATCCCGGCCTCTCATAAAACCAACTTTGGGATCGAATAGATTTTTGTAATTGAACATCTGGCGCGAGAAAACTTCACGGTAGATCTGATTGTTGGTCATGTCTGCCAACTGATAACCGCAAAAATCATCATACGCATATTCGAGCGTTTTAGCCGTTGACTCACGATAATTCGGATAAGGGACGTAACCCAACGTGTAATACTCTTTCCATCCATCCCTGCCATTTGCTGGTCCCCACGGACCTTTGTTGGTCGCTTCGTGATAGTAGGCTTTCAATGCCTTTTGCGGATCAAAAGTGCGTATTCCCTTTGCCCAGGCGTCTGCCAGCAAGGAGATGGCGTGGTTGCCGATCATGCTTCCCCCTTCTCCGGGAAACGACCATGAAGGCAGCCATCCGCACTGATCGTAAGCGTCAAGTAAACCGGAAACATATCGGCCATGCATCGTCGGATGCATCAGCGCATTCAACGGGAACTGGGCTCTGAAAGTATCCCAAAATCCGGTGTCGGTGTATAAATAACCGGTATGAACCTGTCCGTCATAAGGACTAAAATAGTAAGGTTTACCATTGGCGTCCAGTTCATAAAACTGACGTGAAAACAAGCTTGCCCTGAAATAGCACGAGTAGAAAGTTGCTGTCTCCTCTACTGTACCCCCTTCAACGACGATTTGGTTCAGGTGATCATTCCAGATTTTCCATGCGGCTGCTTTCGTGTCATCTAGTGATTTAAATGGTCCCAGCTCTGTTTGGAGCGTGAGCGCAGCCTGCTCGGGACTGATATAGGAAGAGGCTACTTTTGCCTGAACTTTGACCCCGTCATCAAAACGAACCCATGCACCAACACCTTTTCCTTCGCGCTCCAACTCACCATCCCACTTTTCTCCATGACGGTTTTCCCATGTTCCGAATTCACGGATAGGTTTGTCAAACTGAATAACAAAGTAGTTTTTAAAGTTTTCTTTCAGCCCCCGGCCATTATGGACATACCCGATGATCTTGTTTTCTTTGGATAAAATCTTTACCATACTCATCCCGGTGTACCCATCAAGTGTGATATAGGAACCTCCCTTTTTAGGAAACGAAAAACGAAGATGAGCACCTCTTTCGGTTGGTGAAATCTCTGCCGTGATGTTATTGTCAAGTTTAACATTGTAATAGTTCGGCTTTGCGATTTCATTTTTATGGCTGAACCTGGCTGCCCGTTTAAACTGATCCAATGCAAGTTTGCCCGTAACTGGCATCAGCGAAAAGACACAATAATCATTTGTCCAGGAGCTGCATTGGTGCGCCTGCTGAAAGCCCCTGATCGAATCTTTGGAATACTGGTATTTCCAGCCATCACCGTTCCAACCAGTTTGTGGCGCCCATGTGTGCATCGCAAACGGCAGTGCCGTAGTTGGGTAGGTATTACCACGGGTGAGTTCAAAACTCGAGTTGGTTCCCTGCAGTGTATTTACAAACTTCACAAGATCGGGTGGCTTCGCAGCACACAGAATATTTACATTAACGAACAATAGTGAAAGGAATAAGAGCGTTCTCATGTTTATCTCAATTGTGTTATTTATTTCAATAATTTTATAAAATAAGCACCTACTACCGATCGGGCCTGAAAGTTAAGCTTAACCGCATCGTTGGTTCCATACCAGTCAGACATAGGCACCCGGTTAGGTGTCTCTGTGATATAAAGATGCAAGGGATCGGTAAGTTTTTGAAATGTTTCAAGGTTATCAGCCATTGCTGCCGACCAAACGATCCAATCTGATTTGGTATAATCCTTCCGGTTATCCAACGGAAAACCGTATTTGTTTTGTTTTGTCAGGTAATAAGCCACCTCTTTTTGCGCCACTTCCTTCGGGAATATTCCAAGTTTCAGTACCTGATCCCATACCAGGTTATACTTCTGGCTCCAGGTTCCGGGCTGGTCAAAAGTCAGGCGGTAATGGTCTCCGTCATCCGCCATTCGCATCCATTCTTTTGCCATCCGCCTTGCTTCAGAAGTGTATTTTTCGGCAATCTCTTTCTTGCCGAGCATTTCTGCCAGGCGACCATAACCGGCAATTGCAGTAATGGCTTTTACCGACAAGTTGACATTGTGTGAAAGGTGGCCTGCAAAATCATCGGTGCAAAGCTGATTCTCCGGATTTAATCCATGCTCAAGCAGGTAATTGGCCCAAATTGTCAGTACATCCCAATGCTTATTTGCATAGTCTGCATTTCCCTGCATATGGGCAATGGCTGTTGTTAATATCAGCATGTTCCCGCTTTCTTCCACCGGCATATCACCACCATAAGTCTGACCATTCGCCAATGGATAAGAACCCACATCGTGTGATGGAAAAGGTTTGGCCCATTTCCCGCTTTCCGAGAAATAGAAGATCGGATTCAACATCCCTTTTAACAACTCGGGATTGTACTTCAAAAATAATGGTGCTGACGGGTAAGTAACATCAACAGTTCCAATTGACCCGTTGCTGAAGTTCTCCTTTGAAAGGAATAATAGGTTACCGCTTCGGTCTTTTACAAGCTTATGCGCTGCAATTGATTGCCGGAATGCCAATACGCAAAGATCGGCATAGTTTTTACCACCGGCCTTCAATGTTTCATTCCATAATTTCTTATCAAATTCATTGCATCGATTCATTACAAGACCATGCTCATTTGCAGCAGTCTTCAATACATCATTAATCGTTATTTCCCCGTCTTTGGTCCACCATGCTTTTAGGTTATCTCCAAAATATTGGATCGATTTTATATCATCGTACGCAAGCATCAGGTAACCTTTTGATGTAGCCTTACCGGAAACGCTTCCAATTTTATCGACATAAGCCATTGCAGGCATTTGCCTTGTCATGCCGGCTGTTAGTTTATTCAGGCTTTTGGGCAGTTGTCCGTTTTGAATAAAAGCTTCCTTTGTTTCAAAATAATCGCCAATACCCAAGGTGCTTTTAATTGTTTTATTTGCTGACAGGTAGACGTATCCCCAATCAATCCGTACATTATCGCCGGATTTCTGCAATACAGGCTGTTCGGTAGTACCCGCCTTCACAAATTGTATCCCGTCAGTTTCCCCTTCGGTAACTTCAACTTCCTGACTGATTTCATTAACAGCCCACTCCGGAGTTATTTCAAAATAAATCTGCACGTCATGCTTTTTCGCGTCATTCGAAACTACCTCATAATTGATGTAATTAACCGGTCTTGACATCAGGTCCAGATCGGCGGGCAACAATGGGGATACAAACTGAAGATTCAAATCAATAGGCCCGCAGGTAAATGCGTAATGCGTCTGAGTGGCTGATAACGATAAATTCTTCTGAACAGCAGTCCGCTGAAACTTTTCCCGACGTTGAATCAGTCCGAAATCAACCAAACCACCGCCCATTGGGTTTTGACAGTGCGCTGCGAGTATATTTTTCTTGCCACGTTTCAGCAAACTGTTATCTATTTTCAATACAGTATTGTTGCCTGTGGTAAATCCGCTGCTGACAAGCTCTTTGCCATTCAGGTAGATTTCTATATTATCATCATGGGAATAAACCAGAAATGTTTCATCCATGGTTAGGTCATTCGGAATTTCAATTTCCCGTCGTACCCAAATATCTTTTGTTTTCCAGAGCGTTGACAACGCCTGGGCTCCACGTGTTCCAAAAGCTCCTTTCCCCGCATCCCAGGATGCATCATTGAAATCCTGCAGGTTCCAACCTTCCAACGGAGATTTGGTCGTAAATTTTCCGTTCCATGCTTCATAGGTGGCCATTGGTGCCAGGATCTTCCAGGGGACACTCTCTTTCCCAAGAAAACGGTAAACCTGTCCGTCGACACGAATCGCACCGATTAATCCGTGCGTCTTGCCCGTCCAGTGCGTCACCGTGCCGTCAAATAATTGATCTGTAGTTGACCAGGCACAGGTATAGGGATCAATCGTAATCAACGGATAAGCTGGCGCGCGCATTTCTGTTGCCCCGGAATCTTTCGAAGTGATTTTCTTTTGACACGCTGCCTGAAACATAAATCCCATGAAAAGCAGTGTTAATCCTAAATTTAAGCGATTCCTCATCGGCTAATTATTAATGGTTTGTAATTTTAGTTTATGCTCAACTTTTAGTTTGAATTGGTATTTTATCAAACAGGTAAAAGCAAAATGTATAGGTTGCCTGTCTGCCGCCAAATCCCTGATAAATCCAATCGCATCCAGATATGATTGGAATTAAATTGGGGGAGTATCCTTTGGTTAATCAGATTTGACCGAACCACGAAGCATGACTCCCCCAATATAAGACGATGATAATTGATTAATCAGTGTGATTTAAGTCAATTGTTCTTTTTAAAAGTAAACCCGAATGGGACTACCATGTAAATTCGACCTTGATCCCTTCAGGATCATTTTCAAAAGTCAACAGGCATGTTTTGCTTTTGTTATCCCATTCCCATACTGCTTCTTTCAATTCATTTCCTTCATAGTTTGAAATGATGCACTTTTTTGGAGATATGGGTAACAACACGCGCATTACGTTCGTTGTGTTTAATGGGCTTTTCGTAATATACGAGTACCCGCTTTTCACTACTTTTTCATCATAAACGCGTGATGCAGCCGCCAAAACCTGTGGTTTTTTCTGATCTTCAACGCGATCAATATTTAATAAGTAGGCTTGCTCACCAGGATTAACCGTTTTCTCATAAAGAACCGGTAATTTAGGATCAAACAAATCGATCAAACGTCCCTTGTGAACGTAGGGTTTATTGCTGCTATTCTCATCCAGAACAGAAATAAGATCGTAAACGCCTCTTGCAAGATAGAAATTATTTTTTTCAATGAAAGTTCCGGCCTTGGCTGTCTTTTCGTACAACCGCTTAACCGTGTCAACGAAACCCTGATCACTCCCTTCGGTAAGTACAAACTCTTTGGGATCTTTCCGGATGATATAAACGGTACCTTTACCATACTTATACTCACCATCTTTATCCGGGGATGACTTAATATTTAATTTTTCGAATAAATGATCTGAAGCAACTTTGTAATGGTTTTTTCCTGTATTCCACCATTCCTGAACACCTTGAAAAGGATCCATATCGCGGCAACAATATACAAGGACGCCCCCATTTTTAACCCATCCTGCAATGTACTCATGACCTTCGGGAGATAAAGGTTTCATATTGGAATATGACATAATTAAGATCTTCGTGTCTTTCCAGGTGTCTGCAAAGGAGGCATTTTCAAGATGCAAAGTTTTTACAGGGATTCCCCGTTTTAGAAATGGCAAGGCCTGTCCGTAAAAATTGGAAAGCTGCGGATCTTCATAGCCCTGGTGAGTTGGAAAACGCTGGAACATCAGCGAATTTGACATCAGGACACTAATACCCGCCGATCCTGTCAGTTTATTATCAGACAGTGGCATGCTGTTCAAAGAATTGATCATCACCTGCATCTGGGTGGAATAGAAACGCGGGATTTTTTCCTTTTGAGTGCTTTTGGCGCTTGTCTTATAAAGTCCTTCATAGATTCTGTCGGGCCACGGCATTACTTCATAATTAGCGATTTTGGGGTATAGCAGTTTTGCTGTAAAAGTTGCCTGGTAATTTTTCTTGTAATCAGCCCAGTCACGTGGCCAGTCTTCAATTGGGTCGGTAAGAAAGAACATCTTTCGCCCGGTCGGAGCCGTCATCGATTCCATGGAACCATATTCCAGGTAGGCGGTTTCAAAAACCCGCTCTTTAGCTTTTCCGTTAAAATAGTTGGGTTCGCGTGAAGTTCCTGTCCATACCTGGGCGATGTAACCATCCACACATGGCAATGAAGCCAGACTTGCTTCTGGGCTAACGATCTGCCACTGCGAATAATTGACTAAAGAGTGCGTAGGAACATAGCAACGTACATCCATCCCTTTGCTTTTCCCATACGCTTTTGCATAAGTAAAACACTCATTCAAAAGACGGTAATAAAGATGATATTTTAATTTACTGGATAGGTATGTATTTTCGGGCGACTCGTGTTGAGGACGCCAGTCAAAACCATAAAACGCTTTCCACTCACGTTTAAAAGCCTCACTGTATCCGGCACGTGCCCAAAATTCGGGTTCTTCCAGGTAAATGGCATCAATACCGGCATCGATTACACGCTTAATTTGTGTTTCCTTCATGTATTTGATGAAGTTTTCGGAAGGAACAATATACGGGACCATCCTTCCATGCCAGATCGTATCTCCTCGTTGTGTTACCTGTCCTTCATCCAAATGACGCTTTCCATCCCATTTCCCTGTAAAATAATCCTTGTACTCGCCCCACGCACTCCCGGTCATGAAATGTGTGGTATAACCCTTATCACGCCATGTTTGCACACGTTCTTCAAAGGTCATTCCAGGTCTGTCAGATGTGCCATAAACAATTGACACATCAGCCCTGACATCAGTGACAGGTTTCCATTGTCCTGAAGTCTGGAAAGCTGTTTTCTCTTTCTTTTTCGGGTCATCTTTCGAAGTGCCTGTTGCACAAGCGGCAACAAATATAAAGCCTAAAGTAAGACACGCAAAATGGTTAATTTTCATGGTTTAATTGTATTATAAATGACAGAAGCCATCCCAGTATTTAAGATGAGACGACTTCCAGTCATTTATGATTAATAATTATACTTAAGGTATATCTATTCTTTTCGCTTCATTGTAATTGTGACGTTTGACATTCTCTGTCGCATAGTTAATTCTGGCGGCAGCACGAATAAAGACTGTTCTGCCCGCAGGAATCACGCCGGTGGTTGTGATTGTAATAGGCGTTCCAAGAAGTGCTTCAAACGAATTGCCACTATAATTGATTTGCGTCGTGTACCTGTTATCCCATTCACGATAACCGACATAAGGTACCTGACTAACAAACAGGCGTAGGTCTGTAACATTCAGAAAATTATCATTATAACCACCCATTGGTTCAATCTTTGCTTTGAAGTCTGCAGGACTAACCGCTCTTGTAACTTTAACAACAACAGTAACTTTGCCATTGCTAACAGTTGGTGTGCCAATCCATTCGAGTTTCAGAAAAGGCTGAACCTTGAATTCAACTTCAGTAATACCGTTAATGTCAATATATTTCGATTCATCCATAATGGTATCACCAGCGATGGTAGTTCTCACCAAAGGAATAAACGCACCATCAATCCTTACATTATAGTGCCCGGTAAACACTTTTGTATTTTGGAAGATACCTTCTTTCATACAGTTGAAATCGAAGTTATCAGGTACCTTGGTTTCCGTCCAGCTAAGCTCGCGCAACCGGATACGTGTACCTTCACTACCTTGGTCTGTCAAAACGAGTTCTCCCGTAGCGGCATCAACTACCCTGCCTTTCAATGTTTCCTGAGGCTCAGCGTAGTTATCAATTTTGCATGAATTGAAAGAAACTACTGCTAAGAAAAAGAATAAGCTATAAAATATTTTTTTCATCTTGATAAAATTTTAGACTGAATTAACGACCTGGTTGCTGATCAATCACCTGACTCTTTGAAACTTCACCACCTGGTATCATAAGGTAATATTCTTGTTCCAACAAGCGGAAACGGCGTCTGCCTTCATCCAAGCCAGCATCGAAGAAGTATTTACCTGTTGTTGAGGAATAGAAAGGATACAATCCTTTATAGTATGCACCATCTGATTGAGTAAATCCATTCAGCATATCAGAGTGTTGTGTTCTCCAACGTCGTATATCCCAAAGATTTTTATTTTCGAATGCAAGCTCTTTCGTACGTTCTTTGCGGATGATTTTAAGACCAGCAACGTCAGAAATATCATTGATGCTTGTCAATGGATCAGCTCCGGCTCTTTCACGAATCAACCTGATTGCATCGTAAGCAATTTGCTGGAAGTTATCACCTGCAGGAGCAGCTTCACCCGCAAGTGTCAGTTCAGAAGCAGCCTCAGCAGCATTCAGGAGAATTTCCGCATAACGCATCAAAATGAAAGCTTGCTCTGAACGCGCTTCCAATACCAAAGTCTGTGGCATATTAGGATTCAGCCATTTACGAACAACAAAACCTGTCATAGCTCCTGTACCATCCGATGTGAAAGGACCACTCTTGCCACCTGCATTCATTACACTTCCATTGGCCAAAGTCACAGTTTCGTGAGTTGTACCATTTTGAGACAGGAATAACGATTTCTTACCTGCGAATGCACCTAAAGCCTTGTATGCATCTACCTGATTGTAGTTTGATGGGCCGGCAACTGTATAGTCAGGAGAGCCACTGTTCATTATCCTCAGTGGAGAAATACCGTTTGTTGCATCGCCAGTATAAATTCCCCGACGGATATCAATCGCTTCTCCTTTGAATACATCACCCGGAAGGATGACATATGCGCGAAGACGAGGTTCTGCATTGGCGAAAATATCAGTTACATTGTCGAACATCAAATATTTTCCATTGGCATCAAACACTTTGATAGTCCCATCAGCATTTTTCGCCATGCCATCAAACAGCTCAACGAAATCAAGCGTAGGACAGTTACCTGCTGAATAACCGTTACCACCCATCAGCTGACGAGGAATATTGTAACAGTCATAACCGTGTGTTAAATCGGGATATTTGTACTCTTTAATATAGATATTCTCAGGACTTGAGGCATCGAAGAACATATCCACCATGTTTTGGTATTGAGAGGCTTTATCATTAGCAGCCCATTTTTTCTTGTAAAGCGAATATTTTCCTGACTTCATTACTTCACGGGCAGCGTTATAAGCTTCCTTGAAATACTTTTTGGAAGCAGCCGCAGCCGTGGCAGGATCGAAACCGATCACACGTACATTTGTTTTTTGACCTAAACCTGTAATTTTATTATATTTAGCCACAGATCCGGCGAACAACATCGCTTCAGATTTGAAACCCAAAGCCACATATTTGTTGGCATAACCACGTTTCGGGCTTGTAGCTGATAGATTTAGAATAGCTAAATCGAAATCAGCCAACACCTGGTTCCAGGCCTCTTCTTCAGTAGAACGGGGAGTTTCGAGTTCCGCAGCTGGATTTTCAGGATATTTCAATACCGATGTGACCAAAGGAATTCCGCCGTAACGTTTCGCCAGTGCATAGAAAACCATTGCGCGGGCATAATAACCTTCTCCGATAAAGTGATTGTAATCAGCAGTGCTGAAGTTTGATTTGTATTGTGGCAAAGTTTCGAGCAAACGGTTTGCATCACGAAGCAAGTTAAATGCACGTCCCCAGTAAGCACCGTTACGGGAATAACCTTCAGAAGTCATCGCTGTTCCGGCGTCACGTCCTAAAGATTCACCTGAGTTTGCACCCGGAGTTACTAACCAGTCATCAAAGAATTGACGGGCAGGTGAGTATTTAAAGTCCTCATAAGGCATTTGGCTGTACATACGTGACAAATA
Source organism: Bacteroidales bacterium (assembly GCA_038236995.1). GTDB lineage: Bacteria > Bacteroidota > Bacteroidia > Bacteroidales > Prolixibacteraceae > JAAFHB01. The sequence continues at coordinate 33,352 of JBBRZE010000005.1, read as the reverse complement.
GACAGACATACCAGCTGCGTCAGAATAAAGATCTTTGTCCTGCACCACGTTCATCGGTGGTATATTCAAATAATCTTTACAAGAAACTACGGCGCTAAACGCCAATATTGCGAATATAAAATGTTTGAATTTCATAGCGTGTATTCTTTTAGAATTTAATATTTAGTCCGACAGAATAGGTCTTGTTCAATGGATACAAATACCCATATGTATCATTTGGATGCTCAGGGTCAACGTAATCAACCTTCGTCAGGGTGAATACATTGTAAGCATTCACAGATACCCTCAAATTCTTGACGCCGGCTCTTTTAATCCAACGGGAAGGAATTGTGTAACCGAGTTCAATACTTTTTAGGCGCACATAAGCACTATTTTCGACATTGAAGGTAGAGTTTTCATCAGGTAAAGTTCCTGTGTAAGCATAATGACCACTTGTCCAAACAGTTTTCGGATCATAGGGATCTGCCTTAGGATCTACCGGATGCCATCTGTCCATAAATTGAACCATTGCACCTGATTCGCCACTACCCCACATCGGCTGACGAAGCTGTTCGCCATAAACCAATGAGCTCATAGCGGAACCCTGCAACAGAAAATTCAGGTCAAAACCTTTGTAGGAAGCATCTAAAATCACACTATAGTTCATCCATGGATATTGGTTGAAACGTGTTGGATGATTGTCGTTACCATTGATTTCACCGTCACCATTCCAGTCCTGGTATCTGTAGTCTCCAATAATAGTTCCTCGACCAATATAAGTTGGGCTCGCTAAAATTTCTTCCCATGACTGGTACTGACCTTCACCCTGGAGTCCGGATTGTACACCTTGCAAACGATTGTTTTGGTTGTTTTTCCAGTTATTCCATGAGCTTCCGATTGCACCGCGTTCAACATACAGACGTTCAACACGTGCTAAAGAAAACATACCTTTCGCGTTGTAATTGAAGTCACCGATATGGTTTCTGTGAGTAAGTTCAACCTCAAAACCGTAAGTGCGGTCACTATTCAGGTTTTCCTGAGGAAGGCCTGCACCCACTACTGTAGGTATGCCTCCGTTACGTGTAGCCAAAAGGCCCTGGCGGTTGCGGCTAAAATAATCAAGCGTCGCACCAAACAGACCATTCCATCCTTCGAAATCAGCACCCACGTCAAATGTCTTGGCAGTGTACCATGTAATATTTGGATTAGGAATACCTTTATTATCAGCACTTGCATTGAAACTTCCATCAAATACATAACCACCGGTGAAGTTTCTGTTGTCGGTACTTGACGGGTAATTATAACCTGATATGAATTGGTAGCTCGATGCTCCGTCATCCCCTGTTTTACCGTAGGAAGCGCGAACTTTTAATTGGTTGATAAATGATAAACCTGCTGCCTCCTTGATGAATTTTTCTTCAGAAAGACGCCAGCCCAAAGATGCTGCAGGGAAGAAACCCCATTGTGAACCCTCGGCAAATTTAGATGATCCGTCCTCGCGGAAAAGGAATTCAGCCAGGTATTTATTGTCGAAGGCATAGTTGAATTTACCTACCAACGCAAGATTTGAATTTTCATAAAGATTGTCAGCTCCCGAGTTCATCGTAGCAAGTTGTCCTGCTGCCACACCTGCAAACAGGTAAGGTAACTGAAGTCCCAGGTCTCTCTGTGCGGAAAAGTTATCGCTGTTTCTTTTTTGCGCTTCCCAAAGAATGAGACCACCCACTTTGTGTTTGTTGAATGTCCCGTCATAGTTCAAAGATGCCTGAGCCAGCATTTGTGTTTTGAAATAAGCTTCTCGCTTAATTCTGTTTGGCGATTGACGCGTGTATTTGGTGTAAGTGTCTGAAGCCACATCATACCTGTACTGGTTGTACTCTTTTTGGAAAACATCCCGGTCTGTAACATTATAGTCATAACTGAACAAACCCTTTGCAAACAAACCTTTCACACCAGGAATTTCATATTTCAGACTGGCTGATGATTGAACCCATTTTGAGTTGAGTTGGTTGTATCCTACGATATCTTTATCCATGAATGAAAGAGGGTTGTCACCTTCGATAAGACCATGATAAAGTTTAGTTGGATCGTTGTTTGCATAAGCAGGGATCTGAGGACCTTGTCTCCAGAAACTACGGATGATCCACCAGGATTCCTGGTAAGGACGATCTTGTTGGTCCATCACCAGGTTCAGGTTCAAATCGAGCGTAAGCCGATCTGTAATTTTGGTAGTAACGTTTGAACGAACGTTGTATTTTGAATATTTCAGGTCGTTTGATTTGAAGAAACCATCCTGGGATTGGTAACCCATACCTATGTAATAGGTAGTTTTATCATTACCACCTGTTGCATTCAGGTTGTGCATTGTTTGCGGGGCATAATTGGCGAATACCAAAGGATACCAATTGGTACTTTGTTTTTTACCAGTTTTGTAATCATCAAATTGCTGATCGTTGAAGATAGGAGAGCCACCGTTTATATTGTGCATTGCAGCCTCGTTGCGAAGCGTCATGTATCCCATTGCATCAACAGTTGAAGGCATTCCGGATGGAACCTGCCATGTGAAAGATCCCGAATAGTTCAATTCCAGTTTGTTATTAGAGCCTTTTTTGGTGTTCACCAAAACAACACCATTCGCTGCACGTACGCCATAGATCGCCGCTGAAGCATCCTTCAACACAGACATATTGTCGATGTCATTTGGGTCCAAGCGCTGGAAATCGGCACTTGAACGGGGAATACCATCAATAATGATCAATGGAGAACCCATCGCACGAATATCGAAGTTGTTGTTAAACGCACCTGGTTCTGACGTTTTTTGGGTTACACGCACACCTGATATCTTACCGGCAAGCATGTTCTGCGCATTTTCATTTTTTGTTGTAACAATGTCATCACCTTTAATAGCGGAAACTGCACCGGTTAGGGTAGCCTTCTTTTGCGTGCCATAACCAACAGCCACAACTTCTTCAAGCCCTATCGACTCTTCCTGCAATACTATATTTATGGTCGATTTATTTCCAATGGCTATTTCCATCGTCTTCATTCCGATAAAGGAGAAAACAAGTATATTAGCATCGGAAGGAAGTGATAATGAATAACTACCATCATTGTCAGATGTAATACCAATTGTAGTTCCTTTTACGATGATGGCGGCTCCGGGGATTGGTACCCCTGCCTTATCGATTACTTTTCCCGATACTTTTTTGCCCTGTTGCTGGCTGCTTTGGCTGATAAACCCGGCCTGATCGGATTTGTTGGTCAGCACTATCTGGCGGTCAACTACTGTGTAAACCACTCCGGTTTCCTGAAACAGGTTGTTCAGAATCTCGTCAATTCGTTGATCTTTTGCGTCTACATTTACTTTACGGTTGACATCTACAAGTTTGCTGTTGTAAAGGAAGAAGAACTCACTGTTATCTTCGATCTGATCCAGCACCTGCTTAACCGCAACACCTTTAAGTTGTAGGGTCATTTTAGTCGTTTGGGAATAGGCTTCGGAAGCTACCATCTGCGTGATAGCCATGAAGAACAGAAACGTCGTAAGTTTCATAATCATCCAGGTTTTTCGGAGATGGACATTTTTCTCACATCCCCGCATTAAACGGAACATTTTTTTCATACTTTTGAAATGATTTTAGTTATTACTATTTATCCAGGCAACCTTTCGTCGAAAAAAGATTGCCAGTACGTGTCGGGGCGGATGTGGCAACATCTTCCCCGATATTTTTTAACTTTTCTTCCTCATCAGATAAACTTTTTGTTTGGTGAAATCTCCATTTGCAAGCAATTTCCGATCGGTAATATGGTAATCAATCGGGGCAGATAGTTTCAATAAATTCAATACCTGTACCAGATTTTCGTTTCGGAATGAAGCCTTATAGATGTATTTTTTTATTTCAGGATCATTGATCATAATCTCAACATTGTACCATCTGCTCAGCCTTTTAACAACATCTTCCATCGAATCGTCCCGAAAGATCAGGTTTCCATCACGCCATGCGATATATTTTTCTACGTCTACCTCTTCAGTAATAACTTTTCGCTCCTCTTTCTGATATATTGCCCTTTGTCCGGGAATCATGTTGTTGTATTTTCTTACAATTTGACCATTTTCGGAAGAGAGTGCCACTTTGCCTGTGACCAAAACGACCTCTGATTGAGAGTCATCATCAAAACTGACCACATTAAAAGAGGTTCCAAGTACTTCAACTTTCAACTCGTTCGTATTTACCCGGAAAGGCTGTTTCTCATTCTTAGTTACCTCGAAGAAAGCCTCTCCTTTAAGCATAACTTCGCGCCTGTCATTTGAAAACCGGCTGGGAAATTGCAGTTGAGAACTTGAATTTAACCAGACCTTTGTCCCATCGGCAAGTGCAAATTGGGTGACCATCCCCTGCCGGGAGGAGATCGTCTGCATCATTACCTGCTCTTGCGGAATTACTTTTGTTCGATTTTGAAAGGTCAGGTAACCTGAATAAATCAATAAGGGGAGTAATAGTATGGCTGCAACGCGCTGAATCGTAATCCACCATTTAGCCGACTGCGGCAGCGATATTTTTGCATTGACTTTTCTCAAAGCTTCAAAGGAGTTGAACTGCTCCATCTCATTGAGCAAAGTGAGGGCTTCCCATGCTTTCAGACTTTCGAGGCAGAATGCTTCATTGTCAGGCGACTCACTTCTCCAATTATCCATCATTACCCGGTCTTTATCAGACAATTCGCCTGATAAATACCCGGGCAATAACTCTTCTATTCTATTTTTACTAATCTCCATTCTTTAAAACTCATAATTGGATAAATGCGGTGCGCATTAGGTCTGTTCTCTATTAAGACGACTAAAGACATTGGCACACATATGCGAAAACTAAATATTTTTAAATAGAAGGTAGAAGTCGGGAAATAGCCTTCCAATCAGGGATAAATTGCCGAAATGAAGTTCAGAAGTCAATTGCCTTATTTTTAAATCTTCAATTTTCAATTCTTAGACGCATCTCTCCTTTCTCACCATTGACCACTTGAAGGATTTGCAACCGCTTCAAGGGTCAGTTCCTCCCCATTATCCTATCAACCAAACAATCAGCCACATTGGAAGAAATTCAACAAGCTCTTTCCTGAGGATTTTCAAAGAGTTACTGATTTGTAATTCAACCGTACGTTTCGAAATTTCCAGTTTGTCCGAAATTTCCTGATTCGACAATCCGTTGAGGCGGCTTAATTCAAAGATTTCGCGACAGCGTGGGGGAAGTTTTGTCATGCTCTTTTCAATGGCCTGCCGCAATTCGGATTCAGCAAAATAGTGATCGAAGGAATCGTCTTCATTTTCAGCAGCGAAGAGTACAAAAGCTTTGTATTTTTCGGCGACTTTATGATGTTTTTGAAAATCGAGACACCGGTTCTTGACGCCTGCAAAAAGATATGATTTCAAGGAGGTACTGATTTGCATGCGGGGCGCTTCCAACCAGACTGCTACGAAAAAATCCTGTACCAAATCTTCTGTGGTATCCCGGTCATGGATATATTGCATGGCAAATGCGCAAAGCGATGAGTAGTAATAGTTAAAAATAAAATCAAATATTACTTTGTCCCTCCGTCCGAGTCCTTCTATCAACAAAAGATCTTTCAACGCCGTTCTGTTAGTTCCACCGCAAAACTAACACTATTCAGAATGAAAAAACGATACACTATTAAAAATTGCTATATTCACAATTTCAAAGTTTCGGGACCAAGAACGTTGTGGCGTTGTTGTACAATTAACAAAATGATTGAAGTTTATAAATGAAGATCCTGATTGTGGAGGATGAGAAGGCGCTGTCCGATTCGATGGTTGAATACCTTGGTGAGGAGGGGCATCACTGTGAGGCGATCTATAATTATTTTGATGCGATCGACAAAATCGGGATGTACCAATATGATTGCATCGTTGTGGATATTAATTTACCCGACGGAAACGGACTTGACCTGATACGTTTTATCAAAAAGAAATCGATATTGGTAGGCATCATCATTATTTCGGCACTTAATTCACTCGAAAACCGCATTGAAGGGCTTGAAATTGGGGCAGACAATTACCTCACAAAACCTTTTCACCTGGCGGAACTCAATGCTCACCTGAAATCCATCAACCGACGGATTAGTTACGGCGGAAGCAATCAGATCATTATGAATGAGATAAAACTGATTCCGGATGAGCACAAGGCTTTCGTAAATGAAAAGGAAATAACGCTGACTAAAAAGGAATATGAACTGCTGCTGTTTTTTATTTCGAACAAAAACAAGGTGATAACAAAATCAGGCCTCGCTGAGTACCTTTGGGGTGATTATATGGATCTTGCAGATTCTTACGACTTTATCTATACGCATATCAAAAACCTCCGAAGAAAATTACTGAAGGAAGGATGCGAAGATTACATTAAAACAATTTATGGATTAGGATATAAATTTGAATCGAATTGAGACTCTTAAACAAAATCACCCTTAATCTATTATCTATCTCCTTGTTTATTTTCTTATTTGGGATGGTGGCCTTTTATTATGTCCTTCGCGAGCAAGTCGATCAGAATATTAACCTCGAACTTGAAAAGCGGAAAAAGAGCATCGATAAAGAGCTTGACACCGTCCATTCAACAACCAATCCAACTGTTAATCTGAGCGAAAAGGTATTAATTACCCCATTGAATAAACCGCGAATATCGGTAAGTTTTTCCGACACCTTGCTTTTCAATCCGGATGAAAATAAGTACTCCATCTACCGCCAGCTTGGATTCGTAAAAACCATCGGCGATCAATCCTATTTTATCCAAATATTTAAACCGCTAGAAGAAACTGACCGGCTGATTGTTCGTATCGTGATGATGATGAACCTTTTGATTATCATTATTATTATCACCCTGCTGATCGCCAACCGGCATTCATCCCGTCAGGACTGGAAAGTTTTTTATGACACGATCAATAAAATCAATAAATACGATGTTAATTCCTTTGAAGACTTTTCCTTGAAACACTCTGATATTAAGGAATTCGCCGATCTTAACAGGGGTTTGCTTACAATGACTGAACGAATTAAAAATGATTACCTGAACCTGAAGGAATACATTGAAAATGCTTCACATGAGATTCAAACCCCACTGGCCATTATTAATTCAAAAATGGAGCTGCTGCTGCAATGGGGTGATATGAAGGAAAAACAATACAAAATTGTGGCAGATGCTTATGAAGCCTCCAACAGGTTGTCGAGGCTTAATAAAACACTCATCCTTTTGGCAAAGATTGAGAACCGGCAATTCCCCGAATCCAACCCGGTAAATCCAGCCATCATGATCAATCATCAACTCGAAAGTCTTGAAGATCTGATCCTTTCTAAAAAAATAAAAATCATCAAACGGTTTGATAATGATGTTACAATCCAGATGAATCCTTACCTGGCGGAGATTTTGCTTATCAATTTAATTAAGAATGCTGTCAGACACAACATCAAGGGAGGTGAACTTATCATTGAACTCACCAAATACAGATTTGAAATTGCCAATTCCGGACCACCGCTCCAAATAGATCCTGAGATGTTGTTCGAACGGTTTCATAAGTCATCTTCTTCGCCCGAATCATTGGGACTGGGACTGGCCATCGTTCAGAAGATTTGCACGCTGTATGGTTTTAAAATTGGATACAACTATAAAAATGAAATGCATGTAATGCAGGTTGAATTTGCAAAAGGATAATTGCATACTTACTTTTTCAAAATGCGATGGTAACCACATCCCTTGAAACGCAAATGAGAAGATTTGCTCTCATGATTTTAAAAAATCAGCAATAAATAACAGATCTAAATAAATAACTATTTGAATAACGAAAGGCATTTTACACCGCTTCATTTTTTTAGTAAATAATTATATTACTCATCCGCAATTCATCTATACAGCTAATTAACAAATATTTCGCAATCCGTTTTGAAAATCCATCACTCTCCCCTGCTGGTTCTTTTTCCAACAAACAACCAGTTTAAACAACAACTCTAGCTTTTAAGTCAACTTAACACCTCAATTCTGCGTTATAACTTCAGAATTGCTTCAGATTCTATTTTTAGTATTGCAATCAATTCATCAAGACAGCGAAATCGAATGATAGGACTAATTGGATTAAATCATAAATCAGCACCAATAGAGATAAGGGAGAAGTTTGTATTTTGTGAAGAGGATGTCAGGCGGTTTGTTCCACAACTAAAGGCAAAGGGAATCCGTGGGGCGGTGGTCGTATCTACCTGCAACCGGACTGAAATTTACTTTGAGATGGAGGACAAAAGTCTCTCTTCCGATATAGATATGATCAGTGACACGCTCATCAGTTATCGTAAAGTTGCCTCAGACGTGAAAATCCATTTCTACCAGATGAAGAATGATGATGCTGTCCGCCACCTTTTTCGTGTGGTTTCAGGGCTTGACTCCATGGCTTTAGGTGAATATCAGATCGTTGGACAAATAAAAGATGCGTTTAACATCAGCAAACAAAATGAGCTATGTAGTTCCGTCCTGTTTAAACTCTTTAATGATGCTTTAAAAACCGGGAAACAGGTACGTACGGAAACTGCGCTTAATAAAGGAGCCGTTTCGATCAGCTATGCTGGTGTGGAACTTGCCGGGAAAAAACTTCAGAATTTAAGTTCGCATTCTGTACTATTGGTAGGTGCAGGACAAACCAGCGAACTCACGCTTTTAAACCTGATAAAAAAAGAGTGCAATCAATTTACAGTTGTTAACCGGACCCAGGAGAAAGCCTGTGAATTGGCAGAAAAATACCAATGTAAGGTGGGTGATTTTGAACAACTGGGAGAACTACTCGTTAAAAACGATATTGTAATCAGCTCAACTGCATCAAAGAAAGCATTATTCACCGAAGAAATGGTCAGAAAAGCAATGGAAGAGCGTAACAACCAACCACTGTTATTTATTGACCTTTCTGTGCCCCGCAATGTTGCGAAAGAAGTTGGCGACATTGAAAATGTTCACGTTTATGATATCGACGCTTTAAATGAGGTGATCGGTGATAATCTGGATATGAGAAAAGCTGAAATCAGCCACGCCGAATTTATTATTAAAGAATCTGTTTCTGAATATTCAAAATGGCATGCAATACATATTTTAGCCCCGACCTTTCAGAATATAACAAGTCAATTTCAGGAAGTTAACAAAGCCATGCTTGATGGTTTAAAAAACAAAAAGGAAATTGACCATGAAAAGGCCACCATTTATGGGGAACTGATTACCAAAAGGTTTATTGGTTTAATGATCGAAAACGTAAAATCGGTTACGAATAACGGGCAAAAGCAGGAGTACATTACGATGGTAAACAAACTATTTGATCTCAACTAATGGTTAAAAACATCCTGCGAATCGGTACAAGAGGAAGTAAATTAGCTTTATTTCAGGCATATCGGGTAAAAGATAAACTTCAGCTGCATTACCCTGACACCGAATTTATCATCGAAATCATAAAAACCAAGGGAGATAAGATTCTTGATGTAGCACTCTCAAAAATTGGAGATAAAGGACTTTTTACCAAAGAGATCGAAGAGGCTCTTTTTAAGCATGAAATCGATATTGCTGTTCATAGCCTTAAAGATTTGCCAACCGTATTCCCGGAAGGAGCCAAATTGGGAGCTGTATTGAAACGCGGCGATATTCGTGACGCGCTGATAAGCACCAACGGTAGAAAAATTGCGGATCTTACTGCTAACGATGTGATCGCCACCTCAAGTTTGCGAAGAAAAGCACAGTTACTCAGAATAAATAAGGATTTTAAGATCGTTGAAATACGTGGAAATGTAAATACCCGAATCCGAAAAATGGAGGAAGGATATTGTGATGTGATGGTAATGGCGGCAGCTGGTTTACAACGACTTGAAATGGCTGAATATATCACAGACCTTTTCGAACCGGAAGTGATGATTCCAGCCTGCAGCCAGGGAGCTATTGTAATTGAAATCAGGGAGAACGATCCAGTTACAGAAGAAATTATTTTGAAGATAAATGACGAAAAGACGTTAATCGCTACGGACGCCGAACGTGCTTTTTTACGCACCCTCGAAGGAGGTTGCCAAATACCTGTGGGCAGTTACACCAGAATTGATGGTGACACTTTTCATATAACAGGTTTTATTTCGAGCATCGACGGAACTCAGTATATCAAAGATTCGGCTGAAGGCAATATTAGTCAGGCGGTATATATTTCAATGAAGCTGGCAAAAAGTTTGCACAATCGTGGCGGAGGCGAAATATTAAAAACCATTCGTGATGAAAATATCGTTTTTGCGCAGTCGGATGTCTCCTTAAAAAATAAGGTCATCGTCTCTACAAGAGCTTTGGAACCCGGAGATTCGTTGCCAGACATTCTGAAAGCTTGTGGCGCGAAATTGCTTCCGCTGCCGATGATCGAGATAACTCCTTCCCCATTGGATTCCGAGATGACTGAACAATTGAATCATCTGGAACGCTTTGACTGGATATTCTTTACAAGCAAAAACGGGGTTATCAATTTCTTTAAGCATCTGATTGATGTTAAAGGAAATACTGAATTGCCAACAACCGTTAAACTAGCTGTTATTGGTTACAAAACCGGACTGGAACTCGAATACTATGGCTACACACCAACGCTGATCTGCGATGAAAATACGTCAGATGAACTTCTGGTTCAGTTTTATAAAAAATATCAGCCTCAAAATCTGAATATTCTCCTTTCGTTGGGGAACCTTGCAGATAATACGTTGTCCAACCGGTTATCGGCCGAAAACGCTGTACACCGGGTCAATGTTTATCAAACGGTAAAGCCCGATCATGCAGATCCTGAAATCATTGAAATTCTAAAAAACGGGCTTTACGATCTGATCGTTTTTACGAGTCCGTCAACTTTTACCAATTTCTGTTCCTATTTTAACCCCGATCAGATTGGAAAGTTAAAAATGGTAAGTATTGGGATGACGACTACAAAAGCCATTCAGGAAGCCGGGTTCGAACCGGTAATTACAGCTAAAAAATCGAATGCGGAGGGACTTAGAGATGCAATTATTGAATATTATCAATTATAATCAAATAAAAACAAAAATCATGACATTTCCAGTTACACGATTAAGAAGATTGAGATACAACAGCGTTTTAAGACAAATGGTTACGGAAACAAAACTTTCAGCTGATGATTTTGTAATGCCACTTTTCGTTTGTTCAGGTACCAATGTAAAAAATCACATTAATTCAATGCCTGGCAATTATCAGCTTTCTGTTGAACTTTTGGTTGAAGAATGCAAGACAATATATGCCGCTGGTGTAAAATCAGTATTACTTTTTGGAATTCCCGCCCACAAGGATGAAGATGGCAGTGTTGCTTGCGAGCATAATGGGATTGTACAACAAGCCATACGCGCCATTAAGAAGGAGTTAAAAGATCTTTATGTGATAGCGGATGTCTGCAATTGCGAATACACGACCCATGGACATTGCGGAACAATTATCGATGGTGATGTCGACAATGATTCAACCCTCATTACATTGTCCAAACAATCCGTTTCACTTGCAGAAGCAGGTGCCGACATGATTGCCCCCAGCGATATGATGGACGGACGTGTTGGTGCGATCCGGGCTCAATTAGATGCCAATGGATTTGAGAAAATTCCAATCATGGCTTATTCAGCAAAATATGCTTCCGGTTTTTATGGTCCATTCAGGGAAGCTGCCGAAAGTGCCCCTAAATTTGGAAACCGGGCAACCTATCAAATGAATCCTGCGAATTCCAATGAGGCGATCCGCGAAGTCGCACAGGATATTGCGGAAGGAGCAGACATTGTGATGGTGAAACCGGCACTTAGTTACCTTGATGTGATTTATCGTGTTAAAAATGAATTCAATATGCCTGTTGCTGCCTATAATGTCAGTGGCGAATTCTCAATGCTGAAGGCCGCCGCCGAAAAAGGGTGGATTGACGGACCAAGGGTGATGATGGAAATCCTAACCTCTATCAAACGGGCTGGTGCTGATATTATCATTACCTATCATGCCGTTGAAGCAGCAAATATCCTGAACGGGAAATATTGATCAATTCATAAAAAAACAATAGAATGCAATTCACAAAAAGTATAGATGCTTTTAAACGGGCTCAGGAGTCAATTCCTGGGGGTGTAAATTCACCGGTAAGAGCTTTTAAAAGCGTCAACCTTAATCCTGTATTCATCCAAAAAGCAAAAGGAACTGTCATTACTGATATTGATGGAAATCAATATATTGACTTCCTTGCTTCCTGGGGACCATTAATTTTCGGTCACGCCCATGAAGCAATTCTTGCCGCAATAAACGAAGCAGCACAAAAAGGGACCAGTTACGGCGCACCAACAGAATACGAAACATTGATGGCAGAACTCATCGTCAAAATGGTTCCTTCTATCGAAAAGGTACGGATGGTGAATTCAGGAACCGAAGCCACCATGAGCGCTGTTCGCCTCGCCCGTGGTTATACCAAAAGGGATGGATTGGTGAAGTTCGCCGGAAACTATCATGGGCATGGAGACAGTTTCCTGATTCATGCAGGATCAGGAGCAATTACCCTGGGACTTCCGGATAGTCCTGGTGTTACTGTCGGAACTGCACACGATACTTTCACCGCAGAATATAATAATCTTGATTCTGTCAGGTCGTTGTTCCGCGAAAAGGGAGATGAGATCGCCGCTATTATTGTTGAGCCGGTATCAGGAAACATGGGTGTTGTTGCACCTTCAAAAGACTTTCTTCAGGGACTAAGGGATATCACAAAAGAATACGGAGCTCTACTAATTTTTGATGAGGTAATTACCGGTTTCAGGCTGGCAAAAGGGGGAGCGCAGGAATATTTTGATGTGACACCTGATCTCACAACCCTGGGAAAAATTATTGGAGGCGGTCTTCCTGTTGGCGCATATGGTGGTCGCAAAGACATCATGGATATGCTTGCCCCGATCGGACCTGTTTACCAGGCGGGCACATTATCCGGCAATCCATTAGCGATGGCTGCCGGTATTGCGATGTTGACGTTAATCAATGAAACGCCCGATTTTTATGCTGAACTGGAAAGAAAAGCCGCGAAGCTGGAAGCTGGCTTACGTGATAACCTTGCGAAGACAGGTGTAAAAGGTGTTATTAACAGGGTTGGTTCAATGATGACCCTGTTTTTCACGAATGAGACACAGGTGACTTCGTTGGATGAGGCCATGAAGTCAGACGCTGGCAAGTATGCCGATTATTTCAAGATGACACTTGAAAGCGGAATTTACGTTGCCCCTTCTCAATTTGAGAGTTTATTCGTTTCGTATGCACATACGGATAAGGACATTGACACTATTATCGCCGCCAATTTGAAGGCCTTAAGTCAACTTAAATAACTTTTAAAGGACCTTATTGATTTCTTAAAAAACTGATAGATTTATATATGGCTGACTCAATATTTATAAAGACTTTGAATGGCGTAAAAACCGAACGTCCACCTGTTTGGTTTATGCGTCAGGCAGGTCGTGTATTACCTAGTTACCTGAAATTGCGCGAACAGTACAGTTTTAGTGAATTGATGCAATCACCGGAACTGGCAGCTAAAGTAACGTTACTTCCCGTGTATGACCTGGGAGTCGATGCAGCCATTTTGTTCTCGGATATCCTTGTAATACCATCAGCATTAGGCATGAAACTGGAATTTACAGATTCCGGTCCACGATTTGAGAAGGCATTGAAAGATTTAAGTGATCCGGTAAGGATACTAAACCCCGACGCATCTAAACTGGAATATATTTACAAGGCAATTGACGAAGTTCAAAGGACGAAACCATCGGGCACCCCTTTGATCGGATTTTGCGGAGCGCCCTTTACTACCCTTTGTTACATGGTTCAGGGATTAAGTTCCAATCATACTTTTCCGGAAGCCGTTGCGCTGTTGTATAAAAACAAGACACTAGCGCATAAGTTATTGAACCTAATCACAGAATTGTCAATCGTATACGCTCAAAATCAGGTGCAACATGGCGTTTCCGCCTTTCAGATTTTCGAAACCCATGCCGGATTGATACCATCTGATCTGTATTTCGACATGATTATGCCTTATGTGCGGAAAATTTCATCTGCAGTAATGCAGACTGGCTGTCCGGTAATATTCCTTCCAAAAGGTTTAGGTACAGGAATTTCACACATCAAACCAGAAGATACCAATTTCTTAAGCATCGATTGGCAAACTCCTATTGAAGAAGCGCGGAAATTGGTTCATCCTGAAATTGGAATTCAGGGGAATCTTGACCCACGACTTTTACTGGCAGATAAAGCGACAATTCTTGAAACACTTGAGAAATATGTTTCTTTTGGATCCAAAAATCAGAACTGGATCTTCAACCTGGGTCACGGTTTCATCCCTGGAATCCCATTTGAGAATGCCCGATTGGTTGTCGACTGGGTAAAACAAACAAATTGGACGCAGAACTAAAGAGATAATTGACTGCTATCAATATCTTACTCATTTCTAAATAATTGATCATGTATGATCCTGAATCTTGAAATTATTGACAGCTATTCTATCATTAAACATGTACATACAGTTATAAGCGGGGCATTCCTGATCTTCGCTGTATGGCTTATAATTCGTTCTATTCGAGGGATAATAAAGAACCACGCCTATACCGGATTAGACAAGTTTTTATCTTACGGATTCATCATCAATCTCTATTTGCAACTGATTTTCGGACTGATTCTTTTTTCGAATCACAATTCAACAGTCGACGATAATTTCTCTAACGCAGAGGGAGCACTTAAAATGGCCTCCAACCGGTTTTGGCCAATAGAACATATCGTGTTAATGATGTTTGCCCTTTTTATTGCCAATCTTGGACTAATACTTACCAACCAAAGTCTATCTGATAAAGAAAAGCACAAGAAGATATTAACCTATTATGTCGTTGCGATTATCATGATAGCGATCTCACTTATTGCCATTTAGCTCAGCATTCAAATTTCTTTCCACTCTTCCGGCTAAAGCAGTTTTGGAAGTTGAAGTGTCAACCCAAATTCTTTGTTCACCTTTTCAATAAAATAGGCCGAAAGTAAAGGCGATTCCTTCTCAATATTTTGATGCACAAAAAAGTATATATCCCGAAGGCCCATATCAACCCATATTTTAAGCCGATCGATCCAGTCGTCTAAACGTCTGCGGTCACTTTGAGGATCATTAGCGCCAACAAATCGCATAAATAAATAGGGAGTTGTAAGCCGCATGTGCAACAGATCGCGCCTCCCGGCAGTATCAACCAGCACGTTGGTGATTCGATGCTTTTCGAATAACTGATAGATTTCTAATGCAATAATTTCATCGTTAAACCATTTGGTGTTGCGCAATTCAATGGCCAGCGGAATCGCTTTTGGAAAATTTTCAACGAAACGGACAAGTCTATCGTAGTTTTTATACCCAAAATTGCTGTTCATCTGCAAAAACGCCATCCCCAGCTTTTCACCAAAGTTGCTGATCCCATCGCAATATTCCTCAACGAGCGGTTGCACTTCATTCAGTCTTTTGATATGGCTAATCGACTGATTCACTTTCGGAAAAAATCTAAATCCTTCCGGAGTTTTTTCACGCCAGCTGGCAATCACCTGATGGTCAAACATTCTGTAAAACGTGGCATTCAACTCAATTGAGTTAAACTGTTGGGAATAATACGTCAACTCGTCTTTCGTTCCCCTTGGATAGAAATTCTTAAGATCTTGTTTATTCCACTTGGCACATCCCACAAACACATTCAAAGGCTTTCCGTAATCATTTTTCTGAAGGACTTCACTGGTTCCCGAATGATTTTCCGGCAATTTAAAATCTATATTTTCAAGGTTTTCGCTCCCTCCAAATTTCATGATCGTAGGTTTTGTTATAAATATGAAAGAATATTAATTTCTAATTCAATAACGATTCGCTTCGGTTCTTGTTTTACCAAAGATTAAATTCTAATTCATTTCCTACGAGGGTTTTCCTGACAACCTCAACGGTTGATCTCACTTAACGCCAGAAAACAAATACTAAATATTAATCCCTTCTTTTTCGGTATTCTGCTGGCGACATGTCCATTACCTTTCGGAACACACGCGAAAAATAAAACTGATCGTCGAAACCCGTTTCGCGCGACACATCGGCAATCATCCATCCGTAATTATCGAGCAAACGGCAAGCTCGCTGAATTTTAAGCTGGATGAAATAATCGATAGGAGGATGACCCGTACGGTTCAGGAAAAGGCGTGAATAATGCGAAGCCGACAAACCTGTTTCCCTGGCGATATCACCCAATTTCATTTTTTTATTCAGGTTCTCGAGCATGAAATTGATGCTTTGAGCGATCGGGTCGTTCTCTCTGGTTTGCTTCACCCATCTAAACTGGCTCAGATGGGTGAATGAAGCGAGCAAATAATTCAGGCAAAGATTAATATATTCAAGCGTTTCGACGCTGAAGCCCCGGCCAAGGATACGCAAAATCTCAGAGAACAGATCAATCCTGTCGCTGATACGCGATGTTTTACTTCTGTCGATCGGCAAACTCTGGCAAGCCTGCCGCGCAAATAAACCGGCTTTGGCTCCTGAAAAATGAATCCAGTAAATCGACCACGGATTTTTTTCATCGGAATGATAGGCATGTGCCAATCCAACAGGAATTATGAAAAAATGATCTGCCACAACCGGATGCAATGTGTCTCCAATCCTAATTTCACCCTGTCCGTCGACACAATAGATCAGAATAAACTGTGTACTTCCCGAAGGACGCTCCCGGAAGTGATGGCTTGCCTGAGGATAATAACCAATATCAGTAAGGTACAAATCCGAAATCAATGGATTTCCCTTAATCAGTCCTATAATTTTCTCCGGTAGCACGAAACTGATCTGCCCCGGAAATCCATCTTCCTTCTTCATTTCTATTCCAATTAAGGCTAAAAATCATCGAATCGTCAATGTCTTCAGCTAAGAAAAGTATTTGTATTTTTTTTAAATCAACACAAAATAAACTAAATTTCAGCACTTAAATGATTTTTATATCCCGTTAAAAAAATCAAACTAATGTTTATAAAATGATGAGATAATCCATAAATTCATAAAATAGTTCATTTTCGGGATCACAATTAAGAATGTATCTTTGCTTCAACTAAATCAATAACTCGTGGACAAAACTAAATTCAACAAGCAATTTATTCTGTGTATTACACTCGTGTCGGCGATGGGTGGACTTTTATTCGGGTACGACTGGGTTGTAATTGGTGGTGCCAAACCGTTTTACGAGCGGTTTTTTGACATTACCAACTCACCCTACCTGCAAGGCTGGGCCATGAGCAGTGCATTGATCGGTTGTCTTGTTGGAGCAATGGCATCGGGTTATCTTGCCGACCGTTTCGGGCGCAAACGGCCGCTGATTGTTGCAGCTGCATTGTTTACAATAGCAGCTCTGGGAACTGGTGCGGTTAACGAGTTCACACTTTTTATTATTTTCCGACTTGTTGGTGGATTGGGAATCGGGCTCGCCTCGGCCATTTCACCGATGTATATTGCTGAAATATCACCAGCTAAAATGCGTGGACGCCTGGTTTCAGTTAATCAGTTGACCATCGTGATCGGAATTTTGTCAGCTCAAATCATCAACTACCTGATTGCAGAAAAGGTTCCCGAAGGAGTTACAGATTCAATGATCCTTCAGTCATGGAACGGGCAAACAGGCTGGCGATGGATGTTCTGGGCCGGAACTTTACCAGCGCTGATGTTCTTTATATTCTCCTTTTTCATTCCCGAAAGCCCCCGCTTTTTGGCAAAGTCTGGAAAATGGCAGTCGGCGGCAGCAATTTTGGAGAGAATTGGTGGTACTGAGTATGCCACTTTGGAACAAAAAGATATTGCAGAAACCTTGCATGGAACCAGCTCAAAGATCGATTGGAAGGCATTATCATCGAAAAAAGTACGACCAGTTCTCGTATTAGGGGTTGTTCTGGCTGTGTTCCAGCAATGGTGCGGCATCAATGTGATTTTTAATTATGCTGAAGAAGTTTTTACCTCAGCCGGCTATTCGGTTGGTGATATGCTCTTTAATATTGTGATTACAGGAACTGTAAACCTGGTCTTTACATTTTTGGCGATGCGCATGGTCGATAGCTGGGGACGTCGCAAACTGATGTTACTGGGTTCAATCGGATTGGCGGTTATCTATTTTATGCTTGGTTCAAGCTACTATTTCGAACTGAAAGGATTAGCGATACTGGTGCTTGTTATGGTAGCGATTGCCACCTACGCGATGACTTTGGCACCAATTACATGGGTTGTGCTTTCCGAAATATTTCCGAACAGCATTCGAGGCACTGCCATGGCGATATCAACCACTGCACTTTGGATCGCCTGTTTTGTACTCACCTACACGTTCCCAATTCTGAACAAACTGCTCAATGCAAGCGGAACATTTTGGTTGTACGGATTCATCTGCTTTTTCGGATTTTTGTTTATCCTGAAAAAACTGCCTGAAACCAAAGGGAAATCACTCGAAGAGATTGAAAACAAACTTACTAACTAATAAGATTTCCAAATGAGAAAAATTTTAATCATTTCATTTCTGACATTTGCCGTATTTGGCGTAAATGCACAAAAATATCTCCTGAAATCTCCCGATGAAAAATTGAATGCCGAAATTGAGATCAACAAAGGGATTACAGTGAAAATATTGAAAGGAACAGAAACTGTTTTTATGCTTTCCAACATATCACTTGAAATAGCAAATAACAATCAGCTATTTGCAAATCAACAGGTAAGAAAGGTCACTCGTAAGGTAGTGAATGAAGATGTTAAACCTCAGATTCGAGACAAAAGCGATAACTATAAAAACAGCTTTAACGAGCTTGAAATCGCATTAAAGTCTAATCATTCAATTATTTTCAGATTATTTAACGAGGGGTTTGCCTACCGACTTTCAACTTCATTAAAGGATAGTTTGACTATTCTAAATGAGAATTTGAATATACAATTTCAGGAAGGAGATTCAGCCCGTTATCAGCCTGCCAAATCATTTAACTTCGACTGGGAATCACCTTACGAATTTAAGAAAATAAGTGAATTGGAGGCAAGGAAACTAAATGCGCTTCCTTTCCTGGTTCAAAAACAAAACGGTGTTTTTGTGATGATTACCGAATCTGATTTGTACAATTATCCAGGCATGTGGTTAAAAGGTACCGGGAGATCAGAACTTACCGTTACTAATCCGCCATTTCCCAGAAAGCTTTCATACACAGGAAGTATTTACAGACATGGCCAAATTGCCGAACTTTCCGATTATATCGCCAAAGTTGAAGGAACCAGAACTTATCCATGGCGGCTCTTTGCCATTGCCGATCAAGAAGAAGGACTGATAAACAACAACATGGTCTATCTTTTGGCGTCGCCCACCGAATTAAAAGACGTTTCATGGATTAAACCGGGAGTAGTGATGTTCGATTGGTGGGGTAAAAACGGTATCTATGGAGTTGATTTTAAAGCCGGAGTTAACACCGAAACAGCCAAATATTTTATCGATTTCTGCGCTACAAAAGGGTTCCGGTATTTCCTTTTCGATGATGGCTGGAGTCCAAAAGATGATTTACTGCACGAAGTTCCGGGCTTGAATATGGCCGAAGTTACCGCTTATGCAAAAACAAAAGGCGTGGATGTAATGCTTTGGGTGATTTGGAACTCGCTTCTAAAACAATGGGATCCTGCTTTCGATCAGTTTGAAAAGTGGGGAATCAAAGGGATCAAAATGGATTTTATGAACCGCGATGATCAGCAAATGGTTGAATTTTATGAAGCAGTAGCAAGCAAAGCCGCGGAGAAAAAGATGGTGGTGGACTTCCACGGGGCATACAAACCAAGTGGACTGAGCCGCAAGTATCCAAATGTACTCACCCGTGAAGGGCTTATCGAGTTTGAATACAATGGAGGAACAAGCTATGATAATCCTGAACATCACAATCTGTTACCTTATATCCGAATGTTCACAGGTCCGATGGATTACATCCCGGCCACGATGCGCAATTCTACCAAAGACAACTTCCGCCCGGTTGGTGATTGCCCAATGGGACAAGGTACGAGGGCGCATGCCATGGCGTTGTTTGTCATATTGAGCAGCCCTATGGAAATGCTACCCGATTCACCGTCGGATTATTACCGCGAAGCAGAATGTACTGACTTTCTTGCAAAAATACCCGTTGAATGGAACGAAACCAGGTTACTGAAAGGAAAAATCAGCAAATACACGGTCCTTGCCAGAAGGTCGGGTGAGGATTGGTTTATAGGCGCCATCACTAACAATGATGAGCGAATGTTGGACATCCCAACTGATTTTCTGAAAGCAGGCAAATATCACGTTGAAGCCATTGAAGACGGATTAAATGCAAATACGAATGCGACTGATTACAAGCTGATTAAAAAGGATTTCAGTTCAGGAGAAATACTTAAATTGAAATTGGCTGCCGGCGGCGGTTGGGTAGCTCGGATTACACCCATAAAATAAAACTTAATTGCATTAATGAAACCAATTATACGAACCATGAGAAACGTTGGATTTTTAAGCGTCCTGTTGCTTATTACCCTGATAGCATGCAATAAAAAGGTTGAAAGGAAAATTGATCTTTCCGGAACATGGCAGTTTGCACTTGATCCTTCTGACAAAGGTATTTCGGAAGGATGGTTCAACCAGGATTTATTGGATACCCTTACTTTGCCCGGATCACTAACCTCAAATGGTAAAGGTGATGACATCACATTGACAACTCCCTGGACCGGACAAATCGTTGACAGTTCTTTCTTTAAAAATCCGGAATTTGCCAAATACCGTGAACCGGGAAACATCAAAATTCCATTCTGGCTGCAACCATTAAAATATTATAAAGGTGCCGCCTGGTATCAGAAAGATGTCGTTATACCAAAGGATTGGAATGGACAATTTATTGGATTATTCCTCGAGCGGTGCCATTGGGAAAGCCGGCTATGGGTTGACGGAAAAGAAGCGGGTATGCAAAATTCACTTGGAACACCTCATCAGTACGATCTGACTAAAATGTTGGATCCCGGAAAGCATCGACTGACAGTATGCATTGATAACCGCACAAAAAAGATCGATCCGGGTGTAAACTCACACAGCATTTCAGATCATACCCAAACTAATTGGAACGGTATGATTGGCCAACTATACCTTGAGACAAGACCGCCGATAAACATCCACAATATTTCGGTTTATCCTGATATTCAGAATAAAATATTCAAAGCTAAGGTAAAGGTTACCAATCCTTCAAAACGAATTGTTAAAGCAGAACTTACGTTAAACGTTACAGGTGCCGGAACGCCTGATCGCCAATCTAACAAATTTGAACTTTCAGCCGGTGAAAACATTCTGACCATGGAATATCCGATGGGAAATGACATGAAGCTTTGGAGTGAATTTCATCCTGAAATTTACAAGCTCACGGCAGTTTTAAAGGACCAGAATTCGAAAATGGCCGATACCAGCCAGACAACTTTTGGAATGCGAGAATTTAAAGCTGTCGGTAAACAATTGCAAATCAATGGCAAGCCAACCTTCCTCCGTGGAACACTCGAATGTGCGATCTTCCCAAAAACAGGTTATCCTTCTACTGATATCAAGGAATGGCTTCGTATTTTTAATGTGAGCCGAGCTCACGGTCTGAACCACATGCGCTTCCACTCATGGTGCCCGCCGCAGGCCGCCTTCGATGCTGCCGATCAAACCGGCTTTTATCTTCAGGTGGAATGCTCCTCATGGGCCAATCAATCAACCACTTTGGGTGACGGTAAACCATTTGACAAATATCTTTACGAAGAAAGTCAGCGCATGGTCGAAAAATACGGAAATCATCCTTCGTTCTGCATGATGCTTTATGGCAATGAACCAGCCGGAGGCAATCAGATTCCTTTCCTGACTGAATTTGTCAATTTCTGGAAAAACAAAGACAGTCGCCGCATTTACACTTCCGGTGCTGGCTGGCCAAACCTTCCCGTAAATGACTACTTAAGTTCTGCGGACCCACGTATTCAGGGTTGGGGACAGGAATTGAAAAGTGTAATCAACGGAGAAGCTCCACGTACCGATTACGATTGGTCCGCCTATAATTCAAAATTTACACAACCAGTTGTTAGTCATGAAATTGGTCAGTGGTGTGTTTACCCTAATTTTAAAGAAATTGCCAAATACGATGGCGTCATGCGTGCCCGTAACTTCGAAATCTTCCAGGAAACACTCAAAGATCACGGGATGCAACAATTGGCAGACAGTTTTTTACTTGCTTCAGGCAAATTACAGGCGCTGTGTTATAAAGCAGATATTGAAGCAGCATTGCGCACCAAGGATTTTGGCGGATTTCAATTGCTCGATCTTCACGATTTCCCTGGACAAGGCACCGCTTTGGTGGGAGTTCTGGATGCATTCTGGGGCGAGAAGGGATATATTTCACCCGCAGAATACAAGCGTTTTTGCAACAGCACTGTTCCCCTGGCGCGGTTAAAAAAATGCATTTTCACGAACACAGAAACGTTTGAGGCGGCTGTCGAGGTTGCTCACTACGGAGACGGAGCAATTAAGGGTTGTACGCCTGAATGGAAAATCACCGATAAAAATGGCAAAGAAATTACCTCAGGCAAATTCTCTAATACCGATATTCCACTTGGAAATGGCTTTAAACTTGGTGATATTTCATTTCCTTTAACTTCAGTTTTAACTCCTGAAAATCTGAAACTTGAAGTAACAGTCAATGGTTTAATCAACAGCTGGGATTTTTGGGTTTACCCAGTGAAAAAGGAGGTCATAAATGGTGCCGAAAAAATCAAAATAGTACAGAAAATTGATGCTCAAACTGCTCAATTTCTTGAAAATGGCGGTTCTGTAATTCTCACATTGAAAAAGGGAACACTTCCAAAAGAAATGGGTGGAGATGTCAAAATTGGTTTCTCAAGTATTTTCTGGAATACAGCCTGGACACGTGGTCAGGCACCTCACACCCTCGGGATTCTGTGTAATCCGAAACATCCGGCCCTGAGCGAATTTCCAACCGACTACTACAGTAACTGGCAGTGGTGGGATGCGATGAGCCATTCAGGTGCGATCAATATCAGCAGTTTCCCATCCGCGATTAAGCCGATTGTCAGGGTGATTGACGACTGGGTTACAAACCGTCCGCTGGCTTTGATTTTTGAAGGGAAAGTCGGCAAAGGAAAAATCCTAATTTCAGGAATCGATTTTATGCAGAATTCCGACAAACGTCCCGAAGCGCAGCAATTGCTGTTCAGCCTGAAAAAATACATGGCCGGATCACAATTCAATCCAACGGTGGAATTAAGCACCGATCAGTTGAAAAAGTTGTACAATTGATCTGAAATAGAAGCTTGAAATCTTAAAATAATTATCATGAAGCGAAAATCAATTTCATTTTTACTGGCACTCACGTTTTCATGCTTTCTGGCAATGACAGTGAATTCATCGTATGGTATCGAAAAAGAGAAGGTTGCAAATCCAGATATTTATACCCCTGTTCCAAAACCTCAACCTCGTATTAATGGACCATTGGTTTATGGTTGCCGTCCTGGTCACCCGTTTATCTATCGCATTCCGTGTCAGGGTAAACGGCCAATTACCTTTTTAATCGAAAGCTTACCACCTGAATTGAAATACAATGCTTCAACGGGTATCATTTCAGGGATAGTTCCTGCTAAAGGGGAATACGATATCCTGATCCTTGCCCGTAACTCTAAAGGTACAGATACACGGAAATTGAAGATTGTTGCAGGTGATCAGCTTGCTCTCACACCTCCGATGGGTTATAACCACTGGTACGCTCATTACGACCGCATCACAGATAAAATGATGCGGGATGCAGCAGATGTATTGATCAACAGTGGCATGGCGGATGTTGGCTATCAATATGTAAACATCGACGATTGCTGGATGAATGCTCCTAAAAATAACGATTCATTACGTGTCGGACCATTGAGGGATGAGCAGGGAAATATACTTCCTAACAAACATTTCCCGGATATGAAGGGTTTAACCGATTACATTCATTCAAAAGGCCTTAAAGCTGGAATATATACATCACCGGGAACTTTAACCTGCGGTGGTTTTGCGGGTGCTTATCAGCACGAAGAACAGGATGCCAGGCAGTTTGCAGCCTGGGGATTCGATTTTTTGAAGTATGACTGGTGTTCTTATGGAAAAATCGCAGGAATTGATAAAAGCCTGGAGACCTACCAGAAACCTTACCGCCAAATGGGAACCATCCTGAAATCGCTTGACCGTGACATTGTTTTTAACCTTTGCCAGTACGGAATGGGTGACGTTTGGAAATGGGGAAGCGAAGTTGGTGGTCAATGCTGGCGGACGTCCGGTGATCTGGGCTTCGAACTTGACCGTATCTTCGATGTGGCTATAAAAAACAGCGAATACAGGCAATACTCAAAACCAGGAGCATGGAACGACCCCGATTATATTCAGATCGGCTGGATTGGAAATGCTTCCAAACAAGGTATTCCCGAACTTACTCCAATGCCGGCAGCTATGCAATATGCCTATATGTCGTTGTGGAGCCTGATGGCCGCGCCGTTGATTTACAGTGGTGACATGTCGAAGCTGGATAAATTCACGATCAATGTCCTTTGTAACCCCGAAGTGATTGAAGTTAATCAGGATCCGTTGGGAGAAAGTGGTCTTGTGATTAAAATTGACAATGACCGCTTTATGATGATCAAAAATTTAGAGGATGGATCCAAGGCAGTTGGTCTGTTCAACCGCGGAAAAAATGAAGCTGAAGTATCTGTTGATTGGACCGCACTTCAATTGTCAGGTAAACAATCCGTTCGTGATCTTTGGCATCAAAAAGAGTTAGGAGTTTTCGACCAGAAGTTTAATGCGCTGGTTCCCGCCCAGGGAGTCGTAATGGTGAAAATTAGTAAACCGTAATCAGTTTTCTTGTCTTAATTCAATTTAGAAAAATGAAAAGTCTGAAAATTGTTTTTTTGTGGATCGTTTTTATAACGATTATCATGAGCTGTAACCCAAAAGATGCCGTTATAATCAATGTTGCTGATTTTGGATTGAAACCCGGTAGTAAAGAAAATGCCATTCCGGCGATCATCAAAGCTTTGGATGAATGCAGGAAGCATCCCAACTCCATCCTGAAATTTGAAAAGGGACGTTACGATTTCAGCATAGATCCTACACATACAAGGGAGTATTTCGAATCGAACACAACGAATGATGGTCCTAAAAATCTGGCTATCCTGATTGAAGGATGTACCGGTTTGACCCTTGATGGCAATGGTTCTGAATTTGTTTTTCATGGTGCAATTCAACCCATTACGGTTGATCACAGCGAAAACATTACGATTCGGAACGTAAATATTGACTGGGATATTCCGCTGACCGCACAGGCAAAAGTATTGATAACTTCACCAAAGAACATTGATCTTGAAATTGATACCTTACAGTTTCCTTATGAAATATCGAACGGGAAACTGATTTTTAAAGGCGAAAACTGGAAGGCCGAGCCAAATGGGTTCATGGAGTATGTAGCTGAAAAACACTTGATTGCTGCCGGAACCGGCGATGAAGGTTGTATCCGGGGTGATTGGAATAAAACTTCATATGAAGAAGTGAAACCCGGAATTGTGCGCATGAATGGTGAATTTACACGGACGCCGGTGGTTGGAAATTACCTGATTCTGAGGCATAGCAAGCGCGATCATGCCGGAATATTCATTCAGGAAAGCAACCAGGTGAAACTCGAAAATATCAATGTTTATCACTGCGCCGGATTGGGGGTTTTGGCCCAGTTTTCACGGAATCTTGATTATAAGAACGTAAGATTTATGCCAAATGAAGCCAAAAACCGATATTTCAGTGGTCATGATGACGGATTCCACGTTTCGAATTGTGCAGGAAAAGTCGCCATTTCAAACTGTGAATTTGGTGGTTTAATGGACGATCCGATCAATGTGCATGGAACCAGTGTAAAGATAATTGAGAAAATCAGCGACCAAAAACTTAAATGTCGGTTTATGCACGAACAAAGCACCGGAATGACCTGGGGACATCCGAACGATACAATTGGATATCTGGAGAATGAGAACATGCAAACCCTTGGAAAAGGCACTTTGAAAAGCTTTGAGAAACTGAACCACGATGAATTTCTGGTTGAGTTTGACAATGCAGTGCCAGCCGGAATCGTTGCCGGTGATGCACTGGAAAATTTAAGTTGGTCGCCAGCAGTAACAATCCAAAACTGCATTTTTAACAGCTGTCGCGCCAGAGGTTTGCTGATTTCCACGCCACGAAAGGTTGTTATCGACAGAAACCAATTCGAATCAAGCGGCTCAGCAATTCTGATTGCCGGAGATGCAAACGGGTGGTACGAATCGGGAGCAGTTACCGACGTTACCATCAGCAACAACACCTTTAAGGATGCCTGTCTGACCTCGATGTACCAATTCTGCGAAGGTATCATCAGCATCGATCCGATCATCCCAAAACTTGATTCTTTGAAGGCTTACCACCGCAACATTACAATCGAGCAAAACACCTTTATGGCATTTGACTATCCTGTTCTGTACGCTTTATCAGTCGATGGAATCCGGTTTAACCGCAACAAAATTACTCGTTCATATGCATTTAAACCGTATCATATCCGCAAACACTGCCTGACTTTTGAGGCCTGTTTGAATGTCAAAGTAAAAGGGAATGTGTTCGAAGGAGACGTACTTGCCTCTGATATTTCGTTTGAAAAAATGGATCCCAAACAAATAAATTCAACTCAAAAATAACCGATTGCCTTCCCACATGCTTTAAGAATCAGTCGCTTGTAATTTTAGATAATGCAAAAAGAATTGAATACAATTATACCAGAAGAAAAAACAGAGAGGCAGGTAAAAGCCTGGTACGAAAAAGTGATGATTCCCACCTATGGAATCGGGAAACCAGAGAAAAATCCGATGTTTCTGGAGAAACGTGTTTACCAGGGAAGCAGCGGCGTAGTTTATCCACATCCGGTCATTGAAAAAATTCTGGATGAAAAGGCTGATAAAGAATGGAGTGCCATTTATCTTGAAAACCGGTATTTGAAAATCATGATCCTTCCCGAGTTGGGCGGAAGGATTCAAATGGCCTACGACAAAACCAAACAGCGCCATTTCGTCTACTACAATCAGGTGATCAAACCGGCACTGGTTGGGCTTACAGGTCCATGGATTTCAGGGGGAATTGAGTTTAACTGGCCGCAGCACCACCGTCCCTCAACCTACGAAGCCGTCGATCATTGCATCGAGGAAAATGCCGATGGCAGCGTAACGGTTTGGTGCAGCGAAGTCGAACGGATGTTCCGCACTCGCGGTATGGCTGGTTTTACACTCTATCCCGACAAGGCTTATATGGAGATTAAGGTAAAATTATTCAACCGCACAAACTATCCGCAAACTTTTTTGTGGTGGGCCAATCCGGCAGTTAAGGTAAATGATGATTACCAGTCGGTTTTCCCACCCGATGTGAATGCCGTATTCGATCATGGCAAGCGTGATGTATCGGAATTTCCGGTTGCCCGGGGGACCTATTATAAAGTCGATTACTCGCCAGGAACAGATATTTCGCGCTATAAAAATATTCCGGTACCGACTTCCTACATGGCCATTAAGTCAAAATACAATTTCGTAGGTGGTTATGAAAACGACAGCAAAGGAGGTTTGCTCCACGTGGCCAATCACCATGTCTCTCCCGGAAAAAAACAATGGACATGGGGCAACAGCGACTTCGGTAAGGCCTGGGACCGAAACCTGACGGATGAAGATGGACCTTATATCGAACTCATGTGTGGTGTATATACAGACAACCAACCCGACTTTTCGTGGATCATGCCAAGCGAAGAAAAGACATTCTCCCAATATTTTATGCCTTATCGCGATTTAGGTGTGGTGAAAAATGCCACCAAAGAGGCAATGATCAATCTCGAAGCAGGAAATGGAAAAGTCACTATCAAAGCCTTTACAACCGCGGCATATCCATCAGGAAAAGTTATTCTGAAAGCCGGACTGAAGATTTTACTGGACGAAACATTCGATTTTAATCCTTCAACTTCCTATGAAAAAACAATTGATATTGTAGGAATCGATCCCAAAATAATGGAAGTTGAAATTCTGAATTCAGAAGGCAAAATACTTGTGAACTGGACGCCAGAAACTGATGTGAAAAATGAAATTCCGGAGGCAGCAAATCCAGCTAAACTACCGGAAGAGATAGAAAGCTGCGAACAGTTATACCTTAACGGTTTGCACCTTGAGCAATACCGTCATGCCACCTACGATCCGCTCGAATATTACAAGGAAGCATTAAGTCGCGACCCAAAAGATAGCCGATGCAATAACGCAATGGGCTTATGGCTATTGCGACGTGGCAAATTCGCGGAAGCTGAGCCCTATTTCAGGCATGCAATCGACACTTTGACGGAACACAATCCAAATCCGATCAATGGTGAACCCTTTTACAACCTTGGGCTCGCCCTCCGTTATCAGCAAAGAGAAAGGGAAGCATACGACGCGTTTTACAAAGCAGTCTGGAACGATGCGTTTATGGCAAGCGGCTATTTTCAA
Source organism: Bacteroidales bacterium (assembly GCA_038236995.1). Classification (GTDB taxonomy): domain Bacteria; phylum Bacteroidota; class Bacteroidia; order Bacteroidales; family Prolixibacteraceae; genus JAAFHB01. The sequence goes on along the minus strand of JBBRZE010000005.1, from coordinate 4,705 downwards.
TTAGCTCAACTCGAATGCATCCGTCACAATTGGGACGAGGCGATAGACCTGATCGATCGTTCGCTGATCAAAAACTGGCACAACCACAAGGCGCGACAGTTGAAAGTAAGCATTCTCCGGAAATTGGGGAATATTTTACAAGCAGAAAAACTGATAGAAGAGTCGCTGATATTGGACAAATTCAATTTCGGGGTTTTATTCGAAAAATGTCTAATTAAACCTGACAGGTTTGAAGAACTCACAATCCTGCTTCGCGGCAACATTCATACTTACATCGAGTTTGCCATCGATTTCGCCTTTGCCGGATTGTTTGAAGAAGCCATTGAACTGATCAGTATCGGAATCAGTGAGCAAAATGAGAAACCTGTTTACCCGATGGCGCTGTACTATAAAGCTTGGTTCGAATCTCAAAACGGGAATTATACCGTTGCTACAGAAACCTTGAAGGAAGCGGCAAATGCTTGTCCCGACTATTGTTTCCCGAATCAAACTGAAGCGGTTATGGTTTTGGAGTGGGCAAAAAGACAAAATCCGGGGGATTCAAAAGTACCTTATTACCTGGGTAATCTCTGGTACAATAACCGGCAATACGATGATGCAATTGCAAACTGGGAATTGTCAGTAAAACTTGATGATGCATTTCCTACAGTCCACCGAAACCTGGGGCTGGCCTATTTCAATAAGCAAAATGCGCCTGATATAGCATTGGTTGAACTCGAAAAAGCTTTTGCCCTCGATGAAACCGATTCCCGGATTCTGATGGAATTGGATCAGCTATACAAACGCCAGAATATTTCACCTGAAATACGCCTTGAAAAGCTTGAAAAGTATCCGAAACTTGTAAATTACCGGGACGATCTTTATTTAGAACATGCAACTCTTTATAATACAATTGGTCAATATGAGAAGGCTTTCGAGCTTTTAAAGACCCGAAAATTTAATCCCTGGGAAGGTGGTGAAGGTAAGGTAACCGGACAGTATGTTTTTAGTCTTACAGAAATGGCAAAAAAAGCCATTGAATCAAAAGAATTTGATAAGGCGATTGATTTGCTTAACCTGGCTCAGCATTATCCGGATAATCTGGGTGAAGGAAAACTCTATGGTGCACAGGAAAATACAATCTTTTATTGGCTGGGATGTGCACTCGACGGATTGGAAAATCCCGATCGGGCGACCGAATACTGGCAAACTGCGTCGCATGGTTTAAAAGAACCTTCGCCAGCCATCTTTTACAATGACCAACAACCCGATACAATATTTTACCAGGGATTGGCGCTGATCAAATTACAGAAAATAGGAGAGGCCAGGGAGCGTTTTGAAACGCTGATTAATTTTGGAAAATTGCACCTCGACGATGATTTTAAGCTCGACTATTTCGCTGTCTCTTTGCCCGATTTGCAAATCTGGGATGATGATCTCACAAAGCGAAACCATCAAAACTGCCTGAACCTGATTAGATTGGGAGAATTCGGTTTATCGGCAATCTGAAATTAGAAAGGCTGTTATTATTATGAATTCAATATTCCAATCATTTATTGGTTTTAAATGATTTAAAGGAAAAGTTACACAATGTTTCACAGAGTTCACACAGTGTTACACAATATTTTTCAGCAAACAATTTGACGCTGTAAAGTAAAACTAAACCGTGAAAATCTGCGCTTTACCCTGTGAAACCCTGTGTAACTTATTTTACATTCAGCTTCTTCTGAGTTTGTCTTTGAAGCCAAAATAAGCTCTAATAACCGCTTCATAATTACTTTCTCTTCTGATCTTCAAGCCGATATTCCTTCTTTTCCTTCTGATCGGTTTGCATATCCTTCACATCATCAATCAGTGGTGAGTTTTTCACGGCTTTCCAATCAAACTTTTCATCCAGTGGCGTTAATGCCTTCTTCGGATCAAAAATCAGTGAATCAACTGGAACCGCATTATAAGGTGTAAAATCAGGCGTCGCGGTGAACATGTCTGAAAAATCGTTTGCAGCAGCGTCATACTGATTCAGATATGGCATTCCGAGCACATTCCAGAAGGTTTTAAAAATGCTTCCAAAGCTGTAATGGACCTTCGAAACGTAATTCCGCTTCACGTATGGCGAAATAACCATCAGTACACTGCGGTGTGCATCAATATGATCAACTCCGTTTTGAGCATCATCTTCGGTGATTACGATGGCCATGTTCTTCCAGAAAGGGGTGTGCGACAAGTATTCAACGATTCGTCCAACAGCAAGATCATTGTCGGCCATGTAACTTTCCCTGAATGGATAACCAGCCTCCGGTCGTTCGTCGGCACCATGGTCGTTAGGGATAATCACGGTAATGATGGATGGCATTTCGATCCCGGGCTTTATCCATTTATCATCAAATTCCTTCATGAACTGGTGGACCCGGAACTGATCCGTAATGGCCATGTTGTAAGTCGGATAGATTTTTGAAGTTCTTGAAAACATTGGCAATGGCACCGGAAAATTGACATAGTGCTTTATACCAGTATATTTGAACGACTCTTCGTAAAAGGCAGGTTCGAACATAGTCCCAAAACCGAAATTATAAAATTCGACTTTGTTCCGTTCAAGGTGATCCCACATCGAACCAGCTTCGTTGTAATCTTCGGGATAGATAGCTCCCGCCGAGCCGTTCATTCCTAAACTGCCAGGTGCTTTCGACTTTGGATTGTATTTCCGGTTGCCACCGTAACTTGCCGGAACTGTTGATTCTACCCACTCATTCGGATATGTATTTACGAGCCAGCGATGTCCATCGGCCGAAACATCCGAATCGACATAAAAATTGTCGGACATAGCGAATTCTGTTACCAGTTTCAAATGATTTGGCATCACGGTCGTATTTACAACTTTCAATGTTTTTTTCCGGTTTGTGAATGTCGCATTCCGGCCATAACGGGCAATTGAAGGATCACCGTTTCCCTTTTTCATTTGCCCGAAAATTTCATCGTAAGTCCGGTTTTCCTTGGAGATAAAAACCAGGTATTTGATTGGCGATTCTTTTTCGCCTCCATAAATTGGAATGGGATTTCCTGCTCTTTGCTTTTGCACTTTGCGATAATTTTCAATCAGGTAATTGTTTCTGATAACCTTTTTAGTGAGACCAACCAGTTTTTTGTCGGAAGGAATATCCATTACCAAGACAGTTCCTTTCATTAAATTGCCGATGTAACTTCCCTCATTCTTTTCTTTAAAAGTTTTACCACCATTTGGGCCGCTTCCAAAACCTTTTGCATTGCTGACCACCAGTGTCTTGCCGTCGGGAGTAACTTCCAGCTTTGACGGAAACCATCCAACAGGAATATGACCAATAACTTTCAAAGTTGGAATATCAACAACTCCGATCGCATTAACGCCAGCTTCAGCGACATAAAGTCTTTTCTGATCGGGCGAAATAGTCAGACCAAATGGTATTACACCGCGAAACTGTTTCACCGCAGGATGCAGCTTAAGTGATATTTCAGTGGCAATCGTATCGTTAATGACATCGATTACTGAAATATTATCGTTGGTTCCATTACTCACAAAAACATATTTATCGGTAACAGCCAATGAATTAGGGCTCGCTCCACCAACTGCCGGAATTCCTTCGATAATTTCACCTACAAGCACACCCGTTTTTATCTTAGCCCGAATTTCGGGTTTGGCCGGATTTTTCAACGAAAACGCCCACACCGAAAATGATTCGGGCACATTCGGGTCACCGAGTCCCGGAACATCCAGTGAATCAATGCGAATTCCTTTCTTCATCTCCTCCGTTCCGTAACCAAATGGAGGAAAATCGAGTGCTTTTTTGTAATCTTTTTCTGCTTCGATATGCCCTATTTTGCTGTATTCGAACATGCCCACATTGGCAATATAGACTTTTTGATTATTCGCTGAAAGGATCACACCAAACGGGTATCGCCCGGTTTTTGCACTTCCAATTATCATCCGCTGATGCGTATCAATCACAATCAAGCGAAACAAAGTTTGATCTACAGCATATAAATACTGGCCATCCGTACTTAGTTTCAAATCGCCAATATATCCATCAGGAGTTTTCTGCCCGTTCTCATCTATTGAACAGTCCACCGAATCGAGTTTCGCTCCCGAATCGACCGAAAACAGGTAAATCTTATTTTCCTGACCTCCTGACACATATACAATTTTATTATCCGGAGAAATCGCCAATCCCATAAAAACGGAAGCCAGGACACCTGCGTCAGTTGACAGACCAGGTGGAACCTGCAAAACAGTAGGTTTGGCTGATATTAAATTTTTGATAATTGATATTGAGATGGGTGATGTTCCTGAATTAGCCGTTACTGCGATTGTTCCGTCTGCACTAATGGTCAATCCGAAGGGATGCGGTGCTACTTCAACTGATTTCCCAAAAGGTGTGATAAAACGGCCATTGGGTATGACTGTTTTCCCTTTTTTGTGAATTTGTGTATACAAATTTCCCGAGGGAGAAGAAACAATTTTCAGTTCCGAAGATGCCTGCTGTGCTAATGAATTACAGACGATCAGGCAAAACAGGAAAATTGAAAAAAATTTAATAATCATAGCGTTTTACTTCAATAGTTCGTTCAAAAATTAAATATAATTAAGCGGCCATAGAGCCGAAATTCAATAGTTCATTGACATGTTGGCGATTTTTGATTGAGTTCGGGTTGATAGCGAACAGCCGTAAAAATCTTGACAGCAACAAGGTATTGT
>JBBRZE010000004.1:0-114038 GCA_038236995.1 Bacteroidales bacterium | reverse complement strand
TTTCCGCAGGAACACCATCTCTGGCAGCCTATTCCAAATTCGATTTTGTTCCGGGCGAAAAAGTCATTTTCTATGAAGACTTCAGCCAAGATGCCATTGGCGATTTCCCGGCTCTTTGGAATACCAATGGATCTGGCGAGGTGGTAAATACTAATTTGTATCCCGGCAATTGGTTGAAATATGTGATGCGCGAGTCAATCTGGACTGATAAATTGTTAACACTACCCGATAACTATACTTTGGAGTTCGATGTTATTCCTATTGAGGGGACAGAAGGCGGAATGGGCGGATGGAGTTTCAGATTGATGAAATGCATCAATCAAAAATCGTGGGATAGTGGTGCCGTTCCCGGAAATGCCGGATTCCAATTTGGAGTAGAATATTTTGGAAGACCCAATTACCGGGCTTATAACAACAAACTCGATGGCCAGTTTTGGGACCAAAAGGGATACAACGAAGACGATAAAATCAAACAAAAGAAGGATCAAAAATACCACATGTCGGTCTGGGTGCAAAAAACCAGAGTACGAGTTTATCAGAACGAAACCAAATTATTCGATGTTCCCCGTGCATTTCCTGATCCTGCAGTCAAAATGGACAGGATAAGGTTTGAGGCTGATGCGGCAATGGTTTCCAATATCCGCATTGCTGTTGGTGCGCCCGATATGCGAAATAAACTGATGACAGAAGGAAAACTGGTTACTTACGGAATATATTTCGATGTGAACAAAGACGTGGTAAAACCCGAATCGTATGGAACTCTCAAAGATATTGCTACTGTGCTGAACGAAGTTCCGGATGTGAAAGTGAAGATTGTTGGTCATACAGATGCTGACGGCGCTGATGCTGCCAACCTCGATCTTTCGAAACGACGCGCCGCCTCGGTTAAAGCCGAACTCGCCAAATCGTTCGGCGTAAATTCCGACCGCTTAGTAACTGATGGTATGGGTGAAAGTCAACCTGTTGCGCCAAACGATACTCCTGTTAATAAGGCTCTTAATCGAAGGGTTGAATTTATCAAGCAGTAAATCAAATCAATAGCGTTCAACAATCTGTACAAGAAATAAATCTTAATAAAACAAATTCTATGATGGCTATCAAATCTATTTTGGCAGTTAGCTTGTGTTTATTTTGTGTCGGCCTGAATGCGCAAAATGAAACTGAAGATACCACTGCCGTGCAATCAACTTCAGTTAAAGCGTCACTGCAATCGTATTCTAAATTCGACTTTATTCCCGGAGCTAAAGTTATTTTTTACAACGATTTTAACGAAACTGCTGTCGGAGATTTTCCACCGGCATGGAATACCAATGCTTCAGGCGAAGTAGTTACCACTAATCTTTATCCGGGCAACTGGTTTAAAATGATTGGCGAAGGTTCCATTGCCCTTGATGAAGGAATGAAACTCCCCGATAATTATACCATTGAGTTTGATGTGATACCTCAACCAAGTGCTGCCAATGACAATGGTTTTGATTTTGGCCTTTATCTGTATAGTGCCGAAAACCCAAAAGACCTGAATGAAGGTGGAGCAGTACCGGGACTTAAGGGTGGGATAAAAATGACATTCGGGTACAGATCTGCTTACGATGCCTATGATGAAACCGGCTATACAATAAGTGGCATTAAAGAAGATGCAGTAATGGAACCAGGTAAGAAATGCCGTCTGTCATTCTGGATTCAGAAAACTAGACTCCGTGTTTACCTGGACGAGAGAAAGGTATTTGATTTGCCCAAAGTGTTTAAAACCGGTATGCAATGCAATATGTTGCGTTTTGAGTTGTGGAATTCGGGCGCACCAATGATTACCAATTTCAGGATTGCTGCAGGTTTACCTGATACCCGCAACAAGCTGATGACCGAAGGCAAACTGGTTACTTACGGAATTTATTTTGATGTAAATAAAGATGTGGTAAAACCTGAATCGTACGGAACATTGAAAGATATTGCTGCTGTTTTGAATGAAGTTCCCGATGTAAAAGTTAAAATAGTAGGTCATACCGATTCCGATGGTGATGATGCAAAAAATATGGATTTGTCAAAACGGCGTGCAGCTTCTGTAAAAGCCGAATTGGTTAAGTCGTTCGGCGTGAATGCCGACCGTTTGCAAACAGACGGAATGGGTGAATCGCAACCTGTTGCAAAGAATGATACACCTGTCAATAAAGCGCTCAATCGTCGGGTGGAATTTTTAAAATTATAATTATTAACTACTTCTAAAATTACAAAAATGAAGAAACTATTTCTATTTACTGCATTGATTTTCGTCGGAATGGCATTAAAAGCTCAGGAAATCTTCTTCCCGACCAAAGTGGGTACTGTTTTGGTATATAAGACTTTCGACAAGAAAGATAAGGAGACAAACATGGTACGATATACCATTACTCATATTAATATTAACGGCTCCGACATGGACATAACATATCAGGTAGAGTCGATTGATCCGAAAGAGAAGCTAATATATAAAGATGAGATTACCATTCATAAAAAAGGTGACAACATCTATTTTGACATGAGCAATTTTATAAATAAAGCAGCCTTTCAGCAGAATGGCCAGATACCAGCCGAAATTCAAATCACAGGAAATAATATGGAAGTTCCATCCAATCCGCAGCCTGGCGATGTACTCCCCGATGCAAATGTTGAAATGGTAATGAAAATGGGGTTCATCAATATGAAAATGTCAGCGCTGGTTACTAACCGGAAAATGGAGGCAATTGAAGATATAACAGTAAAAGCGGGAACTTTCAAAGGATATAAGTTTACGAGCGACATAAGCGCCTCTGCAATGGGACTCAAAATGAAATCAAATAGCAAAGAATGGTATGCCAAGGGTGTAGGAGTTGTAAAGACAGAGAGCTACGACAAAAATGGTAAGTTGCAATCATACATGGAATTGATAGAACTTAAATAGTCGGCAATCTGCAGGGCAACAGAATAAATGTAATTAATCAAATCATTTGAATATGAAAAAATCAATTGTTTTCGTGCTCATCTTTTCTGTTTTATTTACTATTAACTTTAATGCTACCGCACAATTAGGAGGTCTGATGAAAAAAGTGAAAGGCAAAATTGTTGACAAAGCTTTGGGAAATTCAGATTCAGCCGCTGATGCAAAAGAATCTTCAAGTAAAGAAGATCCTTTGTGTGCATGTAAAGATGCAACAGTTGCTTTCAAGTTTACGGAGGGGCTCAAGATTAATTACAAAGAAGCAACCTTTTCGGTATCCGAAGATGGTACATTGCTGGTTTTTGACAAGATCATTAAAAAATATTATACGGCGAAAGATGGTGTTCTTCAAGGTCCTTTTGAAGTAACCGACCCGATTGTCAGTAAATTTGATTTTCAGGAAGATGAAAGTGGAAAGGAACATACTTTTGAAGCATTATTGGCAAGATATAAGCAATTTATTTTTCCGTCAGGAGAAAAATATGTAATAAAAATGGGCGGAAAAACCTACGGTCCTTTTGCCACTATTCAAAGCTTTGAATTAAATCATTCAAAAAATAAATTTGCAGCAATAGTTGCTGAAGATGTTTTAATGACGAAAGCTCAAAGTGATATAATGGAAAAGGAGTCGAAAAATGCAAAAACGGATCAGGAGAAGATGGAACTGGCTATGAAAATGAACCAGCAGATGCAGGAAAAAATGCAGGCAGGTGGCGGTACTTTTAATCTGGCACCCAAATTAGTTTCTAGTATTCCAGGGGCAAAATCTGATGGGATGATAGGAAGCAAATTTTCCGGAAAAGTTAAATTCGATGATATTGTTATTGTTGGTATGGATAAAATTACCGATTTAGCCGGAAAAACACTCATAACTTTTGATCCTCATAAGTTTAATGCCTATTCCAGCAATTTTTGGTTAAGCTCTGATAATTCTATTCTTGCCACGTACAATTCCGGACTTCTTACGTTCAGCAATGGCAAAGAATTCGCAGAGGTTTTTTGCACATACCTCATAAAATCCGAAGGTAAAATATATTTAAACTATATGTATTTTTCACCTGTAAACAATGCAATAATGCAATGCCGGTTACCCTTTTAATGGTCTGTCGGGCATGAGAAAAAGTCAAAAAATATTGTGCGCAATTGTTATTTTGCTGTTTTATACCAGTTATTGCCAATCTATCAGAGCAAGTGATTTTAGATATCCTGATGTTTTTGGCAATAATTGGAAAAATGCGGAGTTATTTATCTCCGAAAACGAAGCTTGGATAAGCGATTTATTGCGTGAAAGCAATGTGGACTATCACTTCGCAATGTCAATGGTTTTTCCGGAATTGGTCCGTTATTCAGCCATACGCGACCGCATGGAAATAACCTTGCTCAAAGCGTTGTATGTTAACTATGGTGCTGATTACGCCAACTTCTCAATTGGTGTATTTCAGATGAAACCGTCCTGTGCCGAAGAAATACTCAGGGAAATTCCAAGGTTACATGATGAAAAGTGGGCATCTAATTTTAAAGCTATCAATTCTTCGGTTTCAGAAAATGGGAAACGCGCAACAATTATCAGGGAACTGGAAGACTCCAGATCACAATTGCTTTATGTGGCAGCAATCTTAAAAATCCTCAACAGAACATTTCGAAACTATAAATGGGAGAGTGATCTGGACAAACTGAAGTTTTATGCAGCCGCATACAATAGCGGGTTTTCGAATGGTGAAGTATATATCAGGCAACAAATGAATGCGGCGACTTTTCATACCGGCTTGATTAAGTCGGATCAACTTTACTGTTATGCTGAAATTGCTGCATTCTATTTCCTGAATTCCGGACGTGGACTCAAAATTGAATCGCAGTAAAAGAAACCGGAATAGTTGGGTGATCTGTCATCACGCAAAAGGCAGAAATTTATTTAAATATTAAACTAAAAACCACGGAAATGATAACAAACAAATTGAATGTTTTTGCCCTTATGGCGTTTGCTATTTTGCTGTTCGCATGTCAAGGTAAAACTCCGAAACAAGCGCCTACTACTCCTGATACAGAAAAGCCGGCTGAGGTCGTAAAGGGACTTTCCAAAGGGAAGTATGCGATAAAATCGGGAATTGTAGAATATAAAACCCAGATGATGGGCATGGATATGAAGCAGTTGCTTACTTTCGACGACTATGGGAAGATAGAAATGACAGAAGTGATAATGGAAATGACAGGTATGAAAACTCACGCTGTTACCCTTACAAAAGACGGATATGTTTATGCATATGACCTTGAGAAAAAAATTGGCACCAGGAATCCGTTTTATGGTGGCGGATCGCAAAACATTGACTTTGAAAATATGTCGAAGGAAATGATTAGCGATATGAAACTGAAGAAAGTAGGGACCGAGGAATTTCTCGGCAAAAAATGCGATAAAATGAGTATCGACTATGATAAAATGAAAATGAAAGGGAATTTCCTGGTTTATAAAGGAATAGCGCTTAAAATGGAGACTGATATGGGTACCGTAAAAATGAACCTTGTTGCAGATAAATTCGTCGAAAATCCGGAGATTCCGGCTGATAAATTTGTAATTCCTGCTGATGTTGTCATTACAGAGAATAAGTAGCGTATCCTGTTTTTGAGTCTATCGCCCGTCTTTCAATCTTTTTGAGAACTTTAATATTTATTTTCCCGTTAAAAGTCAAATTCCACAACCTTACTTCCGGCACTATTGCATACAAATGATGCAGGAGATGAGTGGGGCTGAAGTCGCCGGCCCGATTTTGATGGGAATGAATAAGCCTATTCATGTTATTCCAACAGAATGTTCGGTGCGTGAAATCGTAAACATGACAACAATTGCGGTGGTAGATGCTCAATAACAGAATATACGGTTAGGTCAGGGTTTCAACTTAGGTTGAAAAAGCTCCGGAAACAATTAGATTCCGGAGCTTCCTTGTTTTTTATTTAAAAACAGACTGCTTTATTTTATGATAACAAATAGCAAGAACCTGCGACTCAAACTTCAGACATTTATCAGTTTATCAATTTCAAATTTCTTCATTTGGAGAAATGCCTTTAGAACCCGCTCCGATTTGGAAGGGTCACTCATCAGTTTGCCTAAAATGGCCGGAACTATTTGCCACGAAACACCAAATTGGTCTTTGAGCCAGCCGCATTGCTCTGCTTCGGGTACAGCAGAGAGTCTATCCCAGTAATAATCAATTTCATCTTGCGTTTCGCAATCAACCACAAATGATATGGCCTCGCTAAAGCCGAAATGATGGGGAAATGAACTATCCATTGCCATAAAAACTTTTTTCCCAAGGCTAAATTGTGCATGTTTCACAGCTCCTTCCAATTCATTTTCGCCTTTGTTATATCTCATAACTCCTCTGATTGAAGAGTCATCAAACACCGAAGTGTAAAACTGAATCGCCTGCTCTGCCTTGCCATTTTGATTGCCGGTAAACATTAATACAGGCGAAAATTTCTGACCGACATCCTCCAGTTTGCCAAATGACAATTGCCAATTGACCCCGAACCGGTCCTGTAGCCAGCCATATTTTGCACTCCAATCGTATTTGTCAAGTGGCATTAATACGGAACCACCCTCCAGAAGGCTTTTCCACGCTTTATCAACCTCCGCTTCAGTTTCGCATACTACAAAGAATGATATTGAGGGGTTGAACGAAAACTGCGGACCGCCATTAAGACACATGAATTTTTGCCCGAAGGACTCAAATGTTACTACAATTGGGTTTTCATCGGTAATGACCGAATCATTGAAAACGGTGCAGTAAAATTCTGCTGCCTCTTTTGCTTTTCCATCGAACCAGAGACATGGGTATATCGTATTTTTCATCATTGTTTAATTTTTAAACGGTTATCCCTTTTCTCCGCAAGTAAACATCCATTGAACACCATATTTATCTTTGAAACTTCCAAAGTAATCGCCCCAGAACATGTCCTGCAATTCCATTTCAATTGTTCCTCCATCAGAAAGTGCATTAAACAGGTGCCTTGTTTCTTCCCTTGTATCGGGTTGGAGATTAATGTAGACATTGTTTCCAAAATTTACCTTGAAACCCATCGATTCCGGTGCATCTGTTCCCATTAGCAGGTGACCGCCGAGAATCGGTAAGGCCACATGCATCACCAGGTTTTTATCTGCTTCCGGAAAAGGAGTCGTATCGTCACAGGGAGGACCATCGCTGAACCGCATAATGCCGCCAACAAATTCACCACCGAAAACTGATTTATAGTAATTAAATGCTTCCTCCGTATTTCGGGTGAAATTTAAATATGTGCTAACTTTTGCCATGATATTTATTATTAAAGGATTAATTATTTTTTCATGCGTGTTATAAATCTATTGTTCACAAATTTCTTTTAATTTATTCAATGCCATGGGCCATGTTTCAATAAAATATGCCTTGAATTCCTGATTGGAATCAGTGTCAACCGAAAACAATGTTGTACCATTATTCTGCGTAAAAGAATAGTTTTCCAAGGCACCTGTCCAACTTTCCACTTCATCACCAGTGGTTAATTCTACTCCATCTTTGATGATTCCGAGATGTTCGATACTCACAAATTTGTTGGGAATATTCTCTTTAATTCTGCTTGACATACCTCCCATATTTCCGTTAGGATCAGTTCCAAGGAACAGGATTTTGGATCCCTTTTCCCATGAACCTTTATAATAAGAAGTAGGATTGAATGCTGATGTCCATTCTGTGTAATGCTTCTTGTCAAGCAATGTATTATACACTTTTTCAGCGCTGGCATTGATGCTTATTTCAAAATGAAGTGATTCCATTTTCTCGAAAGTCTCAGCATATTTTTTGAAGTTATTCAGAATCGATTGCCAGCCTGCTTGTTGCAATTCGATCGTGTTCTCTTGTTCTGCTTCAAAGATTTCAGTTATCGTTGTTTCGTTGCCATTCGAAACGAAGGATACCTGCACTTCCCGGTCGTCATCAAGGGTGGTTTCTATCAGTTTGTGTAGCTCAATTCTATCGTATTTTCCTGTAAAATCAAAGCCCATACTTCCGTCTTTGGCTTCCATGCGTGATAAGAATTTTCCGCCCGAACGTAAATCGTTTTCCGCTTTGGTCGTATGCCAGTCGTCTGATGCATTGTTCCAATGGATAATATGCTTTGGTTCTGTCCAAAACTCCCACACTTTTTCAACAGGAGTATAAATGGTTACTCCAACAGTAATATTTATTTTTTCAATTGTTGCCATGGTACTTTTTTTAAATTTTTGTTAATCAATTTAAAACTGATCATACAAACATAGTTCGAGAATTAAAAAATGATGGTATGCAAAAATGACAATTGAGGGGTAATTTGCGACAAGATTTTTTTAAACTGGTGGTAAAAACATCCTTCTCTATTAATTCTTACGATGAAACCATCATTGACAAAAGCCGTTTAAGAAGCATAAAATTCTATCGGAACACCTATATGTCCATTAATTATCAAATTATTCAAATGAAAAATATAACAATTCTTGTCCTTGAAAGTTCGGTTCTGCAAGCCATTGCAGATCCACAGTACTGTTTTAGTGCGGTTAACCGGTTTTTAACACTATCGGGCAAAGAACCACTCTTTAATATTGAGCTGGTCGGTTTGAAAAAGGAAATAAAACTCAATGATGGACTGTATTCAATTCATCCCGGCAAGTTATTAAATGAGGTAGAGAAAACCGATTTGGTTATTATTCCTGCTTTGTTTGGTGATATTTCAAAAGCAATAGATGCAAACCGTGATTTTGTGCCTTGGATTGCAGCGCAATATGGAAAAGGTACCGAAATTGCCTCGCTTTGTGTCGGGGCATTTTTGTTGGCTTCAACGGGTCTGCTGAATGGAAAGAAATGCTCGACGCATTGGGGTTTCATTAATGAGTTCCATGAAATGTTTCCTGATGTGAATATTCAGAATGGAAGCATCGTAACCGAAGAAAACGGGATTTATACAAGTGGTGGTGCAAACTCGTATTGGAATTTGCTTTTGTATCTGGTTGAAAAATTTACGGACCGCGAAACAGCAGTTCTGACCTCAAAATATTTTGCGATTGATATTAACCGGAACAGTCAATCTCCTTTTGCGATGTTTAAAGGTCAAAAGCTGCATAACGATGTCGCGGTTAAGAATGCCCAGGAATACATTGAGAAAAAAATAGAAGAGAAAATCACGGTTGAAGAGCTGGCTGACAGTGCGGCTGTTGGCCGAAGAAGTTTTGAACGCAGGTTCCGTCAGGCAACGAACAATTCTGTACTAGAGTATATTCAGCGTGTAAAAATTGAAGCAGCAAAACGAAGCCTTGAAAGTGCCCGCAAAAATATAAACGAGGTAATGTTTGATGTCGGTTATACCGACTCCAAGGCGTTTCGCGCTACATTTAAGAAAGTTACGGGACTAACTCCGATTGAATACCGTAATAAGTATAGCAAGGTATCTGTAATACAGTGAATTCTACCAGCTGATCGGGAAATAGTCTTTCAGGAACTTCCCGCTCCAGTGTTTGCCTGTATTTGCACCATCGATAAACGGATCACAAACGCGGGCAGCGCCGTCAACAATATCCAAAGGTGGCTGAAAATCATGAACCTGCTGTTTATGTTTTGCCAGTTCTGCAGGATCTTCATCGGTAACCCAACCTGTATCCACTGCATTCATAAATATGCCATCTTTAGCAAGATCGCTGGCAGCAGTATGCGTCATCATGTTGAGGGCTGCTTTCGCCATATTGGTATGCGGATGGCGGTCCGCTTTCTTAAATCCATGAAACTTCCCCTCCATGGCCGAAACATTTACGACATGTTTCTTTCCCGTATAATCTTTTCGCATCAAGGTAGTAAGACGATTGCAAAGTACGAACGGCGCAATGGAATTGACCAGCTGTACTTCCACCATCTCAAGTGTTTCGATTTGTCCGAGCTTTAAACGCCAGCTATTTGTTTTTCTTAAATCGACCTGCTGAAGATCGGCATCCAATTCGCCTTCCGGGAAAACTTCCCTTGCTTCGATCGAATTGTCAAATTTATAAGGCACCTGCGAAAGCTGGGCAGAAGCCCTGATGCCGATACCCGGCGCCTGACCGTTCCAGGTAACTGCCAATGATTTATTGGATTCAGTACCCGTGGGATTGAAATTTTCAATCTCCTTCAAACATTGCTGGTGATGGGTGAGGAGCAACTGAACTTCATCGGAATGCTGATGAAACGGAAGCAGTTCGTTCCCCATTAAATGGGTGTAAAAACCCGAAGGCCTCCGTACTGTTTGTGCGGCATTGTTGATCAGAATATCAAGCCTTTCATATTTCTGTTCTACATACGAGGCAAACAACTCAACACTTGGAATATGCCGAAGGTCGAGTCCGTAAATATGCAGCCGGTGACTCCACGATGAAAAATCTTTTTCTTTCGCAAAGCGGATGGCCGAATCGGCAGGGAAACGTGTTGTAGCAATAACTGTAGCGCCTGATCGTAACATCATGAGTGTGGCATGATAACCAATTTTAAGCCTCGATCCGGTGATAAGTGCCACCTGACCTGTCATATCGCATGTCTGAAATCGCTTCGCATAATTCAGATCGCCGCACACTTTGCACATTGAATCATAAAAATGGTGGATTTCGGTGTAGGGCTTTTTGCAGACGTAACAATTTTGTTCGGAATTAAGAAAGTGTTTCTCCCTGGCAGTGCCGGAAGCAGGCAAGGCAATTTGCGAAGGTGCTTCAAACACACTTGTGGTGCGGGCACTCCGGATGCTGGTTGCAGCACGAGCCTTGCGATTATCAGCGATTTCTCCTTGTCTCCGGGCAACCTTTACGCTTTTGTTTCGCTTGTAAATTTCGGCTTTGTCGGGTCGGGTAATTTGTCCGGCAGCTTTCATTAGTTTAAGGCGCTGCTCTTCTGATAATTGTATTATTTGATCACCATTTTTCAATAAATATTCTAAAACTGAAATGCAGCTGTTTATCTCTACCTCTGTTAATATCTCTTTTTGTTCCGCACTATTCTCCATTCTCGATCCCATCTTTCTTAGGGCGCAAAGATAAGGATGTTTCGGGTACGGTTTCTTTTTTCTTGATGGCACCATTCAATTCTGATTTTACTGGTCGATGTGATCAATTCCGGGAACGTGTCATTAATCATCGTCCGGGCGAAAGCTTTCTATGATCGAAAGTATTATCATTTTCGGTCAAACGGGGAGTAACATAGGAGAGTCGGTATTTTTGAGCGTTTTTCGACTATTTTTGTCCGACAATTTTTAGAATTATTTATGAGACTGTTGATATTACTCTTCCCTTTATTACTTATGGATCCGGGAATGACTTTGAATTCATTCAGGGCTAAGCAGATGAATTATACCAGGGTAAGAGAAGCCTATATTGCCAAAGAGAAAATCGTTGATAAAACGCTTACAGCGCGTTCAATCTCGCACAATAACCTTCGGATTTACCTCCGCGCATTCAAAACCGAAAAGAAGATCGAGTTGTGGGCAAAAAACACTTCTGACTCTGTTTTTGTATTAATCAAGGAATTCGCCATTTGTGATCTCTCGGGGGATATCGGGCCGAAGCGGCGTTATCGTGACTTACAGGTTCCCGAAGGATTTTACCACATCTCTAAACTGAATCCTTACAGCAGGTACTATTTGTCGATGGAGATTAACTATCCGAATGCGTCAGACAGCATCAGGGGTGTTCGTGGCCACCTGGGAAATGAAATATATATTCACGGTTCCTGCCTCTCGTCGGGATGTCTTGCAATGACAGATGACAAGATCAAGGAGCTCTTTGTTTATTGTATTGAGGCTTACAACAGCGGGCAGGAAGAGATCGGAATGACCATCTACCCGGCTCAGTTGAACGATGCCAAATATGCAGGATTAATATCGGGATATAGTAGGAACAAGGATAAAACGAGCTTATGGGCAGACCTGAAAAAGAGTTATGATCTGTTTAACCAGACAAAAGTTCCGCCAAATGTGAAGTTTCTCAAAGACGGAACCCATCAGGTGAACTGATTCCTCACTGTCATGGTCCAACTGCCTGCCGTGATTCTTCTGAATGAACCTTCCACGAAGTGCTGCACTTCTCCCGATTTATCGGGACCTCTCAACAAGGCACCGAAACACGGTTTGTCTTAAGAGCGCCAGCACAAACGAAGGTTTGACACTATGCTCACTTATTACAGTGAAAATTGCATCCCATCTTAATGAACCGCTGTATACGAGACCCGCCTGGCCTGCCCTGAGCGCAGCGAAAGGGGTACAGTGGTGTGATAGGCGCACTGGCGGTCATTCGACCGTCAGCCGTCTACTCGATTATAGGGCGTTTTTCGTTCTTCAGGTATCATTTGTTTAGTTCGTTTTTAATAATCCAAAGTGCTATTCCTGTTGTGTCAGAATGGTCTTTATATCTTACTAAGTCGCCTAAATATTTTTCGCTTTTGGTCTCTCGGCTTTTAATAATAGCAAACTTGTATAAATCGCTTTCGTGTCTGCCTAAAGAAACATTATGAAAGAATATAGTGTCATCTTTAACATTGTATGTCCCTGTTGTTTCGGTCACTCCAAAACAAACATTTCTTTCAATGAATGTTTTGTCGTCTCTAAGTTTTAATGTTGTCATACAGTTTGCGGCTCCTTCTCGTTGAGCAATAAAAATACTATCTCTTTCAAGTTTGTCAAAGTTGATTAGTCCACTGGGATATAAAAAGGATAAAGCGAGAACAACTGTCATTAAACCAATCAGAATAAGTCTATTCTTATTTCTTAGTTTTTCTCTAACAGCAAAAAAAGCCTGTCCGAGCAGAATAACTGTCAATACCAGAAAGTAAAGAATTAGAAGTGAAAAAGTCAGCATAGCAAACATTCCCATTTTGCCTTCCCAATAGTATGTCGTGTTTACTAAGAGAAAGAAAATTATTGTCGCTATGTAAAGTCTTTTATGTTTCACGGTCGTCTTTTAAAATGCCCTATAACGGTTTGGCGCTTGGCGCAGTGGCGGATTTCGGAGCACAAAACTGTCAATACACCACAAAAGTTGATGCGAGGTAGAATGTTCAATTAACCACTTCACCCGCCATTGAGCTAAACGCCTGTTGTGCGTAGGCTTTCTTTTCATATGTTAAAAAATTTCAAGTCGAGAACTGACATAATTTTAAACATATTTGGGTCTTTTTCATTTTCTGTTTTGAATTTAAGGAAATGGTCGTCATTCGTAATAAAAAGATCCGCATAAGTAGTGTAAATTGATTGCAATGAGTCAAAATACATTCCACGACCTGTTTTTCCTTTTGATTGTAACATTACCATTTTAGTTATGTTAGCTAAAGGTCCACGAAAAAATATATCAGGAAATTTGTCAACTGCTATTTCGAGTCTTTCTAATGGTTCAGTGTTTTTCTTCTTATTCCAAAATTTTTCGATTGTTGGTTGGTCAAAACCGATTCCATAGCACAAAATCATCATTACAACTTGTAGGCTAATTGATATGAAATTCTTGTCATCCTCAGTCGCCCCACCTACATATCGTTTAAGCAATTTGACAAACATTGAGTTTAAAAAAGCACCACTAATTTTGTCCGAAACTTCATCTAAATCCTTGTAGTACTTTAATACATAACCTTTGTTTGTCTTTACAAAGTAATCGCCTAAGAATCTTAAATGTTGAGTGAATGAATCTAATTGTTCTCTGTCTGGCTCAAAAAAATAGTCGAGTTCTTTACAAGCAAATGTCCATTCTTGAGCAAATAGTGATTTTGAGTCCAATTCATAATACCCTTCAATTGTCGGGCAACCATTTTTAATGTAGTTGATAATAATCTCTTCCGGACTACAAATTAATGTGTCGTAAAAAAGACAACGAGAGAAGTCAAACAAATCACTTCTTCTCTGCCGGTCTTTTGTCAAAAAGATTTCCCACAAAGTAACGTTTGAAATTTGCCATTTCCGTCCTTTTTGTTTTTGAAGTTTTTTGGTAGCGACAGAGCTAAAATTTGGATTCGAAAATACATTGTCAAACAAGTAGTTTACACTTGAAGTTTCATAATATATTCTTTTTATTTCGTCCATTTTTTTCGATTAGTTCCTGTCTTTTAAGCTTACGCACAACAATTCAATAGGCGCAACCAGTTGCGTCTATTTCTGCCTTGGACGTAATCCGTACAAAACACAAATACATTGGATAGCGGTCATTTAATAGTTTATTGATGTTTTTCATCAGGTTTTTATTTTTTAGTTGGTAGAATAAACGTTTAATAATACCAAAGTAAACAATAAAGTATTTAATTTCAAACTATTTTATTGAAAATATCCAGCTGGTCGAGCGGACTTTTTATCTGATCGAAACCTTTGGTAGTAATATGCGTGTATATTTCAGTGGTTTTACTGCTCAAATGCCCTAATAAACTTTGAATGTAGCGTAAATCAGTTCCGTTTTCCAATCTCGCTGTAACTCAACTCTTTTAGTTTTAAGATAAATTCAATAGGGCATGAACGATCGTTTGGAATGTCAAAAGCAGAAATGCAGGATATTTTATTTGGATCGGTTTCTTCTTCCTCATAAATAAAATGAAGTTTTTGCATTGTTGCAATGTTTTCAATTTCCGGAAAAATACTTTTCAAAAGAACAAACGCAGCTTTGCTATAAGGTATATGCCACGCTCCATGCGTTCGACTCCACCTGGCATCGGGTATTTGCCTTATTTTTGATGCCATTTCCTGGTTGAAAGGGAAATCAATTTTAATCCGTTCCTCCTCCTTATGAACAATTTTACTTGCCTTCATAATCGTTCATTTTGATCATCAATAAACTAATCAATCAAGGCCAGAGAGCTTCTAAATTTCACCAGCTGAAAAGCCGACAAAAACCCCATCCCCCTCCGTAGAGCTGACTTGTTTTTAAGTTCGTCACAAAATTCATAACTTATCCTGCCACAGTTGCACTGACAACGCTGCTCCATGGGCCGGTCGCTCCGCATGTGTTGACCCAGCGTAACCAGTAAAAAGCGGTTTTTCCTGCGTATTTGCCTTCGATCGTCACCACACAGGGTTTGCGTGTGGAAGTAGCAATATACGTGAGTTCGGAATGCTCAACAGGTGCGACGCCATCGATTTTCATCCATACTTCACAACCATAGATACCAACAGGCTTGCCCCTTCGGGTGGGCGTGGCCTGATCAACAAAATAGACACTGTGCTGCAGCCTTTTGGAGAAGTCAATCTTCCCCTCAGGCGCGGTAGCGGGTTTTGGTCGTGGCGTGCGTGTCCCTTTTCTCACTGTTACGCCCATCAATTCGCGATCGCGGTTTGATACGCGTGAGTTGAAGGCCAGCCATTGTTTAACAAAAGTACGCAATGACTGCTGGTACAATTTGCGCGCATCGTTTTTTGCCTGTACATCACCCCCATCGCGGATTGTTTTAATCTTCGCCTGGCCAAAACCTTCGATCCAGACTCCCTGGGCTGTTTTCAATTTGGTAAAATCACTGGCGGGAATACCCCACGATGCTAATTGGGATTCGGTGTAACTGACCAAATTTCCCTGCCATAAATTAAATGCTGCGTCTCCCGCCGGTAAATAATCTGCCATTTTATAAGTTTTTAATGAGCATTTCACAAAACGAATCAAATTAAAATCACCTGGTCTTTCCCAAAAGCGGAGGTTTCGCCGCGTTGCCGGAATAATTCGCAGCTGATCGGGAAAATCCTGTTCCTTCTCCGGAACAGGGTATACACGAAAATAAAAGCTTTATCCTGCAGTAAAGATCGGATATGAATTGGTAAAAATGATTCCCGATGCATCAGCCATCCATTTTGCTTAAGCAGGAATGATTCTGCTAATGGCGGGAGTGGTTCTCCTAATGGCGGGAATAATTCTCTTAATGTCGGGAATGATTCTCTTAATAGCGGGAGCAATTCTCTTAAAGGCGGGAGCAATTTCCTTAATGGCGCGAATGATTTCCCTAATGGCAAGAGCAGTTTTCTTAAAGGCGGTAGTAGTTCTCCTAATGGCGGGAATGATTCTCTTAATGGCGGGAGCAGTTTCGCTAATGTCGGGAGCAGTTCTCTTAATGGCGGGAATGATTCTCCCCGCATGGAGATTCCTTCCCGATAAATCGGAAAACAATGATAATCAACAAATAATGAATTTGCAGTATTGGTAATTGAATTTTTTCCCGTTGAAAGTGAAAGTTCGGGGTTGAAACCAGCATAAAGGGAGATCTGGTTGATCAGGTTATAGCTGAATCCCTGATTCACGGCAGTAATTTATTATTTTATTTTAATTGTAAACCGATATTGTTGCGACCGGTTCATTTGTTCTTTTAAGTTTCCTGAAAATTAGTTCAATGGAAACATTTTTGATTTGGCAACAAAATAAATTATACGCCAACAAAAAACAGATGTTTCGATAAAACCGGGGAAATATTTTAAAAGATGAAGAGAATTTTTGATCCCGGGAAAAATATAGATCAGGCCCGGACACTACGGTCGGGTCCCGCGGTTTTTTACCGCGGAGAAGAAAGAGCAAATTTGTTTGCAGTGCAGCGGTATTGTTTGTAGAGACGCAATGAATCGCGTCTTTACGGACGAACGGTCCGATTAATGGCGTCTCTACGGACGAATGATTCAACCAAATCTGCGAAAATCAGCGGTGTTTTCAACTGCGTCATCTGCGTTCCTGTCGTTTCCCTTTTGAGACGAAACAAGATTCGATCAGCATCGCTGGAATTTTAAAACAGGCGCTGAATCACACCATCATCAATTTATACTATCTTTGAACATCGCCTGAAATTTGCTGTTTGATTGTAATATGAATTCTTTTCAATATTGTACCGTATTATGATAAAATTGATTGACTCTTTTAATGCTAAAAAGCTTCAGACCGATACCATGAATTTGAATTGAAATTTTCGATAGATGAATAAAATTTCGCGCAAGGTTTTCTTAATGATCATCTCGGCTGTTATCGTGATTTTAACGGTCGCGTCATTTTACTTTTATGCGAATTTCAACCGGCTGATCTCCGATGCAATTATGCGTAGTTTTAACGCGAATGTGATCTCCGATGTGTATGATCTGAGCTTCGATCGGTTGAATATCAATGTTTTCACAAGAGCGGTGAAAATTCGTCATGTGGTCATTGCCCCCAAAAAAATCCCTTTGCAGCCTTATCCTTACATCAACAGTTCGTTTGTTTTGAAAACCAGCCGGATCGATCTGAATGGTGTTGATATTTACGCGTTGCTAAAACAGAACCGGCTGCAGATAAGTACCATCGAAATTGAAAAGCCGGAGATCGCTGTACAACTGAAAGGCCGGAATCATGTGCTTTTTCCGTTTAAAGCGGGGGATAAATCTTCGGAAGCGAAGATAGAGCAACTTAAAAAGTACCTCGATTCCTATTTCTTAAAGGAGCTGGTGCTCCGCGATGCCGCGCTTTCGATGGAAGATGAACATGAAGGGAGCAGTTACAAAATAGGGGCGTTGAATATATTTATAAGTGATATTCAGCTTCATCAGCACGACGGCGTCGATTCATTGGCGTTCAGAAAGGCCGATTTAGGGATGAGCGGTTTGGTGATCCATGCGAAAACGGGCAGTTTTAAAACGATGGAATCGAAAAACTACCAGTTGAATGTCGATTCGTTTGCAATCCAGCAGCGTCCCGATACGGTTATTTTCCAGGTGGTGAATTATACAACGCGGATACAGGACTGGAAGCTGGTGACGGCCGACAGCACTTACCTGATCGGCGCTCAAATGGTGGAGTTGTCACAAAGCGAAAAGGCAGTGCACATCACCGATGTTGCGATGAAGCCAACACTCAGCCACGATGAATTCAATCAGCTGCACAAGTATCAGAAAGAGTTGTATTCCATATCGGTAAAGAAGGTTGACCTTTTGAACATCAGTTTCGATAGTCTTCGCAACTATAAGACAATTTTGATTGGTAACGTAAACCTCGACAGTGCGGATGTGTTGATTTATAGGGATAAAACAAAGGATATCGATTTGAAACGGTTGCCCGGATTTCCCGGACAGCAATTAAACAGCATTGGTATTCCATTAACAATTAAGGAACTAAAGATAACAACATCGAAGCTTGAGTACCAGGAAAAGAAAGTGGACGGCGGTTTGGCAAGCGTTAAAATAAACGGATTGAATGTAAACGCTCAAAATATTTCGAATCAAATGCCCGGTTCTACACTTAGGGTAAAGGCCGATGGGCATATTGAGAACAAGATCCCATTTAATTTAGCACTGGCGTTTAGTTATACAAAGCCGGAGTTTAGTTTTAAAGGGGCCATCAAACCATTCGAATTGAAAGATTTAAATCGTGTAATCGAGGCATTTGCCCCAACCAGTGTCAAAACTGGATTCGTTGATGCAATTAATTTTTCAGGAAATGGTTATCCGCAGGAAGCATCCGGCAATATGGAATTCCTTTATCACGATCTTGGATTAATCATTGATGTGAAGAAATATTCGAAGTTTAAAAACAACCTGATCTCGTTTGCCGCGAACAATTATCTGAACTCCAGCAATCCCGCTTCGAATGATAAAGCCGCCAGGATCGTGAAATTCGATGTTGAACGCGACCGGAATAAGGGATTTATGAACCTCGTTGTAAAATCAATAATGGCAGGATTGCAGGAAACGATGATTCCATCGAAAGAGAATCGAAAGCTGAATCGTGAAACGAAGAAGGCGCTGAAAAAGGAACAAAAAGAGCAGGATAAGACTGATTTGAAGTAAGAAGCAAATCAGTCTTATCAAGAGGAAATGGTATTAATCTATTTTCATTTATTTCTTTGAACTGATAAAACCATAGACCAGTCCGGCAAGAATTGCTCCTGCAATAGGTGCGACGATGAACAGCCAAAGTTGTTCGAGTGCAATTCCACCAACAAAAATAGCCTGACTAATGCTGCGGGCAGGATTCACAGAAGTATTGGTAACGGGAATGCTGATCAGGTGAATTAACGTGAGCGCAAGACCAATTGCCATACCTGCAAAAGGCTTTGCTGCATTGTCGTCTGTAGCACCAAGAATGATAATCAGAAACATAAAAGTCATCACAACTTCTGTTACCAAAGCCCCCAATAAACTGTAATGACCTGGTGAGTTTTCGCCGTAACCGTTGGCGGCAAAGTTGCCAATAGCACTGCCGTTTCCTGTTGCAATAATGTACAAAACACCGGCAGCTGTAATCGCCCCCAGAATCTGGGCAACAATATAAGGCAAAAGCTCTTTTCCGCTAAATCTTCCGCCTACCCACATTCCGATTGAGACCGCCGGGTTCAGGTGCGCACCCGAAATATGCCCCAAGGAATAGGCAATTGTTAAAACGGTCAAACCGAAAGCGAGTGCAACGCCAAGAAGTCCGATTCCTACTCCCGGAAATGCTGCTGCCAATACGGCGCTGCCACAACCGCCTAAAACCAACCAAAAAGTTCCGATAAATTCTGCTGCAAATTTTTTCATGTACTTGTTTTTTAGTGAATATAAAGTGAAATAACCTGGAGTACGGCTTTACGCTTTTACGCAAAATAGATTTCAACATCATATAAATTTGTAGTACAGCTTACGGATATCACTTAGGGTTTTATAGAAGCGATTTAGTGGCGTATTCTTCGCGTAACACATAGCCTGTTCCGGCAAAGGAAGATTCTTTTAAATTAAATCCTGTGATCTTATTTGGACGATGTAAAAAATTAGGGGTGTCTTAACCACTGTAAAATTGAAAAGGATGAAACCGGGCGGCTTCATCCTTTTACTAAAACTAACCAAACTAACTAACCTAACTAAACCTAAACTTATGAAAAAAATGTAATACAAAGATATTCGCTATTTGAAATCTTTCGAAATTATTTGTGTTAAAAAAACATAAAATGGTCAAAATATTTTAAGTGATTATTTCCAAGTAGATTAAAAAATCCAACCTCACGATTTTTCACTTTTTACCTTTATTGCCGGCGTTTTCAATACATCGAGCAATTCTTTGAGATTTACGGTTGCATAGGTTGAGGCATGGTCTGACATTGCGTATGGAATAATCAGATCTTCACCATGAATCATCGACCCGCATGAGTAAATCACATTCGGTACGTATCCTTCTCTTTCTGATTCATTCGGAACCATAAGCGGGCTGCTCAGCCTTCCGATCTCTTTCTCCGGATTCTCAAGTTCATACAATGAGGCTCCCAATGTATATTCCCGCATCGAACCTACTGCGTGGGTAATCACCAGCCAACCATCTTTGGTTTCGATCGGAGAGCCGGAATTGCCTATCTGAACGAGTTCCCATGGATATTTGGGCTTTTGGATTATTTTTGCGGTACGCCAGATATTAATGCTATCCGAATAGGCAATGTAATTGTTTACACCGTCGATCCGGCACAGCATAGCGTACTTCCCGTTGATCTTTCGTGGAAATAAAGCCATCCCTTTGTTCTGGGCGATCTCACCATTAATTGGCAATATTTTGAAATCGTAAAAGTCTTTTGTACTGATTAGTTTAGGTAACGTAGCCATCCCGTCATAAGCAGTGTATGTGGCATAATAGGTTACTTCACCATTGTCATCAGTGAATTTAACAAAACGGGCATCTTCAATGCCTCTTTGCTCGGTTGCTGAGATGGGAAAAATAACCCGCTCCGAAATGGCGGAATCGATTGAAAAATGAATTTCATAATGCGATGAAGCCAGCCACATCATCTGATTGATTATTTTCAATTGATCTTCCTGAAGATCAGGCACACTTCTTGCTATGTCAAGGTTCTTCATCAATTCTCCATACGTGAAATTATCTCCCAGTTTATCGAGGATAAATGCCGGAGAGACTACATTTTCTGGCGTTTGTACTTCAACAGGTTTATCAACTACTGCAGGTGAAATGCTATTTTCGTGATCTTTCAATTCATCAAGTTTATCGATGATCACAGGTGAAATAATAGTTATCGTGTCTTTCATCTCTTCCAGTTTTAACTGAAAAGACTTCTTGTCGTAAACATGCCTTTTAATTACATCAGCTTCGGCAAGCATTTTACCAACCGGTTCTATGCTGAGGTTGTTGTTTTTGTCAAGAATGCCTGAGCGGAAAACAATCGACGAGATATGCCCTTCGCCCGTAGCACGGAAACTAAAAATCACCCTTATTTCATCCGATCTTATTTCTGACTGATCCGGGTCTTCTACTATGGATGGATTGAAAAATGCAGCTGATTCAATGGAATATTCCATTGTAAAATAAGAACCAACCAGTGCTTTCTGGGAAACACTCAGATCCTCTTCATTTACTTCAATCTTATCAAAGATGGGTGCCAACCTTTCAAAATAGCGCTCGAAAATGCGTGAAATATTCCGGTGACGCCTGGAATATCCCCTCAGCAACTGGCTCATTGCTATTTTTACCTCTGTTTCAGGCATTGCCAATACTTTTCTAATTATATCGGCTGACCTTTCATCACTCATATATAAAAAACGGGCGATTACCCTGGAAGAATCGGGAGAAAATGTAAACTTTTTTCTGTTTACTGTTACCTGCATGGTTTTCAGTTTTAAAAATGGGTTTAACTTCGAAATTTCAATTTAAAATTATTGCATAGGAAATTACGATTTTGGTTCGCACCTGTGGAATATTGCAAAGGTAATGTTTGTGGAAGTGTTTTTTTGCATTATTACGCTTATTCCTTAGAATGTTCTTAACTTCTTCCATTCCTTTTCAGGCATTTAAGCTAACAAGCAATTTCAGTATCAAAAAGAATTCAAAAAACGATTTTTCAGATAAAAAAATATCCTTGTAAATCTAATGTTTACAAGGATATATGTGACCCCGGAGAGACTCGAACCCCCAACCTTCTGATCCGTAGTCAGATGCTCTATCCATTAAGCTACGGGGCCTTTTTGCTTGAAAGCGGTGCAAAGATAATCAGATTTTGGAGACCAAAGCAACGCATCCTTATTTTTTTGGAAATAACCTCAATTTATGGAAAAATCGCATATATTTGCATACTATTTTTAATTGTTCTTAATAAGAATTAGAGTGCGTCTTTCGGAAGTAGAAGAGAATAAGCGAGTTGTAATTACAAAAGTCCTGGGCCACGGCTCATTTCGACGTCGGATCTCAGAAATGGGATTTGTTGCCGGAAAGGTGGTCATTGTACTTAAAAATGCCCCATTACGTGATCCGGTTGAATACCAACTGCTTGGATATAATGTTTCGTTGCGTAGGGCCGAGGCGGATCTGATAGAGGTAATCACAACTGAAGAAGCGACAAAACTTGTAACTCCGAATTTCGACGGCACAATCGACATGGAGGTACTGAAGACTTCGGCGCGCGAAAATGGGAAAACGATACACATCGCTTTAGCGGGAAATCCTAACTGCGGTAAAACAACCCTGTTTAACCGCGTCACCAATTCGAAAGAGCATGTAGGAAATTACAGCGGTGTAACCGTGGATGCGAAGATTGCATCTTTCCAACGGAACGGGTATACATTTAAATTGGTTGATCTTCCGGGAACATATTCATTAACGGCATTTTCACCTGAAGAGTTGTTTGCGCGCAATTACATTATCGGGCAAGCCCCTGATATTGTTCTGAATGTGATCGATTCGACGAATCTCGAAAGGAATATGTTCCTCACAACACAGTTGATCGATATGGATATCAAGGTTGTGATTGCATTGAATATGCATGATGATCTGGTAGCTGGAGGTGCAAAACTAGATTGTGAAAAGCTAGGTAAATTGCTAGGCATTCCCATTATTCCCACAATATCGAGTAAAGGGGAGGGGATGGATGAGTTATTTGATGAAATTATAGAGGTCTACGAAGACCGGAATCCGGTTGTAAGGCATATCCATATTAATTACGGCGAAGAACTCGAAAAATCGATTAAGGTCATCCGTAAGGAGATAAAAAAAGATAAGCCCGGCGGTGTAGTACTTTCTTCGAGGTATTTAACCATCATGTTATTGGATAATGATCCGGAGGCATTGAAACTCCTTGAGACATCATCCAATTTTGCCCGGATTAGCGAAATGACAAAAAGTGAGGTCTCGCGACTTAAATCCAGGTTGAATGATGATAGTTCACATCTGATTACCGATGCCAAATACGGATTTATTGCCGGAGCACTAAAGGAAACATTTGTTCAGGGAGTGCATTGGCGTTATGCGATTACCGGAAAGATTGATCACCTGGTCACGCACCGAATTTTCGGATTTCCGATCTTCCTGCTTTTCATGTTTTTGACATTTTTTGCAACGTTCAGGTTGGGCGCCTACCCCATGAACTGGATCGGTGAGGGTGTTACCATTCTATCTGAATTTATCAAAACGATAATGCCTTCCGGGATGTTTAAAGATCTTCTAACGGATGGAATCATTAACGGTCTTGGTAGTATCATTGTCTTTGTTCCAAATATTCTGATTTTATTTTTCTTTACATCATTGATGGAAGATACAGGTTATATGGCCCGTGCTGCATTTATTATGGATAAGCTGATGCATAAAATCGGACTCCACGGACGGTCGTTTATTCCGATGGTAATGGGGTTCGGGTGCAATGTGCCGGCAATCATGGCCACGCGAACGATCAGAAATCGCAGTGACCGTTTGCTTACGATGTTGATTATCCCGTTTATGTCGTGTTCTGCACGTTTGCCGGTTTATATTGTACTGATCTCTGCCTTTTTTAAGGATTATCCGGCGATGGTATTGACAGGTTTATATTTGCTTGGAATATCAATGGCGATCGTCATGGCCAAGATTCTAAACCGGACCATCTTCAAAAGGAAAGAGACGCCGTTTGTAATGGAACTTCCACCCTACAGGATGCCGGTTTTGCGGAATACATTGCTGCATATGTGGGACAAGGCAAGTCAGTACTTCAAAAAAATTGGGGGAACGATCCTCGTTGCGGTTGTTATTATCTGGGCGCTCGAATACTTTCCAAGAAGCGAAGAAAATCCACTTCTTAAAACAAAAACGACTACTTCCGATGTGGCTCACGAATGGCATGTTCAGTCTCAGATCGAAAACTCATATCTTGGGATGATCGGTCGCACGATTGAACCTTTAAT
Organism: Bacteroidales bacterium; assembly: GCA_038236995.1. Taxonomy (GTDB): domain Bacteria; phylum Bacteroidota; class Bacteroidia; order Bacteroidales; family Prolixibacteraceae; genus JAAFHB01. The sequence continues at coordinate 89,995 of JBBRZE010000004.1, read as the reverse complement.
AAGACCATTGGGTTTTGATTGGCGGATGGGTATTTGCCTCGTGGCAGGGATTCCTGCAAAAGAGATTGTTGTGAGTACGATGGGGGTTCTCTACGAATCAGGGAAGGGTGATCAGAAAAGCAGAGAACTGCTACCGGAAATATTGAAATCGGAAATCTATTTTTCAGGTCCCAAAGCAGGGGAGAAGATATTTAACCAGGCAGTTGCACTCTCATTCCTTGTCTTCGTCCTGCTATATTTCCCTTGCATTGCAGTAATTGCTACTATAAAACGGGAATCTGGCAGTTTGAAATGGGCTTTGTTTACAGTCTTCTACACTACAGCATTTGCGTGGATTACTGCTTTTTTTACTTATAATATTGCGCTATATTTTATTTAATACACTCATTTATGCAGGAAATTATAACATGGATTGTTGTTTTAGTCGCGGTTATTCTTCTGGCAATTAAGGCGTTAAATTCCTTGAAATCATTCAGTAAATCTGATAGTTGCAACGGATGTGGAAGCTCTTGCGGAGGATGCCCGGTGGCTCCGGAAAACAGGAAAATTAAAAATAACTAAGTTCACACTTTAAATAGAGGCTGAAATTTTAAAGACCAAAGGGATCCAGCATCATACTCTACTGAAATACAAAGGTTAAAGAAATTAGTCCTTTAACCTTTTGTCTTTATTTCTACATTATAGAATCTTCTATCCGAATGTTCTAATTTTCGGTAGTTGTATGTTTGCTATCTTTTTTCTCTTTCGTCATCCTTGCAACAGAGGCAATTTCTATAAAAGATGTTCCTCCACCTACTCCAAAATTCCCGCCTACATAGACAACCGTATCGTTTTCGGTTATTTTTCCGCGTGCTTCCAGATCAAGTAGAGATGATTCAACCAATTTATGTTTATTCTTCTTCGAAATAATCTGACTGGCTTGAACGCCGTATGAAAGAGCCAGTTCGCGTTTGACACGACCATCATGGCACTTTGCATAAACTGGACGCGGACTTCTGAATGCAGAAATATAGCGCGCAATTTTACCCGTTAAAGTATCGGTGACGATTGCAGCAACCTTTAATTCATTGGCGGCCATTACGGCTGCCTCAGCTAAGAATGCAGATACCTCATTGTCTAAACGTGGAACCGGCAGGTCATTACGCCTATCTTTACTTGATTCTATTTCAATGGCTACACGCGTCATCAGGGCGACAGCTTCAACGGGATATTGTCCATAAGCAGTTTCGCCGGATAACATAATAGCATCAGTCCGATCGAAAATTGCGTTGGCAACATCACTAACTTCAGCTCGTGTTGGTCGCGGACTGTTGATCATTGTGTGCAGCATTTGAGTTGCGATGATCACAGGCTTTTTTCGTTCAACACATTTTCTGATTAGTCTGCGCTGTATGGCAGGAATCTTTTCTGCAGCGATTTCAATACCAAGATCACCTCTTGCCACCATAATTCCATAAGAATGGTCAAGGATTTCGTTAATATTGTTAACCCCATCAGTATTTTCGATCTTGGAGATAATTTTTATTCGGCTATTCTTAGTATCCAGAATTTTCTGAACAGCCAAAACATCCTCTTTATTGCGGACGAACGAGTGAGCAACAAAATCAATATCATGATCAGCAGCCCATTCGATAAACATTTTATCCTTTTCAGTAATGGGAGGAAGTGCGAAAGAGACACCTGGTGTATTTATGCTCTTTTTATTTTTAATTTCACCTTCGTTGCAGACAACAACCTCTAGGGCATTGCCAATTTTTGAAATTATTTTAAACTCGAGTTCACCATCATCGATTAACATTGTACTTCCAACGGGCACGTTGTCTGCAAATTCAGCATAGTCAACAATTAATAAACCTTCTGCCGATTGTTCATCCCCGCCTTTTACAAGAAGTTTGTCTCCGGTTTTAACGGTGATGGGACTTGTAATATTTTTAGTCCTGATTTCGGGTCCTTTGGTATCCAAAAGGATCGCAATACAATCACACACAGTTCTTACGTTATTTACAATTTTCAGCGCTGTTTCGGGAGTTTGATGAGCGGTATTTATCCTCACTACATTCATTCCGGCATCATAAAGTGCCTGTAAAAACTCTATCTCGCAATGCTTATCTGAGATTGTAGCCACTATCTTAGTGTGCTTCATTGTATTCATGATCATCAAAATTAAATTTCTATTGGATGCTAAGGTAGTCCAATTTCAGGACAAAGGACGTATCTCCTGAATCCACCTGATGGAATTCCAATAGGTCAAATATAGCACAAATATTTGAATATGTGCACACCTGAGTTGATCAACCGGTACTGATTATGACCGATTAATTAACGAATTGTTAATCATGATTCATCACAAACCTCATTCCTGGGGAGCCAGAAAACTCTCAATCCCGAGTCTGTATGAATCGAGTCCGAATCCCATAATGCTCCCTTTGCACACCGGCCCGATGATCGATTCATGTCTGAAATGTTCTCTTGTGAGAATATTTGAGATATGAATTTCGACGACAGGAGTGGTGATAGCCGCTATTGTATCACGCAATGCTACTGAAGTATGAGTGTAAGCTCCTGCATTAAATACGATACCTTGTACAGAAAATCCGACTTTCTGAAGATAATTTATCAGTTCACCTTCGACATTCGACTGAAAATAATCAAACTCGATATTGGGGAACCTGGAAATCATTATTTCATAATAATTTGTAAATGAAACACTTCCATAAATGCTTTTTTCTCTGACCCCCAATAAATTTAAATTTGGGCCATTTACAATAATAATTTTCATTAAAGTAAAATATTTTGTATATTTATCGGGTGCAATTTGCGAAAAAATGTAACAACTTTTTCGCTTTTACGTTTGTTTTGTAATATATAATAAGATTAGCTAAATTGTTTCAACTTTAAATTTAAAAAAAAGAATTATGAATTGGTTAGAAAGCAAAAAAGGGTATGAAACATTTTTGAGGATCGAGAAATCACTTTCTCCTAACTCAGTAAGTGCGTATGTTAATGACATCAACAAACTTATAACGTTTGTTGAGGAGTTTTATCCAAGCCTCACACCGGAAACGGTCAAATTGGCTCAATTGAGAAAATTTGTTGAGTGGATGAACCAAAAGGGGATTAGCCCCCGTACACAGGCCAGAACGATTTCTGGGATTAAATCTTTCTATAAGTTTCTGTTGATTGAAGAAGCTGTAGAAAATGATCCGACAACGTTGGTAGAATCTCCTAGGATTGGTCGTAAGTTGCCTGAGATTCTAACAGACGATGAAATCAATCGGTTGATTGAGGCTATCGACGATTCAAAAGCCGAAGGTCTTCGTAACAAAGCAATCCTTGAGACGCTTTACAGCTGTGGATTGAGAGTTTCTGAACTTGTTGATCTTAAGCTTTCAAATCTGCATTTTGAGCAGGAATTTCTTAGAATTGCCGGAAAAGGAGAGCGTGAACGCCTGGTTCCTATCAGCAAACGAGCCATTGAAGATATCAAAAAATATCTGATTAACTCGCGTAAGAAACTTACAATTGAAAAAGGTTTCGAGAACATTGTATTTTTAAACAGAAGAGGAAAAAAATTGAGCAGGGTTATGATTTTTACCATTATCAAAAATCTTGCTGACAAAATCAAACTGGAAAAGAATATCAGTCCTCACACCTTCAGACATTCATTTGCATCTGCTCTTGTGCAGGGTGGTGCAGATTTAAGAACCGTACAGGAGATGCTTGGTCATGAATCGATTCTTACTACTGAGATTTATACCCATTTAGATAAAGAATATCTAAAGGATACGGTCAATAAATTTCATCCAAGGTCGTAAGATTAAGTTCGCGAATCCCTGTAAATTAGGTTATTTACAACAAGAGGACTTTGTAACCATATCTGGTTGCAAGTCCTTTTGTTCTTTTATAGCTATACATGTGTTAAGCAGTAAATCACTTAAAAGAAGTGTAAAGCCGTTGTTGAAATACCGTAAATTAAGTCTTCGGAATAAGTTCGTTTTATAGATAATCAATTCGATTGTGCAGAATAATGATCAATATTTTCTGAATATATCATCGAATTAATACACTGTTTTTGGATCGTTTGTTAAGTATTACTTAAATTATTAAGCTGTAGGGTAGGAGTACTCTAAAATGGATTATCTTTGGATCTGTAAATTCAGGTAGTATAAAATTATCTTTAAGATATTTCAAATGAATCGGTTGGGGGAAAGAATTAAACGCAAAAGAGAGATGTTAAGCTTACCTTTAAGCGATCTGTCTAAAAAAGTAGGTATTAGTGCCAGTGCACTTTCACAAATCGAAAACTCAAAAGCATTTCCTTCAATCGTTACGCTTAAGAGTATTGCAAATAGTTTATATACGACAGTGGGTGAGTTGATTGGTGAGCATGAATCGTTGACTAAGAATCCTTTGATCAAATCTGGAGATATCAAATTTGTAAAGGTAAATTCAAGCGGTACCAGTCTTTTCCTTCTTTCGCATCACGAAAACAGCAAACAAATGGAACCCTATATCCTTAAGTTTGTTGAGAATTCCGATTCCTCTGAAATTATGCTTAGTCACCCCGGGCAGGAATTTATTTATGTCCTCGAAGGTAAATTGATGATTTCACTTGACAATTCTCAATATATTCTCGAAAAGGGGGATAATTTCTACTTCAACTCCACAATTCCACATACTTTGAAAAATATTCATACCTCTTCGGCAAAGGTTTTGTGGGTAATCACTCCTCCTAACATCTGATTTCGTTCTTTGTTGGTTTTTCTATATCAATTCATTGTTAAGTTTTGAATATTTTCAAGCAGGTTGCTTCAATTTATCAGGATAATTGAATAATTTTGTCATTAAGTAGTAATTAAATTAATTAAACAGTACTTAATGGATCCACAAGCAATCAACTTGAATGAAACCATTCAAAAACTGAATAAAAACGTTCTTGAACTATTGTCAGAAAGAGGCAAGAATATTTTTTTTCCAAAACTCGGAATTTTGTCTCAGTCGGCGCAGGCAAAGGGGAAAAATATTAATGCTACTATCGGAGAGGCTATAGAAGATGATGGCCTTTCGATGCACCTTTCAGAATTTGACAAATTAATCAAACTTCCACTTGGTTCGGTTTATCCCTATGCTCCCAGCTTTGGGAAAAAGGAACTTCGTGATTGCTGGAAAGAATTTATTTACAAGAAGAATCCTTCACTCGGAACAAATGTAATAAGTACTCCTATTGTTACATGCGGATTGACTCATGGTATTAGTATGTCGGGTTATTTATTTGTTGACGAGGGTGATACTGTCGTAATTCCTGATCTGTTCTGGGAAAATTATTCGTTGATTTTCGAGAATGCTTACAGAGGTAAAGTGGTTACATTTCCGCTTTTCAAAAACGGAAGTTTCAACATTGACGGATTCAATAAAACACTCGATAGCATTGAGGGCAAAATAGTATTATTACTCAATTTTCCTAACAATCCAACTGGATATACACCTCTTGTTCCAGAAATAAATCTAATTGTAAATTCGATTAAGAAACAGGCTGATCATGGTAAAAGCGTTGTTGCTATTATAGACGATGCCTATTTTGGATTGGTATACGAAAAGAATGTTTATACAGAATCGATATTTACACAGCTTTGTAACCTTAGCGAAAAAGTATTGGCAGTTAAGCTTGATGGACCAACCAAAGAGGATTATGTGTGGGGTTTCAGGGTTGGATTTATGTCGTTTGGCGTGAAGAATGGTACACCAGAACTTTACGAAGCGCTTGAAAATAAAACTGCGGGTGCTGTCCGCGGAAATATTTCGAATGCGAGTCAACTTTCACAATCTTTGTTATACCAGGCTTATTTCTCTGAAGCATACGCGGCTGATAAGAAAGAGAAATTTGCGACACTCCAATCCAGGTATCAAACAGTTCAACAAGTTCTTGCAGATCCAAAATATCTTGAATATTTCACAGCCTTGCCATTTAATTCTGGTTATTTCATGTGTGTTGAGTTGAATGATCAGTTAAATGCTGAAGCGATCCGAAAAATTCTTCTTGACAAATACAGCACAGGTGTGATTGTTTTTGGAAACCTGATCAGGTTGGCATTCTCAGCAGTTCCCCAATCGAAAATTCAGGAACTCATTGAGAATATTTATTTGGCTTGTAAAGACTATACCGAACAAAATTAGATTTTATACAGATTGAATTAGAATTTTTATCACAAACTTTTATCAAAAATCACAACTTAATGACGAGTAATCAGAAATTAATCAATTGGGTAAACGAATGGGCCGAGCTTTGTCAGCCTGAAAAAGTTTATTGGTGCGACGGATCAGAAGAAGAAAATAATCGACTTCTAGGTGAAATGGTCGCCAGTGGAATGGCAGTAAAACTGGATGAAAAAAAACGTCCCGGAAGCTACTATTTTCAGTCAGATCCAAGTGATGTTGCCCGTGTTGAAAACAGAACTTATATCTGCTCTGCGAAAAAGGAGGATGCAGGTCCAACCAACAACTGGGCTGATCCAGTTGAAATGAAGGCTACCCTGAAAGGTTTCTTCAAAGGATGTATGAAAGGCCGTACCATGTACGTGATTCCATTCAGCATGGGACCCCTTGGTTCTGATATTGCTCATATTGGTATTGAGTTAACAGACTCTCCCTATGTTGTGGTTAATATGAAAGTGATGACCCGTATGGGAAAAGCGGTTCTTGATGTTCTTGGAAACGGCGAATTTGTGCCTTGTATTCACTCGGTTGGAGCTCCCCTAAAACCAGGACAGGAAGATGTAAAATGGCCTTGTGCTCCTATTGAAGACAAATATATCTGCCATTTCCCCGATACCAACGAGATTTTATCCTATGGTAGCGGTTATGGTGGTAACGCATTATTGGGAAAGAAATGTTTTGCACTTCGTATTGCCTCCAATATGGCAAGAAGGCAGGGATGGCTTGCTGAGCATATGCTCATCATGGGCATTACGAATCCTCAGGGGGTTAAAAAATATATTGCTGCTGCATTCCCAAGTGCTTGTGGAAAAACAAACCTTGCCATGCTTGTTCCTACTATTCCGGGATGGAAAGTTGAAACAGTTGGTGACGATATCGCCTGGATGAAATTTGGTAAAGATGGTCAGCTGTATGCGATCAATCCCGAAGCCGGATTCTTTGGTGTTGCTCCATTTACTTCTATGGACACCAACCCAAATGCAATGTTGTCTGCAAGGGCAAATACAATTTTCACGAATACAGGTTTAACACCTGATGGCGACATTTGGTGGGAAGGTATTGGATACGATGCTCCTGAAGGAACCATCACCTGGACAAATGAAGTTTACGATAAGTCAAGTTGCAAACCTGCGGCGCATCCAAACGCCCGTTTCTCGGCTCCTGCTTACCAATGTCCTTGTATTGACAAAGACTGGGAAAACCCAACAGGTGTTCCGATCGCTGCGATCCTCTTTGGCGGACGTCGTCCGGGGACTGTGCCATTGGTTTATCAGTCATTCGACTGGAATCATGGTGTGTTCATGGGATCTATTGTTGGTTCTGAAGTTACTGCTGCTGCTATCGGCTTAAAAGCTGGTGTACGTCGCGATCCGTTTGCAATGTTGCCATTCTGTGGTTACAACATGGGTGATTATTTCGGACATTGGGTTAACATTGGCGAAAATGCTCCTGACAAAGAAAAACTTCCTAAAATATTCAATGTTAACTGGTTCCGTAAAAGTGCCCAGGGTAAGTTTCTTTGGCCAGGTTACGGTGACAACATTCGTGTATTGCAGTGGATTTTCGAACGTGTTGTTGGAACCGCAAAGGCTGACGAAACTCCAATTGGTTTTGTTCCTCAATTAGGTTCAATCAATACTACAGGATTAGACGGTGTTGAGGCCAACATGGCTGAATTGCTTACCGTTGACAAAGGTCAGTGGAATGATGAACTTGATCTTGTACGTGAACAGTATGCTGCTTTCGGGAATACGCTTCCTAAAGAACTGGCAAATCAGGTTACTGCAATTGAAGCTCGCTTCGTAAAGTAATTGATTGTTATTAAATTAATATAGAAGCCGTTCCAATTTTGGGCGGCTTTTTTATATATCTTACAATTCATAAACCTCGTAATAGAAAGATTTTAAATTTATATCTTTAAACTAAAATCTCGCTAAATTTGTTGTTACGCATATAATTTCATTTTTTAAGTGAATTTTTATCTGCAGAAAATCTCAATTGTAATGCAAACTCATATATGATAGTTTATGGATAGGAAAGAACAGTTCATTAGCGAAATTCAGTCGGGTACTCCTTTAAAGGGGAATCAATTATATTAGGTGGTATCATGCTCGACAAAGAGAACTTATCTGGAATTTCAGTAAAAGCACCGTTAAAGATGTTCAATCGTCACGGCCTTATTGCAGGGGCCACAGGTACCGGAAAGACAAAGACGCTCCAGGTTATTGCCGAACAACTATCGCGCTTTGGTGTTCCTTCGCTTTTGATGGATATAAAGGGTGATTTAAGCGGTATTGCGGCCAAGTCAGATCCAAATTCAAAGATTGTGGAACGCCATGCGAAAATAGGGCTCGCCTACACTCCCTCCGGCAATCCTGTCGAATTTCTATCGATATCCAACGAAAAAGGTTCGCGACTGAGAGCCACAGTATCTGAATTTGGTCCTGCGCTGTTCTCGAAGATTCTCGGGCTAAATGAGACACAAGCTGGAATGATTTCTTTAATATTCAAATACTGTGATGATCACAAGTTGCCTTTGCTTGATCTCAAGGACATGAAAAGAGTTCTTCAGTATCTTGGCGACGAAGGAAAGGCTGATTTGACAAAAGAGTATGGTACTTTATCTTCTGCATCGGTAGGAACCATTATGCGCAAAATAATCGAACTGGAACAACAAGGTGCTGAGGTATTTTTTGGCGAACCATCGTTTGATGTTGAAGATCTTTGCCGGACAGACAGAAACGGAATGGGGATCATCTCGATTCTAAGGCTGACTGATATTCAGGATAAGCCAAAGCTTTTCTCGACTGTAATGCTTCAATTGCTTGCCGAGATTTATGCCACCTTTCCCGAGGCGGGTGATCTTGACAAACCGAAACTCTGCCTTTTTATCGATGAAGCCCACCTGGTTTTTAATGAAGCATCCTCTTCGTTACTCGAACAGATCGAAGCCATTATTAAATTGGTTCGATCGAAGGGTATTGGGATCTTTTTTATTACTCAGAACCCCGGCGATATACCCGAATCCGTTTTAAGTCAGCTGGGAATGAAAGTCCAGCATGGTTTAAGGGCATTTACAGCCAAAGACAGAAAATCGATTAATGCTGCTGCGGAGAACTATCCTGAAACAAAGTTTTATAATACAGCTCAATTACTCACCGAACTGGGTATCGGCGAATGTTTCTTTACGACTTTAAACGAGAATGGAATCCCTACACCTTTGGTTCATACCTATCTGAGGGCTCCTGAATCACGTATGGATATACTTAGCGATACTGAGATTGATCAAATTACGAATTCATCGAGTCTTGTTCCGAAATACAACCGTGAGGTCGACCGCGAAAGCGCTTACGAGATCCTTAATTCAAAACTTGAGGATGCGGCGGAAGACAAACATCGCGAAGAGATGAATCGTCAGGTTGAACGGTCGGGTTCTAATCGCCCGAACTACGGAAGAGAAGAGAAAAGCACTTTCGAAAAGGTAATTGCCAGCACTGCAACGCGACAGATCGGAAACACGATTGCAAAAGAACTGGTCAGAGGATTACTTGGTGTAATGGGGGTTAAATCAACTTCAAGAAGATCAAGCCGAGGCACGAGTTGGTTTTAAGTGATTCATTGATCCGATTTATTCTCTTAATTATTTTTTCCATCCCTTTGATATCTGAAATCAAAGGGATGTTTATTTAAATGTTAACTAAATAGGTGATTGAAACCAAATAAGCTGTTAATTTTGCAAGTTCAATTTTTAATAAAATGAATATTTTCCGTACCTCACAAAATAAGTACCAGGCCAACGAGTATCTCGTGATGGTTTACAGGTTTTTAGTGGTTATGTTCCTTTATTCAGCAGGGCGTATTCTATTTTACCTGTTTAATGCATCGATGTTTCCGAAAGTCGATTTTGCCGCTTTTGTACAGATCATGCGGGGAGGGGTAATGTTCGATACAAGTGCAGTTCTCTATCTGAATCTTCTTTATTTCCTGTTGTATTTGCTTCCGTTTCCTTTTAAATTTCAGGATTGGTATCAGCGAATGCTGAAATGGATTTTCATGGTTATTAACAGCGTTGGGTTTGCTTTCAATTATATCGACATCGTTTACTATCCCTTTATTTTAAAAAGGACGACTGCCAGTATGTTCGATGTAGCAGGTTACGATGCAGGAAATTACAGACTTATTGGCCAATTTTTCTATGATTTCTGGTACATTGTGCTGATCCTGGTTATTACGATGCTGTTATTGTCGAAACTATATTCCTTTTTGAAACCACGACCTACATTCAACGTGCGTAACTGGAAATATTATCTTATTTCGGTTGTTGCGATAATTATATTTTCTGCGTTGAGCGTAATCGGAATGCGTGGCGGATATATGCCAAGCACACGTCCGATCAGTATGAATAATGCGGGAAAGTATGTCTCTTCCCCCGAAGAAATGTCGCTGGTTCAAAATACCCCATTTTGTATCCTGAGAACCTGGGGTAAAAAGGCATTTGAAGTAAAGAACTATTTCGATTCTGAAGATGAGATGAATCGTATATATACCCCGCTAAGGGTTCCTGTTTCTAGCGGACCAATGAAAAAGGACAACGTTGTTGTCATTATACTCGAAAGCTTCAGTCGTGAATTTGTCGGATCGTTGAATAAACAACTTGATAACGGTCAGTACAAAGGTTATACGCCATTTCTTGACTCGTTGATCAGTAATAGTTTAGTGTTTCCAAATGCTTTTGCAAACGGACGAAAATCGATTGATGCCATACCATCAATTACTGCCAGTATCCCGGCATTGGTATTACCCTATGTCGTTTCTGAGCGATCAGGTAACCGGATTAACAGCCTTGCAAGTTTATTGTCAAAAGAGGGTTATGAAACTTCTTTCTTTCACGGAGCTCCAAACGGTTCGATGGGATTCGATGCGTTTACGAAAATTGCCGGTTTCCAACACTATGTCGGCAAGAATGAATATGGGAATGACGATGGTTTTGATGGTATTTGGGGAATTTGGGACGAGCCATTCTTCCAGTTTTTTGCAGATGAGATGAATAAGATGAAAGAGCCTTTTTTTACGACCATATTCTCGGTCTCATCTCATCATCCTTTTAAAGTCCCCGAACAATATAAAGAGCGATTTCCTGAGGCGCATATTCCACTTCAAAAGTGCATCAGGTACACCGATTTTGCACTAAAAGAATTTTTTGACAAAGCATCAAAAATGCCATGGTTCAAAAATACACTGTTTGTGATCACCTCTGATCATTGCTCAGAGTCCGATTTTAAGGAGTATAAAACGTCTGTTAATTATTATGCGGCACCACTTATTTTCTATAAAGGCGATGGCAGTCTTGTTGGTAAAGATGAGTCTTTAGCACAGCAGATTGACATCATGCCCTCCATTCTTGGATATCTCAACTATTCAAAGCCCTATATTGCATTTGGGAATAATCTTTTCGATCAATCGGCGCAACGATTCGTGATAAATTATCTTGAAGACACTTATCAATTTCTGATTGGAGAGCATGCCTTGTATTTCACTGAGAATAAGCTGACAGGTATCTTTAACAGGATAGAAGACCCCTATCTCCGTAATAATTTATTAGGCAATGCTAATTCTGAAACCGAGCAAAACCTGTTTAAGGCAATTATGCAGCAGTTTAATAACAGAATGGCGCAGGATCGCTTAACAATTGATAAAAATTAAGATAAAGGGAAATTGTGCACTTCATCATTTAATTTTCAATCTTCCAGTATTTTATAACAATAGTTAACCATTTCTGGCACTGGATTTGTGAATTTGTGAGTGAAACAAATATTTACAAATATGGAAGCAAGAAAAATTTTCGTGGCTTTTATAATGTTGTCAGTTTTCGCAACTGGGTTTGCACAGGAAACCTCAAAAAAAGCGCTTCGGGAACAGAAGAAAATGGAGAAGCAGCAACAGATAGAAGCCCTTATCAACTCAAATGAGTTTGTCTTTGAAGCATCGCAAGTATTGCCTCAGAGTGGAAAAATGATAATCCTGACAGGCAGTTCTTATACTTTAAAATTTCATAACGACATTATTGAAAGCTATTTGCCCTTTTATGGCAGGGCTTATAGTGTTGATTACGGGGGTGACGGTGGAATAAAATTTAAAGGCAAACCAGATGAATATAAGGTTGTAACTCAAAAAGCAGGGAAGGGTTATGAAATATACGCATCAGTTAAAGCTCCCAAAGACTTTTATAAACTTTACCTTTCAGTCAGCCCGGATGGAGGTGCAACTTTGGTAATTGACAGCAATCAGCGTAGTAATATTTCCTATCGTGGAGACGTCAAAAAGCTGGAAGAGGTAAAATAGGATCGGGGGAAATTTGCAATTACAAGAAGCCATGGATCACAGATCAATTTTCAAATAGGATACAAATAACGATTTAGTGCTTTATCTTTTCTAATTTTGCTTCGAAATATAATTTAAGGATGATCATCAGAAAAAAATTCCGGTTCGAAGGAGCCCATATCGTTCGCAACTGCACATCGCAGCGTTGTCGCGAAAACATTCACGGCCATTCTTATGAGGTGGAGGTTTTTTTAAAATCGGATCAGCTCGACAATGGTTTTATGGTGATGGATTTTGTACTTCTAAACAATGTGGCAGAGTTCATCCATAGTTTTGATCACTCCTATACGCTGTGGGATAAGGAAGCCGATGATGTGAAGGAGGCAATTTACCGGATCAATACCAGGGTTGCAGAAATCCCCGTTTCACCTTCAGCGGAAGGTTATGCGCTGCTGTTATTTTTCGTTATTAACCGTATTATTTTGAAAACTAAATTTGTTAATGGAGAGGGAAATGTGAAGTTGCATGCCGTCAGGGTGCACGAAACGCAATCGGGTTATGCTGAAGCTTCTGCCGAAGATTTGAATATGGTCCGGTTTGCATTGAAGGATGTTAAGTTTAACGACGGTATTAAAAGAGAGTGGAAGAACAAAACATGGTGGAATCAAATCGAAGAATTTTAAAAGTTAACAAATTTTAAAATTCGTTCACGGTATTAAAAAAGGGTTACTTTTGCACACGCAATTCGATTTTGTGCAATTTATTTATTTTGAGAGACACTACCCGTCATACTATTCTTTCCGTCGCCCGGACCATATTTGCCCACAGAGGAGCCGATAATACCACAATGGACGATCTCGCCAAGGCTTCAGGGCTCGGAAGAAGAACGATCTATACCTATTTTAATACGAGAGAAGAGCTTTATCTTGAAGTAATTAACAGAGAAATCGATATTATCCTAAAACAGCTTAGCAGGGTTGCGGGCATGAAAATATCACCCGAGAAAAAGATTATACGCTTCATGGTTAATCATATGAAGACAATCGAAAATCTGATTCGAAAAGACAGCTTATTAAGGATGGAATTCCTGAGAAGAAGTGAGAAAATTGAGAACTTTCGTAAAGTGATCGATTTGCATGAAAAGGAATGTTTTGCTTCTACACTTCAGGAAGGGACTCAATCAGGCGTATTTCTGGTTGACGACTACGAGAACACGGCCGTCCTTGCCCTTACTACCTTGAAAGGGCTTGAACAGCAGTTTATACTTGACAATTTTGGGAAACCTTGCCGTGAGACACTTGAACTCTGGCAGAAAATATTATTTCGGGGAATAAAAGTCTCCGCTTAAATTATTGCAATTTGAATTTTTAATATGAGAATGTTTATTAATACAATTTCGCATTACGTTCCGGAACAGCGTGTTCCGAACGAATACTTTAAAAATCTGAACGGGCTTGATGACGAATGGATTTTTGACCGGACGGGCATCCGGACACGGTCTAAAGCTGCTAAAGACGAGAATACCAATACGATGGCGATCGAAGCTGTTAGACGTGGATTAAAGGATTTACCGTATGACATCAAAGAGGTTGATTTAATTGTCGGCGCTTCCTATACGCCATACGACACCGTTGCTACAATGGGTCATTGTGTGCAGCGAGAGTTTGGTATACAGGAGGCACAGGTCGTTTACGTGTCTTCAGCATGTTCTTCACTTGTGAATGCCCTTGAGATTGTTGAAGGTTATTTTGCGATGGGTAAAGCCACACGTGCATTGGTAATTGCATCTGAACACAATACCTATTACAGTGACGAAACGTGCGAGAAGAGCGGGCACTTATGGGGCGACGGCGCTACAGCCTTGTTTATCTCTGAAGAACCAATTGGACCTAAACCAGGAGAAGTCCTGAATATTTTTACAAGAGGATTGGGCCATATTGGTAAAGGTACCGAAGCTGTATTTTTACACCCTGGCGATGGTGGACTTCAAATGCCCGACGGACGAGATGTTTTTATGCATGCTTGCAATTTCATGCGGGTTGCATTGGAAAAGACACTCGAGAATTGCAGTCTGACCATCGAAGATCTCGATTTTATAATTCCTCATCAGGCAAATCACCGGATTATCGCCAACCTGATCAAACAATTAAATCTTCAGCCTAAAAAAGTGCTGAACAATATTCAGGAGTTGGGAAATACTGGTTGTGCCAGTACAGGAATCTGCCTCTCTCAGAACATCGATAAGATACCGGTAGATTCGCTGGTTGGACTCACCGTATTTGGCGGTGGTTACTCTGCCGGTGCTGTATTAATCAGGTTCTAAATCATCGTTAGTATGTTATAGATATTCAATTTATAGGGTGAAATCTCCCGGATTGTATAAATCGAAAAGGATCGGCCAATGCCGGTCTTTTTCTGTTTTTTCGATGTCCAGATGATTGATTTCCTCATCTTTTAATTTAGAATTCAACCACTTCAACGTTCCCATATTTTTTTAATTTCCCAATGCGGGTTCTTACCTTGTCAATTACAAAACATCATGACGATTTAGATTCTTACAAGTTACCGGTTACATATTGCCTGCAGCTTTTCTTTAGAACCGGAATAATTTTAAACAAATCATTTCGTTGTAGAACCAAAATTGTGTAGTTTCGTAAACAATAAACTGAATTAATACTAAAATTGTAATATGAACCGGAGACAAATGATTGGAAGCACGGCGGGTATTGCTGCCGTAACTGCTGCAGGATTTCCTTCTGCGAACGCTTTTGCCGGATCGGCAACAGCAGGTGCAAAATTGAAAGGTAATATTCACCATTCTGTCAGTCAATGGTGTTATGGGAATATTCCACTTGAAGAGTTTGCCAAAAACTGTGCTGATATGGGTCTTGAGTCAATTGAACTATTGGGTGAAAAAGATTGGGCAACGGTTAAAAAGTTTGGATTGAAGTGTGCCGTCGGGTATGCAACAGATTACGGTATTCCAAAGGGATTTAACCGCGTTGCGAACCATGCAAAGTTGATTGGTGATTTTGAAACAATGATACCAAAGGCTGCTGAAGCAGGCGTTCCAAATCTGATTTGCTTTTCAGGAAACCGCGAAGGACAGAACGACAATGTCGGTATGATCAATTGTGCTGTTGCGCTGCGTAAACTGATGCCTTTGGCTGAAAAACATGGCGTTACAATTATCATGGAATTGCTGAACAGCTACGGACATGCCGATTATCAGTGCGATAAAACTGTATGGGGAGCTGCTCTTTGCGAAATGGTGGGTTCGTCAAGGTTTAAACTGCTTTACGACATTTACCATATGCAGATCATGGAGGGTAATATAATTGATACAATTCAAAAGAACATACAATACATCGGACACGTGCATACGGGTGGTGTTCCCGGACGTCACGAACTGGACGATACGCAGGAGTTGTATTATCCAGCCATTATGAAGGCTTTGGTTGCTGCCGGATATAAAGGCTATGTCGGACAGGAATTTGTTCCTGCCCAACCCGATAAACTGGAATCACTGCGCAAATCGGTACTGATTTGTGATGTATAACTGATCAGTTTAAGGTATCAGAAAGGGTGGTTTGAATATTCAATCCGCACTTTTTACGTAAATGGAGAGATGGACGACCTGTTTGTAGAGACGGACGGGCCATCCGTCTCTACACATTGCCTGATTACCATTCTCCCCATAAATATCATTAAAACCGTATTGAAATTGACTAAGTTTCACGTTCAAATGACTATTTGGTAGGTGAATTGAGCTCTGCGTCACTGTCAGATCGTTTTTCGGCACTGCTACCTGACACCGCGTCATGGTCAGCCGATTTTTCGGGAAGTAAAACCTTTCCGACGCATTCGATCTGTAACCTTGTACTAACTTCATAACAATTTCTGTTTGAATCATCTTCCTTTCCTAAAACAGACATTAAAATCAGTGTGATTATTGATTGTCAGCATCAACCATTTGTTTATTCACTACCTTTGAAAAACATAAGTTGAAGACCTGACTGTTTAGTTAATGAGTTTTTATTAGCTCACTAAAAGAATTTAATATGCACGAAGAGATCACTCTTACAACACCAGCACTTTTATTTTCAGCAATTTCGTTGATTATGCTTGCCTATACAAACCGTTTCCTGGGTTATGCCACATTGATCAGGAATCTTCATGAAAAGTTCAAAGCAAATCCCAACGAAGTTTTACTGGGGCAAATAGCCAATCTCCGCCGGCGGCTTTACCTTACCAAATATATGCAGATATTAGGCGTTTCGAGCCTTTTTCTATGCGTTGTCACAATGTTTCTGATATTTGTCGGGAGTTCAATACCCGCCATATGGGTTTTTGGACTCGCACTATTATTATTGATTGCTTCGTTGGGGGTTTCAATTCATGAAATTCAGATTTCGGTAAAGGCACTCAATCTTCATCTTGGAGATATGGAGATCAACCGTAAACAATAAGTATTCCTATTCTAAATTCTTTATATTTGTGACTTAGTTTAATATAGAACTGATGCTTACAGATATTCTCATTACATTATTATTGGTTTCATTGAACGGATTTTTCGTGGCTGCCGAATTTGCCATTGTTAAGGTACGGGCTTCGCAACTCGAAATGAAGGTTCAGAGCGGTAACCGGATTGCCGTGATCGCTAAGCACATTGTTTCGAAGCTCGACAGTTATCTTGCTGCGACCCAGCTTGGAATTACACTCGCAAGCCTTGGACTGGGATGGATCGGTGAGCCTGTTGTATCTAAAATAATCATCAGTGTGATGTCATTTGCAGGGGTTGCAATTAATCCCGAACTCGCGCGTCAGATTGCCCTGCCAATTGCTTTTCTGATCATCACCATCTTACATATCGTATTTGGAGAACTGGCTCCCAAATCAATTGCGATTCAGCGTTCGCAACGCACGGTCTTGATTATCGCCTTACCGTTGCAATTCTTCTATTATATTTTCAAACCCTTCATCTGGTTACTGAACGGGACTGCCAACCTACTGTTGAAAGCACTTGGCATTTCAACTGTTCAGGGACAAGAGGTGCACAGCAGCGATGAATTGAAATTCCTTGTCAAGCAGGGTCAGGAGAGTGGCGAAATTGAACAGGCTGATTACGATATCATTAAAAACGCATTTGAATTTTCGGAACGGATGGCCAAACAGATCATGATTCCACGCACAAAAGTGGTTGCGATTGACATCAATGATTTTAAGGAAAGTATGATTGAAGGTTTGATAGAGGAGGATTATTCGCGGATTCCATGTTATGCCGACTCGCTCGACAATGTTGTGGGGGTGCTTTACCTGAAAGATATCCTTGTCGGACTGCGCAAAAAAGAGCTTGTCAAAATCTCAGCTCTGATGCGTTCGGTGATGATTGTTCCTGAGACAAAACGGATTGCGCAACTGCTCAAAGAATTCCAGGCGAGACATCAGCAAATTGCGGTGGTTATAAACGAATACGGGGGTACTGAGGGAATTGTGACAATGGAAGACATTTTGGAGGAGCTGGTTGGCGAGATTCAGGATGAATACGATAACGAGATTCCTTTTGTTGAGAAAGCGGGGGAGAAGAGTTACATTGTGATTGCTACTGCTTCACTTGAGGATATTAATGATTCGCTTCCACATCCGTTATCGAGAAATGAAGAATACGAAACACTTGCGGGATACCTGATTCTCAAATTCGGAAGAATCCCCAATATCAACGAGAAAATCAGTTTCGACGGTTACGAAATCACCATCCTGAAGAAAAATAAAAATTCGATTGTTCTCACGCAGCTTAATGATATGGAAGAAGACGTTTAGAACCCAAAGATCACCGTTTCCCAAACAATTTCTTTTCAAGATCAGGACGGTTGATATTCCGGAGTTCTGAAATCAATTCATTACGATACTCTTTCTGGTACCAGAAGAAGAATTTGCGCTGGGCAAGTTTCTGCGCTGCTGTTTTAGCGGTGCTGACTCTTTCTAATGTGTAAGGATGATATCCCGAATAATAGATGACTGTTGCCAGCGTCATAGGAGTTGGGGTGAAATCCTGCACTTGTTCTAGCTTGAAATCAAGATCTTTAGTTTCTGCGGCAAGTTCTGCCATTTCTGCGGTGCTGCTTCCCGGGTGGCTCGATATAAAATAGGGGATCAATTGTTGCCTGAGTCCTTTGGCCTGGTTTACCGAATCGTAAAACCTTTTCAGTTTAAAGAAAAGTCCAAATGAAGGTTTCCTCATTATTTTCAGCACTTTATCGGAGGTATGTTCCGGCGCTACTTTTAATCTTCCCGATACATGGTTGACGATAACCTCCTCGAGGTATTTCTGATTACCCACATTTATTTTCTCATCATCGGTGCGATGGAAAACAAGGTCATAACGGATACCACTGCCAATGAACGCTTTTTTGACACCTGGCATTGCCGCGACCTTTTGGTAAAGAGCAGTCATGGGTCGATGATCGGTATTCAGGTTATTACAAACAGCCGGAAAGATGCAGGACGGACGTTTGCAGATTTTGCAAGTATCCAGATTTTTGCCAGCCATCCGGTACATATTGGCCGATGGTCCGCCTACATCCGAAATATATCCTTTAAAATCGGCCATCTGAGTGACCTGTTTTATTTCAGCAAGTATTGATTCTTCAGAGCGTGAGGAAATAAACTTTCCCTGGTGTGCAGAGATCGTGCAAAAGGCACAACCACCAAAACAACCCCTGTGAATATTCACCGAATGCCGGATCATTTCGTAAGCAGGAATGGTTCCCTTGTTCCGGTAACGGGGGTGCGGAAGCCTAGTAAACGGCAAGCTATAAAAACTGTCTAATTCTTCGGTCGTCAATAGCGGCCACGACGGATTGACAACAATTCGCTGATCCTTTATGGCTTGTGTAAGTTTTCGAGCCACCATTTTATTTGACTCTTCTTCAATGTGCCGGAAGTTCTTAGCATAGTTCAGTTTATCCTGAAGACACGCTTCATGCGAATTGAGTTCCAGTTCTTCCCATTCGTCCCGTGTGGAATATTTTTCTGAATTATCAGTTATAAAGACTGTCTGAGGGATCGCCGTAATCGTTTGAAATGATGCCCCTTCTTTCAGCTGTCTGACCAACTCAATGATTGTTTTTTCTCCCATTCCATAGACCAACAGATCGGCTTTACTGTCGATCAGTATCCCCGGTTTCAGCTCATCCGACCAATAGTCGTAATGGGTCAGTCGACGCAGTGAAGCCTCTATTCCCCCGATCACGACAGGAACATCAGGATAAATCGACTTCAGAATATTGGAATAGACAATCGTAGTATAATCAGGACGGGCACCGGCACGATCACCAGGTGTATAAGCGTCGTTCGAGCGTCGGCGTTTGTTGGCGGTGTAATGATTCACCATAGAGTCCATACAGCCTGCTGAAATGGCAAAGAAAAGCCGTGGTTTGCCCAGCTTCTTAAAATCGCGTAAATCGTCCTGCCAATTGGGTTGAGGAACAATGGCAACGCGGAGTCCTTCGCGCTCCAGAATCCGGCCAATCACTGCTGCGCCAAATGACGGGTGATCGACATAGGCGTCGCCCGAAAACAGGATCACATCGGGCTGATCCCACCCCAACGCTTCGACCTCTTTGGCCGAGGTTGGCAGCCATGCACTTATCGGATATTTTTCCTGTTCTCTCATTATTGCGTGCAAAATTACTCCATTCCAGTGGGCTTTTTACCATTATCCTTGAATATCGCATTTTGCCTTGATTAAAAATGATGAAGATGCGATAATTGATTCCATTTTTCTATTTTTGAACCCTAAACCCATTTAGTTCGGAATGAAACTAGTCAAACCTCAAGACTTGCTGAAAGCAAGCCCTTTAATGCATTACCTGGGCGGTGAGTATTTTGCAAGATTATTGATGCACCTGTTGCAGTTTAACAAGATCAACAAATTGTATGATAATATCAGCGATAAAAAAGGGATTGAATCAATCGATGGCATTATTAAATACCTTAATGTCACCCTTGACTTCGACGAAAAGGACTTAAAGAAACTTCCGGCGAACGGTAGTTTTATCACAGTTTCGAATCACCCATATGGTGGAATAGATGGCATTTTATTGATTAAGCTCCTTTCGATGGCGCGGTCGGATCACAAGGTAATTGCCAATTTCCTGCTGAAGAAAATTGAACCAATATCTGATTACTTTCTGGCCGTCAATCCGTTTGAAAATAATCCCGGAGCGGCATCCAGTATCGGCGGTTTAAAAACTGCACTTGATCATCTGAACAACGGAGGGGTTCTAAGTTTTTTCCCTGCAGGTGAAGTTTCGACCAATTACACTTCAAAAACGATCACCGATCGAGAATGGTTGTTTTCGGCACTTAAGTTTATTAAAAAGGCACATGTCCCGATCGTTCCGATTTATTTTCACGGTAGTAACAGCCGTTTATTTCACCTTCTGGGACGAATACATCCGTCATTACGAACCGCAAAACTACCTTCAGAAATAATAAATAAGAAAGACAAAACCATAAAGATCCGGATCGGCAACCCGATTTCCGTGAAAGACCAGGATAAATTTAGCGATGTCCGGCAACTTGGACGTTATTTACGATCAAAAACGTATTGTCTGGATTCCGGAATTGAGGTGAAACGGTTTTTCAATTACTCACTCAAGAGTCAGCCACAGCCTGAAAAGATCATCGATCCTCAGCCGACTAATTTGATCATTAATGAAATAGCTGGACTACGCAAGGACCACCATCTTTTTACAATCAAAAATTACTCGGTGTTTTGTGCCCCTTCTGGCCGGATTCCGATTGTTATGAATGAGTTAGGTCGTCTGCGTGAGATCACTTTTCGCGAAGTTGGCGAGGGGACCAATCAACCAACCGATGTTGATGAGTTTGATTTATACTATAATCAATTGATTATATGGGATAACGAAGGCCAAAAAATTGTCGGTGGCTACCGGATCGGGAAGGGGCATGATATTTACAATCAGTTTGGAATCAAAGGATTCTATACACAAAGTCTTTTTAAGATGAAAAAAGGCTTCGTCGACACACTCAATCAATCGCTTGAACTCGGGCGCTCATTTATAGTAAAGGAATACCAGCGTAAACCGTTGCCGCTTTTTTTGCTTTGGAAAGGGATTCTGTATTTTTTGTTGAAAAATCCCGAATATCGTTTTTTGATTGGGCCGGTAAGTATCAGCAATACTTACTCTGGTATTTCGAAGGAGTTGATAATCAGATACATCATGGCGAATTTTTTCGACTATAAAAGAGCCGCTTTTGTAAAGCCGCGAAATCGGTTTAAGGTAACCACGGATGACGAGCATTTAAATACAGCCCTCGAAAATATGACACCCGATCTGCATTCGCTCGATAAGTTTATCGGTGATATCGACCAGTATAATAGTGGTTTGCCCGTGCTTCTTAAAAAATACCTTGGTTTGAATGCTAAAATTGTCGCTTTTAATGTCGATCCTAAGTTCAACGATTGTGTTGACGGTTTGTTAGTTCTCGATATTTTTGCTGTGCCTAAACCTACCATCGAATCTTTGTTGAAAGAGGTGAACGACATGAATTTGCTTAGCCGGTTTTTCACGATCACCGAACCTTAAAACAGAAAAGGGTGGAAAGTAATGTAAGCTGGCAGGTTATTCTCAATCCTCATGCCGGATGCGGCAAAGGAAGAAGAGACAAAAGCAAAATTGTTTCCATCCTGAACCATTCGGGTTTACAGTATATTTTACATGAGTCAGAATATGCCGGTCAGTCTTTCGAATTGGCGAAAGACTTGGCAATCAAAGGTGAGACCCATTTTATAGTTGCCGGTGGCGATGGCACCCTGAACGAAATAGTGAATGGTATTTTTAATGGGAAAAACATTCAATGCGATCGTATTGTGATCGGCATGTTGCCCGTGGGGACCGGAAATGATTGGATTCGGACCTTTGGCATTCCCGACCATTACCAAATGGCGATGGATATTCTTCTGAAAGGAAAAACTGTTGTTCAGGATGTTGGACTTGTCGAATATCTGGAAGAAGGAAGAAACATCAGCCGGTTTTTCGTAAATATTGCGGGCTTTGGTTTTGATGCGATGGTGGCAACACGCGCCAATAATCTCAAAAACAGTGGGCTATCCGGAATCAGGGTGTATATCGAAAGCTTTCTGTGGAGTTATTTTAATCATAAAGCAGACCAAACCAGTTTCGTAATTAATGGTGAGAAATTGAGCGTGAATTTATTCAGCGCAAGTGTTGGAATTGGTAAATTCAATGGAGGAGGAATGATGCAGGTACCCGATGCAAATCCCGTAAATGGCTGTTTTCACATCACAATTATACGGAATTTAGGTATTTGGGGCATTCTCCGGAATTTTCTGAAATTGTATAACGGAAGTTTTGTAAAAGATTATCGCGTATCGACGCATACTGGTAAGCAAGTCCAAATTACAGCTGAAAAACCAATTTCAGGCGAAGTCGATGGCGAATCGATCGGCAACAGTAATTTTAATTTGAAGATCATCCCGCATCAATTGAGGGTCATTTACGGTGAAGATAAGTTCAGGATGCTTGAATGAAACTTGCTGTGAATGCACCAACGAAGTTAAAACCAACAACCAGGGATTTCCTAACGTGGAAAATAAATTTCTTGCTTAGGAAAATTAAATTTCTTGCTTAGGAAAGTTAGCTTTCTTGCTTAGGAAATTATTTTTCCTGCTTAGGAAAATCGATATAGTTGCGACGAGGATTCATTATTGTGGCAGTAAAGGCGAGGGATCTGGTAATAAAGAGGAAAGATGCAAGTGACAATAAATAAAATTGCTGCTTGCATCCTTCCTCTTTAACCTTTAACCTTTATCCTTTCTTTGGTTTATCTCATATCGTTCACTTCAACCTTGGGATATTTGGCCGCATCGAATTTAAAATAGTCGTCGGTTAAATTCTGGTCAGTTTTCATATTTTTCAACGAGAGCGTGTAAGCATTCCCATCTTTATTAAATGTCTTTGCCTTCAATATCTGAGATCTCGCCTTGTCAACGTACAATCTTACTTTGGTGAATTCTTTGGTTTTATCAGTCGGAATCAGATCGATTACCTGCGAAGCTTTACCACCAATCGTTTCCTCTCCAATATAAGTGTAATTAAATCCTTTTTCGTAGATCGTAAAAAGATTGGCAGGATTCAGTGCCTCATCACTATCGGGATCATTTTCAGTAATATTAACCTCATTCGATTCTGTCATATAACTCCACGTTGCTGTGCCATCCGAAAAAACTTCCATCCCCAATGAAGGCATATGCAATCGGTAACTTTTCCCTTTTAAGGCAACACTACCTTCATTCGTTTCGGTAACACTGCCTGATTTATTTTCGAGCGTAAACAAAAAATCGATTTGAATGGTTTTATAGCTTTTGCTTGTTTGCGAAAGTTTGTCGAGTATTACTTTCGCCTTTGCATCCTGCTGTGCAAACAATGATCCGGTGAGCAAAATTAAAGCACTAAATATTAAAACAGCTTTCATTCTCTGATTTATAAATTAAAAATCTCAATATTGATTTAAACCCTTCAATAATTGTTCCAAAGCGTATTCGTCCTGTAATAATACCTGACGGGCTTTGCTTCCTTCGTTTTGTCCCACGATCCCTGCAGCTTCGAGTTGATCCATTATTCTTCCGGCCCTGTTGTAACCAATCGAAAATTTGCGTTGTATCGCAGAGGTCGATCCAGTCTGATTCATCACCACAATTCTTGCTGCGTCGTCGAAGAGTTCGTCACGGTTCTTTAAGTCGATGGCGTTTGAGTCATCCGATCCTTCAACTTCACATTCAGGCAGTAAGTAGGCGCTTGGATAGGAAGGTTGCTGACTGATGTATTTCGCGATGGCCTCTACTTCGGGTGTATCAACGAATGCACATTGCACGCGTATGAGGGCGCTCCCGGTTGAAACAAGCATGTCACCTTTCCCAATCAACTGGTTTGCACCAGGTGTATCCAGAATAGTTCTGGAGTCAACCATTGATGCTACGCGGAAAGCTATACGGGCAGGAAAGTTGGCTTTTATAACGCCGGTAATAATATTAATTGAAGGGCGTTGCGTTGCAATAACCATATGGATTCCAACCGCTCGTGCCAACTGGGCAATTCGTGCAATCGGTAATTCAATTTCTTTGCCGGCAGTCATTATCAGGTCGGCAAACTCGTCAATAACCACCACAATATAAGGCTGGTATTTATGTCCTTTCTCAGGATTCAATCTTCGCGAAATAAACTTCTCGTTGTATTCTTTAATGTTCCGGGCATGAGCCTTCTTTAAAAGGTCATACCGCATATCCATCTCATGATTCAGCGAATTCAGCGTATTTTTAACCCGCTGAACATCTGTAATAATCGGATCAGTTTCCCCCTCCATTTTCGCCAGGAAGTGCTTTTCAATAATGGCGTAAAGATTTAATTCAACTTTCTTTGGATCAATAAAGACGAATTTTAATTGTGCCGGATGCTTCTTGTAGAGCAGCGAAGAGATGATGGCATTCAAACCAACCGATTTTCCCTGTCCGGTAGCTCCGGCAACTAAAATATGGGGCATCTTTGTGAGATCGACAACGAATGTTTCATTCGAGATGGTCTTTCCCAAAGCAAGTGGCAGCTCATAATCGGTCTCCTGAAATACTTTTGAGGCAATTAGCGAACGCATTGAGACAATCTCCGGTTTACTGTTTGGAACTTCAATACCAACTGTCCCTTTCCCAGGTATTGGGGCAATGATACGGATTCCTAAAGCAGCAAGACTCAATGCGATATCATCCTCCAGATTTTTTATCTTCGAAATCCTGACACCCGGCGCAGGAACGATCTCGTAAAGGGTGATCGTCGGACCTGTGGTCGCCTTGATTTTTACAATTTCAATATTGTAGTTTTTCAGCGTCTGAAGGATCTTGTTCTTATTGGCTATCAATTCCTCATCCGATACCTGCGGATTGCCGGTTGAGCGCTCTTCGAGCAACTCGATTGGCGGGAATTTGTAACGCGACAATTCAAGTGTCGGATCAAAGTCCGGCATATCTTCGTCAGCACCTTCGTATAGTCCGTCATCATCAGCACTTTTTCGCGGTTCAGGGGTGACCAATGGTCGGTTTACAAAAGGAGCTGGTTCCTCGTGGTGAATCTCTTCGCGCTCAATTTCCAGATGGTCATCAACTTTACTACCTGCATATACAATTTCAACGTTATCTCCGACAGCAACTTTTGCGAATGCTTTTTCTTTGGTTGGAATTAAAGGAGCTTGTGGAATTGAGAAAGTATCTTCATCTGCAATTTCCTCCTTTTTAGCTGCGGCTGCTTTCAAACTCTTTAAACGTTTGTAAGTTACCCATTTCTTAAGAAGTGGCCAGGCCTCCTCGAATGCCACAATAATACAAATCAGAATTAAGGCGAGAATCAGAAAAAATGTACCCATCTTTCCGATGGTTGAGTTCAATAACTGGCTGATAAAATAGCCATATGTTCCACCTGGAAACAGGAACGATTTTTCGTAAAGTGAGGAAAAGAAATATCCGAATGTAACTGATGTCCAAATGATTAAAAAAATGCCGTATGCAAAATTCCTTCTCATCGAAAATTTGCCAATCTTGCCCAGGCGCAAAGAAATAATGATAAAGAGATAAATAAATCCAATGGAGGCTATTCCGAAACCTTTATTAATAAATAAATTAGCCATTACAGCACCCCATCGTCCACCTGCGTTTTGAATTTTCAGATCGGGATTCGACAATAATTCTTTGGAAGTAACATTGAGGTGACTTATATCTACACCTCCTGAAATAAAGAAGGATATAAAAGAAATAAGAAGGTATATTGAAAAGAAAAACAGGAGAATTGCTAGTATGCCACCAATGCGTTCCCAGGTGTTGAGATTTCCTAACCGACCACCAATTCCACCTTTCTTCGTGGAAGTAGTACCTGTTTTTTCGTTCTTGCTGCGGGCCATGTATCTGAGATCAAATTTATTTCTAAAAAAACTGCATTGAACTGCACTGCAAATTTAACTAAAAAAGGCCAAAGGAATTATGAAATTGAAATTATGAATCGAAGATCGGTGAAAGCCAATTTGGAATTGTGAATTAGCAATTATGAATTAAGTATTTAGGATAGAATTGCCAACTTCAGTTAATAAAAGGATAGCTAACCATCACCTGATTCAGTCCTCGTTTGGCGACAACGAGGTGAATGCAAAGGTGAACAATTGAGGCCCATAAATTATTGTATAGAACATGATATTATGCAGATTCAGGTTCTCCGATATAGTGTTACTTTGGATCGTTATTCAACCAATACTTAAAACCGATAAATTGTGAAAAAACTGGCTGTTGTAGCGCTTGGAGGAAATGCCCTTCTTCGGGATAACGAAAAGGGGACAATTGAGGAGCAGGAAATTCATACTGCTGAAACCCTTGAAAATCTGATATTTTTGATCAATGCCGGATATGATCTGATCGTCACACACGGTAACGGACCACAGGTGGGCAATATATTAATGCGTAATGATGCCGGATTGCAACTTTATGGAATCACACCAATGCCATTGGATATATGTGTGGCAGATACACAGGGCGGTATTGGCTATATGATAGAGCGGATTTTCAGGAATATTTTAAACAAACACGGTATCAAAAGAAACGTGATTACCCTTGTTGGAATGGTAGAGGTAGATCCAGAAGATGAGGCTTTTAAAAATCCAACAAAGCGAATTGGAATGTATTATACTGAAGAGCAGGCTCAGATACTTTCAAAAGAAAAAGGATGGATCTTTAAACTAAGTAAAAAGGGTGAGAAAGGTTGGCGCCGCGTCGTTCCATCGCCTGTCCCGAAAGCAATATTCAATCTTGAAGTAATTAAAGACCTTGCCCGACAGGGGAATATCATTATCACTTGCGGAGGTGGGGGAATCCCGGTTTACCACGATGAAAACAATGAAGTCCGAACCATTGATGCTGTAATTGACAAAGACCTAGCCTCATCGGTACTGGCCAACGGAGTTGGTGCTAATGAGTTTTATATCCTTACGGATGTGCCATTTATCTTTAAAGATTATGGCCTTCCGACCCAGGAAAAACTTGAGTTTTTGGATTACAACGATACTGTGAAATACCTCGAATCAGGAACCTTTGCTGAAGGTTCGATGGCTCCTAAAATTGTCGCTGCTTTATCTTTTATCAAAAGCGGTGGCGATAAGAGTATTATCACCGAAGCATCGAAACTTGAAGACAAATCGTACGGTTCAAAAATTACGATGGTGTATGGAATGTGAAATTTATTCCAGCTAAATTCGTTGATCTGGAATGTTTTTGTCAACTTTGAAAGAATTAAACCTTAATATTGATAATATGGCTACTACGCTGCATGCCAGGCATTTTTTGAAATTACTGGATTTTACGCATGAAGAGATTGAACACTTACTTGATCTTGCGGCTGAATTAAAATGGGCAAAGTCTTCAGGAACCGAAGAACCACGGTTAAATGGCAGGAATATAGCCCTTATTTTTGAAAAAACCTCCACACGAACCCGCTGCGCATTCGAGGTCGCAGCATATGATCAGGGTGCACACGTTACTTACCTGGGTCCATCAGGCACGCAAATCGGTGCAAAAGAGTCGATGAAAGATACTGCAAGAGTTCTTGGCAGAATGTACGATGGAATTCAATATCGTGGCTTCGAACAATCAATTGTCGAAGAGTTGGCCAAATATGCCGGAGTTCCTGTCTGGAATGGTCTGACTGATGAATTCCACCCGACGCAGATCCTTGCCGATTTCCTGACGATGCGCGAGCATTGTGATAAACCGCTTTCGGAGATGAAATTTGCCTATCTTGGTGATGCCCGGAATAATATGGGCAACTCGTTGATGGTAGGAGCGGCGAAAATGGGAATGGATTTCCGTGCCGCAGCACCAAAGTCGTGCCAGCCATCCGCCGAGTTACAGTTGGAATGTCAAAAAATAGCTAAAGAGAGTGGTGCAAAAATCCTGATTACAGAAGATCTTGCGAAAGCGGTAAAGGACTGTGATTTTCTCTATACCGATGTCTGGGTTTCGATGGGAGAACCAAATGAAGTTTGGGCCCAAAGAATTGCCGAACTCAAACCTTATCAGGTGAATAAAGAAGCGATGGAGCTGACCGGAAACCCAAAAGTCAAATTTCTCCATTGTTTACCGGCTTATCACGACCGTAACACAAAAATCGGGGAAGAGATCTTTCAGAAATTCGGACTTGAATCGATGGAGGTGACAGATGAAGTGTTCGAAAGTGAAGCATCCATTGTTTTCGATCAGGCCGAGAACCGGATGCATACGATCAAAGCAGTAATGGTGGCAACTTTAGGAAATTAAAGATTGTTTCGTTGATTCTTTTTTATAGTCTTTTGATTTAATTGAAATTAGCATGAGAAATTTTGAGTTTTATAATCCGGTGAGAATTTGTTTTGGAAAAGGCCAAATCGCCCAACTTTCGAAATTAGTTCCCAAAGGAGCCAATATCCTGCTCACTTACGGTGGCGGAAGTATCAGGAAAAATGGCGTCTACGATCAGGTCCTTGCTGCATTGAAGGGTTTCAACATCATTGAATTCAGTGGAATTGAAGCTAATCCGCACTATGAAACACTGATGAAAGGTGTTGCACTTGTAAAAGAGCATAAAATTGATTTCTTATTGGCTGTCGGCGGCGGTTCGGTGTTGGATGGCACCAAATTCATTGCAGCAGCTGCCCTTTGGGAAGGATCTGATCCCTGGGAAATATTATCACGACGCAGCGAAGTGCATGTTGAGAAGGCTTTGCCGATCGGTACCGTGCTCACGCTTCCGGCAACGGGTTCCGAAATGAACGGGAATTCAGTAGTCACGCGTTGGGAAACACATGACAAGCTTGCATTTGACTCCGAGCATGTGATGCCGCGCTTCTCGATTCTTGATCCTGAGGTTGTATTTTCGTTGCCTCAGATTCAGGTGGCTAACGGAATTGTAGATGCTTTTGTCCATGTGATGGAACAATACCTCACCTTTCCGGTTAACGCACCTATTCAGGATCGTTTTGCGGAATCGATTCTTACAACTCTTATCGAAGAAGGTCCTAAGGTTCTTGCTGACCGTACCAGTTACGATGCTGCCGCCAATTTTATGTGGGCAGCTACAATGGCTTTAAACGGATTGATCGGAGTTGGTGTACCACAGGATTGGGCTACACACACGATTGGTCATGAACTTACTGCTTTTCATGGGATCGATCATGGTCAGACACTTTGCATTGTTCTGCCGGGAATCATGAAGCTGAAACGTGAAAACAAAACAGAGAAGATCCTTCAATATGGTGAAAGGGTTTGGCAAATTACTGAAGGAACAGTTGATGAGCGGATTGATGCCACGATACAAAAGACGGTTGAATTTTTCGAATCTGTCGGTATTAAAACAAAATTAGCAGATTATGGTGTTGGAAGCGAAATCATTAATAAAGTAGTTGATCGTTTTGTAAAAAGGGGAATTAAAGCAATCGGCGAACGTGGTGATCTTACCACCAACGATGTTGCGAAGATTATGGAACTTCAATTAAAATAGATCATCTGCAATTGGTGACTTGCATCGGGCAGTTGCAGATTGCCTGTCATTTGCTGCTTTTTATAGAAAGAAAGGGGAGCAAATGAAAACGTTTTATAAAACAACGCATTGAATTCAAAGTGCTTCTTGTCACTTTGAATTTAATGCGATGTTGTCTATAATCACTTCCCCTACCATCTCCAGCTTCTCCGAAGCTGCCATTCCATTTGGATTGCACCCGAGTTCCCCTTCAGGAATCGGAATTCCTAATTTCTTATAATGATCGACCCATCCGGAAAGGAATTGACCCGTTTTCGAATCCTTAAAGGTCATCGGATTGAGGGTGAAAATTGAATCTGCGGCAAAGATTTCATAAATATATTCGGAGCAATAAAGACCCGGATCTTTGAGTATATAACTATAATTGTAGGGTTGTCCCAACAACGTGTAGGCCTTTTGAATAGCTGGCGGCACGGCTTTTAAGAATTGGTCATTCAGCCGATAGATACCGATTGTAACTTTTTCCTGGTATGAAATGAAGAATTGTGACATTGTTTCGCGACACACTCCTTTTTTTGGTGCTGAATGAAGTACATAAACCGTGTCATTCTGAATATCAACAATTCCGATATGATCGTAATGGGTTTCTTGATCAGTCTGTGTTGCCTGGTCAATTGCCTTGGAAAGTGCGCCGGTGGTAGCGCTGCAAAATAGTAGATCACCAGTTTGAAGATCAAGATTCAATTCATCAGGACTGTATTGCGCTTTCGCTGAAAAAACCGAAAGTAAAAGAAACCAGACACAAATCAAATATTTCATTTTTTCGATTATTTGTTCGCTTCGGCAAACGCCCTACCTGCATGAAGAGCCTTCAAATTCAGGTTTACAATATCTTCACCTTTACGCCCGAAGATTTCGCGAATTCCATTCTCGATACTTTCTATAGCAATATCAATAAATGGAGTGGCAGCGCCTAACATCACCATGTTTGATGCTTTTGAATTGCCAATCTCTTTGGCAATGGCTTCGGCATCGATCGCAACAGCACGCGGCAGTTTTTTGATCTCATCCATAATCAGATCAATTTCAGGATAATTTGTGACATTTTTAAATGCTGTGGTATTGGTAACCACATATCCTTTGGGTGAAAGATAGGGCAGGTATCTTAACGACTCCATGGGTTCAACGGAGAGGATCAGATCGGCTTTCCCAAACGGGATCAGATCTGAATATACCGGCTTGTCGGAGAGACGTAAATAGGATTGAACGGCCCCGCCACGTTGACTCATTCCATGCGTTTCGGCCTGTTTGAGGTAAAGATTATTTTCGAGTGCAGCAAAACCCAGCACCGTAGCAATTGATAATATACCTTGTCCGCCGACTCCTGCTAAAACGATATCGCACTTCATATAGTATGCTCTTAGTTGAATAGAAATTTATTATTATCAGGATAGCTGCCCTGATCAATGATTTTTGCTTTTGCTGATCCTTCGTGCACTCTTCTGAATGCATTCCCTTCGGGGAATAATAATCGAAACACCTCTGTAATCAAGCTCGTGCCTGATTAAGTTTACCAGCTTTTCGTGATTTTTAGGCAATGCTTCAATGACATGGATATGTTCGGGATCAACTCCGGCACCTTCACAAATCGATTCAATTCTGCCAAAAGCGGATGAATTTTGACCCCCTGTCATCGAAGTCGATTCGTTATCGCCAATCATGATCAGGATATTCGATTTTTCATAGACAGCATCAAGTAATCCGGTGATTCCCGAATGGGTAAACGTGGAGTCTCCAATTACTGCAACAGATGGAAACAGTCCGGCATCGGCAGCACCTTTCGCCATTGTAATTGATGCTCCCATATCCACACATGCATTACCTGAATTGTAAGGAGGAAGCACACCAAGCGTATAGCAACCAATATCGGAAAATACATGACCGTAACCATAATCCGACATCACTTCAGTAAGCGCTTTGAACGAGTCGTGATGTCCGCAACCTTTGCATAACGCAGGAGGTCGGTTGACAAGCATTTCAGGAATGGGAGAGCCTAAATAAGTGTTGATATTTAGTGCTTTGGCAACAATGTCAGGGTTGAGTTCTCCCGTTCGGGGAAGTGTTCCGTCTAATTTACCCAATACTTTTTTCCCATGTTCGAAAAAGCCTTTTAGATGCTCTTCAACAAGCGGATAACCCTCTTCTATTACCAGTAATTTGTCAACCTGTTGTTCGAGTTTCTTTACCATTTTTGATGGTAAAGGGTATTGGGTCACCTTGACAATCGGGTATGGGCAGCCATCGGGAAAGTTTTCCATCAGGTAATTCATCGCGATTCCGCAACAAATAATTCCCAGCGTGTGATCAATACCTTCGATAAAGCAGTTGAAAGGCGAATTCTCGGAAGCATCTTCAAACTTCACCTGGTTATCGAGCAAAAGTTGGTACCTTTTTCGGGCCAGGGCGGGAAGGAGTACAAACTGGCGCGGATCGTCAGGAATTGAAAGTCTGTTTTCTGCTACCGCCTTTTCAACTGGAAGAACACCAGCTCGTGAATGTGCCAGACGTGTCGTAATCCGAAGTAAAACAGGCGTACCCAATTTTTCCGACAATTCGAAACCTGTACGCGTCATATCGTAAGCTTCCTGCTGGTTAGAAGGTTCAAGAATCGGAATCATTGCGAATTTGCCGTAGAACCTGGAATCCTGTTCATTCTGCGAGGAGTGCATCGATGGATCGTCAGCAACTGTGACAATCATTCCACCGTTGATTCCGGTCATTGCCGCATTGATAAACGGGTCCGCTGCCACGTTGAGACCTACATGTTTCATGCAAACCATCGACCTTTTGCCGGCGTAGGACATCCCTAATGCCGATTCCATTGCTGTTTTTTCGTTGGCTGACCATTCACGGTGAAGGTTGCGTGCAATAGCGACCTCGTTTTCCTGGATATATTCTGTGATTTCTGTCGAAGGGGTGCCGGGGTAGGCGTAAACACCTGACATGCCGCCGTCTATAGCGCCTTGTCCGATCGCTTCAACCCCAAGCAAAAGCTTTTTTGTCATAAAAACTGAACTTAATTTTCGGAACAATAAAATTTCCGTGAAAATAGTTGATTTTCGCCAAACGAGGAGCAACAATCGGAATTGAATTGCGAAATAAGGCGATTATTCACCGATGATTGTTACAAATACTTTTCTTGAATCACCATTATTACGAAACTCGCAAAGGTAAATTCCTTGCCATGTTCCCATGTGAAGTCGTCCGTTTACTATTGGAATTGTAACAGCTGCTCCTAAAATGGATGCTTTAAGGTGAGCTGACATATCATCTTCTCCCTCGTCACAATGGATAAAAGTCGGATCGCCATCAGGAACCAATTTATTCATGAATAATTCAAAATCAATTCGCACGGCGGGATCGGCATTTTCATTTAAGGTAAGTGCAGCCGAAGTATGCCGGATAAAAAAATGAGCAATACCGGCCTTGGGCAGTGCCGGCAATTTTGATTCCAACTCTTTCGTGACGAGGTGGTATCCTCGTTTTCTTCTTTTCAGGATAATTTCTGTTTGTTGGATCATGAATCGGATAAATTATAAATTTCCGAAGTCCTGAACGACATAATTGAGTAGCGGAGTGGCCGAGTTCTGTGTATAGCCAATTCCAACCGTTTTGTATTTGGAATTTAGTATAACCAGGCGATGGCCTAAATTTGCAACCCCTTCATCAATAATCATAATTCTTACAAAGCCAATTGCAGCAGACTGAGAATTAAGTACTGCATTGTAGCAGTTTTCAGAAGCCACTGCAATGTTTTCGCCTGTCGCTGTTCCAGTAAAGCCTGCTCTTAATGCCCGATTTAAAGGAGATCCATCTGCATAGTGTTCCATCAGGTTTTTTTCTGCTAACAAGGCGGCGTAATTTGAAGCCGACACGTTAAGAGACTGGTTAAATGAAATTGCCTCTACTTGAGTTAAACTTTTAAGATAGTTATAACTTCCATTGTCTTTAGAATTATTATTTTCCGCTTTCAACCTTGATTCAGCATATTCTGCCGGTTTTGTTCGTGCGAAATTAATTTCGTCAAGCATATATTGCTGAAATGTAATAACATCCTTTGCATTTTCAATGGGGATGTCTTCAACCAACGCGGTGTTGCAACCAACAAGCCCGACTAATATAGTTGCTATAATTAGTGCTGGAATCGTTTTCAAGGCAATGAGTTTTTGATCTTTCGTTTTACAGAGATTGAATGAGTTTTTTGAGTGTGACAAAGATATAGAAATATTTTACAGAATCGTCAAAACGTAAAAAGATAGCTTACAAAACGTGGAAATTTTTCCATGTATTGCATGAAGATTGGTTTTCCTTGAAAAAGGTTCTAAGTTCTTGCGCTTGAAGGGTGTATGAAATTCTTAAATGGTATAAATAATTTACTTTTGAGAATTATTTATAATTTCATAACAATGGCAGAGCTACCCCTGCTAAAAATCGTTAAACATTTGTCAGAAAAAGTTATATGATTCACACATTTAAAAGTGTAATATCTCTTTTGCGTAGAATTTTTATTTTTTGACTAAATCATCAAACGCATTGTAAACTCCTCTGGTTTGGAGTCGTTCGTGAATGTCATTTTGTTGTTGGGTCCAATGGGAGGCAATATTTTTCAGCTCTTTGTCTGCATGTTCGAAAAATAACAGATAACCTTCACAGAACCGTGGTTGATGATTGTCCCCAGGATCTTTGACGCGGTCTTTGGTACAACCTCCAAAACATTTCGGATACCATTGGCACAACCTGCATTTGCGTGGTAGCACCGATTTTGCTTTACCGAAATCGTCCTGTTTTTTCGAATTTAACATGTTGATAATCTTATCGTGACGGATATTGCCAAGGCGATGCCTGTTTTCGACAAAGAAGTCGCACGAGTAAACATTGCCATTGTGCTCAATAACAACATAAGTGCCACATTCTTTCATCAATGTACACTCCGGGGCTTCCATTCCGACATAACTGTGAAAGACCGATTCGAAGTGTCGGATCGAGGTGGTTGGCAGGCCATCTTTAAAGTCTGCGAACCACAGATCGAATAACGTAATCAGAAATTTACCATATTTTTCGGGGGTTAATGAGAATGGAGCTGCTTTGGATGGATCGTTTGGATCAGTCTCAACAATTGGAATAAACTGCATCCAGGTAAGTCCAAGGCTTTTATAATAGTTATAGAGTTCTTCTGCTTTGTCGGATGAATAATCAGTAATGCAGCACATTGCATTTACAGCTACTCCCTCCTCGAGTAGCATTCTGGCTTTGTCCTCGACTGTTTTCCATGTTTTGTGTTGACCTTTGTCCATTCGGTAGCGATCATGGATATGTTCCGGACCATCAAGCGATAATCCAATCAGCCAGTCATATTTTTTAAAGAATTTGGCCCATTCCCGGTCAAGAAGTGTACCATTGGTTTGAAAACCATTCCCGACGGATTGCCCATGACCGTACTTCAGCTCCAGTTCAATGGCCCGTTTGTAAAAGTCGAGCCCCATCAATGCCGGTTCGCCTCCCTGCCATGCAATTGAAACAGCATCTCCAGATTGTTGCATCACCTGCCTGATCATCTCTTCCTGGATATCGGCGCTCATTGGATGGGTCTTCGTTTCGGGAAATAACTTTTCCTTATCAAGATAGAAACAGTAAGTACAGTCGAGGTTACAATCCGGACCCGAAGGCTTTACCAAAACAGATGTGAGCGGACGATGTTTTTGGGCCATAATAAGATTTCACTTTTGCAAGGTGCGAAAATAATCAAAATCTGCTAATCTTCTTTTGCATATCAAATTGAACCTTTTCAAAAGATTGAGTCGAAGAGCGTTGCCGCTTTCACTTAATTAGGTATTTTTACTCTGATTTTGAATTTAACCGTTAGCCTGAACATAAATGCCAAAAGTGTTATTTTCTATTCTATTAAATCTCTGGATATCCATACTTCCGGTATGCGGTCAGCTGACAGGTGTTTCAGTGAAAGGAAAAGTAGTTGATAATGAAAGCCGTCCCATTGAAATGGTTAATGTTTTGGTCAAGGGAACAAAGATAGGTGTTGTAACAAATAATCTTGGGGAATTTACCCTTCCACCAGTTTCCGGAAAATCAATTGTAATCATTTTTTCGTTTGTTGGTTATGAAATTTTTGAAAGAGAGGTCCTACTATCTGAAGATTCATTTGTTTCACAAGTATTGAAGCCTGTTTTTCAACCTATTCAGGAGATTGTTGTCGAAGGGAAGAAAGAAGAAAATAACTTGCTGTCGATTCCTCAAAAATTGACTGAAAGACTTCCGGTAATGGCGGGAAGTGTCGAGACGCTAATTAAAACACTTCCGGGCGTAAGTAATAACAATGAGCTTAGTTCACAATATTCAGTAAGGGGAGGAAATTTTGACGAAAATCTCGTTTACGTGAATGGTATTGAGATCATCCGGCCATTCCTTGTGAAATCGGGCGAGCAGGAGGGGCTAAGTTTTATAAATAGTGACATGGTCTCATCAATTGGTTTTTCGTCAGGTGGATTTGATGCTTCCTATGGTGATAAAATGTCATCTGTACTCGATATAACCTACCGTAAACCATCAGCTAACGGTGCATCCGCTGAAATTGGCGCATTGGGGGCATCGGCTCATATCGAAGGGAACGCTGCAAAAGGAAAATTTTCGCACCTTACTGGAATTCGTTATAAAAATACTGCCTATATATTGGGAACGCTGGATAAAAAAGGGGAGTACAACCCTTCGTTTACAGATGTTCAGACCTATCTGAATTACAAGTTCACTTCGCGGTTTTCTTTAGGCTTCCTTGGAAACTATGCCTCCAATACATTCCAATTTATACCTGAAACCCGGTTAACCAAGTTCGGTACTTTAACCAATCCTTTTGAATTTCTGGTTTATTTCGATGGTAAGGAGCGCGATAAATTCGAAAATTACATGGGAGCGCTTGCAGCTGACTATTCTCCAAATGAGAAGTTGTTCCTGAAATTTCAGGCTAGTTCTTTTTTCTCATTAGAAAAGGAATCTTTTGATATCCTGGGCGAGTACTATTTGAGTGATATTAATCAAGTGCCTGAATCGCAGGATCATGCTGACAGTTCAATTGTTGTCGGGACAGGTGCTTACCTTGATCATGCCCGGAATTCACTGAAAGCAAGAGTTTCGGCTTTTGAACATCGGGGAACTTTTTCGGCTGCCCGTCATCAGCTTCAATGGGGCTTGAAATACCAGCACGAGCGAATTTCGGATGTTGTGAGTGAATGGGAGATGCGCGATTCTACAGGGTATTCACTGCCTTCCGGTACCGATCAGCTGACATTATATCGCTATGTATCAGGAAACAATACCGTTGTTTCAAATCGTTTTTCGGGGTTTATTCAGGATAATTGGACGACTGCTATCGAAAACGGAGAATTGACGATTGCCGGAGGAGTGAGGATTCAATATTGGGATTACAATCAACAAACGATATTTAGTCCCCGTTTATCAGCAGGCTGGAAAATTGGAACATCCGGAAACCATGTCATCCGGGCTGCATGGGGTGTTTATCAGCAAATGCCATTTTTTAAGGAGTTGAAGAACCGTAAAGCTCAAATCGTGCAAGGGGTGAAGGCACAAAAGTCAATACAATATCTTCTCGGTTACGATCAGATTTTCTCTGCTTTTGACCGTCCGTTCAGATTTACTACTGAATTATGGTATAAGTCTCTCAGCCATTTGATTCCCTATCAGATTGACAATTTGAATATTCGTTATATTCCGGATCAACAAGCGATTGGTTATGCTACTGGTATCGATTTTAAGATCAATGGTGAATTTGTACCTGGCGCACAATCGTGGGCTAGCCTTTCATTGATGAAAACTGAGGAGAATATCATCGCTGATTTTTACTTAAAAGAGAATGTGGCGGGTACCGGAACAGAAAAGATTTATCCTGGTTATATTCCACGGCCGACTGACCAGCGTGTTAATTTCAGTCTCTTTTTTCAGGATTATTTCCCCGGTTATCCTTCTGTAAAAATGAGCATGACACTATTTTATGGAAGTCGTTTGCCTTTCGGTCCTCCGCAAGGCGAACGTTATATGGATACTTTCAGAATGCCTCCTTATCGCCGGGTTGATGTAGGCTTTTCTAAGGATTTGATAGACAAGAATAAAAATAGTAATCAATACGAAAAAAAGTTTGGAATCAAAGGTGCATGGATCGGTTTTGAGTTGTACAATCTTTTCGATATCAATAATACCATTTCTTATTTCTGGATATCGGATATAAAAAATCAAATGCATGCAGTTCCGAATTATCTGACCGGTCGGCGGATTAATCTGAAATTGGGGATTCGGTTCTGAAGCATAAAAAGCAATTGGCGGTTCGTTGCTGGCTAATTGCTAATCGCAGCTCTTGAATGGCATGCAACCTTAGACAGAAGACAATAAAGGACAGTATATAAATTTTAAATTCCGTTAATTATCATTGTTGGAATCCCTAAAATTAAATAGATTTCCAACTTCTTAAGTGAAGTATAAATTAACCAATTAAAATACTTGTATGATGCAGACGAAAGATTATATCGAGAAAGAAAACCGCTATGGCGCACATAATTATCACCCACTTCCTGTCGTTTTGGAGCGTGGCGAAGGCGTTTTTGTCTGGGATGTTGAAGGGAAGCGTTATTTCGATTTTTTGGCAGCTTATTCTGCTGTAAATCAAGGCCATTGTCATCCTAAAATTGTAAAAGCACTTACTGACCAGGCTGCAAAGTTGGCACTTACCTCACGGGCGTTCTATAATAATGTCTTAGGAGAATGGGAAGAGTTTATCACAAAGCAATTTGGATACGATAAGGTTTTGCCGATGAATTCAGGTGCCGAAGCCGACGAAACAGCCCTTAAACTGATCCGTAAATGGGGATACAAGGTAAAGAGGATTCCTAAAAATGAAGCACGTATCGTCGTTTGCGACGGGAATTTCCATGGTCGGACCATAACAATCGTCTCGATGTCGTCTGATCCCGAATCATATAGCGATTACGGCCCTTTCACACCTGGTTTTGTCAATATTCCATATAACGATATCGATGCACTTGAGCGGGAATTGAAACATCCTAATACCGCCGGATTTTTGGTAGAGCCGATTCAGGCCGAGGCCGGAGTTTATGTTCCGGGTGATGGCTATTTAAAAAAAGCAGCGGAGTTGTGTAAAAAATACAATGTCCTTTTTGTGGCAGACGAGGTACAGACGGGTCTTTGCCGTACGGGAAAGATGTTTGCCTGTGATCATGAAAATGTTCGACCTGATATACTTGTCCTCGGAAAAGCGATTTCGGGTGGAATGCTCCCCGTATCATGCGTGCTGGCTGATGATGAGATAATGCTCACCATTAAACCCGGCGAGCATGGTTCTACTTATGGCGGTAACCCGCTTGCTGCGAAAGTTTCAATTGCTGCCATTGAGGTTCTGCTTAATGAAAAACTCGCTGAAAATGCAACCCTGATCGGAAAGATATTCCGTGACGAAATGCAGGCGTTTAAGTCACCACTTATAGAAGAAGTTCGCGGAAAAGGGTTACTAAATGCTATACAGATCAAGACATATGATGGGAAAAAGGCCTGGGATTTGTGCCTTTTAATGAAAGAGAACGGCATTTTGGCAAAGCCAACGCACGAGCATACAATCCGTTTTACGCCACCGCTGATTATTACGGAAGCTCAAATGCGTGAAGCGATTGGTTTGATTCAAAAGTCGATGACGGAGTTTATTTGATCTTAAGATCATTAAATATTTGAAAGGCGGGGGAGAGATCCTTCGCCTTTTTACTTTTGGATGACAGAAGCTGTATCTTAAGACTAATAGGAATCTATCCGCTAGACTACGACTCAGTGATAAAGCTGGCGTGGTCAAAACTCTACAGTAGTAAACTTGTAGAAGCAAAAGTGCTATTTAATCAGGCACTTATTATTCGGCCGAACGATAGTTCTGCAATTAGCGGGTTAAAATTAATTCCCTAAACGTTATTGTTCCAACACTTTTTTTTCATTCACTTCGCCATTATCTGTAACAACTGCTCCTAGAATTTTTCCGGTTGTTTTCACTTCGTAATTGTCAGTATATTCAATGATATAAAGGGTACGGTTCATATAGCCACCAAATTCAGAGGCTTTTTGGAAACTATAGTCAGCCTGTAGAAGACCTACACCCGGTGAAACATTTGTATCAGGGAAGTTCTTACCCGACATGGCAAGAGAGGCCATAAAATGCAACGCAATGTCGTATCCCTGAAAACTGTATTGAGTTGGTTCGCTGTTATAGGCTGCACGATACTTTTCAATAAATATATTTACCTGGGGATTCCCGTAATCAATAAAATAAGGGGCCAAATAATGAAGTCGTATATTGTGAAGGTACTCAATATCTATGCTTAGCATCTTTGTGTATTCCTGAAGACCAATTACCGTAATTTTATTTGATTTTGAAACTGTGTTCAGACGTGTCATTGCCACACTTACGTTCGCTTCATTTCCTTCAGTCAGAACGAAAATATTTTCAACATTCGGTTTGAGAAGTGTTTCCAGACCCGTCGTGCTTCCGTCCCAAACATTGTACTGACGTAACTTCCCTGTTCCAAGTTTCTGGTGCAATCTGTCAATAATCAGTTTTTCATCTCCATAATTTGCACCATGATTGAGCACGACAATGTTTTGCCCCGCAAATTTATCTGCAATATAGTCCGCAGTACCTATAAGGCGAAGCTTCTTGCCCGGATTAATCTGATAGTAACCTGAAGTAGTTGATACAAACCGGCTGTCAGACGATAGTGGTGAAATCATCGGTATTCGATTTTTCGCACTCAATTCTGCAACAACCTTTTGATTCTCGGGATATACAGGTCCAATAATCAGATCGAGAGACAGAAACTCAGGTTTTTTAACGAGTTTATCCACCACTTTATTGTCCTGAAAAGTATCGTAAGTATAAAGCTTTGCCTTCATTCCCGCTTCTGTAATCTTCTCTGTAGCAAGCAAAACTCCGGAATAAAACTCTAAAAAACTGGCTGTACGTTGAACGATTTTTGAAGAATCGTTCAGATTTTGGCAGAAAGGGAGAAAAATTCCGATTTGGAAGGTCTTATCCGTGTTGTTGTTTGAAAATTTTGATGCGCCAACAGATAAATTATTTCCAGATTGATTTTCTGCATTAGCATCCAGCGATTCTTTTTGTGGAACTTTGATGACCAATCCTAATTTAAAACCATCTTTAAGTGTGGGGTTTAGCAGTTCAAGCTCTTCTTTTGAAACTCCAAATCGCTTTTCAAGTTGATAATAGTTATCGCCATTGATAATCCGGTATTCGCTGAATTTTGATGCCTCTTTTTGGTTTTTCGGAAAGACGGGTGCATTTGAAGCCTTCGGGATAATTAAAACAGTTCCTTTTAATAAGCCGCCTTTTACGGTTGGATTTGCTTTTAAAATTTCCTCCTGAGTGGTGTTATACTTTCGGGCAATTGAGAAAAGCGTTTCCTTTCGTCTGACTACGTGTTTAACTAACTGCTGGTTTTCAATAGTAATTGCCTTTGACTCATTTTCGGAAGTCAATGGTTTCGGTATTTTCAGTACTTCACCTTCTTTTATGCCATCTCTTGCCTGTGGATTATACTGATAGATATCTTCGGAGGTGATCCCGCTTCTTTGTGCGATCGAAAAAACGGTGTCTTTTTTACGGACTGAATAAAACGTGTAAAGATGATCATTGCTTTCTTCTTTTTGTGATCCGTTTGCAGTAATAGGCTTTACTTCATTTTTAGTTGCCGGAATTTTAATGGTCTGACCAGCATTTAATCGATCTTTTGTTTCAGGATTTATAGTATTTAACTCATCAATCGTAATCCCAAATTTTTTGGAAATCGAATACGAGGTTTCGCCACTTAATATAGTATAGAGCATGTAGGTTTTACCTCCAATTATTACCTTTTCGCCAGCTGATTTTTGCTGAGCAGACAGGGTAAAACAAATTGAAAAAAGCAAAAATAAAGTTGAAATAATTGATATAGTGCGCATTGTTCCTCCTTTTCGGGTCATGATGAACCATTTAATATAAACGCAAAATAACAATAAAAAAGTGAGAGGAGCTACTTAGATTCTACAACATCAAAAAATAAACCGACAACCTGTGCGGAAGTCGGTCTGTTTTAATGATTTTAATTCCGGGGACTGCAGATCCAAACTGGATCTAAACGAGTGTATCCCGGTGATTTTATTTATATTCTCCGAAATGACGCATAAATTGCACCCTTTCGTATTCTGCAAGATTGGTCGAGTTATCCATACTCAGTTTTCCTTTAAAATCAGCTATTGAAGCATAGTTATTTGCTTCCATCCATTTTTCGAGATTTTTAATCATGCCTGTGATAACAGGAAAACCATCCTGATAGAGTGCTGAAACAACCTGAACGGATGTGGTGCCAACAAGCAGCATCTTTACTACAGTCTGCCAGTCGTGAACCCCTGTTGAAGCAGAAAGGTCGCTATTCACACGGTTCGCCATCATTCCAATCCATCGGAGTGAGAGTTTATAATCGCTGTTGTGACTTAAGACATCAGAACTGACGATTTCCTGTTTTTCGATGTCAACATCCGGGCTGTAAAACTTGTTAAATAATACCAGCCCTTTGATCTCGGAAAACGAAAGATCCCTGATAACGCCGCCCAAGTTTGAAAAATAGGGGCTTATTTTCAGAGAAATTGGAATTTTAACTTTTGCAGCGATACGCGAGACAATATCAAAATACATACTCTCGTTGTCGTGGCTTGTCTGTGATAAATTCGATGGTAGAATAAACATATTCAACTCCAGAGCATCTGCCCCTGCATCTTCAGCTTTCTTTGCGAAAAACCCCCA
This sequence comes from Bacteroidales bacterium, assembly GCA_038236995.1. Lineage (GTDB taxonomy): Bacteria > Bacteroidota > Bacteroidia > Bacteroidales > Prolixibacteraceae > JAAFHB01. The sequence goes on along the minus strand of JBBRZE010000004.1, from coordinate 46,945 downwards.
CTCATGTGCTGTAAGGCAATTAATACTGGCAATAACAGGTATTGTCAATTCCTTCTTCGCATCCTTAATCAAAGAAAGGTAACGTTTGAGGTTGTCCTTCTTGATTTGATAATCGTAATAATCGAGGAATTCAAGGTTATTATCCATTGGGCCGAGTTTACTGAACTCATGCGCAAATTCAAGATAAATTTCCTCCTCGAATATCGATTTCAATACTACCGCACCTGCACCTGCTGCTTCAATGGCTTTCAGATTCTCAATTGAATTGGTAAGTCCGCTGCTTCCGGCTATAATCGGGTTCTTAAGATCAAGTCCCAGATATTTGACATTAAGATTCGTCATCTTCAAGTTTATTGAGTTAATTATTCGATTTCTTTTGTAAAAACTGATGCATATTTTCTGCCGCTTTTCTGCCATCACCCATTGCGAGAATGACTGTTGCACCACCACGAACAATATCGCCACCGGCGAACATATCCGAAATTGACGATTGCATTTTATCTTCGTCCACAACAATTGTTCCCCATTTCGTAACTTTCAGATCGGGAAGGCATGAAGGAACCAATGGGTTTGGCGAAACACCAACAGCAACAACTACCAGGTTGACATCGAGATCAAATTCAGATCCTTCAATCGGCATTGGCCGCCGGCGGCCCGAAGCATCAGGTTCACCAAGACCCATTCTGTTGAGTCTCATTCCTTTTACACGACCTTTTTCGTCGGCAAAATACTCCAGCGGATTGCAAAGTGTCATAAATTCGACACCCTCTTCTTTCGCATGGTGTACTTCTTCGATTCGTGCAGGCATTTCGGCTTCCGATCGGCGATAGATAATCATAGCGCGTTCGGCACCAAGACGCAATGCAGTTCTGACTGAATCCATGGCAGTATTTCCACCACCGATTACAGCTACATTCTTACCGTGCAAAACTGGTGTATCAGTATTACTGGTCGAAGCACCCATCAGGTTTACACGTGTCAGGTATTCGTTTGAGGAGAGTATTCCATTGTAGTTTTCACCTGGTATTTCCATAAATCGTGGAAGTCCGGCACCGCTACCAATAAAAAAACCCTGGTAACCCGCTTCTTTCAGATCATCAAATGATGCAGTACGACCTACAATGAAATTGGTTTCGAATTTTACCCCCATTTTCCGGAGGTTTTCCAACTCAAAATCAACAACTGAATTCGGAAGTCTGAATTCGGGAATCCCATATTTTAATACTCCGCCGATTTCGTGCAACGCTTCAAAAACGGTTACATCGTAACCATATTTAACCATGTCGCCGGCAAACGAGAGTGAAGAAGGTCCTGAACCAACTGTGGCAACTTTGATGCCGTTAGGCTTTGCTGTTTCCGGGATGTTACTGACACCTGAATTCCGTTCGAAATCAGCAGCAAACCGCTCCAGGTGTCCAATTGCAACTGCCTGTTTATCCAGTTTATCAACGTAGAAGCATCTCGCCTCGCACTGCTTCTCCTGGGGGCAAACGCGACCGCAAACTGCTGGTAGTGCATTTGTTTCCTTCAAAGTTGCAGCTGCTTTAAGAACTTCGCCCTCTTCGATGTACTTTATGAATTTGGGAATGTTAATGTTTACAGGACACCCTTCGATGCACGTAGGATTTGAACAATCCATGCATCGCGTTGCTTCTTTCTGTGCCTGTTCGGGTTCAAGTCCCATGTTCACTTCACGATCCTGATATTTGACCCTTATTTCGGGAGCCAACTCGGGCATTTTTACCCGTGGTATCAATATCCGATCTTTGTTTTTCGTTTTCGAACGCAGTATTGCTCTCCACTCCTGGTTCCTTTCCTCCTTGAGGTATTCGGGGTTTAATGACATTTACCTTAAAGTTAAAGGTTTTGTGAATAAATTTCGTTTGCCTTTTTCTCCTCCTGGGAGTAGCCACCCAGTCGCATTAGCATTTCATCAAAATCGACCTGATGGGCATCAAATTCAGGGCCGTCAACACAGGTGAACTTTGTTTTTCCGCCCACCGTTACACGACAGGCTCCGCACATTCCTGTTCCGTCAACCATGATCGAATTTAAGCTGGCCTGCGTCGGAATATTGTATTTTTTTGTCAGTATCGATGCGAATTTCATCATAATGGCTGGCCCTATGACGATACACTCATCCACTTTCTCGCGTTTAATGATCTCTTCCATACCGACTGTTACCAATCCCTGACGACCATGTGATCCGTCATCGGTCATCACAATCAATTCATCAGACCATTTGCGCACCTCATCTTCCAGAATGATAAGATCTTTATTTCGGGCTGCAATTACCGTAACTACGCGGTTACCGGCTTTTTTAAATGCTTCAACTATTGGGAGGAGTGGTGCTACACCTACGCCGCCGCCTGCTGCCAAAACTGTTCCGATATTTTCGATGTGCGTTGGTTTGCCAAGTGGGCCTACAAGGTCTGTAATGGATTCCCCAACCTCAAGAGCCACCAGTTTTGATGAACTGACACCCATGATCTGGACGACTAATGTGATGGTTCCCTTCACAGGATCAGCTCCTGCAATGGTTAATGGAAATCTTTCGCCATCCTCACCAATACGCAACATGACGAAATTACCCGGTTTTCTGGATTTGGCAATCAAAGGGTTTTCGACAACCAGCTTAACCACCTTATCTGAAAAATACTCTTTCTCGAGGATCTTATTCATTAATAAGAATTTTTTTTATTGAAAATCAATGACTAACAGATGGGGTTCAAAAGAGGTACCGTAACTTTAAAAGTTGACGAAATAGATTACTTTCGTTACTCCCTATAGCTGTTTTTTCTGTGTCGCAAATTTGTAAAAAATTAATGAATTGGTAGGTAAAACGGTACCTAAATTAGAATGATTATTGATTTGCCGGATTTCACTTACATTTCAGATCATGAGAATCTCTAAAATTTGCTAATTTTAAATTTCTGAAATTTGGCGTTTTAAAAGGTGTTAACGCGTAACTGTATTAGTTTTGTTATTTGTAAACAATTGAATCGTAAATATATAAATAGATGCATATGTCGAACCAGCAAAACAGTAAATCCCGTGATGGGATTGTCTACTCGACAGCCGACAGCTTCGAATATAACTATAATTCTGAGGATCAGAATCGGGAAACGCTTAAACCTTCCCAGCAAAATTTGAAGGTGTTGCTCGATAAAAAGCAGCGTGCAGGTAAAAAAGTGACCTTAATCTCAGGTTTTATTGGATTGGAAGATGATCTGAAGGAGCTGGGGAAAAAATTAAAATCCAAGTGTGGGGTAGGAGGAACCGTAAAAGAGGGAGAAATCCTGATACAAGGTGATTTTCGAGATCGTATAATGGAAATATTAATTACCGAAGGATATAAGGCAAAAAAGGCCGGCGGATGATTCGCTCAGATATTTGGAAATGAAGAATTAAAAATGAAAAAGGGATGAGAGATGAACTTTTTGTCGGTCATCTCTCATCACTTTAAACTTATAACTCTTTTTGCTTATTTTCTGATAATTACCATTGTAGCACCATAACCATATTCGCGGAAGGATGCATCCTGGAAACTATACTTCGCATATTTTCGCTGTAGTTCGCGTCGCAGTTCATTTTTGAGCGTGCCGTTTCCAACCCCATGGATAAATACTATTTTCTTGACATCCGTCTTAATTGCTTTATCCATCTCTTCGTGAAATTTTTTCATCTGGACATTGACCATATCGGTATTTGTCAGATTATTGTGATTGTCAAGTAGCTCATGAATATGAAGATCAATTTCAACTAAATTAGGATTTGGAAGTGCAACAGGTTGTTCCTTTTTTACCGGCTCTTTCATTGCAGTTGCTTTCTGAAAATCGTGTTCAGTTAGTTTCTCAATTTCTGCTTTAAGCGGATTCTCATTTATTTGAAACAACATGACAGGCACTTTAAAAAGCTTTGTTGTCACAAAGGAGTTTTGTTTGTAGAATTTAACAGCTGAAAGTGTAATTTCCTTTTGCATAAAAGGTTCCAACTCTTTTGACCGCTTCCTGAAGTTCAGTAATTGAAAACAATAAACTGGCAATTCCGCAATCATTTCAGGTTTAATTAGGCCAAGATATGTTTTTGAATTGGGACTCAATGATCCGGTAGAAATTGTCTCATAGTTATATTTGTTTTTTTGTGCAAATCTGAAAAGCAGGGTATCGTTACAATTATTAACAAGGTACATTGAAATATTTCCGATTGGTGGGTTGGCCGGAATTTCGGGAACAAGCACGAAAAGATATTGTGGTTGTTCCTTGGTAGCAAGCTGGTTTTTGTCAGAGAACCAGGGTTCCTCTGGTTTTACAGCTTTTTTTTCTGGTGCCGGAGCAGGTTTTGGTGCCGCAACTGTATTCCGCGTTCTTCCGCTCTCGTAAATATCAGGAGAGTTAACAACGATCAGGTTACTAACCCGTGTTGGAACCTCAAATCCATCGTTCGTCTCAACATTTACAATATCTTCACTTATTATTGAAGTAATTCGACCACCACCAACTTCGTTGAGAAATCTTACTTTGTCACCTATTTTTAATGCCATGATATACTGTTGTTAAAATTCAATTCTTGCTGATATTCAGCAAATTTAGATCACCGCTTTGGCAATTTGTCTTGTGTTGTCCGAGATTCCATAGGTGTAAATATGAAGGCATGGGACTTTGTGCGCAATCAAGTCGCGCGATTGCTCAATTGCCCATTCCGTACCTACAGCTCTTGCCTCGTCGTTGGTTTTGCATTTGCGGACTTCGCGGGCAAACGCTTCCGGAATGTCGATACTGAAAAGTTTAGGTAAAACTGTAATTTGGTTCATCATTGCCAATGGTTTGATCCCCGGAATAATCGGTACAGTAATTCCAATCGCTCTGCATCGGCTGACGAAGTCATAGTATTTCTGGTTGTCGAAAAACATCTGGGTCACAATATAATCGGCACCAGCATCCACTTTTTCTTTCAGGTTGAGTAGGTCAATATCGATGTTGGAGGCTTCAAAATGTTTCTCAGGATAACCGGCAACCCCAATACAGAAATCCAGTTCTGCCGTGTTTTTGATTTCCGGATCCAGGTATTTTCCTTGTCTAAGGTTGACAATTTGTTCCACCAGCTCCTTTGCATGTGAATGTCCTTCACGTTCCGGATTAAAAAAACTTTCAGATTTTAGCCCATCGCCCCGAAGTGCAAGTACATTTTTAATTCCCAGAAAATTAAGGTCAAGAAGTATATTTTCGGTTTCCTCTTTGGTAAATCCGCCGCAAACGACATGAGGAACTACAGGAATATTGTAAGCGTTTTGAATTGCTGCTGCAATGGCCACAGTTCCGGGACGTTTCCGAACAATTCTTTTCTGCATCAATCCACCAGGTAATTCCCGGAATTCTACTTCGTCTCGATGCGTTGTGATATTGATATACTGAGGATTAAACTCAATCAGTTCATCAATTGTCCGATATAATTTGTCTGGTTTCTGACCTTTCAGTGGTGGTAATAATTCAAAGGAGAAAACAGTTTTCTCCGATTGTTGAATGATATCGATAACCTTCATAAGAGAACTTGCGTATTTATAATTCCAATCATTATTTTAACGGGTACAAAGATAGGCTTATTTGATCCTTTCCATTACTTCACCCGCGAAAGCTGTCAGCGTGTTTTTAATATTTGATGGAATGGCAACTTTTTCGAGTGCGATAAGTGCTTTGTCATGATAACTTCGCATCAGATCCTGCGTGGCTTCGCTAACGCCTGTCTTATCGTAAATGGCTGTGATCGCGGCAATTTTCTGTTCTTCATCAAAATCAAGTTTCAGAAGCCATTGATTCAGACGCTGCAGTGTCAGTTGATCGCTTATCTCTAAAGCCTTCAGTAATAAATAAGTCTTTTTGTTGGCACAGATGTCGCCACCTCTCTTTTTCCCGAATACATCCGGATCGCCATATACGTCAAGCCAATCATCCTGCAATTGAAAGGCCAGACCAACATTGATGCCATATTCGTAAAGCAGATCGGCGTCGGTTTGTTTGGCATTGCCAAGCAAGGCTCCGATTTTGAGACTGCTTGCTATGAGTACTGCGGTTTTAAGCCTGATCATTTCGAGATATTCTTCCACAGTTACATTATCTCGTGTTTCGAAATCCATGTCGAATTGCTGCCCTTCGCAGACTTCAAGGGCTGTTGTCGTAAATAATGGAAGCAATTCATGCACCCTTGCATCGTTTCCTTTTGAAAAGTACTTAAATGCCAGGATGCACATTGCATCACCGCTAAGAATGGCAACATTGTCGTTATATTTTTTGTGGACAGTAGGCAAACTGCGTCTCACATCAGCCTTATCCATAATGTCATCGTGGAGCAAGGTGAAGTTATGGAAGATTTCAATTGCCATAGCCGCGGACAATACATGATCAACCGATTTTGAAAACATTGAAGCTGCATGTAGCATTAAACCAGGACGGAGCCGTTTCCCGCCAATCATTAACGAGTAGGCAACCGGTTCATACAATTTTTGGGGTACTGTTTGCCCGATCGACTGTATCTCTTCGCGAAAAGCTGCTTCAAAAAAGGCAACCATGCTATTTAAGTTATTCATAGGTAATGAATTGAAGGTTTAAGTCTGATGAAATACTATTACTAATTGGCTCAATATGAATAAATTAACGCTGATCAATTAGGTAAAAGTTCTTACGATCGCTGTAACGTACGAAATTAACAATTAAAAGGCAACCGGAAAAACAAAAAGAGCCGAAAGGATATATTCTCCTTTCGGCTCTTTTTGTAAATTTATGATAGAAAGTTGATAAATTCCTTTCTGAAAAATGTTATTCCAAATCAGGAAGGCTCTTCTCGCTACCGTTCATTTTGCAATTGCCTGTAAATCGGGCACCAGGTTCAACTGATAATTTACCCATGAGTAAATCACCTGTAATTACAGCTGTCGATTTCAATGTAAGCAAATCGATCACATTTATTTCTCCTTCAACATTGCCTAGGATTTCAGCATTCTGGGCATTGATTGTCCCTATAATACGTGCCTCAGGGCCGATCACTACCCGGCCTTTACAGTTGAGTTTACCCTCCATAGCTCCATCCATGCGGATGTCTCCATCAGATTCAATGTCCCCGATGATTTTTGTATCCTGCGCAAAAGTGTTCAACGCTTTAACCTCATTGATAATTGGTTTCGACATTATTGACATTTTTAGTGTAATTTAAAAGCATTAATAATGATCGCAATTTACGCAATACCAATGCAATATACATCAATACATTGCAAAAAAATCCCCTGAGGGATTTTAAATGCTTGATTGTTAATAACAATAAGTTGAAGAGCCGGAAGCAGGAAATTAAACGACTTCGCTCTTTTCGATTGCCAGTTTACCTCTGTAGTAACCGCAGTCTTGACATACTGTGTGATATTTCACAGTTGCGCCGCAGTTCGAACAAGTAGCTAAAGTTGCAGGAACCGCTTTGTCATGTGTTCTGCGTTTATCTCTTCTCGTCTTGGAATGTTTGTGCTTTGGATGTGCCATTTTTAATAATCTTTACTTTAATTACCAATAATATTTTTCAAATCGTTCCACCTTGGATCTATCGGACTACTTTCCGGTAAATCGGTAGCTTTGTATTCATCTAATTTTCGAAGCATCTCCGGATCACAAAGGCTATTTCCTTCCTTATCATCAGGATGAACATGCCTGATCGGGATACTTAAAACGACGAATTCATAAATCAACTTTGCAACTTCAACCTGATAAGCTCCCGGATGGATATAAATTACTTCATCACCATCGTCGGTTTCTGTTTCGCTAAACTTCACCAACATGAGGTTGCTGCTTTCAATCGGCTGTAAATAAGGTTCAAGACATCGGTCGCAAATCAATTCAACCTCACCTTTAATCATAAATTTCAACCTCAGATAAGTGGTCCGTTTTTCCAGTTCAACCTGGATACTGACACTCCCTTTTTCAATCTCACTCTCCTCGAATCCGGCAAAAAATCGTTTGTCTGCTGAAAAGTCAAATAAATGCTTTCCCTCTTTAAGGCCGGAAAACGGAATGGTATATTGTGAAAGGTAGTTCATAGCGTTCCCCTTTTTTTAAGCTTTGCAAAAGTATAAAAATTTATAATACAACCGAGAAAATATTTTTAAGGTTAAAGTAAAAAGCCGAAAGGTGAAAACCAGCACATTTGTAATGCAAAATTCTCAATTTCTCCTCTTCGTACCTTCTTATTATTCTCCTATTCTCTAATTTCAAGGGTCAGCCAAGGATCTGTGATTTTTGCCGGCACAGAATGAGTTCACGAACTGTTTTACAAATCCCTTCTGTATCGAATCCACATTCGTGGTGTAACTCTTCCTGCGAACCGTGTTCAATAAATCGGTTTGGAACTCCTAACCGTGTGATTGCGATGTTTTTGTCTGAAGGGGTAAAATATTCGCTGACTGCACTGCCAAAGCCACCTTCAATTACTCCATCCTCGACTGTAATGATGGTATCGAATTTTGATGCAACTTTATCCAGGATCTCCTCATCGATTGGTGTCACAAAACGCATATCGTAATGCGAAAAGGTGATTCCTTCGTTATTCAAAATCGTATAAGCTTCGACCACAAAATTTCCTGCATGACCAATTGAGAGTATAGCAAGATCATTACCATCACTAATTTTTCTTCCTTTTCCAACTGGTATTTCCTGGAATTCTCTTTTCCAGTCAACGATGGGGCCATTTCCTCGAGGATAGCGGATACTAAAAGGCCCCTTGTTCGGAAGTTGTGCTGTGTACATCAAATTACGCAACTCTACCTGGTCCATAGGGGCAGAAACGGTCATATTCGGGATATTCCTCATAAAAGCAAGATCGAATATTCCATGATGCGTGGCACCGTCAGCACCAACGAGCCCTGCGCGATCCATGCAAAGGACAACATTAAGATTTTGCAACGCGACATCATGAATAATCTGATCGTAAGATCGTTGCATAAATGAAGAGTAGATATTGACAAAAGGTAACATCCCGCCGGCTGCAAGCCCCGCTGCAAATGTAACTGCATGTGGCTCCGCAATTCCTACGTCAAAAGCTCTTTTGGGGAATACCTTCATCATCATATTTAGCGAGCAACCCGAAGGCATTGCAGGCGTAATACCGACAATTCTTTCGTTCAATATTGCCAGTTCAATAATTGTTTTTCCAAAAACAAATTGATATTTAGGTGATTCCGGAATATCTGATATTGTAGTGAATACTTCGCCTGTGTTAACGTCAAATTTCCCGGGGGCAGCGTGCCATTTAGTCGCATCATTTTCGGCAGGGGTAAAGCCTTTCCCTTTTTTTGTAACAACATGAAGAACTTTAGGTCCAGGTATTGCCTTTAGATCGTTAAATATTTTTGCTAAGCCAATTACATCGTGTCCGTCAACAGGACCAAAATAGCGGAACCCGAATGATTCGAAGATATTACTTTCTCTGAAAACAACCGATTTTAACGCCTGCTGATGTTTCTGGAGTACTCTTCGGGCAGTGGATCCCACGCCATAGATCTCCCCAAGAATTTTCCATATCCTTGTTTTCAAGCTGTTGTAAGTCGGAGAGGTTTGCATCTGGACAAAATACTTGCTGATCGCTCCTACATTGGGATCGATCGACATGTTATTATAATTCAGGATTACAAGGATATCGGCATTTGATGCACCGGCATTATTTAATCCTTCGAAAGCCAATCCGCCTGTCATGGAACCGTCACCGATCACCGCGATCACTTTCCGATCCTTTTCTCCCTTGAGTTTTGATGCAACTGCGATACCAAGGGCTGCAGAGATGGAGGTGGACGAGTGCCCGACACCAAATGAATCATATTCACTCTCTGCCATTTTAGGAAAACCACTGATCCCTTTGTATAAACGGTTGGTTGCGAAAGTCTTTCGGCGACCTGTCAGAATTTTATGGCTGTAAGCCTGGTGACCTACGTCCCAGATGAGCTGATCGTAGGGTGTATTGTAGGCATAGTGAAGGGCAACCGTCAGATCAACAACACCGAGGTTTGCCCCCAGGTGTCCGGGATTGATTGCAGCTTCACGGATGATAAATTCCCTTAATTCAGCACAGACCTCGGGAAGTTGTGTTTCCTTTAGTTTCCTCAGATCATCGGGATAATCTATATTTTCGAGTAAATTGTTTTTTAAATCAGCCATTTAAGGAAATCAAAAATTACTAACTGTTTAAGATGCAAATGTAAGGATAAAACCCAATGTGATGTCTACTATCCGGCTAACAACAAACGTTGTTAAGAAGCAAATCACTTTTTAACCTGATTTTTAAATTTTCATTAAACTCTAATTGCTAAGCATTAAATTGTTACAATTGTTCTTTTTCGGTTTCGGAATCGGGTTATATTATTATAACCAATTTGCTTAAGTATTGTTCTTGCTTCATCAAAATGACGTCCGATCTGCTCTTTTGCATGGGAATCGGATCCAAAGGCAACCGGAACTCCCGATTTGCAGAATGCTTCCAGAATTCATTCCCTGGAAAAAACTCTCCGCATGGACGATCATTGCCACTTGTATTTATTTCGAAGGCAACCCCCGATTCTGCAAAAATGCGGGCAGTCTCTTCAAATAATCGTTTTTTCGAGGTTTCAGGCCAGATCCTGAATTTCTTAATCAGATCGGGGTGTGCCATGATGTCAAACAGTCTGGATTTTGCAGCATTCTGAAGTTCACGAAAATACCATTCATAAAGGAAATCGTTGCTGAACTCTTCGTATCGGCTTTTATCTGTATCATAATTCCAGTCATCAAGAAAATGAACTGATCCCAAAACGTAGTCAAAATTAAACGGTTGTAAAGATTCCCGTATCTCCTTCTGTCTGTCGGCAAAATAGTCGACTTCAATGCCGAAAAGAATATTAATCCTGTCGCCATATTTTGCTCTCATTTCTGAAATCTTCTCATCCAATAAACCGATAGACTCGGCGCCGACTGCCCATTTGCAGGGTTGTTTGATGCAGAAATGATCCGAAAATCCAATTTCATCAAACCCTTTATCGATTGCAGACAGAACCATCTCCTCGTGGGTGTTGTGCCCATCGGATAAGTTTGTATGCATATGGTAGTCGATATTCATCGTCCGATCAGAATTTAATTTATTTTACTTTCCATGCTGATTTTAATTCATAAACCGAAATCGAATCCACGAATAACTCTCCACCTTGTGTCCACAATGTTAGTTCGTCATCTCCTTTAGCAGGCGTGAAACAGCTGCTTAACACAACTTCGCCATCATTTGCAAATATTTCTATCGAAGCCCTGTCAATGAGTACCTCAAGTTGAATGAATCCTCCTATTGGTTCAACAAGGGCCTGGCCACCAAGACAATCAAGCATTTTCTTGTTCGAATCGTATCTTATTTCTGTCCCTAATACTTTTTTACCGTTTCTTATCATGAATCCAAATCCGTCAGAACTTTTTGGGTTAAATTTCGCTTTGATATGAATAGCTTCACCGGAAATTCCTCCGATTAAATTCCCTTTAATTCCCGGAATAATGTTTTTCTCTTTCTTAATCAGTTCTTTGTCATGTAAAGTGGCGATTCCATCGATGGGTTTTTTGCAAAGTGTAGGACCAGATTTTGTTGTTCGCAATGATAATTCGCAAGGGAAAGTCATCTGACCGTTAAATGGCATTTCTGGATATTCGCCTCCTTTCATCCACGCAATCTGGATCAATTTGCCTTCCGGTTGATTCGACCAGGTCTGTGTGGCATAAAAATTCTTTCCGTAATCGAGAATTTTCTTTTTGGATTCGGGACTAAACTTCTTTCCATCAAAACTGCCTACCATATAGGCTCCGTCACCTCCAAGCAATACCCATTTTGATTTTTCCTTGTTGCCGTCAAGCGGAAGTTCAAACAAATCAGGACATTCAAAAAAACCGGTTGTATGACTTTGCAATTCCCAGTTAATTAGGTTTTTGGAAGTGTATATCGAAATTCCCTGTTTTGCTTCATCACCATCAGGCCTGCGGTAAAGTGCCATTACCCAATTTCCGGATGGTTGGTGAAAAAATACTTTTGGGTCGCGGGCATCATCTTTTTCAAATGGGATCAATGGATTTTTATCATATTTTTTCCAGGTGCGGCCTTTGTCATTACTGTAAGCGAGCCGTTGCCCACACTCGAAGCTTGTGTAAAAAATAAGAAGTGTCTTCTCATCACCTTGTTGCAATCCCGTTGTGTTCTTTTCGTCTACAATCGCGCAACCCGAAAATGCCGTGGCGTGATTTTTATCTTTCGAATCTTCATCAGGAGTAATAGCAATAGGGAGGTGTTGCCATCGGATCATATCTTTACTTACGGCATGGCCCCAGTGCATATATCCCCATTCCTTTCCGTTTGGATTGTACTGATAAAAAAGATGATACTCCCCACCATAATAGACAAGTCCGTTTGGATCATTCATCCAGTTTTTTTCGGGTGTGAAGTGGTATTGAGGTCGGTATTTTTCTTCGTAATAGTCTTTATCCGTTTTGTTGGGAACAATAGTAAACGAAAAGGTAAGGATCGTTAGGGTTAGTAATAAGTATCTCATATTAAATAAATTGTATAAAATTTAATGATTGATTCCGTATAGGCCAAATATACACACTCTATTTTGTTTATCGAACAAAATTCAGAATTTAGACTCGATATTGTACCTTTGTCCTGATTTATTGAAGATATGAGAAGAGAAGATGTTGAAATAATGGCTCCGGTTGGCTCGTATGAGTCTTTAATGGGAGCGATACAAGCAGGAGCCGGGTCGGTTTATTTTGGGGTCGAGCATTTGAATATGAGAGCACGTTCGGCTAATAATTTTACCCTTGAGGATATTCGCGAGATTGCACGCAGATGTAAAGAGGCAGGTGTGAAGAGCTATTTGACTGTAAATGTGGAGGTTTTTGACGAGGAATTCTCAACCCTATCTGCGGTTTTAGTTGCTGCACGAGATGCCGGAGTTACAGCTGTGATTGCAGCAGATATGTCGGTCATTCAGCAATGTCGCGAGTTGGGTGTTGAGGTTCATATATCAACACAGGTGAATATCACCAATTATGAAGCAGTAAAATTTTATTCGCAGTTTGCTGATGTAATGGTACTTGCCCGCGAGATGAATCTTGGCAGGGTTTGTAATATTGCTCAGAAAATCAAGGACAACGATCTCCGGGGACCTTCAGGGAACCGGGTTCGTCTCGAGATGTTTGTCCATGGCGCATTGTGTATGGCCATCTCGGGCAAGTGTTATCTTTCGCTTCATGAAACTCATTCGTCGGCAAATCGTGGATCGTGTATGCAGGCCTGCAGGCGCGCCTACATCATTACAGATAAGGAAACGGGTCGTGAACTTGAGGTTGATAACGAATATATTATGTCGCCAAAAGACCTGAAAACGATCCATTTTTTAAATAAAATACTTGATTCAGGGGTTACCATTCTGAAGATCGAAGGACGGGCCCGAAGTCCTGAATTTGTAAAGACAGTTGTCGGGTGCTATCATGAAGCTGTTGATGCTTACTTTGATGGAACATTTGTTGAAGAGAAGATAGCGGTTTGGGACGAAAAGTTGGCTTCGGTTTTTAACCGGGGTTTCTGGGATGGTTACTACCTTGGGCAGCGTCTTGGTGAGTGGAGCAGCAATTATGGTTCGATGGCCACGAAAAGGAAGATTTACACCGGAAAAGTGACCAATTATTTTTCAAATCTTGGGGTGGCAGAAATAAAACTGGAAACAGGCAGTTTAAAATTGGGTGATGAAGTTATTATTAGCGGTCCCAGTACCGGATTGGTCCAACTAATTGTGGAAGAAATCAGAGTTGGTCTTGTTGCTATAGATGAGGCACAAAAAGGTATTTTGTGTTCGATACCGGTCTCAACTAAACTAAGACGTTCCGATAAGTTATATAAACTGGTTGATGCTTCAGAGGTTAAATTACAGTAGATAAGATTTGCACTGCGGTTTTGTATTATATTTGATTAAGTTATAATCTTTTTTAATGCCCGAATTGCTGTTAAACCTTTATATTTACAGTATATCTGGAACCAAAAATCACACGGATTAATGGGTAAGAAAATTTTAATTGGTATAACTATCGTCTTGATATCAGCCTTGTTAGCTGGGTGGTATTTTTTCACCCGTGAAGCAAAATATTTCGGAACTTCTGCATTTAATGCGGTACCTGAAAACGTGTCGGTTATTGTTCGGGTTCAACATCTTGGCAATTACACAGACAGATCGCTGAGCAATCCTATATGGAAAGCGTATTCTGATTTTCCGGGAGTCGCAAGCCTATATCAACAATTAGTTTTTGCGGATTCACTTTTCAAAACTTATCCGGAAGCGAAGAACTCATTTAATGATAAAGATTTAACGATTATGTTTGGCGGAGAAAAGGACCATTTCTGGAATCTCAGTCTGGTAGAATTGTCTAGTCTTGCCGAAAAAAGAGCTTTGACGGAGCTTGTTGAGAATTTTTTTTTCCGAAAAGGTGCAACCGTCGAACAAGCGAAGGTTGGTTCAGCCGATCTTTCATGCTTCACTTGGAATCAGGGTGATCATCATTATTTTACCGCCATCCACCGGGGTATTTTCCTTGCCGGTGCCGATAGCCAAATAGTTTCACAAGCAGTCAGGCAACTTGAGACTCCGTTGGCGCATGGAAATTCTTTCTTTAAAAAAGCCAACAAAACTGCAACTGATAATATTGATCTCAATATCTATCTCAATCACAAAAAATTATTTCAATTTTCGCACTCGCTTTTTTCCGGGACCTTTTGGGATCAGCTAAAAGGATCGTCTAAACTGGCTGAATGGTCGGAAATAGACCTGACGCAAAAAAACAGTGAATTGTTATTCAATGGATTCAGTTTTCCTGGCGATTCATTAAACAATTATCTAGGAATTTTTCTTCATCAAAAAGCAGATACATTCAATCTTCCCAGGATTTTCCCTGCGAAAACATCTTTTTTTATGAGCTTTGTGATCAGCGACAACGCACAGTTTTTTGATGATTACGAAAACCTGCTCGATCGCAGGAATGGGCTTGTAGCGTACAAAAATTCCTTAAAAGAGATCGATTCATTATATAAGGTTGATCTGCAAAAGATTGTGATTGATAATCTCAACGGGGCTGCGGCTATAGTTTTTACGCGTCCCGATTCTGTTTTAAAGGATGAAAACAAATTTCTCGTGTTGCAGGCTACCAATGGAAATAAGCTGGAAAGTGCAATGATTCCGCTGACCGTTTCAGCCGGTAAAAATAAAAAGCGTAAATCCACCGGAAATTCAAGCTTTTATAAGATTGATAAAGAGACAGTTTTCAAAATTTATAAAACGCCTGTAAGCGACTTTGGGAAAAGGGTTTTTGGCGATATTTTTTCCGGCGTGAAGACGGACTATTTTACGGTTTACGACAACTGTCTGATTATGGGCGCATCTTATGAGTCGCTCGGGCAATTTCTTCGGGCCAACGTCTTACAGGAGACATTGGAAAACAATCAGACTTATAATTCATTTACAAGAGGCTTATCGGAACGTCTGAACTTTTATATTTGGAGTACGCCGGGTTGGTCACTTCCATTCTTCAGGGATGCAATAAATTCTGACTTATATCAACAAATTGAAAATCAAATTTCAGATCTTCAAAAGATGGAATCGGTGGGTTGGCAGATAGGTGTCGAAAATGGCATGGTTTACAACATGGCAAGATTGAAGTACAATCCGGACGTACACGAAAGTCCGATCTCGGTTGTATGGAAGAGCCACCTGGGTAAACGCATTATTAATCGGCCGCAATATGTGATCAATCCATCTGATAAGGCACACCGCGAGATTGTTGTTCAGGATGCTGATAACAATCTTTCGCTGATAAGTAATGACGGCCGGATTTTATGGAAGAACAAACTGAAAGGTCCGATTCGGAGCGAGATATTTCAACTCAATTGTTTGGGAGATGGCAAACTTCAGTATTTTTTCAATACAGGTGATGCCTTACATCTGATTGATCATGAGGGTCACTACGTTCGAAACTATCCTTTATTGCTACATTCGGAAGCAACGAATGGCGTATCAGTGGTTGATTACGACCGAAATGGTGATTACCGGTTTTTTATTGCATGTAAGGATCACAAAATTTATCTATACGATAAAAAGGGAGGGATAATATCAGGCTGGGCACCAGCGAAAACGGAAAATGATGTGATTAAGCCTGTTCAATTTTTCAGGGTCGAAAACAAAGATTACATCGTATTTACAGATAAGAACAGGGGTTATATTCTTGACAGGAAGGGGAAAACGAGGGTTGTGATTCAGGGTGAAATTTCATACTCCCGAAATCCTTTTATCCTCGAGCCGGGGTCTGTTAAACGTATGGCAAGACTGGTGACGTCCGATTCGAAAGGGGATATTATTTCTATCGGGTTTGATGGTTCGGTGATGAGATTTCCGACCCAAAAGTTTTCATCTGATCATTATCTTATTTACGATGCTTTTAATTCGGAGAAAAAACGCGATTTTATCTTTGTGGATGGCGATTCACTGGTGGTTTTCGACGCTGCTGTAAATAAGATATTTACAAAAAAATTTAATTATTCAATAGATTTACCTCCTGTATTGTATACTTTTCCTGATAAAAGCCGTAAGATTGGTATTGCAGACTCAACTGAAAACCGAATCTATTTGTTTAATACTGACGGTAGCATCTGCAAAGGTTTTCCTCTTGAAGGGAACTCCGGATTTGCAATTGATTTCTCCGGTCGCGAAAACGATCAGTATAATTTGATTACCGGGAATTCTGAAGGTTATTTAAACAATTTTCTGATAAAATAATCCCGGATTTTACCTTCTTTATTCGATAAATAATTGAATTTTAATATCATGAAACTAATAAAGCGTTTCATTTCAGGAATTGTATTTTTCCTTGTTGCAATCATGTTGTTCTCATGTAATCTTGAGGATTTTAACCTGAACAAGCTGTCAGAGACGAATGGAATCATCCCCGATTTTTTCGCTCCATTTGCATACGGAACATTCAAAGTTTCAGATCTTGCACCTACTCCGGCTCCGCCTGATAATGTTCCAATACCGGCAATTGGTATTAATCTTGATCCCGTCATAATAAGCAAATTGGGAACATCGTTTAGTAGTACAGCAATTGATTCGGTTTACCTGATAACCCATTTTACCAACGATACCCCATGTGATATGGAATTCGAACTTAGTTTCGTAACTGCAACAGGTATCCAGATTGGCAAGTCGTTTCCTTCAGGAATAATTGCTGCAGGAGCAAAGGATTTTCGTATCCCTTTATTTGGTCTTGGCCTGGCCGATCAGAAAAACCTGGAGCAAGCTACTGATATTAAATTGAGCTTTAAACTCGTTCCTCCCACTATAGGAAACACGATATATGGTGTCGTAAAGACTAAGCAGTTTTCAGTTAAAATATCCTTTTATGCACCCGTCGATTTGCAGAAATTATAAATTCTCCAAATAATGAAAATGGGGAAACTGTTCAAAATATTTACATGCGTGATTCTTCTTTTCGGATCACATCTCCTTTTGGCGCAGCCAAATACCCTCTATTTCATGAAGGGTATTCCGCAGACAAAAGACCTTAATCCTGCACGTCCCGGAATATCCGGAGGCTTTTATTTCAGCATGCCGTTATTTTCGAAACTTGATTTGGCCGTAAATACCAATAACTGGGCTTACAATGATCTGATTCATTGGGGTACTGGTACCCGTTCTGATAAACTCGTAATAGATCTTGACAAATTCAGGGAAAGTCTTGACAATAAGAATTTTATTTATGAGTCTGCTGCATTGACAATTCTCGAAGGTGGTTATAAAAAAGGGAAAAATTTCTTTGCTGTCTCTTTAACCGAACGCGAATTTACTTCCCTGTTTTTCAGTAAAAATATCGTAAATCTTATTCAATTTGGAAATTATGCTTATGTTGGCCAGACTTATTATTCAGGAAATGGTGGTGGTGGCGCACAACATTACCGCGAGTTTGCATTTAATTATTCACGTGATATAGACAAAAAACTCACAATTGGCGGAGCTGCAAAAATCCTGTTCGGAATGGCTGCTGTTCAGACGAATGGAATGAATTTTAAAATCACCTCACCCGATAATGGTGAATCTCTTGACGTTACGACAACAGGTCGCGTTAATATTTCAGCCCCCGTCAGATTTAATTACAATGCTTTTGGGGAGATCACCTCTGTTAATTCGCTCCCCAATTATTCCGCTAAAGATTACCTGACCAATTTCCGGAACCCTGGTATCGCTGTGGATCTGGGTTTTGCGTACCGAATCAACAAAAAAACAGAAATATCTGCAAGTATTATCGATCTGGGCGTGATTGGTTGGAAGAGCAATGTGACAAGATTTACGGAACAGGGACATTATTTATACCGGGGAATTAATCTCAATGATTCGAGGGAGAATCCACCTGTTATACCTCAATTTACTGCTGTTATCGACAGTTTAAGTAATGTCATATCAAGAGAATTTCGTCCTGCACATTCAGAAGCCAATTTTGCAACATTGTTACCCGCTAAAATTTATTTTGGTATTGATCATCAGCTGAATGACATCGTGAACATATCGGGACTAACGAGGATCCGGATTACCAATAACAGGATTCATACCTCTTTAACTGGTTCTGCTAATGCATTATTATGGGAACGATTATCGCTTTCTGCAAGTTATTCTATTATGGAATCCACCTACGATAACCTTGGTTTAGGGATTGGGATAAGGGCTGGCATATTTCAGATTTACACCGCTGCTGACAACCTGTTTTCACCATTCTATCCCAGTAAGGCAAGGAACATGAACCTCCGGATTGGAATCAATTTTATTTTTGATGGTAAAAATAGTGAGAAGGGTGGTACAGGTGGAAGTACATTAAATCCCAATTGTCACTGTCCCTATTAAGCGATTGATACGAAATATTTCCTAATTTTGCCGGGATCATCAAAGTCAAAAGTAATGGTACTATTCATTCTACTCAATATCGTCTCTTTTTTCAGGGTTTTGGTTATTATTATTTTGATCTATTACGGATTCAAGATGGTGATGAAGTTTATTGCCCCTAAGGTTGTTGAAAAAGCTGCCGACAAACTGTTTCAGGAAATGAAGAACAAAGAGGCTTCGAAAGGCAGGCAAACTATGCGGCAGGGAGATGTAACCATCGATTATTCAGATAAAAAACCAAAGCAGTACAAACGTGCCGATGGTGACTATATCGAATTTGAGGAGATCGATGACAAGAAATAATATTTTTATAAATAATTGATTTATTAATATTTAATGAATGGAGTGATTCGTTTGCTCTAAAATTATCTGATATGGCCCAGGAAGATTTATTCAAAAAATTGATTGCACATTGCAAAGAGTATGGTTACGTATTTCCATCGAGCGAAATCTATGATGGATTAAGCGCAGTTTACGATTACGGACAATACGGCGTAGAGTTAAAGAATAACATCAAGAAATACTGGTGGGATTCGATGGTTTTACTGCACGAAAATATTGTGGGAATTGACTCTGCTATTTTTATGCACCCTACAATCTGGAAAGCTTCTGGCCATGTTGACGCATTTAATGACCCGTTGATTGACAATCGTGATTCGAAAAAAAGATACCGTGCCGATGTTTTAATTGAAGAGCACCTGGCAAAAATCGAGGCGAAAATTGATAAAGAGGTCGACAAGGCGAAAGCCAGGTTTGGTGAAAGCTTTGACGAAGCGCAATTTCGTGCTACGAATGTTCGGGTTATGGAATCTCAGACTAAATGGGATGACCTTCATAACCGGTTTGCGGAAGCGCTTAATAATGTCGATCTTGTTGAATTAAAGCAAATTATTGAGGATAACGAGATCGTTTGCCCGGTTTCGGGTACCCGAAACTGGACCGAAGTGCGTCAGTTTAACCTGATGTTCTCGACTGAAATGGGCTCAACCGCTGACGGTGCATTGAAAGTTTACCTTCGCCCCGAAACAGCACAGGGAATTTTTGTCAACTATATGAATGTGCAGAAATCTGGAAGGATGAAAATTCCGTTCGGTATTGCGCAGATCGGGAAGGCCTTTAGGAACGAGATTGTTGCTCGCCAGTTTATATTCAGAATGCGCGAATTTGAGCAAATGGAAATGCAGTTCTTTGTCCGCCCTGGAACTGAGCTCGTATGGTTTGAGAAATGGAAAGACCTGCGCGTTAAATGGCACCAGGCACTTGGATTTGGTCATGAGAATTACCGCTTCCATGTTCACGAAAAACTGGCTCACTATGCCAATGCCGCCGTTGATATCGAATTTAAATTTCCTTTTGGATTTAAGGAAGTGGAAGGGATTCATTCGCGCACCGATTATGATTTAACGCAGCACCAAAAGTTCTCGGGTAAAAAAATACAGTATTTCGATCCCGAAATCAACGAATCGTATGTGCCATTTGTCGTTGAAACCTCAATTGGTGTCGACCGCATGTTCCTGCAGATTATTTCGGCAGCATACCACGAAGAGGTTGTTGAGGATTCAAACGGGCAGAAAGATACAAGGGTCGTCCTAAGACTGCCTGCTCCGCTTGCTCCGGTAAAACTGGCAGTGATGCCATTGATCAAAAAAGATGGTTTACCAGAAATTGCACGCGAAATAATTGATGAATTGAAATTCGATTTCAATTGTCAATACGATGAAAAAGATTCAATCGGCAAACGTTACCGCCGGCAGGATGCGATTGGAACCCCTTTCTGCGTCACGGTCGATCATCAGACTGCCGAAGACAAAACGGTGACCATCCGCTTTCGCGATACAATGCTCCAGGAGCGTGTCGAAATCAGTGCATTGCGTGATATTATTCTAAAACAGGTTAGTTTCAGAACCTTGTTCAACCAGCTTAAATAGCTGAGCGAATCAATAAAACAAAGGCCGTCTCAATTTTTTGGGACGGCCTTTCATATTTTATTTTACGAATACGACGCATATCTGAAGTTGCAGTTTGCGGCGCATAGGGCCGTATCGTTTCAATTTAGCTTTGTAGATGCGCCTTTTCTGTCCTTTCATCGCTTTCCCCGGGTTGCGTGCTCCCGAGAGGAACGATTCGGGATCCTTACCCGGGGTTATTAATATTTGACACCTTCAGTGTCTGACTGCTCCCATCTCCCTGTCAGCCTTTCGTCGTCGTTCACCCTCTCTCTTTCACTGGTTACAGGCTTTGGATCTTCGCCGCCTTCGTTCTCATTTTCAACCTATTTCCCTCTCTCCCCGTCTCTCTCTCTCAAAACTTCTGAAGCATTGTAAGCATCTTGCGATCGAGTTTATGACCATGCCAATCTTCGTATTCTACATCTTTTCGTCCCGAATCGAGCATGCCAAAGTCGCCACGGAAGTTCCACAACGCATATCCGATTCCGTTTTGAGTGAGGATGTCAAGCACATCGCCAAACCATGCCAGAAATACTTCGTGCGGCGTTTCGCGCCAGCAACCACATTCACCGCAATGAACACCTACACCTGACTTCACAAGATCAATCCATGGCTGATAAAATTTTTCGAGTGATTCTTTTCCAAAGTGTTTATTGTCGATGGTCCCCGGCCAAACAGGCATTGGTGCGGTATCGGGATTTTTATATACCCAGGGTGCCCTGTAATGCGAAATGTAATGGGGAAAATAACCCCTACAGCTCTGAGCAATATCCAGATCGGTGATCTCAGGTATAACAGAGGAACCAACATCGTTGCCATCTGCCACCACAATACGCGAAGGGTTGTACTTTCGGATGGCTTCAGTTGTCTCTTTCGCTACTTTGCGGTAAACAGCACCCGGAACCGTCTTCCGGTCGCCAAACTGGTCGTTCATATTCTCGCGCAAACTTGGTTCGTTGACAAGGTCGAAACTTACCTTCTCCCGCGGCACCTCTTTTAGCCGCTTTGCCCACATCTCCCAATGAAATTTAAATGCATCCTGTGCAGCTTCATCTTTCCAAAGATTATAAGGTTCGTTAAAACCGGCATTCACACAATATCCGGGTGCGCGGTGGAGATTCAGACTTACATGAAGCTTGTATTTATTGGCCAGTTCAATTAATTTAACAATCTCATCGACAGCTTTCTCATCAATATTCAACACATCTTCGGGCGTAACGTCCTTTGTCGGATCGAACCTGATATAGCGGGGATAGGCCATCGGAATGCGGACAAAGTCGAAACCCCAGTCAGACATCCAGCGAAAGTCATCTTCTGTCGTTGCTGCTGACGATTTTCCTTTTGGAGCCAATGGACCGAAATAGTCAAGCAGATTGAAACCACGCCAGCGCGGAATCGGATTTGATAGGCCTGCCATTGTTGTTGATGCCAGCGTAAGTTTTCCGGTCATGCCTACAAGGGCAGTTGCTGCTCCTGCGGTTTTTAAAAATGAGCGTCGGTTGATGCTGTTAAAATCCATTTGATTTGAATGATTTAAGTTTAAATATGTTTTCGTGTTCTCAGCTGATCAGAAAATGAAGGGATCCAGGCGATCTTGAATTAGAGCAAAGATAAAAACTAGTTCGTGAAATCTATGATAAGTCTTGATGTAATATGTGAACACAAATAAGCTCCGTTAATGTTCTGAAAAATTCTCAGCGAATCAAAAAATAAATTGGATGATTATCGTCTTGTTAATCAATATTTTGTCAGGCAGCCTTCAATTAAAGCCGGATATATTCGATTATAATCGAATATATCCGGCTAACATATAACTTTTTTCCTGAACTACCGTAATAGTGGTATGTGTATTTTATATTAATTCATTTTATAAGTTAAACATACTGTTATACAGCGCTTCTGATGATATTCTAATAAGTCTTCGAAGTCGAAAGTTATTGTTATTTACATATTAATACAAGTAGTCATGAAAACATTTACATTTTTGTTAGTCGTTCTTTTCCCTTTCTTCGCAGCTGGCCAGCCAAAGGAGGCAATCGTAAATCTTGCGAATAAAAGCGCAACGGAAATGTACGGTATTGCAAAAGAATGGTTTGCAGTCAGTTCTAACCCGGGTGAAATAGTGATTCAGGTTGACGATCCGAAAGAGCAAAAAATTATTGGCTCAGGGGTTAAAAATATTATTTACACCCTTCAGAAGTATCCGACTTTTATCGATGTCAATTATGCATTGAGCGTACAGTTTAAGGACGGTCGCTTTAAATATCTATTGTACGTTAACTCCATTAAATATGAAAATGGTTATGAGATGAGTTTTGAAGAATTTAAATCGCTGACTACCAAAGAAGGATGGGATGCCTATCGTAAAAATGCGGGCACTAAACCACTATTCAGCAATAAAGTATCATCTGCAACAATTAATGATGTGTATTCATTGATGAACAGTAACTTCGATAATATGATTGCTGATCTGACAATTCATCTTAAATCGGAGAAAGAGGATTCAAACTGGTAACAGAAACCCTTTTAGTATCAATTTTTTAATCTAAGAATGTCTGGTTCTGAAATTGCTTTGCTTTTTGTCAAAGCCTTTTCATAGCCAGACATTTTTATTATTGTACCGCACATCTCCCGGGCGTAACTTTATTCTTTAATCGAAATTGGTATTGGGGGCATTGATCATTGTAATCCGGACAAAGTCGAAATCCAGGCCAGAGATCCGGCGAAAGTATGCTACGGTAGTAACCGCTGACGATATCCCTGTATGGGCCACCAATGGACCGAAATAGTCAGACAAGTTGAATCCACGCCAGTGAGTAATCGAATTTGACAGGCCTGTCATGGTTGTTGAAGTCAACAACAGTTTTCGAGTCAAGCCCCCAAGGGCAGTTGCAGCTACGTCTTTTTTAATAATGAGCGTCGGCCGATGCTGTTAAAATCCATTTGATTTGAATGATTTGAGTTTAAATATGTTTTTGTGCACTCAGCTGATCAGAAAGTGAAGTGATCCACGCGATCAGGTATCAGAGCAATGATAAAAGGTAGTTTGTGGAACCTATGATGACTCCGGCTGAAGTTTATGAATACAAATAAACGCCGTTAATGTTCTTAAAAATTCTCGAAGAATCGAATAATAAAATGGATTAATAAATACCATTAATTCAGTAACATATTCGACATCATCCGGATATAACCGGATACTTCCGGATGTATCCGGAAGTATCCGGTTAATAACTAACTTTCAATATTAACTCTCGTTACATTCAGTATGTGTTTTATTGAAATCATTATCCTGACTTAGCATTTTTTAATTCATTAATGTTCGAATCCTAATCTTCTGAAAATCGCCTAAACGAAATTCTATTTTCGATTTCCACCAGATTATTTATGTCTCAATTAATTCCTGACAGGAGTAATGCCTGTTTGTGTTACAAAAAAACAAAACCAGTCCGTGTGACTGAGGAGGCGAAGCTGTGAAAACTGCACTGATAAAGGTTTCAGAACAATGATTCAGATGTTACCGGCCTCAACATTCGCTCAATTAAGGAGCAATTGCTCAGACCCCTCCGAATCGTCAAAAATAAAAATCGCCACGAAGACACCCAGGCACCTGGTTTCACAAAGTATTGATTAGCTAAGGTGTACAATTAGTGAATAGTATTACTTTTCGGAGTAGACTCCTTGTTAATTAAGGAAAACAATCTCCATTCAAAACAACGGAAAATATTGCAATATGAATTTAGAGCACTTTGAAGAAGAGAATTCCCGGCAAGAGGGGATCGACATTAAAAAATTAACGTACATACTCGTAAAGCAATGGCATTTGTTTCTGCTGTTCAGTATTTTAGGATTAGGTGGTGCTTATTTGTATACCAAATCTGTAAATCAAAATTATCAGGTTAGTACTTCCATACTGGTCACTGAAAATCTGAACCAAATCGACATCAAAGATTTGTTTAAGGGTACCCAGAATAAATCGGACGACAACATTTACAATCAGCTTGAGATCCTTAAATCGTATTATCCAATTAACAAGGCGCTTATTAACCTTAACTGGCGCACAAGCTGGTACAAAAAAGAGTTGCTGATCTGGAGAAGTGTTTATAAGGAGGAACCCTATGATGTTCAGGAAGCGCAGGATTTTACAAATCCCAAGGGTATTGCCATTTGCATCACTCCCGCTTCCGCTGATTCATATACTGTTTCGGTTGATGGAGAAGTAAAAAACAATACTGTAATCACGAAAATAAAATTCGGGAGCACAGGCGAATTTGGCCGCCCATTTAAAAATGGTCATTTCAATTTCACATTGGTAAAAAAGGCGACCAATACCGAAACCCCGGATGGGAAGTATAAATTTGTGTTTAACGACCTTAATGATGCGACCCTGGCTTACCAAAAGAAGCTTGCTGTTACGCTGAAGAATAAGAAGGGAGAAATCATTCAGTGTGCCATCGAAGGTGATGAACCTGTAAAATATGGCGAGTTTTTGAATGAGCTGATCAATGTTTACATCGAAAGTAAACTGAGCCTTCAAAATGAAGTTAACCGAAGATCACTTGATTTTATAAATAGTCAGTTAAGCGGTATTTCCGACTCTATGAATACTGCCGGAACAAAATATACAGAGTTCCGCTCGCGGAATGAAATCATCGACCTTGGATCCGAAACAACCATGGTAATGAATAAACTGAAAGAGGCTGAATCGGAAAGGGTCAAAAGCCAGGTACAACTCGATTATTTCCAGAATCTTCGTTCATATCTTAGTAAAGCCGCTGACTATAAACAGCTGGTTGCACCTTCTGTCGTCGGGATCGAAGACGCCTCGCTCAATGCGATGGTGCTTAAATTAGGTGAACTATACAGTCGCCGTCAGTATATGTCGTTCAGTGTAAGCGATAATAATCCTCAATTAATTAACATCGACAAGGAATTGGCGCAGACACGAAATCTGTTGAACG
Source organism: Bacteroidales bacterium (assembly GCA_038236995.1). Taxonomy (GTDB): domain Bacteria; phylum Bacteroidota; class Bacteroidia; order Bacteroidales; family Prolixibacteraceae; genus JAAFHB01. The sequence goes on along the minus strand of JBBRZE010000004.1, from coordinate 21,029 downwards.
AAAACCTGCGTAACCTGATCGATAATGCCACAAATACGATCAATAGTTTAAAAATCAGGGAGGCCGCTATCGGTAACCAGATGAATAAACTGCCCAAAAAAGAACAACAGATGATTAACATCCAGCGCCAGGTCGATATGACAAGCGAGATTTATACCTTCCTGCTGCAAAAGCGCGCTGAAATGAAAATTGCATTGGCTTCAAGTATTCCTGATATTCAGATTATCGATAAGGCACGGCCCGAAACCGCGCTTCCGATCGGTCTGTCGGGTAAAATAATTCTAATCATCGGACTGCTCGCCGGACTGGCGCTTCCATTAGGCGTCATTCTGCTGTATAATAGTTTCGATGTCCATATCCGCACACAGGAAGATGTTGAGAACAATACATTAATTCCAATCCTTGGCAGTATCATACACGATCAGTCCGATGCCATTGTGACAGTTCACGAAAACCCCAAATCAGTAATAGCCGAATCGTTCAGGGCATTGCGGACCAACCTTCAGTTTATGCTTGCAGGGCCCAGCGGCAAAATTATATCGATTCAGTCCACCAATCCAAACGAAGGGAAATCATTTATCTCGGTGAACCTTGCCAGCATATTGGCCATGAACGACCGGAAAGTACTTCTGATTGGTGCCGATTTGCGAAAACCCATGTTGCATAAGATATTCGAAATGAGTAACGATCACGGATTGAGTACCTGCCTGATTGGTCACGACACCATCGATGAGGTTATTTTCTCCACCTCTGTTCCAAACCTGTTTCTGCTCCCTTCAGGACCTATACCTCCAAACCCGTCCGAGATACTTGGCAAACCCGAAATGAAAAGGCTGATCGATAAAGTCCGGACCGGTTTCGACTATGTTATTATAGACAATTCACCTACCGTTTTGGTAACCGATGGCATTATCGTGGGGCAATTGGCCGACCTTAATATTTTTATTTTGCGCTATGGCGTTTCGCGCAAGCAACAACTCGGGATGATCAATCATTACGCAGATAAACAGCTGGTCAGTCATCTGGCGATTGTGGTGAATGACATTAAATCGAACGCATTCGGTTACGCCTACTCCAGGTATTCGAAGTACGAATCCTATCCGATCAGTTCCTATCAAAAAAAATACTATGCCGCTGAAGAACAGCCTGCCAAAAAACATCGTAAAAAGGAAACTGAATCAAAGGTGTAGCCGAAGATTGATCGTTTTAAATAATTGTCTGCAGGTAGTTTTAAAACCTTATTTTTTATAGATTTGTGGAAATATTTTTTGTATGGAAACAATATTCAAATTAAAAGCCACTGAATTGGACAGCAAGTTTATCGAGACGATAAAAAATCTTTTTAAGGACAGTGAAATAGAAATATCAATTAAACCTATACAGGACGAGACTGAATATTTATTAAGTAATCCATCCAACAAAAAGCATTTATTGGATGCAATCAAAGAAGTAAAAAAGAATAAAAATATTATACGATTCACCGGCAAGGAGTTTGAAGAATTGTCGGCAAAACTGCTCAGCGAATGAAGCACAACCTCACTTTTAATCCAGATGCATTTGACAACTATAAAGAGTGGGCTACAACTGATAAGCAGATATTTAAAAAGATAAATGAGATTATTCAAAGTATAGACCGTACTCCATTTGAAGGCATTGGTAAACCTGAACCTTTGAAACACAGTCTTTCGGGTTACTGGTCACGGAGAATTAACGATGAACACAGGCTTGTTTATACTGTAAATGAAACCGGGATTTTGATTTTATCCTGCAAATATCATTATAACGATTAAGACTTACCCCCTATTTTAATTTCATAGAAGTAAGGTTAAAGGCAATTTCCAACTGGTGTAATGACGATTGTTAATTAAATCCCAGTTGGTACTGCTTCCTATGACGGTGTACCACCTGAAAAATAAGGGTTTCCATCGTATTTATTTCCTAAACACACAAAAAATCAAATTATCAGTTTCGTTAATCACACTCCTGGTTTCAACGAATCCTCCATCCCGTGCAATCTGCTTAAATCCGTGTCATCCGTTTTATCCCGTGAAATCTTTTCAATTAGCATTTATATAAACAATTTAAATTAGAAAGTTATGGCAACACCTATGATTCGTCAGTACAAATGTAAGGATGCGGAATTACCCGTGACTTGTGGCATTGCAGCCGATAGTCTGAAACGCGATCTGTCCGATTTTATGGCCTATTCGAAGAAGTTTACATCTGCGTACCTGGAAGACTTCAAAACCAACATTGAGAAGGTATTTGAGGTAGTTATCCCACAATCTGAAATTCAGCGGCAGAAAGTTATTACAGAGAGGATAAATAAAACGCTCGACAGTCTGATTAATCCTATAAACAGGCTGACGGGTTACATTAAATTCTCCCACACCGATCATACAGACTACGGTAATGCAATGTTGCGTAAGGCTATTACTGATAGCGATGCAGAAGGTGCTATTAAAAGTCTGTCTACGATAAGTGCTAATATTGCAAATTTTAAGGAGGCGCTCGTTGAACAGGGACTTACAGAGGAGGCTATTGAGCTGTTTGCATCTGCAAATAAGTCCCTTAAGAATGACAAATTAAAACAGGCTGAAATATTTAGTAACCGAAAAAAGATTGTACAGGATAATTTAGGCTTGCTGAATGATTTATTTGGGCAACTCACTGAAATACTTACAGCGGGTAAGATACTCTACAATGCAACCGATCGCGCTAAGGCGCAGGATTATTCCTTTGAGGATCTGAAAAAACGGGTGCGTAGAGCCTCCAAACCCGAAAACAAAAAAATGAAGGATAACGGAGAAGCTCCAGCCGGAACCAATGAAAAATAGAAAGATTTAGAGAGGCGCATATGCAGGTGAAACCATTGCAACACCTGCTCGTAGAGGTGAATGGGCCACACCTTTACATATGCGCCTTTCATTTAATTCTTTCATTTTCCTCCCATTTTGCCAAAGGAACGCCCAGTACGACCTTGGGAATGCTTAGTACGACCTTGGGAATGCATAGTACGACCTTGGGAATGCCTAGTATGACATTAGTAATGGCTAGTACGACCTTGGGAATGCCTAGTATGACTTTGGGAATGCTAAGTATGACTTTGGGAATGGCTGGTATGACCTTGGGAATATCGTATCTTTTTTCTCGCTGAAATAAAATGTCGAATACCGAAAACAATAAGCGTATAGCTAAAAACACTATATTGCTGTATTTTAGGATGTTTATTACACTTTCAGTGTCGTTATATACTTCACGGATTGTACTGAATACCTTGGGCATAGAAGATTTTGGAATTTATAATGTTGTTGGCGGAATTGTCGTAATGTTTGGTTTTTTAAGTGTAACAATGGCCTCGGGAACACAACGATTTCTGACTTTTCAAATGGGCAAGAATGATTTTGAAAAATTAAAAACAACATTTTATACATCGTTGATAATTCATTTCTGCCTGGCAATCATTATTTTAATATTAGCAGAAACTATTGGGTTATGGTTTTTGAATAATAAAATGAACATACCTTCGGATAGAATGAATGCAGTTCAATGGGTATATCAATTTTCAGTCTTTGCAAGTTTAATATCTATTATCCAGGTACCTTATAATGCTAGCATTATTGCTCATGAGCGCATGAATGTAATTGCTTACGTAAGTATTTTTGATGTTTCTTTAAAATTATTGGTGGTTTATTTGTTATTAGTTTCCAGCCATGATAAACTAATAGTTTATTCAATATTGATTTTCATGGTAAATTTATTGATAAATACCATTTACAGAATATATTGCACTAATAAATATGCGGAATGCAAATTTCGTTATGTATGGGATAAAGATTTATTTCAATCGATGATGAGTTTTTCAGGTTGGAATTTATTTGGAAGTCTGGCATCCACAGCGGCAAATGAAGGTATTAATATAATACTAAATATATTTTTCGGTCCCGTTGTCAATGCAGCACGAGCTATTTCATTTCAAGTGAATAACGCCATAAATGGATTTGCCAGTAATTTTCAAACTGCAGTTACACCGCAGATTACCAAGTTGTATGCAGGAAATAAAATAGCTGATTTACACAAACTGTTATATCAGAATGCAAAATTTGCATTCATACTTATGCTTTTTATTACGTTACCAGTAATGTTTGAACTAGAGACGCTTTTATTTTGGTGGTTGAAAACAGTACCATTAAACACTTTACTTTTTTGTCGTTTAGTATTATTGCAGACTATTTTGCATTCTTTATCCATACCATTCATTATGGCCATTCATGCTACTGGTAAAATGAAGGTTATTAATTTAACTGCTGGTACTGCGTTGCTTATGGTTTTACCTGTTTCATATGTTTTATTGAAAATGGAGTTTCCTCCATATGTGCCGTTTATTGTATATATAGGAGGAACAATTGCTGAATTTTCCTTTGTATTATATTATTTAAATAAATGGATAAATCTGTCAATAAGATCATTTTTAAAAAATACTATTTTCCCAATATCCAAGGTAATATTTATTTCAGTGCCAATTCCAGCATTCATTTATTACCAGATGGATAAAGGATTAATTCAATTCCTTATTGTTTCAATTACATCGTCTATTGGTATTTTAGGGAGTACTTATTTTTTAGCAATTGATCATACTACAAGAATATATGTAAGGAACTTTATATCTAATCGATTTCATCTTAAATTCAAATGATTTTATGATTTATTTGGTATTTATTGTTTTTTTTTTTGTCTTTGTATTATGATTTTAGAGTACTCAAACAATGTCATCGTTATCTGAATGAATATTGAAATGAATTATGCAATTAAGGTTGAAACGAAAAACAGAATTTCACTCAAAAGGGATTTAAAAAGAGAAATGCTTAATAAACGTAAGAAATGAACAAAGCTACTAATTACACACTCAACGCCCTTCGCAAGATTTATGCTAACGCGTTTGGACAGTTAATTGCAAAGCCTAGTTGCGATGAAGATGCAGATTCTGCTTCACGAAAAATATATGAAGCCTTAATGGCTGAGAAACCATGTATGATTGCGAGGTTTGGAGGTACAGAAATGGCATGTTTGATGAATTATTTAGGAGTTCATATACAACAAAATGGGGTTATTCCTTATATAAAAGGACAGACCTATCCTTGGTGGTGGGAATCTAACATTTTGAATAAAATGCAACAATGGTCTGGTTTTTTTCCACCCACAGTTGATAAAATTGAGCAATTCTGTGAATTGATGTTAACGGATATTCCAGAAGTCGATATATTGGGATCATGGTTGAAACATGAGATTTTTTTTGATAAGGAATTGAGAAAGGCACAAAAAGTTCATTTAAGATTATTAGAACCTTTTTGGGCTGAGAATCCCTGGACAGAAGCCTTAAAAGGTAAAAAAATATTGGTAGTTCACCCTTTTGATAATGAAATAGAACAGCAGTATAAAAGAAAGGAATATCTTTTTAAACGAAATATACTACCTTATTTTGAACTGAAAACTATCAAGGCAATACAAAGTCTGATGGGTGAAAAAACACAATTTATTGATTGGTTTGAAGCCTTGGAATACATGAAAACAGAAATTGATAAAGAAGATTACGACATATGCCTGATTGGTGCAGGGGCTTATGGATTTCATTTAGCAGCCCATGTAAAACGTACAGGCAAAAAAGCAATCCATTTGGGAGGAGCCTTGCAATTGCTGTTTGGTATCCGCGGCAGACGTTGGGAAGATCCAAATTATGGAGTAAAAGAATGGGGAATACCTCATGGCTCATATTCATGCTTAATGAATGAAAATTGGATTCGCCCTGGTGAAAGTGCTAAGCCTATGGGAGCAAATAAAGTAGAAGGAGCTTGTTATTGGTAAATATCTAACGTGAAATTAAACCAGAACCTTTTTTAAACGACATTCTAAAAATCAATTTTTAGAACCACGCTAAATTTTAAATTATAGAACCTCCATGAGGATAATCCGATTTTTATATAATAATATTACTATGTTTCAACTGAAATTATATCGGAAAGTAATGGCTTTAGTATTTAATTCAATGAATAACTGCAGAATTAATCGGGGAGTTGTTATTAACAAAAAATCCTCATTCTATAATGTTAGTATTGGTTTTGGAACGTATTTAAGTGTAAATGCAAATGTATCAAATACTGAAATTGGAAAATTTTGTTCCATTGGCCCAAATCTCTTATGTGGCTTTGGCGTACACCCTATTGATGGAATATCAACTTGTCCGTCATTTTATTCCACGTTAAAACAAAATGGATTTACTTTTTCTTCAGAAAATAAAATTGAGGAAACTAAAACAATTATTATTGGCAATGATGTGTTTATAGGGGCTAATGTGACAATTCTTGATGGAGTAACTATTGGAAATGGCGCAATAATTGGTGCTGGAGCCGTTGTTAGCAAAAATATTGCGCCATATGCAATTGCCATTGGTTGCCCCATTAAGGTTGTGAAATTTAGATTCGCTCCAGATATTATTGAAAAATTACTTTTAATTAAATGGTGGGATAAAGATAAAATTGTTTGGCTGAATATAGAAAAATATTTTTATAACATTAATGAATTTATTGAACAAAGTTTAAGAAAATAACGGTAATGATGATTTTCCTTTTTAAGTTTTTATAAATATGGCTAAATATAAATTTGTTGTTTTAGTTTTTCTGTTTATTTTAATGGGAACTGCTATAGCAAGCATGTTAGGGGTAAATGTTCAGTCAATATATCGTGTACCCGGTATATACGTAAAATGGATTGATATTGCAATCTTAGCAATTATATTTATTTATTTAATTCAATTGCAATTTAACGAAAAGCGATTTTCGAATAATGATTTTATTATTCCACTTTGTTATGTCTATTTGTTGTTTGCTTTTTTTCAACTGGCAAAAAGTTGGGGGGATTATGATAAAAATTCACAAATTTCACATTTTCTTTGCACTCTCAGTATTTTTATTATTATTGATTTATCGACTTTTAAGATTGATCCAGAAAAGATTATTCAGAATATTAAAAAGATTGCAATTTTAAGTTCTTTTGCTTTAATCGTTTCATTTTTTTTTACCTTATATTCCTTCCATCTAGGGAATACTAAATTAACTGATTCTGACATCCGAGTAGCACTTGATGTAGCCGGTGAAAAGGAGTCAGTTTATGAATTGGTTTTAGTGGCTTTTGTATATATTTCTGCACTATATTTTGCACTAAACAAAAGTAAATCATGGGAAAAAGTAGTATTCATTTCTGCTATACTTAGTATTTATGCTTCTGTAATTTACTCATTCGGAAGAGGATACTTGTTTACACTTTTTCTTATTAGTGTTATTTATGTTTTCGTTTTTTCAAAAAAGGTAGTTAAATCAGTAATTCAAATTTTGAATATGCTTTTAATTATAGGCGTTTTCTACCTACTATTTGGTAATATTCTTAGGCAGAATGGATATGACCCGGCAGAAAGGATAACGGAAATAATTAATTTTACAGTTGATGTTGACAATCCTGAATGGGATAAAGGTAGATCTGTTTCAAGATCTTATGCAATAGATGCCTGGAAAGAAAAGATGTGGTTGGGATACGGGTATAATGAGCTTTATAATCACGGACTACCAACTGATACTGCATCTGCTCACAATTTTATTATTACATCTTTATTTCATTTTGGAATTATAGGAACCTTTATTTACGCATTAATTTTACTGTTATTATATAGAAATTCAATAAAATTATGGAAAATATTAAAAAAAGAAGATAATTATCAAAATGACATAATGAAATTGCTTGTTATTAGTTCATTTTTTTGGATTATCATAGCCTGGACACAGGAAGCATTCTGGGAAAAGCATTCATTAGTTTTACAATTTGTATTTCTGGGTTTGATTAGTAATTACTATAAACAACTAATTGCAATAAAAGCAACTAACTTAATTCGTTTTCGTAAAAATTAGAAAATGGAATAGGTACAAAAATCAATGAAAGTGGAATTTTTAAAAGAAAAAATGAATTTACCTAAAATATCAGTTATTACTACTTCATTTAATCAAGTTCAGTTTCTTGAAGAGACCTTATTGTCTGTTATTAACCTGAATTACCCAAACCTAGAATATGTCGTTATTGATGGAATTTGAAAATTTTGAACTTAATTCATTAAACCTACTTACGTTTTAAGCAAAATTTTAAGAAACAGAAATGAACAACATATAAAATCATTTTACAGAGTATGCTATTTAATTCTTTTCACTTTTTGTTTTTTTTTGTTATTGTTACATCATTATATTTTACGATACCGTTTAACAAAAGATGGCTTTTACTATTGATAAGTAGTTGTTATTTTTACATGGCATTTGTTCCAATTTATATTCTGATTTTGGGATTTACCATTGTGATAGATTATTTTGCTGGTATATATATCGAAAATGCTGAAAAGAGTCGTCGGAAACTGTTTTTAATATTTAGTTTGGTTGCTAACATTGGAGTTCTAGCTGTTTTCAAATACTTTAATTTTTTGAATCATAACTTTTCGTTTCTAATGCATGGATTTGGCTTAACTAATCCAATTCCTTATTTATCAATTCTATTGCCAATTGGCCTTTCTTTTCACACTTTTCAGGCAATGAGTTATACGATAGAAGTATATCGTGGTCATCAAAAGGCAGAAAGACACTTTGGCATTTATTCTTTATATGTAATGTTTTATCCCCAACTTGTAGCTGGACCAATTGAGCGTCCTCAAAACTTGTTACACCAGTTTAGAGAAAAATATGATTTTGAATATGATAGAGTTGTAGAAGGACTCAAGTTGATGCTATGGGGATTATTTAAGAAATTGGTTATTGCCGACAGATTAGCAGTTTATGTAAATGCTGTTTACAACAATCCCGAACATCATAATGGTACGACCTTAATTTTAGCCACAATATTTTTTGCTTTTCAAATATATTGTGATTTTTCGGGTTATTCAGATATAGCAATAGGTGCAGCAAAAGTTATGGGATTTAAATTAATGACTAATTTTAATCGCCCATATTTTGCAAAAAATATTTCTGAATTTTGGAAGCGTTGGCATATTTCATTATCTACATGGTTTAAGGACTATTTATATATTTCACTCGGAGGCAATAGAGTTTCAATTCCACGTTGGTATTTCAATTTACTTCTAGTTTTTGTTATCAGCGGATTATGGCATGGTGCCAATTGGACCTATATTATATGGGGCGCTCTCAATGGTTTCTATTTGGTTTTTGCCATTATCTCACAAGGATTTAGAGATAAAATGAATAAACTAACCGGTATTAATAAGCTAAACAGGTTATACCACTTAACCCAAGTTCTAATTACGTTTTTTCTATCCTGTTTTGCGTTTATATTTTTTAGAGCGAATAATGTAAATGATGCTTTTATAATAGTACGTTCAATATTCACAAAAAGAGGCAGCCTATTTATCGATAATATAGATTCTATAGTTTTAGGAAGCATGGGAATAATTACATTATTATTTTTTGAGTTTTTACAAGAAAGAAGAGATAGCAATTTTGTTTTATTAGATAATCAGAATCCTATTCTTAGATGGGGTGCATACATATCTTTAATTTTTACTATATTATTATTTGGTGTTTTTGATGGAGGTCAATTTATTTATTTTCAATTTTAATTATGAAAAAAATCATTTTTAAAATTGTACTTTTTTCTGTATTGGTTTTATCAATAGATTTTGTATTAGGACATTTAATGGAATATTTTTATTTTAAACAAAAAAAAGGAAAGTCTTATAGGATTACCAACGTTTTAGAGAATGTCAAATCTGATATTTTAATTTTTGGCAGCTCAAGAGCTGCACAACATTACGATCCTGATATTATTGAACAAATGACCGGATTATCGACTTATAATGTTGGATTAGATAATCAGTCTATTGTATATCATAAAGCCATATTGGATGTAATATTTACAAGATATCAACCAAAATTGATTGTATTAGAATTATATGAGGGGATGGATTTTGAGTTAGGAACTAATCAGTATGATAAACTTTCTGTACTGTTACCCTATTGCAATAAATATCCTTCCATAAAAAAAGTCGTCGAGCAAAGGTCGTATTTTGAGAAAATAAAACTTTTTTCTAAATCATATCCATACAATTCTCTTTTACTAAGAATTATCGAAGGTAATATTGAATTTACAAATATTGATAAGTCAAACAATGGTTTCTTGCCTAAAATTGGTTGTTGGAATTTACCGATAAAAGCATTTATACAAGCAAAAATCAATTATGATGAAAGTAAGGTACGGTTCTTTTATGACTTTGTTAATGTTTGCAAAGAGAAAAAGATACCTCTCTTTGTAGTAATTTCCCCGAATTATGAAAAATGCGAAGGTTGCTTTTCATTTTCACAAAAAATATGTGATACTATTAAAGTTAATTTACACAACTACTCTTCAGATAGTCTTTTCGTTTCAAACAATAAGTATTTTAAAAACCCATCACATCTTAATTCCGAAGGAGCAAAAGTATATTCCGAATTCATTAGTCTAAAATTAATTGATTGGTTAAAATAAGAAAAACGGCAAATGGGTGCAAATATTTTTGGGACTTACGGTAGCTGTTTGGCACTGGGACGGGAAAGAAGAAAAAGCCAGGGCAAGGACTTTAGTCATCACCTGTACAGAAGAGAAGAAGCCAAAGGAGAAATTTAGTTTTAGCAATGGCGGGATTACCGAATATAGCAGGGTAGAATATGCGACTTTCAAAGTAACCGATACTGGGCAGAACAGTGCTTCTATGATGCAAAAAAAAGGAACTGGGACTTTTTGATTATCAGATCCGAATGTGGATCGCATGGCAACACCATCTACTCACCGATATCATTAAAAAGAACGCTCAAAAAATTGGATAAATCACAATTCATCGTTTAAAATTTTATACAATATGCAAATATATCAACATTACTTATTTTGTAGCTAGCTTTTTGATGTATAAACATTTGAAATTATAACAAAAATGAACTTTCCAAGAATCTCAGTTATTACTCCCTCATTTAATCAAGGCCAGTTTCTTGAAGAGACTTTATTATCTGTTATTAATCAAAAATATCCAAACCTTGAATATATCGTTATTGATGGAGGTTCAACCGACATTAGTGCAGATATTATTAAGAAATACGAACAGCATTTGGCTTATTGGGTAAGCGAGAAGGATAGTGGCCAAAGTGAAGCTATCAATAAAGGATTTAAAAGAGCTACCGGAGATATTGTATGTTGGATTAATAGCGATGATATTTTAATGCCAGGAGCGTTAAACAATGTGATGAAATATTATTCAGATCATCGAAATGTAGATTTCATAAATGGGTATTCGCTTGTGGTTGATGCAAAATCTAATATATTGTATAACTACTTTATTCTTAAACAAAAGAAATGGTATGCAAAAAAAGGTATTTACTATATTAGTCAGCCCTCTATGTTTTGGAGAAGAAGTGTTTTTGAGAAAATTGGGTACTTAAAAGAAGATTTCCACGCAATGATGGACAAAGAATTTTTAATTCGGATTTTAAAAAATAATCTTAAAGTTGGTCAAATACAAAAAGTACTGGCAGCGTTTAGAGTACATGGAACGTCAAAAACGTCTATTAATGGAGAAATATGGTCGAGGGATACGTCAGAGTTAATAAATTTATATGGTAAAGAATATGGACAGAGGCCAAAGTTATTTTACAAATTAATATATGGATTTGAAAAACTACTAAAAGGCCTTTATTTCAAAAGTATATTATTTAGATTGAAATGGAATGGAAGAAATTTTAAAGAATTAGAAGACAAAAACTGTATTTATTTGTAATACAACTTCTAGATATGAAGAAAAGTGATAATAAAAATTTCAAACCCAAGGTTCTTTTTTTAGTTCAACTACCACCACCGGTTCATGGCGTGAGCTTAATGAATACCTATATTATTGAAAGTGATATTATCAATAAAAACTTTGATTTTAACGTTATTGATCTAAGGTTTGTAAATTCAATGGATCAATTGCAAAAATTCTCAATCTCTAAAGTTTTAACTGTTTTGAAGTACTGTTTTGAGATAGCATATAAAATGCTAATTTTTAAACCACAACTTGTATATTTTACTCTGATGCCAACCGGTTTGGGATTTTATAGAGATGCTTTTTATGTTTTTATTTTGAAAATATTTAAAACTAAAATTATATTACACCTGCATGGAAAAGGTATAAAAAAAAATACAAATAACGTTGTTAAAAAGAAAATATACAAATGGGTTTTTAGTAACACTTATATTATTTGCTTATCAGAACGCTTAACAGAAGATATTTCAGATGTTTATAGTGGTGATCCCTTTATTGTGCCTAATGGAATCGAAGTTCAACCAAAAATCAATGGAATTATAAATCTTTCAAACAAATCTATTCCACAAATTCTCTTTTTGTCGAATTATACGCGTAATAAGGGTATTTTGGTATTAATTGAAGCTTTGAGTATACTAAAAAAACAAGGATATATTTTTAATGCCAGATTTGTTGGAGCACCTTTTGATATTACCACTGAATTCCTGCAGAAAACAATCATTAATCAAAACTTAACTGAGGTAGTAAAAATAATAGGGCCTCTCTATGATAAGAATAAATTTTTAGAATTTCAAAATGCAGATATTTTTGTTTTTCCAACTTATAATGATGTATTTGGCTTAGTTAATCTGGAGGCAATGCAATATAGTCTACCAGTAATTTCAACATTTGAAGGGAGCATACCAGATATTGTAATTGATAATTTAACAGGGTTTTTAGTAGAAACTCAGAACGCTCAGATGCTTGCAGAAAAAATAGCCATATTATTGAACGATAAAGATTTGAGGATAAAAATGGGGAAGAAAGGATATGAAAGATTCCTTAATAACTTTACACTAAATCATTTCGAGAGTAATATGAATACCACATTTCATGCTATATTGGGTATTTAATTACATACGATAATTTGTCTAATAAAAAAGGTAATATACTCTTAATTTAATCATCATTACAACATAGAAGATATTCATTGCTGTTCAATATCCAAATGTGGTTTGTGTACATTTTTTTTGGAAATAGTCTCAAGAGTTAATATATGTATGGACTAATAGGATTAATTTGTTTTGATAATAATATAATCTTTAAAAGTAAATGATTACATTGGTTCAAGCTAAGGATTTGAAAGGTATTAAAATTCTTGATGTTATACAATTTGAGAACTTTGATCGCGACAGACCGGATTTCAATAACAAGTATTTAAAAATTCTCTATTTCTTTAGATGGGAAGGTATTGTAAATACTATGAGAAAATACCATGCTCATAAAAATAGGCAGGTACGGTATTTAACTTTTTTAATAATAGAATTTAATTGTAAGAAATATGTAAATATCTCAACACAATCACAAAAAAATGCTGATGTCTTTGTAATAAATAACGAATTCTATTTATACCCGAACATAGATTTTAAAAACATATCAAATAGCCTTGATTACTATCTGAGCCAATTCAACCAGTATGGCGGAAATGAAAATTATGAATTGTTTAATATAGACATTACACATTCAATCTCATTAGAGTTAGTAAAAGAAACTTTTAATGATATATATGAGACCGGATTGTTTATTTATGGATTGGGCGGCTATGTTAGAATGTTTATTATTCACCATTTTAAAAAAACAGCTAAGATTGCTTGTATTGATTATAAAGCTGAAATAGCCGAAGATTTCAAAACAAAATACGACTTTAAATATAGTTTTATCACACCAGATGATTCTTTAACTCTTCTTAAAAACACTAAACAACCTATAGCTATTATTGCGACTTATCATTCTGATCATGCTTCTATTGCATATAAAATATTTAATTCTAATCCTAACACATTTATTTTTATTGAAAAGCCCCCCGTAGTTTCACTTGAGGATCTTGAGAAACTAATTGAACTTTATAATAAAAAAGCAAATATTGAAATTGGATTTAATAGACGATTTATAAATTACAGCCAATATGTACGGCACAAAGTGCAAAATAAAATAATAATTATTACATGCTCTATCAAAGAAGTAATTATTAGTCCAAGTCACTGGTATCTTTGGAAGAATCAGGGCACAAGAATAACTGGTAACGTTGTACATTGGTTTGATCTTGCCAATTATTGGATCGAAAGTATTCCAATCGAAATTAATCTACTGTCAAATCCTAATAATCAGGAAACATCTACCATTTCAGTGTTATATAAAAATGGCTCAATTCTAAATATTACTGCTTCTGATCAGGGAAATTCACTTCGGGGCGTTCAGGAAAAAATTGAAGTTAGATTTGACAATGAAACTATTTTCATAGATGATTTTCTTTCATTGACTCATATTAAAAACAATGGTATAAAAGTTAAATATAGTAGGTTATTCAGAGAGAAAGGACATAATGAAATGTATGATAATTTTAATAAAATCGTTCAAAGTCAACAGTCATCGGATTATTCTGTTTCTGACCTTATTAAAACTTCGATTGTCACATTTTATGCTTCTACCATGCTGAAAAATAATATAAGAAATATGTTAATAGAAAATGTGGTCAATAAATATCTAGATCGGGTACAAAAGCATTGATTATTCCTAATTTGTGGTTTCAATCCAATTTGAGACATAATGCGTATAAATGACAGGCTTTTATTAAAATAAGAGTTTCTCTATTTCGACAAAATACAAAAGTTCAAATTCAAAAAAATGAAGCAGTTGATACAAAATTTTAAATCTGGTGAATTATATGTTGATGAAGTGCCAATGCCTTCTATTTCAAGCGGGTTTGTGCTCGTAGAAAATGAATTTTCATTAATCAGTGCCGGTACCGAACGCAGCACTGTAAAAGTTGCCCAGGCAAGTTTACTGGGAAAAGCGAAGCAGCGACCTGATCTTGTAGCACAGGTATTGCAAAATATAAAAAAAGAAGGATTAGCTGCAACTTTTAGTAAAGTAAAAACCAAACTCGATACTTTAAAGGCATTGGGTTACAGTACTTCAGGTATAGTAATTGCATCACAGGATAAAAACGGGTCATTTAAACCGGGAGACAGGGTTGCATGTGCCGGTCAGGATTATGCCTCCCATGCCGAAACCGTGGCTGTTCCTCAAAATTTAATAGCAAAAATTCCGGATAATGTCAGTTCTGAAGAAGCAGCTTTCACGACCTTAGGTGCCATTGCTTTACAAGGTGTTCGTCAGGCAGATCCCAAGTTAAGTGAAAAGGTTTGTGTAATAGGATTAGGATTACTTGGTCAGATAACCTGTCAGCTTTTAAAAGCTAATGGTTGTTCAGTTTTCGGCATTGATCTTAACGATGGCTTGGTTAAACTGGCGAATGAGTCATCTTCAGATCTGGCGATGAACAGAGATGATCCAAATCTAATTTCTTCCTGTGATAGTTTCACAAACGGTCATGGATTTGATATAATTATTATAACAGCAGCCACTCAATCAAATGACCCAATTGAACTTGCAGCAGAAATAGCACGGAAAAAGGGAAGAATCATTATTGTAGGCGCGGTAAAAATGGACATTCCACGAGATCCACACTTCTATAAAAAGGAATTAGATCTGCGAATGTCATGCTCTTATGGTCCGGGACGATATGATCCAGATTATGAAGAAAAGGGGAATGACTATCCATACGTTTTCGTACGATGGACAGAACAAAGAAATATGGAAGCCTTTCTTGGTTTTCTATCCAGAAAGGTTATTGATATTAAACCTTTAATTACACATGTATTTGATATCTCAGATGCAGAAAAGGCATATGATATTGTATTAGGGAAAGTTAAAGAGGCTTATATAGGCATTTTATTAAAGTACTCAAGTCCTAAGAGTAAACGCGAGACTTTTGTTCAGGTTAATAACACTCCGATTACCAAAATCAATACTGGTTTTATAGGAGCAGGCAGCTTTGCGCAAAGTTACTTAATACCAAACGTGAAATCATGCGGTGCTTCTTTAGACGGAGTCGTCACATCAAGAGGTATAACTTCAAAAAACGTAGCGGAAAAGTTTAAATTCAATTTTTGCTCATCAAATGCTAGTGATATTTTAAACAAAAAGGAGATCAACACGGTATTCATTGCTACACCTCATTCTTCACATGCTGATCTGGTTATTAAAGCTATGGAGGCCGGTAAAAACGTGTTTGTGGAAAAGCCGTTGGCAATTGACATGGTTCAGCTTAATTTAGTCATTAATGCCAAAGCCAAATACCCTCAACCTTTAATGGTTGGCTTTAACAGACGATTTGCTCCAATTTGTGTAAAAATTAAACAAGAATTTAAAAATGTATCTGAACCACTGGTAGTTAATATACGTGTCAATGCCGGTTTAATTCCTAAAGACAACTGGATTCAAAATCCTGAAATTGGCGGCGGCAGAATAATAGGGGAGATATGTCATTTTATTGACCTAATGCAATTCTTTACTGATGCTGAACCTGTGAAGGTCTTTGCAGATTCGATCAGTACCGGCAATTGCCAGATCACCGCAGATGACAACATAGTCATTATCATTAAATTTAGCAATGGCTCTATCGGCAATCTGATATACCTTGCTAATGGAGACAAATCAATGCCAAAAGAAAGGATTGAGGTGTTTGGCGCCGGGAATATTGGTGTAATCAATGACTTCAGGGACGGTCTGTTTTATAGAATGGGCAGAACGAGTAAACTTAAATCCGCAGGCAAAGGGCATAAAGAAGAAATCATAGCATTCTTAAGTGCTTTAAAGGAGGGAACAGAAAGCCCTATTAATTTCAGGTCAATCTACTTAACCACAATAACGACCTTTAAAATACTTGATTGTTTAAAGACAGGTTTACCACATGAAATCAATATCGATGCATAATAAAGTACTTGAATCGTTTGATAAATTAGCCGCCTATTGCAATCTGAAAGAATTCAAGGGGTATGATCCTTACGACGGTTTGAATAGTAGGTTTTTCCAATCTTTACCTTTGATAAAAAAAAATCGTTTAGCCAGATTGGTCTGGATACAAGGGTTTAAACGATCTCCAATCAATTTTCGGCCGCTTTTTGGTATTCACGAAGAATATAATCCCAAAGCTCTTGGCCTTTTTTTATCAGGATATTGTGCCTTGTATAAATTAGAAGCAAAAGAAGAATACCTGGATAAAATTCACCTTTTCATCAGTAAAATTTTAGATGCATCAAGTTCGGGTTATAGCGGAGAATGTTGGGGTTATAATTTTGATTGGGAATCCAAAGCATTCTTCCAGCCAAAGAAGATGCCCACGATAGTTGCTTCTTCATTTATTGCAAACGCACTACTTGATGCTTATGATTTGATTTTTGATCAACAATTACTGAATGTTGCAAGGAGTACTTGTGATTTTATATTAAAAGATTTAAATCGAACATATGACGATAATGTCAATTTTGCTTTTTCGTATTCTCAACTTGATAACAGTGTAGTGTTCAATGCCTCTCTTTTGGGAAGTCAACTACTTGCAAGAGTATATCACCATACAGGAGAATCCATTTTGATTGAAGAAGCCAGAAAATCTGTTAACTATTGTTGTGATGCTCAAAAAGAAAATGGCTTCTGGACATATGGTACTCTTCCCTTTCATCAGTGGATCGATAATTTTCATACCGGCTATAATCTGCAATGTATTTCAGACTATATGAAATACTCAGGCGATCATTCACTTGAAATAAACCTTTCCAAGGGCTTCAACTACTATATCAATACTTTTTTTACGGATGAGGGTATTCCAAAATACTATAATAATTCAATTTACCCTATTGACGTTCATGCACCGGCACAATTGATCATAACCCTTACTAGGTTGGGGAAATTTCATGAAAAAAGGAAGTTGGCAGACAATGTTTTAAGATGGACAATTAATAATATGCAATCGGAAAAGGGTTATTTCTATTTCCAAATTCATAAATATTTTAAAACAAAGATCGCATATATGAGGTGGTCACAGGCTTGGATGTTTTATGCCTTGTGCGAATATCAGTTAAATGAAAATACAGAGTATAAATGATAGTAAAGAAATTCGCCTGAATAGTTAATTTGACATTGGTGATGTTAAAATTCTCTAATGTTTATATCTGCTAAATAACAATTAAAAATGAAGATTTTATCAGTTGTAGGTGCTCGTCCAAATTTCATGAAGATCGCCCCATTTATCCGGGCAATTGAAAAACACAATCTTAAAAACGGTGGAGGGATACAACATCTTCTTCTTCACACAGGACAACATTATGATGTCAGGATGTCGGAATCATTTTTTGCCTCTCTTGGTATACCAAATCCTGATATTAATCTTGAAATTGGATCGGGGAGCCATGCCGAGCAGATAGGACAAACAATGATGGCATTTGAAAAGGTTCTGATGGAACAACAACCCGATTGGGTTGTCGTTGTAGGCGATGTAAATGCCACCCTTTCCTGTTCTGTGGCAGCTAAAAAATTAAACATCAAAGTTTGTCATATTGAAGCAGGTTTACGTTCGGGTGATATGACAATGCCGGAGGAAATTAACCGATTGGTTACTGACAGGCTTTCTGATCTTTTGCTTACTCCGGATGCTATTTCTTCAGAAAACCTTAGAAAAGAGGGAACACCGGAAGAAAAAATTCATTTTGTGGGTAATATCATGATTGATACCCTTGAAGACAACCGGGGGGAAGCTGCCAAATTGACCTTGAAAAAAATAATCAATGAAAATCTTGCACAAGGAAGTAGATTGCATGATATATATCCTGCTGACAACAAGTATGTTGTTATGACGCTTCACCGACCTTCGAATGTCGATTCCAGAGATGTATTCGTTCCGTTAACCGAATTCCTCTTAAATGAGGTTTTAAAGGATTATGTATTAATTTGGCCCATCCACCCTCGTGCCAAAAAGCAATTAAAAATCTTTGGGCTGTGGGAAAGCGTCATAAATCATCCGTCTGTAATTTTGCTAGAACCTTTAGGATACCATGAAATGCTTCGCCTGAATTTGGGTGCAAAAATAATGTTAACAGATTCCGGTGGACTTCAGGAAGAATGCTGTGTGTTAGGTACTCCATGCCTCACTTTACGATGGAATACTGAAAGGCCGGTAACTTTACGTGAAAATGGCGGTGCAAGTGTGTTAGTCGGTAATGATATCGAAAGAATTCGAATGGAATATTTCCAGACTCTTTCGCAAAATCGCAAACCATCCAGACCAGAACTTTGGGATGGCAAAACGGCCGATCGTATTGTGAAGATATTTGCGGATTTGGGATAAATGCCGAAACTCTTTTTTACACCAAAACTTTATTTCAATGAAAATTTGGATTGATTTCATTAACACACCCCAGGTTTCTTTTTGGGTTCCGTTTATCAAGGACTTAGAAAGTAAAGATCATGAGATTATCCTAACATGCAGGGATTCGGGAAATACAGTAGACTTGCTTAAACAGAATGGACTTGATTTTCATTTGATTGGTAAAAAGGTTGGAAAAGGTTTATTGCAAAAAATGTTTTTTTTTCCTAAGCGACTGATCCATTTATATTTCTTTATTAGGAAAAATAAGCCCGCGATCGCAGCTAGTCAGAGTAGTTTCTACCAACCCATTGTTGCACGACTTTTAGGAATTAAATGTTTGTACACCAATGATAATGAACATGCAAAGGGCAATATTTTTGGTTTCCTGTTTGCAAATAAGGTTATCCTGCCCATAGCGCTCAATCATGAAGGTTTTACAAAAAGGTGGCCATTAAAATCAAAAGTTTCTTTTTATTCCAGCGTAAAAGAATCGATTTATCTTTCGCAACAACCGGATTTGATTAACCTGAATTCAGCTCCAAATAGAATTGTATATTTCAGACCAGAACCATGGTCTGCACAATACTATAATGGACCTCTGAATTTTTTTGATCAAACGCTTATATCGCTTGCCGAAGAATATAGTATTATAATTCTTCCCAGAGATAAAAATCAGGTTGAACACTACAAGCAAGAAAAGTTTAATAAACTGACAGTCGCTGTGAAACCGCTGAAGCTTATGGAAATAGTAACCAACTGTAAGCTATTTATAGGCGCAGGAGGTTCAATGACAAGAGAACTTGCTGTCTTAGGCATCCCCGTTATATCTATTTATCAGGCTGAAATGTTGTGCGTTGATAAATATCTGGTTGATAACGGCTATATGATTATAAAACCGGATATTTCTTATTTGGAAATAAAAATACTACTTGAAGCGGATCAATCAATACAAAAAGATAGGAAAGCCTTGAATGAGGGGAACGAATCATATAAAATAATTACGAACTTACTATTTAACCTGAAATAATGAAAGAAATTAAAGGAGCCATTATAGGTCTCGGCAAGATGGGGATTTCCCATGCGGCCATCGTTGGTGCGCATTCCGATGTGGATATGGTAGCTGTGTGCGATACTTCGGCTTTGGTGTTGGATGCATTTAAGAAATTCAGCCGAGTAAATACCTACAGCGATTATAAAGTGATGATCGAAAAAGAGTTGCTCGAATTTGTATTGATTGCTACACCTACCCGTTTTCATTACCCCATGGTAAAATACGCACTGGAAAAGGGGCTTCATGTGTTTTGTGAAAAACCATTTAGCCTTACTACCCGGGAGGGTGAAGAACTGGTTCTGCTTGCTAAAAGCAAAGAACTGGTCAATCAGGTGGGTTATCACAACCATTTTATTGGGACCTTCAGGGAGATGAAACGATTACTTCAAATAGGGATACTGGGAGATTTAATACACTTCACAGGCGAAGCATACGGACCTGTAGTCACGAAAGAAAAAGGAAATAGCTGGCGCTCGAAACCGGAAGAAGGGGGAGGCTGTTTAAATGACTATGCTTCTCACGTTATCAACCTGGTCCAGGAGATCATTGGCCGTCCGGTAAAAGCGAGTGGCGTACAATTGAAAAGTATTTATTCAAAAGGAGTTGAAGACGCTGTTTACGGAACACTATCGCTTGCAAATGGTTTG
>JBBRZE010000003.1:0-126665 GCA_038236995.1 Bacteroidales bacterium | reverse complement strand
ATATCTTAAAATAAAAGGTGATTTCCCTAAACTACATGAATATCCTGAATGGTTATTACCAAACCATAAAAATGCACATGGAACAAAATTTGCCGACCGATTTAGGACCCAAAGACCGGATGAGCAGGCAACAACCATTACCAGCCATATTTCGAAAGATGGACATTACTTTATTCATTACGATCCGGTTCAATGCCGTAGTTTAACTGTTAGGGAAGCTGCACGAATACAAACTTTTCCGGATAATTATTTCTTCTGTGGTGCAAGAACAGCGCAATATCATCAGGTAGGTAATGCTGTACCGCCCTATATGGCAAAACAAATTGGAGAAATCGTAAAAGATATCTTGATTAAAACCAAAAAAACTTTTCCGTTAAACCATAATAACTAACCTATTAAGTCCAAATATGCGACTATGAAAAAAAGCATTAAAACTGACATACGATATGAAGATGCATCGCCCAATCCAGAGTTTTTAATCAAATCCATTGCTGAACAAGGTTATAGTTTGGAGACAGCTTTAGCTGATCTTATGGATAATTCGATCACATCAAATGCAAACAATATTGAAGTATTAATTGATACAGACTCAGAACCCTTTCGGCTATTCCTATCAGATAATGGGGTCGGAATGACAGAAGAAGAACTTAGTAAAAATATGCATTTCCCAAGTAATTCCCCGGACAATAAAAGGAATGCTAAAGATTTAGGTAGGTTCGGATTAGGAATGAAAACTGCCTCATTCTCTCAAACTAGAAAATTTACAGTATTATCAAAACCGAAAGGGCAAGTCAAATTCAATGCTCGAACTTGGGATGTTGACTATTTAAAACTGAATGGTTGGAAAATCATAGTAAATAATGAGTCTGAAATTAACGATTTGATATCTCAATATCGAAAATTATCAAATGAATATCTGGGGGGATTTGATGATTACAATGCAAATACAATAATTGTTTGGGATGGACTATATAAGTTTGAAAGTTATATAAAAGAAGGTAACAGAAAGGAAGCATTGAAAAGGGAAATAAATGAAGTTACTGCTGATTACTTATCCTTAGTCCTTCATCGCTTTTTGGAAAGATCAAATAACCCAATTCAAATTAGAATTAATAATATCCACGTTAAATCATTTAATCCATTCCCCGAAGAAGAAAAAGATTTCAGACAGATTGAGCCAAAGCAAAGCCAATTTAGATCGGATGTGATTAAAATAGAAGGTTTTGTTCTGCCATCAAGGAGTATTAATGAAGCAAACAATGGACTTTCAAAATGGACTACGCGTTATCGGGGATTAATGGACATGGAGGGCATGTATATCTACAGAGCTGACCGGATTATTTTATTTGGGGGATGGAATGGAATTATAAAAAAAGCACCAAGGTTACAATTAGCTCGTCTTCGGGTTGAAGTTGGAAATAAAGTAGATCATCTTTTACATTTAAATGTGGCAAAGTCTCAGATATCAATTCCGCACGAATTGAGAGTTGCTTTTGAAAACTATACGGAAGAATTAAAGATAGAGGCTGAAAGGGAATATTATAACAGAGGCATTCGAAAATTTTCTAACGATAAATCCCAAAATCACACTCAGCTATTCGATAGAAGTAACTCTAATAAAGGTTCAATACTTGAAATTAACAACAATTTTCCCCTTGTCAAAAATCTACAGGAAAGTTTAAGTAAAAATCAAAATTCGAAGTTAAATCTGATTTTTCATATGATTAATACAAGAATTAATAGTATTAGGCGAGTACACGAAGATAAAGATTTCGTTGGGATAGAAGAAAAGGATGGGATTGGAATAAATGAACTAGAAAATAGCATTGTCCAACTACTAACTACGGGAATATCAAAAGAAATTATCCAAGATGAGATTTTACCACATCTTGGTTTTAAGGTTTCATCTTTACCGGAAAGTATTAAATCATTATTGAAATAATTACGCTTTATGAATTACATTGATTTATTTAAAAATCGCATTCAACAAGAAGTTAAAAAAGTTAATGGTAATAAAGAGTTCATTGACTTATTATTTACTTCCATTAAAGATGATATACATAAGGCCGGATTTTATTGCGGATTAATTATTGTTGATGATATTACATTAGAAACATACTTTGAAACAGCAAAAAGAGAATATCTATCGGTAAATACCATTGATCCTGGCATTAGTCGTTCATTAACAAAAAAGGGTTTTATTTCTTGGTTAGATGAAAAGCGTGATTCTGATATTTCGTGGGACTATTCAGAGCGATATTATAGATACTTAATTAGGAGCGGTAGATCTCAAAAAGTAGTTGATGAAACCCGAAGATCAAGTTTATCAATAATAAAGAAGATTGCAGATCCTAAATCAAAAAATGTCAGTTATAAAAAAGGTCTTGTTGTTGGGGAAGTACAATCTGGAAAAACAGGAAATTTCAATGCTGTAATTAATCGGGCAATTGATTCTGGATATGTTCTTATTATTGTGCTTTCTGGAATTATGGAAGATTTACGTAGGCAGACACAAAAAAGGATTGAATCAGAGGTAATAGGAGAAGGTGTTGATGATTCTTCAGAAAGTACAGGCAAGAAAGGTGTTGGAGAAATAGTGAGATTTGGTCAATTAGGTGACTCATCTGTAATTCAAATAAAATCAATTACTTCGTACCAAAAAGATTTTGGCAAAACTACTAAAGAACTTGATTTTACGCTAAATGATAAATATGTTCTAGTTTGTAAAAAGAATGTCAGTGTTCTAAGAAATCTAATCGTATGGTTGCATGACTCTCTTGATAAAGACAAGGAAAAACACAATATTCCTCTTTTGATCTTAGACGATGAAGCAGATAATGCATCTTTAAATAATTTAGGGGCAAGCGGAAGAGAATATGCTAGTAAAACGAATAGCCAAATTCGAGTACTTTTAGCATTGTTTAATATTAAAACATATCTGGGCTACACCGCTACCCCTTTCGCTAATGTATTGCAAGACAGAAATGATGAACCTGAGTTTAAACATATAGAAAAATATAAAGTTAAAGGAGAATCAATCGAGATTGAGTTAAACAGAGAAGGCAACATCTTCCCTGATGATTTTATAGAATTATTAGAACCCCCATCAAACTATGTTGGTGCCAAACAAATTTTTGAGACGATTAAACCAATCGAAAATGAAACAGATGAAAATGAAAAAATCCCCTTGGTAGCAGCTCCCGTTAATGATTATATTGATAATTTTCCTAGTAGAGTTTATAAAAACGACGAAGGAGAAATAGTCGGCATAGAAAACATCACTAGTATCGAGGAATGGAAAGAAAAATATGATAATGTTGGGTATCTGGAATTTCACACTTACCCAGATTATAAAAAAGGGACCTGGGCTCCAGTTAAAGATGATAAATTTCCAAAAGAATTGCCTAATTCATTAAAAGATGCTGTAAAGTGTTTCATTCTTGCTCTTGCAATAAGAGAGAGTCGAATCCCGATAATGGAAAAATCCGAATTATTTCAGCCTCACAATACAATGCTAATTCATATATCACGATTTACTTTTTGGCAAAACACTACAAAAGGCTTAGTAATTAAATATGTTAATATTATTATTTCTGATTTAACTAGCGACAATCCTTCAAGAAAAGACTCTATCTATTTTGAATTAGAAAAAACTTGGTATCGATATTATGCTCACATCGTAGAACATATAAAATGCTATCTGCCTGTCGGATATGAAGATGAATTTTTGATTCCTATTGTATTTGATTCTTTAAAGAAATTTCTGCCAGAAGCTGTTGCTGGTCTTGAGGTTAAAGCAATAAATAGCATGACAGCTGATAAGCTTGAATACTCTAAAAATTCACCAAAGAAAATAATAGCTATTGGTGGAAATAGGTTATCACGCGGATTCACTTTAGAAGGACTTACAATTAACTATTTTATCAGAACGACAAATTATTCAGATACATTACTTCAGATGGGGCGCTGGTTTGGATATCGACCTGGGTACATCGATTGTTGTAAGATATTTACTACATTGGATTCATTAGACAAATTCAACTCAACAACAAGATGTATTGAGGAATTAGAAACTGAATTTAAGAAGATGGAGGAAAAAGGGAAAGATCCTAAAAGCTTTGTTTTAAGAGTAAGAAAACACCCTGGCACACTCAAGATAACACGTCCATCGATACTTAAAAATTCGATTGAAGTAAAATGGTCTTACCAAGATCAATTAGAAATGACAACAAATTTCATTGTTAAAAAAGTTCCAATTGAAAAAATCTGGAATAATTTTAAGGAAAACATTGCCCCTCGTTTTAGTTTTGAGAAAGATGGACTACTTTGTTATTCTACTGATGGAATAGATATTATAAACATTCTAAAAAATCAACCAAATAATTTTGATGATGGTTTTGGAAGAAATATAAATATGCCAAAATTTATTGCCTTATGTAATGAAAAAGGATTTCTAAATAATTGGACTGTTGCCTTGAAAGTCACAGGTAATTCTCCTAATAAGATGTTTGCTAAAGAATTAAATCTAAAGCTAGGATTAATAGATGAAGTATACCTAGCCAGAAGATCTGGTCCAAATAAAAATCCAGATGACATTTCATTTTTAGAAAAAGGCATTTTTAAAGCAAGTGGTAAGAATGCTAACATTATTTCTGCAAATACTGATTTAGCAATACTCCTTTCAGATAAAGAAAAAATCAAAGCTAAAGAATCATTTTACATAAACAAAGCTAACGAATTTCAAAAAAAGGATAAAACATTATCCGATGCTGAAGCTAGGACGCTAGCTGAAAAATCGAAAACAATACCAGAGCGATATTACCGTGAAAGAATGACTGAAAACCAAGGTCTTCTTATTATTTATCTTTTCGATTCACGTTTCGCATTTAATCAAGAAGGTAAAAATTCAGAGAATCCTACAACAAAGAGAGAATTTGAGGAATATTATAAAAAAGAGGATATTAAATTGGAAATACCACTCGTGGGATATGCCATTGGATTTCCCCCCATTGAAGATGATCCGGGTGGTATCTATATGCAAGGTGATTATGACTTGGATTTAGACGAAGAGTCAGACATTGAGATTGGTGATGATGAAGAGATTTTAAATGATTCAAATGAAATTTAGATGGATATCAATGATTTAAATAATAAGTGGGAAAATATTTCAAAATCCCAAGATCATAAAGGATTTAAAGCATTAAGGATTTCTGCTGAATGTACTCCTGATTTATTTATAGCCACTGATGAAGATGGGTATAGATGTCTTTTATTGTTTTTACCTACCGATATTGAGATTCGATTAAAAGGAACCGATAAAGAGAAATTGAAAATTGAATATCTAAAATTCAAAAATCTCATTCTTATTAAGTTAAACGATTTTAATTTCATTGATCTTTTCAATGATTTGATTCTTTCACTCTATTCAAAAATTCGAAATATACCTGAAGCAAAGGATTCCTCAAAAGAACTGATTAATTCGTTTTATAAATGGTCTGAATTTTTTGATGATAGATTAAATTCAAAATTATCGACCGAAGAAATCAAAGGCTTGTTTGGTGAACTATTTGTTCTCAGAGAGTTTTTAGACCAATCAAATCCATCAAATATCAATAATATACTAGATTCATGGAAAGGACCTTTTGATACAACAAATGATTTTATTTTTGACAAAAAGAACATCGAAATAAAAACTAAAGAAGCATCAAAATCCACTGTAAGAATATCGAGTGAATATCAACTAGAACAAAAATTTGATAAAGATTTAGACTTACTTGTTGTGTCAATATTAACTGATTTTAATAATGGCAAATCAATTTTCGACTTATTAAATGAAATTCTTCAAGTCATCAGGGGGAAAAATGGTGATTTATCTGTTCTATATCGCGCACTAATTCAAAAAGGGCTAACAATTGAATCTTCAAAAGAATACAACAATTATAGATATATTGTTGTCAGAACAAACACTTATAATTGTGGGATTGAAGGGTTTCCTAAGCTTTCGGTTTCCAACCTACCAAAAGAAATAACAAAGCTAAAGTACGATTTAAGAATAAACACATTAGATAATTTTCTAATTGAAGTAAAAAAATACGGAAATGATTACAACTGAATATTTTAATTACAGGGATGAATTGATGGATCAATCCAAAGATGAAGAAGGATTTATCCAGGAATCACTTTTATTATCAAAGGTATTGCCATCAATGCTTGATGCAAAACTTGTTGACTCAGAAGATTTTAACAACTCTTATTTCAAGTCAGTTGTAGATAAAATGAAGATTAATGCATATTGTGTTAATGAATCTGGTGAAAGATTACAACTATTTTTAATTGATGAGTCATCAATGGATTTATCAACTAAAAATTCAGAACTTCAAATCTCTACTAAAGCATACTATGACAATCAATTTAAAAGAGGAACTAAGTTTATTGATAAAGGAATTAAAGGTCATTTAAATGATGAGATTCAGGATGCCGATCCTGCACGAGCTTTGATTTCGCAAATTTCTTCTTCTGCTGGTGCAGATCAATTTGATGTATTCGAAATATTTTTGATTTCTGCAACCGCAACTGTTTCACTTCAAGGTTCTCAACCACAACCTAGAAAAATTGATTTTGAAGATGAAGTAATTCCCCTTACTTACCAAAAGAATAATGAACAGAAAAAGAAAAACTTATTGATTAAGAAAAGATTAATTGATCTTAATTTTTTATACAATATCCGAATTTCTCAAGGTCGCAGAGAACCATTGCATATTAATTTTGAAAATATTTATGGTGGAAGCATCGAAGTTATTAAAGCTGCCGATGAAGTCAATTTTGAATCCTATTTATGTGTCCTGCCTGCAACTCTTATTGCGAAATTATATTTAGATCATAGTACAAGACTTCTTGAAAAAAACATTAGATCATTTCTTCAATACAATAAAGTAAATAAAAGCATAAGAGAGACGATTAGAAAAGAGCCTGAAAAATTTATTGCTTATAATAACGGCCTCACAATTACCTCAACAGCAGGTGATATTTTTATGGAATCTGGAAAAACTTTTATTCGGTCATTATCAGATTTTCAAATTGTGAATGGAGGTCAGACTACAGCTACAATTTTTTTCACTAAAAGAGATGGATTTGATATAAGTAAGGTAAATCTTATGGCTAAAATTAATATCGCTAAAGAAATTTCAGATGAAGCTCTTGATGAATTGATAAGTAAGATTAGTGAATATTCAAATTCACAAACAAAGGTTACTGATGTAGATCTTAGATCCCGCAATCCACAGTTAATTAAAATCAAATCCCTTTCAGAAAGCATATTAACACCCACAGGATTAAAATGGTACTTTGAAAAATCCAGAGGAGAATTCGATACTATTTTGAGATTTAAAGGTAAAAGCAAAAAAGAAAAAGTAAAGGAATTTCCAACAGCTCGAAAATTTTCTAAAGAGGATCTTGGCAAATTTTATTGCGCTTGGGGTGATAGACCTCACGTTATAAAAAAAGGTGGAGAGAAAGTATTCCGATATTTTATTGAAGATATCAGTAATGAAATTAAAGGAAAAAAACGCATAATTATTGATCGAAATTTTTATGAAGAATTGATTTCAAAAATTCAACTATTCAGAACAATGGAGAAAATATATGGAGTGGGTAAATCGTCAATGGGTCAACTTAGATCCGCTGTAGTTCCATATTCAATTTCAGTCCTTTATAATTTCACTTCAAATCGTGCAGATAAAAGAATTTTTGATTTGAGGCAAATTTGGATTAAAGAAGGATTAGAAAATGATTTAACAGATTATTTAACAGAATTAATGAAATTAATGAATGACCTGATTAAAATCTATTCTACAAGCGATGACTATGGAGAATATTCAAAAAAGGAAGAGTTATGGGCAAGTATTTCAAGTAGTAGCGAAATAAATACATTTATTCAAACAATAAGTAGTAAAAAGATATTAGATAAATATACAATTACTTGTGAAGAATTAGAAAAAAGAAATCTGAAATCTAATAAAAATCTCTTAGTTGATTTTAAGTTAATCAGTGATAATATAGGTATATATTCTAATGGATCAGGTTTCTATTCAAAACTAAAAAATCTTTTTTCTGAAAATCTAACTTCAAGCGATCACGCAAAGATTGATTCGATCATATCATCAATTATTCATATTGAAGATATCGATGAAAAACATATTGATTTTGAAAGTGAACTAATTCATAGAATTTTATCCGCTAATCCATCAATTTTCGATACAATAATTTTTGAGCCAGATGAATTATTAATTCAAACTTTGGATTTTATTATAAAATTGTATAATAATGCAATTGAAAATCAGATAGATATTGCCTTAGAATTTAAAAAGATATATTTGAAAGCATTGGCAAAAGGAATAAAATATGCTTCAGTATTTGATCAAATTGGTAATATACTAAAATCAGGATCAGCACCAATGGTAAAACAGATTTGTGAAGCGTCCTTTTACTTTAAGGAAAAGGATCCTTGTAGCACCGGTAAAATAGTGAAAACAATTATTAATGAATCTTTTTTAGTTAAGATGGTTGAATGGGATTCGAAATATAAGGTTTTATCTGTAGGTGAGCGCCAATATGTAGCAGATTATGCTTATTGCCTTAAGAAATTAAACCCATTTCATGAAATGAACATTAGAAAACATCTTCAAAAGCTTATTAATGCTGGATTCGATTCTATCTAGGTACATAAAATCCCTTCAAAATTAAGAATGTCCGCTTTAATGAACATTTTAAACCGCTGATTGATTGTGTGATTGAAGTTAACTTTAAACCAATCTAATCATGAGCGAAGCCACGACCATCAGGATCATCGACACGATGGATATTCCGGTGATGTTGGATTTGTACCCAACCCAAGCGGCAACTCAAATGGGGGTCAACATGCTCCGGATTTTTTCACCTCTTTTTTCAATTTTAGGGGGAGCAGTATCTGCCGGACTGTCATGAAAAACCGAAAAATAATCTAATTTTTTACCGGACTCCGGGGGATCAGCATAGTCCGATATATCCATGGGGCAGGGGGGAGCCGCATAAAACCATCTTTCTACCCAACGAGGAACAATTTTATCCCTCGCCGCAGCGGCTTGCAGAACACCGCACAAGGTTCGGTTACTAATATTCCTATAAAAAGGAAGCCCCGCGCAAACGGGGCTTCTACAAATCTGCCTTAACCTTTAAATAACCTATTAAATTCCTATCAAAATTAAAAAATAAATTAATCAATAACCAATAAAATTCAAAGATATTTTTAAATAAAAACCGGAATAAATGTTTTGGCCCAAAGAAGTACAATTATATCCCTCGCCGCAGCAGCTCGCAGCGCACAACACATGGTTCGGGTATTCCCGATAAAAATCGTAGCCCCGGTTTCCCGAGGCTACTTTTCCTGTTACTAACTCAAATATTTAAAAATGGATGATCAAAATTAAAAAAGAATTAGATCAATAACCAATAAAATACAAAAATATTTTAGTTGAAATCCGGTACTATTTCTCTACCCCGGGAAGAACAATTTTATCCCTCGCTATATCGGCTTGCAAAACACCGCAAATGGTGTGTTTATTGAATTTCCAATAAAAAAGGAAGCCTCGGGTTTCCCAACCAGAGGCTTCCGAGAATGGTTGTTATTCTAAATACTTAATACAAATCAAAATTAAAAAAGAATTAGATCAATAACCAATAAAATACAAAAATATTTTAATCCAATAGCTGTAATTCTTCAACATCAGGATTTACCCGGCAACGAACGATTTTATCCTTTGCCGGGCACCAACGATGGTTGGGGTACTCATTTCCGGATAAAACAGAAGCCCCGGTCTCCCGGGGCTTCTTCAATCTGAATCTAATCTTTAAAACTTTCTTATGAATTCCTAGCAAAGTTAAAAAATGGAAATGTCAATAACAAATCCAAAACCATTTTTTTTATCTGTTATTTGTAATTCATTGGAATGGGTCGACCCAAAGAAGAACGCTGTTATCCATCGCTGCTGCATCTTTCAGAACACAATATCCCGATAAAAACCGAAGCCCCGGTTTCCCGGGGCTTCTTCTGACGCTGATTATTAACTCCAAATTTTAATTTATGACACCCTAAAATAAAAAAGAAAAATAGCAAAAACCAAATAAAAGGCTAAATTTTTTTCGAGTCAACCAACTTATTCATTTATATCCGGATAGTTCCGGTTACAAACGGAACTATCCGATTATTATGCTTTAGTTAAAAATGACCTTTTGTAGTTTTGAATCACATTATTAAAATGCAGTTCTAAAAATAGATATATAAACCTACAAAATCAGAAATCATGAACTCAAGTAAAAGGAGTAATCAACAGAATGTAGACAACATGGAAGTTTTTACGGAAAAGGTAATCACCTTTGATCCCGCGTTTAATCCATCGGACACGAGGCTTTCAATTCAGAACCAGAAAGAAATCAAAGTAAGCGGTGACAAGGTCCTTTTAGGGGTGGCATTGGCTGAACGTACCAACGACGACTTCGCTACAACGAGAAACATCGCTTTCGATGCGCTCGACCCATTTGTTACGCGTCTTATCAATGCGGTACGGATTTCGGATGCACCGGCCCAAACGATCGAACATGCTGATTCCATTGTTCGCGAATACCGTAACCAGCGGGCAACGGAGATTGAACCGCCTGCCAAAACAGAAGAGGGTACAGAAGAGGAGGAATCTGCAAGGACGAACAAAATGCGCAACGGTTCTTTTAACACCAAAATTGAAAATTACAGGAATTTGGTTTTGTTGGTGAATGCAATCGTGGGTTACAAGACAAATGAAGCTGAACTTACGCTGGAGGCGATCAGCGGGCGGCTCGATAATTTAAAACGGGTCAACTCTGCTTGTGTTACTGCGGAGGCCGAATTGGAAGCTGCCCGTCAGCTACGCGATATCGTTCTTTATGCCGATAAAACCGGGTTGGTTGATGTCGCAATGGATTCCAAGCTTTACGTCAAATCGGCTTACGGAGCTACCAGTAAACAATACAGGTTGATAAGCGGTATTACATTTACAAAGAAGAAATAAAGGATATTTAAAAGCAATATGGTTTGGCGAAACTGGAAAATGAATTCGTTCACCAAAACCGAAAAAATCCCTGCAGGAAATCTCAATCTTCCTGCGGGGATTTTTGCAGATATGGAAACGGAGTTTGCAGAAAGCAGGCGCAGCCAACAATCTCGCAGGTGGAAGTTTATATTTTGTGAGTGTATTTAACAATTGAGTGAGTGCAGGTTTATATCTTGCGAGTGTATTTAACAATTGTGTGAGTGTAGGTTTATATCTTGCGAGTGTATTTAACAATTGAGTGAGTGCAGGTTTATATCTTGCGAGTGTATTTAACAATTGTGTGAGTGTAGGTTTATATCTTGCGAGTGTATTTAACAATTGTGTGAGTGCAGGTTTATATCTTGCAAGTGTATTTAACAATTGTGTGAGTGTAGGTTTATATCTTGCGAGTGTATTTAACAATTGTGTGAGTGTAGGTTTATATCTTGCGAGTGCATTTAACAATTGCATGAGTGCAGGTTTATATCTTGCGAGTGCATTTATATTTTCGTGGAGGACATTTATATTTTGACAGTGCAGAATTTTGTTTTTTGTTCCGTCACGAAATAAAGGCCGGTAAGAATATAAGGATAGATTGGTTTATTTTCTCTTCATGGCAATGTCATTAAGTATGAAAAGATTCTTTGTGCTCCTTTGTACATTGGTGACTTTGCGGCAGGAAAAAATAGCCACAAAGACACGAAGTCGCAAGGATTTCACAAAGAAAAAACAATCAAATACTTAAACTTTATAGCATTGCCGGAACGGGTCAATACGATATTTGTAAACCGATATTTCTACCGGCTTGTTTTCCCTACCGGGAAATTTTCAAACAATTTAAAACAACAAATGGGAATAAGACATTCGTTCAGTCTTATAACTTAACTGTTAATCGTAGCGGTATCCGTTGCCTGGAAAAAGTGGGTCATCTTTCCATCTTTTAATGTCCATACATGAGTGGCATTGGCTTTAAAAGGATGACCTGTTGCTTTATTCGTTCCCTGGTAATAACCCACCATTACAACTTTATCATCTGCTCCAAATATTTCATTTACTGCAATATTAAATCCATCAAAGTAAACCGGGAGGTTCATGAAAACATTTGTTACAATTGCTTCGATCCCCGTATAGATGCCATCGCCTTTCACAAAAGGCATCCCCTTGCTTTCCTTCCACTCAATCTGAGGGTGAAAATTAGCCAAAACAGCCTCCACATTACCAATGGCAAAATTGGAGTATCCCTGCTTAATCAAATCTACGTTTGTCATGATGATGATATTAAGTGATGAAAATAATCTAAACTGAAAAGGATTTATAGAAGGAATCTATTAAGCCTTTAAAACAACGCGATACCTCGCTTTGCCTTTTGCAAGGTGTTCAAGCGCCTCATTTGCTTCCGTCATCGGAAACTCTTCAACGATTGGATATATACTGTGGCGGACACAAAAATCGAGCATCGTACGGGTAAGTGCCGGACTACCTGTAGGACTTCCTGCAACAGACTTCTCGCCCATAATCAGTGAAAATGCCGGTATCGCCATCGGTTCCAAAACTGCACCTACGTTGTGAAACCTCCCTTTGGGTGCAAGTGTTGATAAATAGGCATTCCAATCCAGCGTTACATTGGTCGTGTTCAGTATGAAATCCAAACTGCCTCTGATGCTATCCAATTCTTTTGGATCTTTAGAGTTGATGACCTTTGTCGCACCCATCGCAAGTATCTGGTCTTCTTTATCAGGATGTGAACTAAATGCCACCACCTCACATCCCCATTTATTCAGGAATTTTAATGCCATATGGCCGAGTCCTCCAATGCCGATCACGCCGACTTTTGAGGTCGGTTTTACACCCGCCAAAAGTATCGGACTAAAAACGGTAATTCCTCCGCAAAGAAGCGGTCCAGTTTTCTGCATATCGATCCCTTCAGGGAGCGGAATTGCCCATGACCAGTGACTCCGGACGATATCTGCAAATCCGCCATGACGTCCAACAATGGTTCCTTCAACGGTATCGCACAGGTGATGATTGCCTTCCATGCACTGATTGCAGTGCATACAAGAGGACGAATTCCATCCAACACCGACTAAATCTCCGGTTTTCAGATTCTTCACTTCACTGCCCACGGCGATCACTTCGCCGACAACTTCATGACCCGGAACAAACGGATATTGGGTCATTCCCCAGTCGTTGTTAAGCATACTCAGATCGGAATGGCAGATTCCGCAATAATGGACCTTTATATCTACCTGGTCACTTCCCAATTCGGGTAATTCGTATTTAAAAGGTTTTAATTTACCACCAGCTGCGTCAGCTGCAAAAGCATTTACTGTCGTCATAATCCTGATCTTTAATTGTTATAAAATAGTTGAATGATTTTTATTAGTGAAGCTCATTTTACAGTGAAGATTATTTGAGATTTCGTAACTGCAACCAATAGCTAAATAAACCGAGTGTGTTTATTTAGACCAAATACGAATAACTGTTGGTTTTTGTTACATTCTTAACAGGAATTTTTACAATTTTTTTTAAAGATGTCTGGTTAAAAAGTGGGCCCTGTATATCTTAAATTGAAATCTTTTGGTGCGATGACGATTGGCAGGTGTAATTTGATATTGTAATATGAGCAACTGGCAATTAGCTGCTGGCAGACTCGCTTACAATAAATCGGTAATTGTCTTAAATCTGAATGGCTATGATCAAATAGTTAGCACGATCAGGCCAGTTGCAAGTTGTCAATAGCCAGCTGCTCATTGTATAAACCATGCTATTTACAAATTTCATCACACTATCCGTGATAGCGCCGGTCTTTCACCTAAAAACTGTAAGTTTACAAAGCGAAACCTGCTAAAAGGTTCAGTGAATCAATAGTTCGGAACGATTAAAGAAAGACGGATGGATGAATTTCAGGTATTTGTAAAACCGGTTGGTGCTGTGTGTAACCTGGCTTGCCAATATTGCTATTATCTCGAAAAGCAGCAGCTTTATCCCGGTGAAGCAGGTTTCCGCATCACGGATGATTTGCTGGAGGAATATATTATTCAGCATATCAGGGCCTCTTCCGGACCGGAACTCTTCTTTTCGTGGCATGGCGGCGAACCAACACTGGCCGGATTGCCGTTTTTTCAGCGAGTTGTTGCACTTCAAAAGAAACACCTTCCCGAAAATTGGGGTGTCGTCAACGGATTGCAAACCAACGGAACACTTCTCAACGACGCGTGGTGCCGGTTTCTGAAAAAAGAGCATTTTGTCGTCGGAATCAGTCTCGACGGACCCGAAAATCTGCATTCAGCCTTTCGTTTCCGGAAAGATGGGGAGTCCTGTTTCGATGAAGTGATACGGGGTTACGGGCTTTTACGGCAATATGGAATTCCATCTGAAATACTCTGTGTTGTGAATTCAGCGAATGCATCTTATCCGCTTGAAATCTATCGTTTTTTCAAAAGCCTGAAGGCTGAATTTATTACATTTCTGCCATTGGTTGAGCAACAGACTTCAACCGGAAAACAAGTTTCCGAACGGTCTGTCAGTGCGAAAGTTTTCGGGGAGTTCCTTTGTACTATTTTCGATGAATGGAAAACTTCAGACATCGGGATACTTAAGATACAGATCTTTGAAGAGGCACTCCGGACAGCATTCGGTTTGGAGCACACACTTTGTATTTTCAAAAGAACCTGCGGCGGAGTGCCTGTACTGGAGCACAATGGCGACTTTTATTCATGCGATCATTTTGTAAACGAGGGACATCTGCTGGGAAATATTCACGAAACGCCACTGAAACAACTGCTTGAAAGTCCTGAGCAAAAAGCATTCGGGCAAGCCAAACTTACCACCCTTCCCGGCTATTGCCTTCAATGCGCTGTGAGGGAGATGTGCAATGGCGCCTGTCCGAAAGATCGGTTCATCGATACACCCGATGGTGAGCCGGGTCTGAACTTTTTATGCGAAGGGTACAAGCTGTTTTTCAATCATTGCAAGCCATTTGTTGAGCAGGTCGCCGAAATCTGGCGTGAGCAATGTCGCAATGATGAATGATTTGGGATCAGCAATTATAGAATGTCTTAGCTCCTGAATGAAGATTTCTCCTTTTCATGCTTTGCGATCGTTGCGTCTCTGCGTGAAATTATTATAAAAATCATGCAAAGACGCAAAAAAAGCAAATAGAAAAATACAATATACTATCCTGACTTTAAATGATTGATTATTTCAGCTTCTTCCTGAAAAAATCAATCGTCCTTTTCCACGCCAGATCAGCTGCCTCTTTGTTATAACGTTCCGGATTTGAATCATTATTGAAGGCATGTTGTGCCCCCTCGTACATAAAGAGCTGATACTCGATCTTTGCATTTTTCAGCGCCGCCTCAAACTCCGGAATCCCTTTGTCGATCCGCTCGTCGTTGCCCGCATAATGCAATAGGAGAGGGGCCTTTATCTTTGGAACATCCTCCGCTTTCGGCTGACTGCCATAATAGGGAACAGCTGCATCCAGATCGGGTGCATTCACTGCAACCTGATTGGTCATCGCTCCACCCCAGCAAAAGCCGGTGCATCCGACTTTCCCTGTTGTAAGGGGATTCGTTTTCAGGTATTTTACGGCAGCTGTGAAGTCCTGTTTAGTGACTTCGTAATCGAGTTTCTGAAACATTGGGCCTGCATCTTCAGGCTTTTCAGGCGTTCCGCCCTGGGGTGATAAAGCATCGGGGGCAAGTGCAACAAAACCTTCAAGTGCCATCCGGCGGGTAACATCTTTGATGTGCGGCTGAAGTCCCCGGTTTTCGTGAATCACAATTACTGCAGGGTGTTTCTTTTTGCCCGATGGCCGGGCCATGTAAGCAATCATGGGACCACTTACGCCTGTGTAACGAATCGTTTCGGTAATCAGCCTTGGATCATCAGGTTTTGTGATTTCTGCAAACAAATCAGAATGAAGGGCGGATAAAAGAACGGATCCGCCAGCGAAGGCTGTTGTCCGCTTAAAGAATTCACGGCGACTGGTTTTGTTACCAGTTTCATTGTTTGATTTTTTGTGTTCAGATTCCATCTTTCTTTAAATTAGTTTTAAATTGATTGATAGCATATCGGGGAAGTGCGGTTGAAAAATCAACTAAAAATACTAAGATTTTAGATTTGAATCATTAAGATGCCATTTAATTTCTTTAGCGGGTAAGTATTTTAATTTTCCTGTGAACACAGAGGGGGAGAAAAGCCTTTCGTATTAATCCTGATGGTGGAACCTGACTCTTTCTACATAAGTCAGGGTTTGCTTTCATCAAATTGGATCAACCTAAATTCGATGTCTTAAAACCTTATTTTTAGAGAAATAAACCTAAGTAGAAATGGAATAAATCATAGATCCAAACCTTATTTCCTGATTTACTAATATTAAAGTCAATAACCTGTATACACATTTATTATTCACCGCTTTAGTGGCGAGTAACTCAGAAGGTTTATTTACTGATATTGAATATAGATGGGTTGAGGTTTTAGTTTCATCAGTTCCGGTGGTGTTAACATCCGGTGAGGCGCTTTTCTCAGGTCATTTTTGTAGAATAGTTTGAATCCGGTAAATTGAACCGGTTCCTGGTAAATGTATCGCTTATAGGTGCTGTATTTCAGCGTGGGCTCGCCCCAGCCATCCATGTTCATCACGATCTGCACCTCGGGGTGTAATTTAATATCCTTGTAGTTTTTGACCATCCCTTGTGTAAAGCGGTGCACGATAAGAATTTTTGGAGTCAGGTTGTTTTCTTTTACCAGTTTGGCCAGGTATTCCGAGCAATAATTAATGTCAGTTGCATCCATAGAACCAATTTTACGGCCCGGCAGGTCGCCATTCTGCATCGAAAATTCGGGATCAATCCCTAAATGTACATTGGGCATTTTTAGGTATTTTTCCAATCGGGGAACTTCATTTTTTACATTACTCAGTGCAACCTGTATGTCTAAAAAAACGATGGCATTTCCCATCTTTGCGATCGTCAATGCCGAATCAAGCATAAACTCAGGCATCCGTTTACAATATTGACCATCTTTCATCGGAATACCTTGGGCTACTGCTGCAATGTAATGGATTGCGGGCTGCACCGGAGTGGAAGGATCCGCTTCTTGCCATGCCTTCACTTCGACATTTAATTTTTCCCACATCTCCTTGGGCGGATATTCACCCAATACCCCCATTTTTCTCGAGTAAAGGTTACCATAGAATGCGACAATCCTTTTGTAAGGCAGGACATGGCCGGCCAAAGGATAAAAACGAAGGTTATTAGGCCATAAGCCGGTCGTATCGCCATTTGCCAGCGCACGCAGTTTGTTTTGAAATGCAACGGTATCGATTACGATGACTTTCGTTTCAGGTATTTCGACGGTTGGAATTTGGACAGCCGGTTTCTCTGTCGATTTTTTCTCGGGTTTTTTTTCTGCTTTGGGATTGCATCCGGAAAGGATAAAAAGGAAGGTAATGGTTAATAACGGAATAACGTGTTTAAAGCTCATAAATGAATCTGGAAAATAAAAATGGCAAGTTAATAAAGTCTTTAAGTACTTGTTCAAGTTTCCCGTTCCCACGGCTCTTTTATTATTTTTTTACTTACCAAATGTCCGGTGCATCGATTTAATCAATCCTTGAGCGGTACATTCCGGAACAATCATTCTGCGAACGGTCTGTAAGGGTACAACTGAATCGCGTTTAGAATAAAGGGTAAACGAAAGCTTGAAATATTTGCTGAGTTCCTCCGCACTGTTGTGGTCATAAACGCCATTCGGATAAGCCCAGTATTCAACCGGCTTGCCAACAATGCCTTCCAGCTTTTTTTTAGGATCTGTCACCTGCTTCTGCCAGTCAGCCGCTTCTTTATATTTGGTCGCCATCGTATGATCCCAACTGTGCAGTCCGATGGTATGCCCTGCTTTTTCCAACAGTACAATCTGATCGGTTGTCATGTAATTCTTCTTGTTATAGGTGATGGTCATGATAAAGAAGACACCTCTGAATCCAAACTTTTCCATTACAGGAGCAGCAATCTCGTAATGTTCTGCTCTTGAATCATCGAAGGCAATGATGACCGGTTTTTCAGGTAATGTCTTGTTATAAACCAGATAGCTATATAATTGATCGGGAGAGATGGTGTGGTAACCACTATCCGACAGCATCTTCATATGCGCTGAAAATGTTGCCGGGCTTACCCTGTAATCGCTTTTAGGGCCATCCGAAATACGGTGATAACAGAGGACAGGCACTTCCTGTTTTGCATAGACCTGGGCTGCAGTATTTTCGGTCTGTTTGACCACTACACTATCTTTTACAGCCACCGCTTTGATTGCTCCGGAGTTTCCGTTTAATTGGCGTTGATTTGTATGGTTACAACCAATCACTGCCAACGCAAGGAATACTGCACTTATAAAGAACTGTTTTTTATTCATTTTATTTTTATGAACCGGGAACATCCCAAATTTTGCCTTTGTCGACTCTGAATCATCCTCCGAACGAAGCGGTGACCAGAATTCTTCAAGGCGTGCAATTTTACAAATTTAGAAGGAAGGATACGTACACAGCAAGGCATTAATTAGGATCATTTTTTCATCGACTGATAAATCACCTCTTGTATCCTGGTTCGTATATTCATTTTAGCCAGTTTATTTACTGTGTCATTGGGATAGGTACGATTACTTAAAAAGACAAATACGAACCTGTTTACCGGATCTACCCAGCAACAGGTTCCGGTATAGCCGGTATGACCATAAACCTCCTTTGGCGCTGAAACGCAGCACGGGCTGTGTTTCGGATTTGCAGAAACAGGTTTGTCAAAACCAAGGTAACGTCTGCCACTTTTAGAAGTCGTCGTTGTAAATATCCTGCATGTTTCTTCCTTCAGGTAACGTTTTCCGTCCATCTCACCTTTGTTGAGTAACATCTGATAGACTGTCGCAACATCACTGGCTGTGGCAAATAAACCGGCATTCCCTGCTACTCCACCTAAAAAGGCGGCATCCGGATCCTGCACATAACCTTGCAAAACTCCGTTACGCAGGAAATCCTTTATAAACGTTGGTGCAATATCTTTCTTTTGATGGGTTCGCAAAGGAAGATAAGTCATGTTGTTTAGTTTCATGGGCGTAAAGAATTCCTTGTTCAGAAACATATCCATAGGTATCCCACTAACAAATTCAGCGATCTCTTTCAGTAATATAAAGTTTACACTGCTATAAAGATAGGTCTTGCTCCTCAGGTGTATATTGGCGATCATCTGCATCGCTGCCTGGTGGAAGTGATTGTACAAATAGAAACTGTCAGATACCTGCAAACTATATTCTGTCCTGGGAATTGCTGACACCCAGTTTTCCTTGTATTGTATGTTAGTACTACCCATATGAACAGCATGCGCCTCCTCTTTTGTTGTGACCAGGAGATAGCATGAAAGGTCGCCAGGTAAACCCGTTTCATGCAACAGCAACTCTTTTATTGTGATGTTTGCCTTATCCGTTCCCCGGAGGAACGTGAGATACCTGGACGCCTTATCGGTCAATTTGAGTTGACCGTTGTCGTAAAGTTTCATGATCGCCAGTAAGGTCCCCGTTGTCTTCGAAAGGGATGCCAGATCATACAGGGTAGTCGGCTTCACCTGTTGTGTGTTCTCGTAGGTATAATATCCAAAACATGTATCGTAAACAGACTTACCATCTTTCATCACCAATACCTGGCACCCGGGCAAAGCCCTTGCCTTAATACCTTCTTTTACAATAGACTCAATACGGACCAACGTCACCGAATTCATCCCAACATCTTCCGGTGAAAAACTGGCAGATGTATTTGCGTTGATATTCACTTTCTCGGCAAAAGAGGAAGATCCATTTATCCTTTCCTGGGCAAAAAAATTATTCCTTGCCTGATCCGGTAAGATGGAAAATAGAAGGATGAGGAAGATTGTTATTTGCTTTTCCATGTGAATTGAGAATATTGATTTACCTTTTCTTTTACTTTGCGTTCTTAGTGTCTTTGACGTGAAATAAATGATTAGGTCGCGACGCCAGGTTCGCAAAGAAGAAAGATTTGACATTATATCCCTTCAACAACTTACTCACTATTATTCGAACCATAAAGGCAGCAAATTCGGAGAATTGATGCCCAACTATCTTTTCCCGGCATAAGGCGAAAAATAATTTTTTGTTTTCATCGCCGAAATTAGTTATTCCCGATTTAAGCTGCTACCTGCTTCTGTTTTGAAGTTTGAAAATCTAAAGATTCTTGTAGTCGCATATGACTGCAAAACTGAGAATAATTATCCTATGCGCAACCCCTAACGTCAGAATTATTTTTAGTAATGACGAAGTGGTTATTCTAAATTTCATAACCATGGAAACATGGCGGAAAATGAATTTAAGGACGTTTCTTGCATTTTGAAACGTTTAATATTGCTTCATTGCGCAGGATTCATAATCAGTAGCATATTATTAGAAGGCAGGTATTTGTAAACTGGCGAAACAACTACTTTACCTTGAATTTATCCCTGTATTCCATCGGTTTCATACCAACTAACTTATGAAATATTTTGCGGAATGACTTCGGATCCGCATAGCCGGTACCAAATATTATTTCTGAGATACTATGATTGGTTTGCTCCAATTGCCGCTTTGCAGTTTCAATCCGGATATTTTGTAAATACTCAATAGGAGGTATTCCGGTCTCTTTTTTAAACCGCCTGACAATATTTCTGCGGCTTGCAGGCAAGTCTTTGATTACATCGTCAATTGTATTTATGTCGACGTAATTGGTTTCTATTTCACGTTGAACGCGCATTACCAAATCATCATTATGAGTGTAATTTGGCCTGAAAGTGCTAAAATAGCTCTGCGTATAACGATCCAGATCGATTGCGAAAATTTTAGCAATTCTGATGGCAATATCATTACCGCAATATTTTTGAATAAGGAGGACCAGCAACTGAAATGTAGAAGTGGAACCTCCGCTGGTATAGCACCTCCCATCGGCCGTAACTGTTTGATCGGGTTTAACCAAAACCAGTGGAAATGAAGAAGCAAATGCGCTACTTGCATCTACATGTGTTGTAGCCGTTTTCCCATTGAGTAAACCGGTCGCTCCAAATAAAAAAGCACCGGTACAGAAACTGGCAATTTCGGCGCCTGCACTAAACTGTTCTTGTATCCAGGGGATAAATTTATGATTTTTAGAGATCGTATCATTAACGTTGGAGGTTGTAAATGAGGGTATCAGTACTATGTCAGCAACATAGTCGGATGTAATGGATATTACAGGATATCCATGAAATGAATTACATTCCTTTTTAATTTGATCCGGTGTTTGAATGATATTAATTCCAAGAGGTGGGTCGCGATGATTCTCCACATAGATCTTGTTAACAGAATCAAAAACATCCAGGATTGCAGCAATGCTTAATAGCTTATAATCAAGTGGTACTATTAACCCTAAATTTTTCATTTTCAAATTTTTTAGTGAAAAAACTTGTTTGTCTTAAATGCCCCTTAATTTGGCTCTTACGTCATTTTATTTATAACCATTCTGAATTAAATTTGTTTAATTCAAAAATGTTTAAAACAAAAACCATGGAAACGCAAATTATAACAGAACCAGTATCAAAAATACGAGGAACAGATTTCCAGAAAATTACTCCTTTTCTGTGGTTTGATAAAGAAGCTGAAGTGGCTGTGAATTTTTATGCCACCCTTTTTAATAACTCAAAGATTAAAATTGTTTCCCGTTATGGAGAAGAAGGGGCAAAAGCCTCTGGAAGAGAAAAAGGAACTGTCATGACAGTGTCCTTTCAGATCGAAGGGCAGGAATTTATTGCAATAAACGGTGGTCCTGTTTTTAATATTAATCCGACCATATCCTTTTTCGTAAATTGTGACAACACCAAAGAAATTGACAGGTTGTGGGACAAGCTGTCAGATGGAGGTGAAATCTTCATGGAGCTCAATAAATATCCGTTCAGTGAAAAATACGGATGGGTGAAGGATAAATATGGTGTATCGTGGCAATTGATACTTCCGGGCAGAATACAAAAAATTGCT
The DNA here is from genome assembly GCA_038236995.1 of Bacteroidales bacterium. Taxonomy (GTDB): domain Bacteria; phylum Bacteroidota; class Bacteroidia; order Bacteroidales; family Prolixibacteraceae; genus JAAFHB01. Next base: position 104,523 of record JBBRZE010000003.1, on the reverse strand, counting down.
CCATGCCTGATGTTTACAGGCGAGCAGCATAAAAAAGCAGAAGAAGCGATCCGTTTTTATACCTCAGTGTTTGAAAATTCTGACATTATCCAGTTGGAGCGCTATAAAGCAGGCGAAGGACCAGAAGGTTCTGTTGTACACGCCAAATTTAGGCTTAATGGACAGGAGTTCGTCGCAATGGACAGCCATACTTTACTATCCTATAATTTTAACCCGGCTATGTCTCTGGTTGTGAGTTGTGAAACACAGGATGAACTTGATTATTACTGGGGAAAATTAGCAGAAGGTGGTTACGAAGGGGCGCAACAATGCGGTTGGCTACAGGACAAATTTGGCCTGTCGTGGCAGGTAGTGCCATCAGTTCTTGGTGAATTGCTGAGTGACCCTGATGCTGTGAAATCAGGAAGAGTAATGCAAGCCATGCTTCAAATGAAAAAGATCGATATCAATACCTTACAACAAGCTTACGATCTTCAGTAGTGAGATGTTGAATACAGTTTTAGTGGAAATCAATAAAAAACAGACCATGGAAACTATTAATTTGGATAAAGATATTAAAGTCCTGTGCATAACTGCAAAATCATTTCCTGATGGGATCATGGATGCATTTTATCAATTGCATTCAATTGTGCCCATTGCTGAAAAGGGACGTCAATTTGGTATATCACGCCCCAATGAGCGCGGCGAGATCGTTTATAAGGCCGCGAGGGAAGAGGCGCACAAAGGCGAAGCAGAAAAATTGGGATGTGAAACTTTTGTTATAAAAAAAGGGACGTATATGTTTGTCGACCGCACTGACTTTATGAAGGATTTACCGGGCATCGGCAATGCTTTTCAAATGTTAATTTCTCAACCGGATATCGACCCAAACGGGTACTGCCTGGAATGGTATCTGAACGATAAGGATGTACGCTGCATGGTGAGACTTGACGATAACAAAAACTAAAGGAGCATTCAAATGGTAGAGGTTTTCAAAACAAATGTTGAGCGACCGGAGCAATCTCAAATGCTCATTCATCGAATTAAGAGTCATGTTCCTGATGGAGATATCAATTTTGATTTGGAGGATTGTGATAAAATATTGAGAGTCGAAGCGGAAAGTATTTCTGTTCAAAGCATTCTTAAATTACTTAAGCAACATGGCTTCTATGCCGAAGTTTTAATCTGAAGTGAAGTCCAGGTGACTTCACTTCAGAATTTAATATGTCTATAATAAATCGATGAAGGATTTTATGATATGAGAAAATTAGTACTATTTATGCATACCTCCCTGGATGGTTTTACCACCGACTCAAAAGGGAAAATGGATTGGATTAATATAGATAAAGAGATGTTCGACTGTGCCTTACAACGAACCAGGGAATCCGATACAGCACTATATGGCAGGGGAACTTACCAAATAATGGAAAGTTACTGGCCGACTGCCGCTGACAATCCAAATGCAACTAAACATGACCTGGAGCATTCAGCATGGTATAATCACGTTCAGAAAATTGTCGTGTCTAAGACATTGAAAGAGAGAGATCTTAATGATGCAGAAGTTATCAGTGAAAATCTTGCAGTTGAAATTCGGAAATTAAAAGAAGGGCCCGGCAAAGAGATCATTATGTTTGGGAGTCCGACACTTGCTCATACATTAATGGTAGAAAATTTAATTGACGACTACTGGCTGTTCGTAAATCCAATCCTGCTGGGGGAAGGCCTTCCCCTGTTTAATGATCTTAAGCACACAATCAAACTCAAACTCCTGTCAAATAATACTTTTGCGTCAGGAGTTGTTTGTCTTCATTATCAAGTAGTTTATTAATAACTTTTAAAATTAAAAATCATGACAACGAAGGTACAAGCGATTCCAAAGGGGTATCACTCACTTACCCCTTATCTGAACATTAAAGGTGCGGCGAAAGCAATCGAGTTTTACAAAAAAGCTTTTGGTGCAAAGGTAGTTGGGGAAATTTATATGCCGGATGGATCCACCATTGCACATGCAGAGATCGAAATCGGTGATTCAAAAATTATGATTGCCGAAGAGAATGAACAGTGGAGAAATTTAAGCCCATCAACAATTGGCGATTCAGCTGTCAGCCTTTGCCTGTATGTTGAAGATGTAGATGACGTATATGCGAAGGCACTCAAGGAGGGTGCAAAACCAAATGGAGAAATGGTAGTAAAAGATCAATTCTATGGCGACCGTGCTGGGAGCCTTACAGATCCTTTTGGGCATAAATGGACAATTAATACGCACATAGAGGATATTTCGTTCGACGAATTGCAAAAACGAATGAACACAATGATGTCTGTACACAGTTAATCCTAACAAGCGAATGATTGAGACCTGATAATTGGCAATAATTATCAGGTTTAATTCTGTGAGTTATTTTTGCAAAAGGATAGAGCCGCCCGGTTCTGTCCTTTTTAACTTTTAATATGACGACAGAATGTCTTCAGAATTTTCAATAAATCGGCAATGATTATCCGAAAGTGCTTCTAGATCAATTACATCCTCTTTTTTGTTGGACCTGCAAGGATTATAACACTTGATACTTATTTTTTATTCAGGATAACTGATCTCCAGGTTGAAAAGTCACAGGACGGCGTGTGATATTGAATAAACCTTTAGAGCTCCCGAAGCTTTATCGTCTTACAATTGCCCATGCAGCCTTAATCGACACTGATACTATTCAGGAATAATCAACGATCTGTGTGAAGCAGACTATTTATCAGCTACTGCGACAAAGTGACAAAACTTAGAACGGGTAAGGCGAAATCAAAAAAGACTAAAAGCATGGATCCGTTACTTGTCATCCATGGCTTCATGAAGAATGGAAAATGATTTCATCTTTGCTTCCCTGTCAAATAGGTTACTCGAAACCATCAATTCATCGACTCTCGTTTCTGCAATAAATTGGGACAGATTTTTTCGCAAAGTATCCCTGCTACCTGTAAAAGAACAGGCCATCATACTCTTTACTACAGAATTTACATCAGGAATACGATAACTATCTGGCAATAATCCTGGTGGCTGAATTGGTTTGCGCGTGTTGGTAACCAATCCAATGAATAATTTGATAAGACTTGAAATCAAAAAATCGGCTTCGTCATCAGTTTCAGCAGCAATCACATTTATACATGCCATTACATAAGGCTGTTTTAACTGTTTGGATGATCTGAAATTATTACGGTAAATATCAATCGCCATCCGGAATTGCGCCGGTGCAAAATGAGCTGCAAACGCATACGGCAATCCCATTTGTGCTGCAAGGTAGGCGCTGTCAGTACTGGAACCCAGTATCCACAGCGGTATATCTAATCCTTCACCCGGGAAAGCACGAACTCTTGAAGAACTGTTCTCCTTACTGAAATAGGTCTGCAATTGTTTAATATCGTTTGGGAAATCACTCGTTGTGTTCATATTATTGCGTCTTAGTGCCATCGCTGTAAGCTGATCTGTACCTGGCGCTCTCCCTAAACCAAGATCAATTCTTCCGGGATAAATAGTTTCTAATGTTCCAAATTGTTCTGCAATTACCAAAGGACTATGATTCGGCAGCATGATTCCACCTGATCCAACCCGGATTGTATTTGTCTTTGAGGCAACCTGTCCAATTAATACCGCGGTCGCAGAGCTTGCTATATATTCGATATTATGATGTTCTGCCACCCAGATACGTTTGTATCCCAAAGATTCGGTATGTTGAGCTACTTCAACAGTCCGTTCGATGGCGGTTCGTAGATTTCCTCCTTCAACAACTGTCGCCAGTTCAAGGACCGATAAGGGTATTTTATTCATTGTTTTTTTATGGTGAAGTATCCTGAGTCAAAGAAACGAATCATTCCATGCCTGTATGCTTCGGCATGTAGAACAGATTATTCATCAAAAAGGTTTTGAACTGGCTCGCAGGATCAATGTGAACTTCAATAAACGGGTAATGTTCCAATTCTCGCTGATACGTTTTACAAATAGCCAACGATCTCACTGCATTGGATATAATCTGCCACATTGGAGACAATGCGGCAAAAATTCCAAACGGTAAGTCCAGAAATCTAAAACTACCGATCGCGGAGATTTAACAAATCATTCAGTCTACACTTGTAAATCTTCAAGACAAAAGCCGGAAGATTTTTGAGATGAGTCGTTACCAAAATAAAACCAATAAAGAAATTGCTGAGCTCGTTCGTTGCCTTAAATTACCCTAAGGAAGGTGTAACTATGCGGAAAATGTCGGGAATCGGTCGGGAGTAGTAAAAAATAGGGTCAGACATTAATGTCTAACCCTCTGATAATAAATAGTCGGGGTGACAGGATTTGAACTTGCGACCCCTCGCCCCCCAGACGAGTACTCTAAACCAAGCTGAGCTACACCCCGAATTATGTGCGTTTCTTTTAACGCGGTAGCAAAAGTAATCTGCTTTTTCCTTTTTGCAAATATTTCGAATCAATTTATCCAAAATAAAGAAGGTTGCATTACGTTTCACCTGTGGATAATATTTTTTTAATTTTCTGATGGAACACCTATTTTAACTTCCTTTGTGTTTGCGAAGCGCAAAATCATTGGTGTTTCATTATACTTTCTTAAACAAAAGGGTTTTTATCATGTTCTACTGTGATACGATTGAAAACGAAATTAATTTACACTAGCAATTATTGCGGTTATTGAAATTTAATTTAACTTTGAGAAAATATAAATATCAGAACAAATGGAATTATTTAAGCCTATGAATATTGCTGAAAATCAGCCAAAAAGTGTTAAGCCTGATGGGAAATCAGAACATGTAAAATGTTTGATTATTGGTTCAGGGCCTGCCGGATTTACTGCTGCTATTTATGCTGCACGCGCTAATTTGAATCCCGTGTTGTACGAAGGATTGCAGCCTGGAGGACAGTTAACCACCACTACAGAAGTTGAAAACTTTCCCGGATATCCACAGGGAGTTACCGGACCTGTTATGATGGAAGATTTAAAGGCTCAGGCAGTAAGATTTGGAACTGATGTTCGGTGGGGGCTTGCAACTGCTGCAGATTTTTCAGGATCTATTCATAAAATTATAATTGACAGTGAAAAGGTTATTGAAGCAGATACAGTTATTATTGCCACCGGCGCCACTGCGCAATATCTGGGACTTGAAGATGAGCAGAAATACGCGGGTTCTGGTGTTTCTGCCTGTGCAACCTGCGACGGGTTTTTTTATAAAGGGAAAGATGTTGCCGTAGTTGGTGGTGGTGATACGGCCTGCGAGGAAGCAATTTACCTTGCCGGTCTTTGCAAAAAAGTATACCTGATTGTTCGTCGCGATGTTTTAAGAGCTTCGAAAGTGATGCAGGATAGGACCCTAAAAACTCCGAATATTGAAATTTTGTGGAAGCATCAGACCAAAGGATTATTTGGAGCAGGAGTTGTTGAAGGGGTTACGCTTATCAAGAATAAAGGTGAAGCAGGTGAGAAGGAAGTAAAAATCAATGTCGATGGATTCTTTCTCGCTATTGGGCATGTACCTAATTCAGAGATTTTCAAACAATTTATCGACACTAATGAAGTTGGATATATAAAGACAATTGGTGACTCCTCAAAAACAAATATTGAAGGAGTATTTGCCTGTGGCGATGTGATGGATCATGTATATCGTCAGGCCGTTACTGCTGCCGGATCGGGTTGTAAAGCTGCAATTGATGCTGAAAGATATCTCTCTGAAAAAAAATAGGGATCAGGTTAATGATTTCTTTATAGTAAAAAAAATACCTCCCGAAAACGAGAGGCATTTTTTATGTATTTAAATATCTTATTGTGAAACCTGTGTAATTTTAGTGCCGGCATATTTCCCAGCTTCAAGATTTTTCCGGACTTCGGAGAAAGCTTTAATCGTATATTCGACATCTTCGATTGTATGTATTGACGTTGGAATAAGACGTAGCAATAACTGACCTTTAGGAATAACCGGATATATAACCCCCGAACAGAAAATATTGTAGTTCTCACGAAGATCCATGATAACGTTAGTCCCTTCCGGTACACTTCCTGAAAGATAAACAGGTGTAACGGGTGAATTGGTTACGCCTAAATCGAAGTTCTCTGCTTTCAAGCCTGACTGCAGAGCGCGGACAATCGTCCAAAGTTTTTCTCTTAATTCAGGTTCTGTACGGATCAGCTCAAGACGTTTAAGTAATCCCAATACCATTGCCATCGGAAGTGATTTTGCAAATATCTGCGAACGCATATTGTAGCGTAGGTAATCACATACTTCTTCACTGCTTGCGATGAAAGCGCCAATACCTGCCATTGCTTTGGCAAATGTTCCAAAATACATATCAATACCATCCTGTACTCCAAAGTGTTCTCCTGTTCCTGCACCTGTGGAACCCATTGTTCCAAAACCGTGGGCATCATCAACAAGTAACCTGAAATTAAAATCACTTTTCAGCGAAACAATCTCATCTATTTTCCCAAGGTCACCAGCCATACCAAAAACACCTTCTGAAATTACAAGAATACCTCCGCCCGTTTTTTGAGCTAAAGTAGTGGCGTGTTCCAATTGTTTCCGAAGGCTGTCCATATCGTTGTGCTGAAAAACAAAGCGTTTCCCCATATGCAACCTGACGCCGTCAAGAATACATGCATGAGCTTCGGCATCATAAACGATCACATCGTTCCGACCACAAATTGCATCAATAATGGAAACCATACCCTGGTAACCGAAATTAAGCAAAAATGAATCTGGTTTACTGACGAAGCTGGCCAGTTGTCGTTCCAATTCTTCGTGCATGCTGGTTTGTCCTGTCATCATTCGTGCTCCCATTGGGTAGGCAAGACCATATTTAGCTGCTGCAAGAGCATCCGCTTTTCTTACCTCGGGGTGATTAGCCAGACCACAATAGTTGTTCAGACTCCAGTTAAGTACCTCTTTGCCCCTGAATTTCATTCTGGAACCGATTTCACCTTCTAATTTAGGAAATGAAAAATAACCATGCGCTTCTTTCTGGTATTGACCAAGGCTGCCCTTATCTGTTTTGAATTTTTCAAAAATATCCACGATTTCTTTGATTTTATTTTAAACTACGCAAAAGTATACTTTTTTATATTGTGACACTAATAGTTTGCGCATTGATTTTTCCTGAATTATATCATAGTCAGAAACTATTAGACCTCAATCCGATTGTTTTAATTTAATTTAAGTGCAAGTTATTCAGTGTTATAACGCATAAGTTCCATCGGATATTACAGAAAAATCTGTTTGTTATCTCTTTATTTTTTTTGGTTCAAACATCGGTTTAATGCCTCATTATTTCAATAAACACGGAGTTTATTCAGTTAATTACTGGTTGTGAGCAACCATTTTTCGGGTTCTTCAATCATAGTATTGATGGTGTCATAAACGCATGATTTATATTCATATAATCGTTAAGTTTATTACCCGAAAAAATGATGTGCCAAATTGTCGAAAAAATGTATCTTTGCAAAATGATTCTAAAAGTGAAAAATATCCTTTGGGCTGGCCTGTTTTTAATGGCTCTTTCCTGTGGCGATTATCAGAAGGTAGTCAAAAGTACTGACTATGAATACAAACTGAAAAAAGCCAAAGAGTATTATGAGAATAAGGAATACAGTCGCTCCTCTCAGCTTTATCAGGAATTGGTTACCATTTACCGTGGTACAAGCCGCGCTGACCAGATATATTATTATCTCGCCAAGAGTTGCTACGGACAAAGGGATTATGTCCTTGCCAGTCATTATTTCAGACAGATGCTGAAGGAATATCCCCGCAGTGAATACAATGAAGAGGCTCAATTTCTGATCGGTTACTGTTACTATTTAGATTCACCAAATCCGCGGCTCGACCAGAAAACGACGCAGGATGCTATTGATGCATTGCAATTATTCATCAATATTTTTCCAGGTAGTGCAAGGGTTACCGAGGCAAATAAACTCATTGACGAGTTAAGGGAAAAGCTGGTTTACAAATCATATTTATCCGGACGTCTCTATTATGATCTTGCCGATTACCGTGCTGCCGTTATCTCATTGACCAATAGTATAAAAGAATATCCTGATTCAAAATACCGTGAAGAGCTGATGTATTACCTGCTAAAAGCGAAATACCTTTTGGGCGAAAATAGTATTGATGAAAAGAAACGTGAACGTTTAAATAGTGCTTTGGATGAGTATTTTACCTTTACGGATGAGTTTCCGACAAGTAAATACAGAAAAGAGGCTGACCGATACTTTGCTAGTACAAAGAAATTGATGAACCTTAGTGATGATGAAATAAATAAAACACAAAAATAGATATGGATTATAAAAAAACAAAAGCTGCCATAACCACAGTACCAAGGGATTTAAATGAATTGGAAGCATTTACGGGCAATATCTATGAATCATTGATGGTGATTGCAAAACGTGCCAATCAAATCAATGCCGAATTGAAAGAAGAATTAAATACCAAACTTCAGGAATTCGCTTCTTTCAGTGACAATTTGGAGGAAGTATTCGAGAATCGTGAACAGATTGAGATTTCGAGATACTACGAAAAACTGCCAAAACCAACCCTTATTGCGTACGAGGAGTTTAAAGAGGGCCAGATCTACTACCGCAATCCTGCTAAAGAGAAAAAATAACGATTTATTGTTATTTCTTTTAATATAAGCTTTTATTCAGGAATTATCATCCCGGATTTAATCATTTAAAACCTTTCTTAGCGGATGCAACTTCAGGGAAAAAAAATAATTCTGTGTGTTACAGGAAGTATTGCAGCCTATAAGGCTGCGTATCTTTTAAGGGGGCTTTTGAAGCAAGGTGCTGAAGTGCAGGTTGTAATGACACCCTATGCGAAAGAGTTTATCTCCCCTTTGACGTTATCGACGCTTTCAGGACGCCCCGTATTAAGCGAATTTTTTACGCGGAATGATGGTCTTTGGAATAGTCACGTCGATTTGGGTTTATGGGCCGATCTTCTTTTAGTAGCGCCTGCTACCGCTGCTACAATGGGAAAGATGGCAAATGGAATTTGTGATAATTTGCTTGTAACTACTTATTTATCGGCAAAATGTCCTGTTATGATTGCCCCGGCGATGGATCTTGATATGTTTCAACATCCTTCGACCAGGCGGAATATCGAACTTTTGAAATCATACGGAAATATTATAATTGAACCGGCAACTGGTGAACTTGCAAGCGGTCTTTCGGGAAAAGGGAGAATGGAAGAACCGGATGTGATTGTAAATAGAATTGTAGACTTTTTTGCTGAAAAAAAAAACTGCTGAATAAAACCTATCTCGTAACAGCAGGTCCAACACACGAAAAAATTGATCCCGTTCGCTATATTGGGAATTACTCGTCAGGAAAGATGGGTTTTGCTGTGGCTGAAAGATTAGCAACTCTTGGTGCCCAGGTTATCTTAGTTACCGGTCCGGTAGCACTTCAACTCAAAAACGACAATATCCTTCGGATCGATGTTGTGTCCGCGACAGAGATGTATACCCAATGTCTTAATTATTTTAGTAAATGTAACGGCGCGATCATGGTTGCTGCGGTTGCAGATTTTGCTCCTGTGGTTGTTGATGATCAAAAGATTAAAAGAACATCTTCTAATTATTTTCTTGAACTTCGTCCTAATCAGGATATAGCTGCAAGTCTTGGAAAGATCAAACGAAAGAATCAGGTTCTTATTGGATTTGCGCTTGAAACCAATGATGAAGAGCAAAATGCACTTGCGAAATTGCAAAAGAAAAATCTTGATTTTATTGTTCTGAATTCATTGCGCGAAAGTGGTTCCGGGTTTCAGCACGACACAAACAGAATTAAGATTCTCGATAAAATTGGCACAATTTCCACCTATGATTTGAAACCAAAAACGGAAGTTGCTGTTGATATTGTAAATAAATTGATTGAGATTGAAGATTCCATATCAGGAGTATTGTGAATTTTGTATTTTTATAGAAATATTACAGACCATTATGCCCAAAGTAATTCTTATAATTGCGCTGATCTGTTGCTCAATTGTGGCAGCGGGGCAGGAGTTCAGATGCAACGTTAGTGTGTCTAGTTCGCGTATTGAGGGTACTTACAAGCAGGTGTTCGAATCGATGCGGACTGATATTTATGAGTTTATGAATAACCGTAAATGGTCCGACAATGTTTTCACCACAGACGAAAGAATTGAGTGTACCATTTTTATACAGATTACAGAACAGGTTTCGTCTGATGAGTTCAAGGGGACCATGCAGGTTCAGTTAAACCGTCCGGTTTTTAACTCCTCCTACGATTCACCGCTTTTAAATATTAAGGACAATGATTTGCAATTCAGATATGTGGAATTTCAGCCTATGGAATTTGATGAGACTTCAAATTCAAACCCGCTGACAAATATTCTGGCTTATTATGCAAATGTCCTGCTGGGATTCGATTATGATACCTATTCGCCGCTTGGAGGTTCTGTCTATTTTCAGAAAGCCCGCGACATTGTTAATCGTTCGCAGAATGCACGCGAAAAGGGTTGGAGAGCATTCGAAGGTAATTTTAACCGTTTCTGGTTAATCGAAAACCTTACAAATAAGGCATACGGGCCGTTTCGTGAGCTGCTTTACCGCTATCATCGGTTGGGATTGGATATGATGGCTGAAAAACCGGATATCGGTCGTTCCGAAATTGCCGATGCTTTAAAAAATATGCAGCGTGTTTACAGGGCTAAACCTGATACCTATGTCAACAGAATCTTTTTTGATGCAAAATCAGATGAGCTTGTTAACGTTTTTTCGAAAGGTAGCACTGACGAAAAGGGGAGGGTAATGGTCATCCTCACCGAATGCGACCCATCGAACGCGGGGAAGTATGAGAAAATTTTGGACCAAAAGATTTTTTAAACCTATTTTTGCCTGAATGTTAACACGTTTAAGAATTCAGAATTACGCTTTGATCCGGGAACTGGATGTAGACCTCCGTCCCGGCTTTTCTATTATCACAGGAGAGACTGGTGCCGGTAAATCAATTTTACTTGGCGCTTTATCATTGATCCTTGGTCAAAGAGCCGATTCTTCTGTTCTTAAAGATAAATCGGTCAAATGTGTTGTCGAGGCTGTGTTTAGAGTTGATGGCTTAGGTCTCGAAGAGCTCTTTCTTACAAACGATCTTGACTTTGATAATTTTGCGATTTTCAGACGCGAAATTAATCCTGCTGGAAAATCACGTGCTTTTATCAATGATTCGCCGGTGATGCTAAAAGCGATGCAGGATATCGGTATTCATCTGATTGACATTCATTCTCAAAATCAAAATCTGGAGTTGCACACCCAGGCTTTTCAACTGATGGTTGTCGATATCTGTGCTGGAAATCAGGAGTTACTTCTTACATATAAGGAAAGTTACAAGGATTTTCGAAAACTAATCGGCGACCTGGCCGAAGCTGAAGTGCTGGCTGAAAAAGCGAAGGCGGATCTCGATTATTTTCAATTTCAGTTTGATCAGTTATACAAGGCAGCATTAAAAGAGAATGAACAGGAGTTGCTCGAGAAGGAGCTTGAATTACTCACACATGCCGAAGAGATTAAAGCGGGTTTATCGAATGTGAATGAACTCTTAAATGGTGAAAATATTTCGGCTTTGATCCAACTCAAAACTTCTATTGGATTGATTTCCAAATTAAAAAATTTTCTTCCTGATGCGGACGGACTTACGCAACGTCTCGAAATTCTTTATGTTGATTTAAAAGACGTTGCTGAAGAGACAGGATCAATCGGAGAGAAGATAGAGTTCGATTCCGAAAGAATTGGATCTATCAATGAGCGACTTGATCTGATTTACTCACTACAGCAAAAACACCATTTAAAATCCGTTGAAGACCTGATCGCCTTGCGTAATTCGCTTGAGGCTAAAATCCTGGCAGTTTCATCCAATGAAGAGGAAATTCTTCGCCTGATTCAATTAAAAGAGCTGAAAAATGCTGAGATCAAAGATTTGTCAAGTCGTTTATCTGTTAAACGACATTCGGTCATTAAGGATATCGAATCACGTGTAATCAGGCAACTGTTGCAATTGGGCATGCCTAATTCAAAATTTAAAGTTGAAATATTGCCGATACCATCTCCGGGAACCCATGGAATGGACACCGTTAGCTTTCTTTTCACTGCCAATAAAAACGGGGTGCTTTGCGAAATCGCGAAAGTTGCTTCAGGCGGTGAAATGTCAAGGGTCATGCTTGCCATTAAAGCGTTGATATCAAAATCGAAAGCGTTACCTACAATTATCTTCGACGAGATAGATGCTGGCGTTTCGGGTGATATTGCTGAACGAATGGGCATCATTCTGAAAGAGATTTCTGCTGATATGCAGGTGATTAATATAACACATCTTCCCCAGATAGCAGCAAAAGGTGATCACCATTTTTTGGTTTATAAACAGGATTCGGAGAGTGAAACAACCACGCAACTAAAACTTTTATCGAAATCCGAAAGGATCGAAGAGTTGGCGAAGATGCTTAGTGGCGAAAACATTACAGCAGCAGCCATTTTAAATGCGGAGGAGCTTTTAAAGTAGTATTTTTCAACACATTTAAACAATTGTATCGCCGAGAGGGTTATATCCTCGGCGACGATCGCAATAAACATACGCCGGCTCGACAATAACTAAACTTGTACTGTATTTATTAATTGAAAACTCAAATGTTTTCAGAAATTGTAATGAGATGGCTTATAATTTATTAAAGGGGAAAAGAGGAATCATTTTCGGTGCATTGAATGAAAATTCGATTGCCTGGAAAGTTGCAGAAAGAGCGCTGGATGAAGGTGCAACCTTTACTTTGACAAATGTTCCGTTTGCGATCAGGATGGGTGATACCCAAACACTGGCGGACAAATGTAACACGATCGTGATTCCGGCTGATGCCTCAAATGTTGAAGACCTTGAAGCATTGATTGTAAAGTCGATGGAGTTTCTTGGCGGTAAACTCGATTTCATACTGCATTCTATTGGTATGTCTCCGAATGTAAGAAAGGGGAGGCATTATAGCGATCTGGATTACGATTTTCTTTCGAAAACACTTGATGTTTCGGCAATATCTTTTCATAAGGTGTTGCAGGTTGCCCGTAAACTGGATGCAATCAATGAATGGGGATCGGTACTCGCTTTGTCGTATGTCGCAGCACAGCGGACATTTTACGGGTATAATGATATGGCAGATGCAAAGTCGCTACTGGAATCAATCGCTCGTAGTTTTGGTTATATCTATGGCATGGAACGTAAAGTGAGAATTAATACCGTCTCCCAATCGCCAACTGCGACCACTGCCGGGAACGGAATAAAGATGTTTGGCAATTTGCTCGATTTCTCCGAGCGGATGTCACCACTGGGGAATGCTTCCGCAGATGAATGTGCCGATTATTGCATCATGATGTTTTCCGATTTCACGAAAAAGGTCACGATGCAAAACCTCTTCCACGACGGAGGATTTTCTTCGATGGGAATGAGTTTCAGTGCGATGGAGCAATATAACAAAGGTTGTGAAGAGGAGGAACCTGGACACAAATTTGACTAATAAAAAAAGCGCCTCGAAAGCGCTTTTTTTAATTCTATCAACAGTTACCCAAACTTCGGCAGACGATTTACCGTGGACCATGATCTCAAAAAGATGGACAAAGAGTAGGTTTTATAACTATTTGTAAATGTCTTTTCTATGACCTACCGTTACCACAGTAACAGTAATTTTGTCATCGTCAATCTCATAGATAATCCTATAATTGCTGAACCGGATGAGGTAAGCCTCTTCACCCTTAAGTTTAATGTAACCTGGAGGCCGTGGATTTTCTGCAAGATTGGCAATTGCAGCTTTTATAGTAGGTATGACCTTCCTGTCTAGCTGTAATATTTGCTTTTGGGCATAACGTTCAACAAAACCCGCTTACTTCATTTGGTGGCTTCTTCAATTTCCCTGAAAGCTTGTTCAAAAGGTATTGCATCACTTTTTTGAGCTTTTGCATTGCGGTATTCTTTGATGTCCTCCAACTCCTCCAAATCCGATAAGAGCTTCTGGTAGGTTTTAATGGGAACCTGAACGGCTATTTTACGTCCGTTTTTATCTGTGACAAAGCTTTCCTTACTCATGGGATGAGTTTATTAAATTGATCAAACAATGAGTTTTGGCAAAATTAAGGAAATTATTCCTTTTTTGGATTGATACTGGATATTGAACCGCCTTTGTGCAAACCACACTCTTTGGTATCGGGATTTTCCCACCACCAACGACCGGCTCTGATATCTTCTCCCGGGAAAATTGCTCTTGTGCAAGGTTGGCAGCCAATACTGGGAAATCCTTTGTCATGCAATGGATTATATGGAATTCCATGAGTCTTGATATAATTGCGGACCTCTTCTTCGGTCCAGTCCATCAATGGATTCAGTTTAATCAAACCGTTCGCTTCGTCCCATTCAATCCGTTGCATATTTTGCCGCGTGACGGATTGTTCGCTGCGTAAACCGCAAATCCAAACGTCTAATCCTTCAAAAGCACGCTTTAACGGTTCAATTTTCCGAAGGTTACAGCAAAGCTTGCGGTTTTCAACGCTTTCAAAAAACAGGTTGATTCCCTTTGTGTTGACCATCTCTTCCACATGTTCGGCATTAGGAAAATAGACTTTCAACTTGATGCCGTATTTATGGTTAGTTCTATGAATCAGGTCATAAGTCTCCGGGAAAAGCCTGCCTGTGTCGAGCGTAAAGATCTGAGTCTCCTTGTCAATATTACAAATCATTTGAGTAAGGACCTGATCTTCGATGCCAAGGCTGCTGGATAAGGCAATTTTTCCTTTGTATTCATCCAGGAACCCGGCAATGAGTTCTTCAGCAGATGAATTGATGTATTTTTGATTTAGTGCGTCTATTGTATTTTTCATGTTTTCGAATATTTGCATTGCGACAAAAATAGCAACAATATCTTCTTCTGCCACCCGATTTCAATTATCTGCTAATTATCGCGGCAGCGAAAACAAGAATTCAAGTCCTCCACCTTTTCTTTTTCGGGCTGAAATTTCGCCTTTAAAGCTAATAATTGCATTCTTAACAATGGCGAGTCCCAAACCGGTTCCACCTTCCTTGCGCGAACGACCTGCATCAACCCTGTAGAACCGCTCGAACAATCGTGACAGGTGCTCTTCCTCTACACCTGGTCCGTTATCCGAAAATGAGAAGTAATAAAAAGTATTGTCTTCGTGGTATTTAGTAATTGAAATAAGAATATTTTCACCTCCATAATTTACCGCATTCTCCATCAAATTTCTGAAAACGGAGAACATCAATGAAAAGTTGGTAGTGACAATTACATCATCTTCAATCGAACACTCCACCTGAATCACCTTTTGTCTGATCAGATCGCTAAAGCTTTCAATTGCCTCGTTTATAGCCTTCCTGATTTGGACCTTTTCCCGGATATATAGTTCGGAATACTCCTCAATCTTGTTTAAGAGTGCAATATCATTCACAAGTTGTGTGAGCCTTTCAGATTGATTATAAGCCTTTTCGATAAAATAGCGCTGTTTATTTTGATCGAGTTCCGGATTATTTAAAACAGTTTCGAGATAACCTTTAACCGTCGAGATCGGCGTCTTCAATTCGTGTGAAATATTAGAGGTGATTTGCTGTTTCATGATACTTCGCCGCATCAGTTGTGTTTGATCCGATATGAGAATCTCGAAACTCTTATCCGGAAATACAATACATTGAATGTTAAAATGAAACCCATCCTTTTCTACTGAATAATCCATACGGGGAGGTTCCTGGGGCTGGAAAGAGGCATTCCCCGATATTGTCTTGTCAATAAAGTTGTTGACTTCTTTAAACTCATCAGAAAGAAATATTTTTTCTACAGAAATGGTTGATTCTTCGGCAATGATGTTAATGTAAAAAATGAAATGACTGTTGTTCAAAATTGCTTTTTTGTCCGCTGAAAAGAATGCAACACCCTCTTTTAAAACGAAAAGGTGGCTGATCAATTTTTCTTTTTCGAGAACGAGCTCAGTCTTAGTTTTACGGAGTTTTTGATATAGCTGAATGATTTCCAGGCTTATAAACCCCAGTTCGTCGTTCGAAAATTGGGTTTCGCTGTCCAAGGTAATGGCTTCGTTTCTTCTGATTTTCACTGCAAAATCTTTCAGCTTAGTGATGGAATCACCCAGATGGTTTCCTATGTAACGAAGCAAAAATCCGAACACTAGGAACAAAAATATAAAGAATGGGATAAAAACCCAATCGGCTTTCAAAAAGGCTTTAATCTCAGTGTCGTAAACAACGGCAGCCCTGATTACATAGTTTTTGTACGATTTTGCATAGTAAATGTATTCCTCATTGGTTGTTGTCGAATGCCGGATATTTTCCCCAAATTCACTAAATAGTGCTTTTTGAATTTCGGGACGCTCTTTATGATTTTCCATGTGTTCATAATCGGCTATTATATTGTCATATAAAACCTTTCCTTCGAAATTTACAACCGTAATCCGGGCTTTTGCTGAGGGAATAATGTATTTTAGACTATCGAGTTTAGAAAAAGTCTTCTCCTTAAATAAAGAGTTATGCTCAATATAGCGGTTTGTCAGATCGGTATATTCATTCAACGAAGTTTCAAGCTGCGCTATCCTGAAATGCTGTTCACGCTTGTTCTGGTAAAGAATAATCGATAACGTAAAAACAGCGAAAAGAAGATAATAGTAGGTAAACAGTTTCCATCTGATGGTTTTTCTGTCGAATAGCATAATAGGGAAGATTTAGTTTCAAATTTCAAAGTAATATCCAAAGCCGGGTTTGTTACGAATGTAACTCCCGAATTCTTCCATCTTTCGTCTTAACCGTGTCATATTGACATCCACAGTACGATCGATGACGATAACGTCGCTTTCCCATATTCTGCGGAGGATCTCCTCGCGTGAGAATATTCTGCCTGGCGATTTTGCCAGTAAACAGATAATTTCATATTCTTTACGGGTCAGTTCAATTTTTTTGTCTCCAATAATCAGCCGTTTCGATTCAAAATCAATGACAATTTCACCAACATTCAGCGAAGTCGTTACCTCCTCAGAAGGAGTTACTTTAATCCTTTTTAAAACAGCTTTTATCCGTGCTTGTAGCGCTCTGACAGAAAATGGTTTCGTAATATAGTCGTCTGCGCCGAGGTTAAATCCTGTCAGCAAATCGTTTTCGGAGTCGCGGGCGGTGAGGAAAATGATCGGCACTTCGAGTCGCATATCCTTTCTGATCCTTTGTGCCAGACTAAAGCCAGATATCTTTCCCATCATTACATCGAGAATCATTAAATCGTAACGGGTAAGGTCCCTTTTTAAAGCTTCCTCCGCAGAAAACGATGTCTCGACGAGGTAGCCTTCGCTTTCGAGGTTGAATTGCAGTATCTCATTGAGATCTTCTTCATCCTCAACCACAAGTATCCGAAAATTGTCATTCATAATTTACCCTTCTTCTTCATTTTCATTACTCTGATGGCGAATATCTTTTCCCTCCATTGCATAGATTGATGCTTCAGCCACATTGGTGGCATGATCGGCGATTCTTTCGATGCTGGAGATGATGCTGTTAATATTTATAAAGCTGAACATCAATTGCTGCGTTTCTTCCGGTAATTTACTTTTTGTAATCGCTTTCCGAATCAGCTTGTGGTTCATTTCATCAACAATTTCGTCATTTTGAATGGCCCATATTGCAAATCCTTTATCATTATTTATAAAAGACAAGATTGCTTTTTGAACCATATTTACACTTACGAGCAACATGTTATAGATAACATCCGACATGCGGTTGTACGTTTCATTTTCTTTGATTCGCGGTATAAATTTAACAATATCCATCACCAAATCACCGATCCTTTCGAGGTTAATCACAATCTGGTAGCAGGCCATCAATTTTCGCAGATCAGAGGCAACCGGTTTTTGAAGAACAATCGTATTTATAATTTTCTCACTCAGCTTAATCTCAAAATTGTCTGACTTGTCTTCGTTGATATTCAGCTCCTTCAAAACATCCTCTGAAATTGTGAGTGATCCTGAACTTATGATTTTTTCGAGAATTGTTAGTTGGCTCAATATCAGGTTGGCATAATCCTCAAAATGACGGATTACATTCTGTATGGCATTCTCTTTTTTTATATTCATTTGATATCGTTTTAAGGTTAAGACAATCAATTTAAATGCATTGTGGATTTATCAACCGAATTTTCCGGTAAGATACCCTTCCGTCCGCGAATCTTTCGGGTTGGTGAACATCTTTTTTGTTTTATCATATTCAACCAATTCACCTAGGTACATAAACATGGCATTGTCCGAAATACGGGCCGCCTGCGACATATTATGAGTGACTAAAATAATCGAGTAGTGTTCTTTTAGCTCCACCAGTAAATCTTCGATCTTTGCTGTTGAAAGCGGGTCGAGCGCCGAAGTTGGCTCATCCATTAGAATTACATCCGGTTTGAAAGCCAAAGTACGCGCAATGCAAAGTCGTTGTTGCTGACCGCCTGAAAGGAAATTGCCCTTTTTATTAAGCGAGTCTTTCACTTCTTCTAACAAGCCGACATCAGTCAATGAACTTTCGACGATTTCATCTTTTTCCGATTTCTTCAGTTTACTTCCATTCAAATCATAACCTGCGATCACGTTTTCGTAAATGCTCATAGTCGGAAATGGGTTTGGCCTTTGAAAAACCATGCCAATCTTCCGGCGAAGCTTCGTCGTGGACATATCGTAAATACTTTCATCGTTGAGCTTTATTTCTCCTTTTGTATGAATGTTCGGATAGAGTTCGTGCATTCGATTGATTGCCCGTAGTAGCGTGCTTTTACCGCAACCCGATGGACCCATAATGGCGGTAATGGCATTTTTTTTAACATCGGCTGACACATCTTTTACGGCATACTTATCTTCTCCGTACGAGATTGAAAGATCGATGATTGATAAAACCGGATTCAGGATGTGTAATAATTTGTCGTTCATGAATGCTGATATAATTTTTTGTGCGGATTTCAACTAAACTTCATCGAAATTCGTTTGGCAATGATATTTAAGGTTAAAACGAAGGCCATCAAAAAAAGTGATGAAGACCAAACGAGGTCTATCATATTTGGATTGTTATAAAACTCCCATATTTGAAGCGGTACAGCACTCGTTGGTTTTGTAATATCAAAGTTGATGGTTGTACTTCCAAGTGTGGTCAGCATAAGGGGCGCAGTCTCCCCTAAAACTCTTGAAATCGAGAGTAATATGCCGGTCATCAAACCGCTGAAACCTGACGGTATCATTACTTTAAGAATAATTTTATGGTAGGGTACACCTAATGCAGCGCCCGCTTCTTTTATCGAGATTGGAATCATCTTCATTGTCTCTTCGGTCGAGCGGATAATCAATGGTAACATCATGATTGCTAATGCAACACTTCCAGCCAATGCCGAGAATCCATTTGTTACCCCCTGAACTATCCAAATATATGCAATAAGCCCCAATACGACAGATGGAACTCCCTGAAGAATGTCGGTCAGACTTCGGATAAGACCGGCATATTTTTTCCCCTGATTCTCATAAAGGAATATTCCGATTAATAAACTGATCGGAATTGCTATCAGCGATGCGACAACCACCATTAGCAGCGTTCCGGTTATACCATTGGCGATACCACCCGGAATAATTTCACCGTTTCGAACCGCGGTCATCGCCTGCAATGTGTCGGGTGCGACTTTAAGGAAGAAATCAAAGTTGATTTGTTTTAATCCTTTGACAAGCAGTTCATATATAATTAATATGATCGGAGATATCGTTAGGGTTGCAAGCACAACCACTGTACCGAAGAAAAGTTTATTTTTTAACTCTCTCCAGTTTGAATTGTCGTTTTCGTCGATAATCGCTTTTCTTTCCATCGTTGAGTGTACTATGCGTATTTACGAATTATGACTTTGCCAATTGCATTGACAATTGCAGTGACTGCAAAAAGAAGTAATCCAATCGCAATCAGTGAACTTAACTTTAAACCATCGGCTTCGCCAAATTGATTGGCGATAACACTGGCCATTGTATTCCCGGGGCTGAACAATCCTGTCGGGATGACATTTGCATTTCCAATCAACATCGTAACTGCCATTGTTTCTCCAAGCGCCCTTCCGAGTGCAAGGATATAACCGGCGACAAGTCCTGACCGGGCACCAGGTATAATTACGCTAAATATGACCTCCATGCGTGTGGCTCCAAGTGAATAGGCGGCTTCTTTGAGTTCAGTGGGAACCATCGAAATGATTTCATTACTGATCGAGGTTGCATAAGGTATAATCATGATTGCCAATATCAATCCTGAAGTAAATATCCCGTAGCCCTGACCCGAATATCCGAGTTCTGCGATTAATGGACGTATCGTGTAAAACCCCCAAAGTCCGTAAACGATTGACGGAACACCTGCCAGCAAATCAACCAAAGTGCTTAATACAGACGCAATTCTCGTTTTCCGGTAGTATTCTGAAATGAAAAGGGAAGTGGAGAAGGCAAGCGGGAAACAGATGAGAAGGGCAAGTAATGAAGTAATTACCGTTCCGGCAATAAATGGCATGGCGCCATAGGATTCTTTGCCTTCGGTTGGATTCCAATCTGTTGAAAATATAAATCCGAATATACCAAACTCTTTGAATGCAGGGATTGCCCCTTTAATCATTGAGTAAGCCATTCCTGCAAAAATGAGTAAAATAATAACAGACGAGGCCTTTAACAGGTTTTTAATAACTTTCTCGCTTACCACTCTTTATTTTTATTTTAGCTATAGATGTTTATTTTAAAAGCAACTGGCTGTTGACAACTTGCAGCTGGCTAGTTCCGTTTTTCAAAGGTCCTTATTACTTTAACAAGATTTTGTAACTGGCAACGATCTTTCAGCAGAGATCTGCCGGCAGCTAGTTGCCAGTCGCCAGATGCCATTTACTTCAAAAGCGCCTCTCCATTATAGGTCACCGATTTCAAAATATCTTTAGCCAATACAACTACTTTTTCGGGCAGTGGTGCATAATCAACTTTTTGTGCAACTGCTTGTGCATCGGCACTGGTTAACCAATCCAAAAACTTTACGGTTTCTTCAGCTTGTTGACGGCTTCTGTCTCCGTAGGCTTGTTCTTTGTAAAGAATGATCCAGGTGAAAGCGCTGATCGGATAAGCGTCAGGATCGCTCGAGTTCGTTACCATTACACGCGTATCTGCAGGTATTTCTCCTTTTGCAGCAGCGCTGATTGATTGTATGGACGGTTCAATAAAATTTCCGGCTTTATTTTGTAGCGAAACGTAAGAAAGCTTTTGAGCAAAAGCATATTCCGATCCAATGTATCCAAAGGCACCTTCTGTTTGTTTGATGGTTCCGGCAACTCCGGGATTACCCTTTGCACCCATTCCGATAGGCCAGTTCAACGATTTTCCGGTACCAATATCCTTTGCCCATTTTTCACTGATTTTAGACATATAGTCACTGAAAATGAATGTAGTTCCGCTACCGTCTGAACGATAGATGACCGATATACTAAGATCCGGAAGATTAATTCCCGGGTTATCTGCTTTTATCTGAGCGTCATTCCATTTTTTAATTTCGCCCATGAAGATCTTTGCTAAAACTTCATTTTTCAGTTTTAAAGTAGTGACTCCGGTAAGATTGTATGCCAGAACAACAGCTCCCAAACAGGTTGGAACATGAACAATCGGTGCAGATAATTCACTAGCTTGCTCATCAGTAAGGAAGGCATCGGTTGCACCAAAATCAACCACCTTATCTTTTAAACTGCGGATTCCGCCACCAGATCCGATTCCACCATAGGTTACAAGCGTACCTGTTTTTGTGGCATAGTCAGATACAAGTTGATTGTAAAAAGGCATTGGGAACGTGGCACCAGCAGCAGTTATGCTGACGTTTTTCGAGGTCTTGTCGGCGCTTTTCTTCTTATTATTCTGGCATGCTGCAAAAACGGCAAATACAATTAGAATTAGCAATAATTTTTTCATCTTTTGTTGATTTATAATTATTTAAACAAATATATGGGAGTAATGTTTCATTTTGGTTACATTCCTGTTACAATCAGGTATCATTATCTGAACTGATGAAGCAGAGTTAGTTATAACTTGATCTCAACATTCATAAATAGGGTTGATATAACTGATTTTAATTCACTTTTAGGACTCCATCTTTGGAAATTTGGTGAGATTTTAATTCCTTTTACTGGACTGTATTCGAATCCTACCATCATTAATTGTCCATCTTTAGCATAATTCCAGGGATTTGTCAGTATAATTTTATTTTCAGAATTTAAGTAGTCATACCTTGCAAACAGATTTATTTTGGTATTCACAAAGTAGGTTCCGTAAAACGAATAGCCGGAATAGTCCTGACCCTCTTTCAGACTATTATCCACCTGATTGTTATATTCGGCAGCAAGACTGAAGTTTTTATTTGCATATCCGGCCATCAGTGCAATGGTCTGTTGAGTTGCCTTGTTTTTTTTCATTGTATCGTAATAGCCTCGGAAGGTGAGGGATTTAGCCGGATGAATTGTCACTCCGACACCTGCTTTAAGCGCAGAATCGTTATCAAGCGATTTATAACCTTCTCCATTCTGAATGATGACATCAGCGCTAACTACTTTATTGAATTTAAATGCAGCACTCATGCCAAGGTCTGCGCTTGGTCCCATACCATATTCATCCTGAAAGGATTTATAGATATACCGATAGCCCCAGAATTTTTCCTGGATGTCGTACTGGTTAGTTCCGATCAATCCAAATTTAACTGTCAGCTTTTCTTTCTGATATTGAAGGTAACCATATTTCAATAATGCTGTCATTTGAAATTTTCCAACTCCAGGATTTCCCACATCCAGCATTAACCGACCTGATAATGTTGGGCTAAAATTGTAACCATAGCCGAAATATGCACGCGTAAGATCAAATTTGCTGACATTTTCGTCATTGGAAAACGAACTGTTGAAATTGGTAAAAATTAGTACTTCAGGTTTTCCGGAAGGTTTAAATTCATCTTTGATTTGCGCACTTACTGTACTAATAGCAAGACTGAATATTGAAAAGAGTAATACCTGTGTTATTTTCATTCTTTCGATTTATTCATTTTTATAATTGAAATTTAATTTGTTGCAAACATCTTACATCGCAGTTACATTTCTGTTACAGTATTATTAAATGATGTTACAACAATATTACATTTCGGTTACAAAACGAATGGGGAAAGGTGGCGGTATTGAGTCAATTACTTGAAATGTAGCTAAATAATTGGTTTTGACGTTTGTTTTTGAATTGTGAGATATCACATATTTGAAACAAAGTAATATTTTACCGGGTCCCATTTGATTGGAAGTGCAAAAAAAAAACGAAACTGCTGCGAGGCAATTCCGTTTTTATTTTAGCAAGACAAACTTATTAGGACAAACTGAAGAATCTAATTGGCCGACTGTAATTTTATATTCAATTCCTGGTTTGATTTCTCAATATCCAGTTTTTCAATGAAACTTTTTTTGTAAGAAATGTATGAGGCGATCAGGTTATACGAACCAGGTTTGACATTATCAATTTTAAAATTTCCATCGAAATCGGTATGAACCTTCTTTGTTGATCCTTCGATCGCTACTTCAACACCTGCAAGCGCTTCGCCGGAAGTGAAATCAATTACTTTACCAGAGATTGAAACTGCTGCATTGGCTGAGGCTGATTCGTTTGATTTGTTTTTATTTGCAGAATTACCATTGTTGTCCGCAAATGCAAATACAACTGCTGCAAGGAATGATAATGTTAAAAGTGTCTTTTTCATTTTTGTTGTTTTTAGTACACTGCAAATATCGGTAGCTGTTGTTAAGATTCGATTACAGGAGTGTTACAATACGATTAAGAAAATGTAACAGCTCAGTATTTTCTTTCGCTGTTTAATTTACCGGTTTCATCATAGATTTTCCAGGTTCCGGTTTTTTTACTCATGTTGTAGTGTAATTCATAGAGTGGTTTACCTTCGGCCGACCAGATGTACCAATCTCCATTTTTTACATTGTCCTTGTATTCAGCCTGGGCAGTTTTCTTTCCTGATTCGTCCCAGGTGATCCAGATGCCATCTTTGTTACCGTTTTTATAAGAGCGAAGTTCTTGTTTGGCGCCATTCTCGAAATAGGTAGTGACAGTTCCTTCCAGTACCCCATTCGAAATATTCAGAATTGTTTTTGGATTATTATTTTCGTAATACTCCGTATGCACCCCTGAATAGAGCATCCCTTTTTTATAGTATTTTCCATCTATATTCTCCATATCCTGCGCATATGCAAAGGCTGTGATGAAGATAAAGAAGACAACTAATAGTTTTCGTTTCATAGTAATTTGTTTTAGAGACCTCGAATATAGCTATTTCCAGGGTGTATTCAATCAGTCAAAATCAGTATTTAAAAAAAGGCTGCCCCCGAAGGAGCGGCCTTTAAATATTGGATTTCTTTGAGATTAATAAACAGTAGTTTTAGGTGTCCAATTGGCCCATCCTGCTGTCCAGTCTGTAGTCTTGAATGCACCAATATAGTCAGTTGCATCCAAACCTGCAGGTAGTCCGGTTGCAGCACCTGTCAACAACGGTGAACCAGTTAATGGCAGAAAATTAGGAGCCGTAAGGTTGAACGGATTTGTAACTTTCAGATCTGTATTTGCAACAATTGTTCTGTTCATTCTGGTAGCATCTTCGAAGAAAGTTTGTTCTCCTGCGGTGTTGCCACTGAAAACGTCCGTCATACCTGAAAGAATACAGCCTTTAACCTGTGCGCCTGTTCCTGCATTCCCTTTTGAATCGGCAAGCAGCAAACCTTTAGGCCATCCGGCAAATACTGAATTGTAAACTTCAAGATTTGATTTTCTTCTGATATGCATCGATGCCTGGAATAATGGGTTAATCGTAGTCGTCGGAGTTGCAAGTGGTCCATATAAACTGACATTTGCAAATCTTGGATTTGTTGTAGGAATATTTGATGATCCTGTTCCGTCATTATCTGATTCAAAACCGTTTGATTTTGAAATGTCAGCAATCTGTGGATCACGTAAACCTACGATGTACTGTACAAAACCACTGAAACCATAGTCGGTATCGAACTCATCATCCAAACCGCTGAAGGCGATTAAATGCTTAGCGTTTACTGTTCCGCCAAACCATTCGAAAGAGTCGTCGTTTGCAAATGAAACCTGAATATAATCAATGGTTGTTCCTTTACCTACACCACCAAAAGTTAATCCGTTGATTTCTTTGTCAGGTGCGAATGCATAACCTGCAAATTCAATACGGACATATTTCATCGTACCTGAATTGTCGTTATCGTCTGTTCCTCCGTATTTGGTTCCCAAACCACCTTCGATTTCAGCTTCACCACCAGCTACATTTATTTTTGCATTACCGCATAATACAACACCGCCCCAGTCGCCTGCTGCACGTGCGCCGGCTGCTTTAGCTGATGTGAAAACGATTGGTTTTGCAGCTGTTCCTTCCGCCATGATCTTTGCACCTCTTTCAATCACAAGCGATGCCTTGGTGTCAGTTTTACCTTTAATGACAGTTCCTGCTTCGATTGTAATTGTTGCAGGTGATTTTACATAGACCCAACCATTAAGAACGTAATTGATGTCTGATTTTAAGGTGATATTTGATGTAATATTACCAGTCAGTTCAATCGTTGAACCAGATGCAGCGAAGATAGTTACCATACATTTACTGGTGAAAAGACCATCTGTGGTCGTAACAGTAATATCTGTTGTTCCGGTAGCTACTCCCGAAACGGTTCCATCGGCCGCAACTGTTGCAACTGATGCATCCATCGTTGTCCAGGTCATCGTTTTGTCGGTTGCGTCAAAAGGAGCGATTGATGCTGTCAGTTTAAGCGGAGTGCCAATTCTTACAATTGCGGTTGTCTGATCAAGTGTAACACCTGAAGCTTTGACAATAACCGGATCCTTTTTGCATGATGAGATCCCAACTAAAAGAAGGGTCGCCATGAATAATCCATTTGATAAAATTCGTCTCATAACAATAAAATTTTGGTAATTAATTAAATGCGTAATTTTGAAATTGTTGTTAACTGTTTTATTTTCTGTAGAATAAAGAATAATTAGTGTTTATTTAAAAACGAAACCCTAGTTCAAGCGAATAGCTGCTTCCGGGTTTGTAACTACGCAGAACCTGGTCACGATCGAAATGTTTGATGTCGGAAGCACCGCCTGTGTAATGGCTCAAATCAACTGTTGCATTGACATTTTGTTTGAAGACAATACTTTGGTTAAGAAGGTCTTTGATGCTGAATTTTATCTCGGCATATTTTCCTATTTTTTTACTGATCACAAAGTCAACCAGGTTGCGTGGCATTTCATAAACATCAGGAATATCTTCCCAGGCGTTTTGTTCGGGAACACCCACGATGTGAATACGTTTTCCGATTACATTGTATAAGAGGTTAACCATCAGCCTACTTTTGTCCGGATCGCTATAGAATATTCCTGCATTAATAATATAAGGTGACTGGCCGGCCATTGGACGGGTCTTTTCTGTCACCTTATTCGTGAAGTTGATTTCACTCTTTATATAGGCGCCGTTTAAAACGACATTCACCTTTTCGAAAAAGCCTGTTGATGCGAGTGTTTTACGGAGTTCAGCTTCGATGCCATAGTTAAAGGCTTTTTCTGCATTTTGATAGGTGTATTCCAATCCACTTCCGGTCTGAAGATATTTTACTTCAATCGGATTATAGAATTTCTTATAAAACAGTCCTACCGAGATGATTTCGTTTTCGGACGGGTAATGTTCAAACCTGATCTCTCCGTTGTGGATTGTTGCATTTTTCAGTCTTGGATTTCCTGAATAGACCGCATTATTATCGAAATCGTAGAATGGGAAAGGGGCAATCTCACGAAACTCGGGACGGTTCAACGATTTTCCATATGCCATTCTCACCAAATTCTTATCGTTGAATTTGTAAATTACGTTAATAGATGGAAGTATATTGAAGGTGTCATTTATAACTGTGATTGGTTGCTGAAACCGGTCGTAACTGTTGATTGATTGTTTGTTTTTCTCGCCCCTGACGCCTGCATAAACAGAGAACTTTTCGGTGAAAGGAATTTGAAAGGCTACATATCCGGCTATCTGATCGTTGTTTCCTGTATAGGAATCTGATTTACCTGTCTCTTCGGCTAATTTAATCCCTGTGGTTGTATTAATGTTAGCATCACTAAACATTTGGTCTAATGGCAAATATCCGATACTGGTATCATATTGCGATCCGTCAGAAACTACATAGCCCAGTTTCCGGGCGCTAAAATTGCGCTCCTTTTTTTCCGCATAGATTCCAGCTTTAAGGATAGGATTTATATCAAATATTTTAAGGGTATTCTCGATATTGGCTGCTGCTGTATAAACATTTTCACCAAGATTCTGATATACCCTTCCTGCGTTACTTGTGAGGGGATTTGAAGGAAATACCATGTAATACTTTCCAAAGTTGGGATTGGATTTGGTCTCATTCATGATCAGCTTTAACCTTTTCAAGTCGGGTTCATCGCGGGTAGCCCTTGAATACCCAGCAATCCAGTCGATCTTTGTTTTATTCTCATTAAATGAGTGAGTACCGCTCAGCTGACCCAGATAGGTACTGCGACTCATAAAACCATATTCGTACGATTTAATTTGGGTATTGCTGTAATATTCTGTTCCCCTGCGAAAGGTGGTTTTTGTAGTTCCAATGTGATTAAACAGGTTACGAAACTCGATTTTATTTCCTTTGCCCAGAAAGGCACTCCAGTTATGCATGGCTCCAAGCTTAACTGTGTTTTTGTAGACATTGTCTTTAAACGCGAAATCATAGCCAGGTTTGTCCTCCACAAACCGATACACGCCAAAATTATTGTTTTCAACTTCGTCTGAACTATATGTATTTGAATAGTTGACAGAAGTTACTTCACCAATAATTACTTTCCTTATTTTGAAACGGTGGGCCATTGTATAGGAGAAACGTAAATCGGGCATCGCAGCCGAGGCTTTTGCAAGCCAGTTTTTATTCAGCATACGGCCTAACAGAGCCTGGTCATTTGCACCAATTCCACGTAAATCGTTTGGAAATATGGATGGTAACTTTCTTGTTCCGTCATCGAATCCAAGCCAGTCGTATTTACCGCCATCGTATTTGTAAGTATCATTAAATGTTGTTCCCGGAGTAAACGAAGTTCCAATTGAAAATGAATATAGATTTGATTCAGGAACATCTTTGGTAGTAAGTTTTACAAATCCTCCCGAAAAATCACCCGGAAGTTCGGGTGCCGGAGTTTTGAAAACCATCATATTTTCGAGCATTGAACTCGGAACGATATCAAAAGAGAAGGCCCTGCTGTCGGATTCGGAACTTGGTGCAGCGGAATTGTTCAGCCAAACACTGTTGTATCGTTGTCCCAAACCTCTAACGATTACAAAACGGTCATCCACAATCGTAATACCGGGTACGCGCTTTACAACTTCTGATGCATCCCTGTCCTGCGAACGCGTAATTTGCTGATTAGAAATACCGCTTGCGACGATCAACCCCGATTTAATTGCACTGATAATCGAAACATCCGAACCTTTTCTTCTGCTGGCAGTAACCTTAACATCACCGATCGTGATAGAGGCTTCTTCCAAATCGGCTTTTATCTGCACTTTTTTATCTGCTACTACTACAACGCCTTCAAAAACGATCGGATTATAGGATATATAAGAGACTGTTACATTATAAGTCCCAGGTTTTATTCCTGCAATGATAAAATGGCCATCGAAATCGGTAACAGCGCCTGTTTGAGTTCCTTCGAGAATGACAGTGGCTCCAACAAGTGTCTCACCTGTTTTCTTATCAAATACCAGACCTTCGATACTACCAGTTGCAGCAAGAACATTGCTGTTAAAAACTAAAATCAGCAAGAAACCCAATAGTGATCCAAACAGGATTTTTTTCATTTCGTTTTTGTCAAAATGATAGTTGCTTTTACAATGGTTCACATCTATTTCTTCCGAAATTCCGGTTGTCATTGTAGTTTTGAGATCCTTCTTAAACATCCTCGCTAAAAAAATCATAAACACTTTATATCAATTCATACTTTTCTGTTGGCAAAATTGATGCTTTGATGTTACAGCGATGTTGCAGATAAATTACAATTCGATTAAACAGATTTTAATATTCAGAAAGGGGGGCAAATCATCGTTATGGCTTTATATAATGCAGATTAGAAGTTTGATTATGCATTGTTGTTATTTTTTTCAGGTAACGGATGTAACAGTATTGTAATCAAAATTTATCAGATGGTGTGAATTGTGAAACGCGATTATCTGCGAAGCATTACCTTTTTATTTTTTTGTGGAACGCTATTTCGGCACCAGACAAGGCTGCAGGTTTATTGTTCAGTAAAAAAGGTAGAAATTTTAAAGCAGGATGAAACTTTTTTTCGGTATGTACCGTTCAATTAAATATCTATGAAAAATGTTGGTTTCTATTAACCATTCTAAACAATCAAAAATAATCTTCATAAGATTTCATGCAATAACAAATGCCTCCTATTTTTTTCTGTAATTGGTTTCTTTTAACACGGTTCAAATCCGCATTCCCGGATGAGGCCTGAATATTTCAAAAATAATTAATTTATATTTTTAGGTTATGAAAAATAAAATCGATTTTATTCTTAAGCCTGAAAACCAAGAAACGGTTATTCAGGCAATCAAGGATGCCAAAACAGGCATGCCCTTTTTAATCAAATTGTCGAAAGGCGAACGCAAAGCACTGCAAAAGATGGATGACGGGCGCAAACCATTTGTCCAGAAAGGTGTTGAATTTGCAACTGGTAATAAAGATCTCGATCCGGGATCAGGTTTACTCGAAGCGGCACCAAACGATATCGAACTTTATTCGTTTCTGGCTGCACTTGAGAATGAACTCAGGCAGATGCTCGAAATGGTTGTCGACACCAAAATACTGGCCGGATCGGAAGCCTATGATGTGGGACGGTTTATTTACATGAAATCCAAAATGAATGTTGCAATGGGCATTCCTGGTTCACAGGCCATTGTCGATGAATTAAGTAAACTGTATAAACAAAACGGTATTCCTAAAAAAGGTAAGGTGAAATAACCTGATTAACCTTCGGCCCGGGAACTGAAGGTTTTTTTTTGCTTAAAATTTTCATGTTCCCCATGCGTTCTACGCATGTTCAACACCAACCGTTTCATCTCAAACATGACCTGAGTCAGGTTCAACATGACCTGTGTCACCTCAAACATGACCTGTGTCAGGTTCAACATGACCTGAGTCATCTCAAACATGACCTGTGTCAGGTTCAACATGACCTGTGTCACCTTAAACATGACCTGTGTCAGGTTCAACATGACCTGTGTCAACTTAAACATGACCAGTGTCACGTTTAACATGACCTGTGTCACGATTAAGATGATTTTGACACCCGGGAACGGACAGTGAAAGATTCAGGATGGTGGTTTCGCGATTTCTTAAAATAAAAAAAGTCCGGGAACGATGATCTGTCCCGAACTTCTCCAAACTGAGATTTCTAACACTAAATTAAACTCGATGACTGAAAGCAAAAACAAGGGTCTGAATTGAATTTAAATCTGCATATGCTTCTTTAATAATCTGGCGGTTTGTATATTAAAGAAAATAGGTCAGGAAGCCAGATCGATCACGCTTGCTAATGGTGCAATTCTTCGTACCGTTTCGATTCCCACATTACGGTGTTCGGCAGTTTCATAAATCTTGCTGTTCCCCAATATTTCACCATGAACAGATTTAAGCCGGAAATAGAACTTCCCGTCAAACGTCTTTTTGTACTCGTATTTCAGGTTATCGGTGGCATTGGCCCGAATGATTTCAATTCCGTCTTTACACGAAGATTTAGAAAGATGCTTAATACTGTTCAGCATCACATGCCCTCCTTTAACTTTCAGTGTCACATAGTAATGTCCATCTTCTTCTTTCTTTACAACAAAGATTCCCATAAATATTTAAATTAAACAGGTTCAAATTATTAACTGAAATTATACTGCATATGACTGATCATCAACAAGCGCATAGGGTATCGTTCTTCTGACCAGTACGATGCCTTCGTAACGCTGAGACGTGTCTTCAAAATTTTCACTGCGGGCGATTTCATCTCCGCCCGATCCTTTGACCCTGAAATAGTATTTACCATCGTTCGCTGTCAGTAACTCGAAGTTCGAATAATCCGTAGCATTGCTACGAATCGAATCAATTGAATATTTACAGTCGGAGAGATTCGTACAATCTTTCCCTTTAAGGATAACACGTCCATTATTCGCACGTAACGCCGCATAATAATGGTCATCGCTTTGCTTATGTATTACGAAAATTTCCATATCGAACTTGAATTAATTATTTATACACTTGTTTAACTGGTTTAAATTACATCCGGTTAACTGTTTTAAAACAAGTGCAAGTAAAGAAGGTATTGTTGCCATTTGATAACAAAACAATTACAAATATGTTACTTCCTGCAAAGATATTCTAGTCTGTAAAGAATAAGCTATCCTATATAATCGATCCGGAATAAGTGAAACCAGAATAACGCACCAAATTAATTCCAGGTTCCAACCCTCTAAAACAGTAATCGAATATTAATGGTTTTGTAACACATCCGTAATTTCTTAGCAGTTCTTTAGCTGTGAGAAATACTCATGACCAAATGGACAATAAACGAACCGTAGAACTGGTAGTTATTTCTGATCTTCACCTGGGGACATCGGGATGTCAGGCAGTCGAACTTTTGAAGTACCTGAAAAGCATTAAACCTAAAACCCTGATTTTAAACGGTGATATTATTGATATCTGGCAGTTTAAGAAAAACTTTTTCCCCAAAGCTCACCTTAAAGTCATTAAACACATCATGGGACTGGCTTCAGACCGATGCATAGTGTACTACATTACAGGTAATCATGATGAGATGTTCCGGAAGTTCAGCGGTATCAAGATTGGAAAACTTCGCATCCTGAACGATCTTAAACTTAATCTCAATGGTAAAGCAGTCTGGTTTTTTCATGGCGATATCTTCGATGTGGTGATGCAGTATTCGAAATGGCTCTCAAAATTGGGCGCCGTTGGATACGATTCACTGATCTGGCTGAACACGAAAGTAAACTGGATGGGACGTTTGTTTAAATTCGAGCCGGTCTCCTTCTCTAAAAAGATTAAAGCATCAGTTAAAGGAGCGGTTAAATTCATCAACGCTTTTGAAGAAACCGCAGCGGTTATAGCTGCCCGGAAAGGGATCGACACGATTGTTTGCGGACATATTCATCATCCCGAAATGAGGAAGATTCAGGTTGAAGATCGAAGCGTTAATTACCTTAATTCGGGCGACTGGATCGAAAATCTCACTTCGCTGGAGTATAACGGCGGGCAATGGAAGATTTTTAATTACCGGAATGATTTTGTTGAGCAGTCCGAGGTGGTAACTACCGATTTCGAAACATTGGTTGATACCGAAGTGAAACAGTTATTTAAAAATATGCTTTTCGAGTTCAGTAATTAAAAACAGGGTATTATGAAAGTTTTATATGCAATTCAGGGAACTGGGAATGGTCATATCAGCCGTACCCGCGAAATAATTCCCCATCTGCGCGATTATTGTGAATGCGATATCCTGGTTAGTGGTACGCAATGTGATGTTGAATTGGGTGTTCCGGTGAAATACAGGTTTAAGGGACTCAGTTTTATATTTGGCAAAAATGGAGGCATCGATATGTGGAATACATACATGAATGCGAGTCTTCCGGGTCTGAAACGCGAAATTGCTGCGCTTCCTGTCGAGGATTACGATCTGGTAATTAATGATTTTGAACCAGTATCTGCCTGGGCATGTCGCAAGAAAAAGGTTCCTTGCATCAGTTTAAGCCACCAGGGATCGCTTTTGAACAAAAATATCCCCTTCCCGTTGGAACAAAATCATTTCGGACGTTTTGTGTTAAGAAATTATGCACCTGCGATGATGCATTTTGGATTTCATTTTGAGGCCTACGATCAGAATATCTTTACCCCTGTGATCAGGGAACAAGTGCGGTCGTGTGAGATAGCCGAACTCGATTATTACACCGTATATCTCCCTTCCTACAGTGATAAACACCTTATCAAAAAGCTTTCCCATTTTGGAAATGTAAGCTGGCATGTCTTCTCAAAACATACCAAATCGGCTTACCAGAAAGGTAGCGTGACGATTCAACCAATTACGAACGATGCGTTTGTTTCGGATATGGCCAAATCGAAAGGTATTTTCTGCGGTGCAGGTTTCGAGACGCCCGCTGAAGCATTGTTTCTGAATAAAAAGCTGATGGTTATTCCAATGAAAGGGCAGTACGAACAACAATGTAATGCGGCTGCATTGGAGTTGATGGGGGTGCCTGTGATTAAAAACCTGAAGAAAAAACAATTCGATCGCATCGCTCAATGGCTTGAATCGGACGAGAAAGTGATTGTCAATTATACCGATCAGACGCGTAAGATAATTCGTAAGGTGTTGGAAACGAATGTTCAGATGGTATTGAAAAACAACCATTGGGATTACGGTTATCAGCTTACCCTTAAAGCGCCGGGTTATCAGCAGGTGGGATTGTAGAGACAAGGCATGGTTCTACCTGTACCTTATCTTTGTACCTTATTGTCGTTTTGCAATCGCACGATCCTACACTAACTAAAATATAATACCATCAATTTCCACTAAACCATCCGGCCGCACATTTATATTATTGTATGTCATATCAGAAAAGTCTATATTTGAAGTATGGCTTCAGATGAGTCTTTAAATATCGATCACCCTTTGATCCTGTTATTTTTATATAAATAGGGTTGAATTTGAAATTCAAAATATGCATATGATAAAGAAAACATTTCTATTGATCATCTTCTTTACTTTCGGTTCAATTGTCGTTGCCAATGCACAAACGCTGACCGCGAAGGAGATTATCCAAAAGGCAGATGATAAAAGCCGGGGCCTTACAAGTCAGGGAGAAATGACCATGACCATTGTACGTCCCACCTGGACAAGATCGATGACAATGAAAAGCTGGGGGAAAGGGACGAATTATGTGATGATCCTGATCACCGAACCGGCAAAAGATAAAGGACAGGTCTTTCTTAAAATCAAATCAGACATGTGGAATTGGATCCCTTCAATCGATAAGATGATCAAAATTCCACCCTCCATGATGATGCAGTCATGGATGGGCTCCGATTTCACCAATGATGATCTTGTCAAAGAGTCTTCGATTGTAACCGATTATACCCACAAACTGCTTGCCAGTGAAACTGTAAGAGAGCAGAAGTGCTATAAAATAGAACTGATACCCCTTCCTGATGCTGCCGTTACCTGGGGGAAAGTGATTGTTTGGATTACAGTTGAGGGTTTCAATGAATGGAAAGTCGAATATTACGACGAGGATATGAAGCTGATCAATGTGATGAATGCATTCGATATCCGGAAAATGGGCGACCGCGAAATTCCTGTCAGACTTGAAATTATACCTGTTGAAAAACCAAATGAAAAGACGATTCTTGAAACAAAAAGCATCATATTCAATCAAAAGATTGATGATGGTTTTTTCTCACAGCAAAACACGAAGAAACTAAGCCAGTCTTCAAAATAAAATTCACGGGATATGAATAATTATGCGAAACTTGCCTGGCGGAATATCTGGCGAAACAAACGCAGAACGCTGATTACGACCGCTTCGGTCTTTTTCGGAGTGGTATTGTCTGCATTTATGACTTCCATGCAGGAAGGTTCGTATGCACAATATATTTCAGCCATCGTGAATTCCTATTCAGGCTATCTGCAAATTCATCAAAAAGGATACTGGGAAGATAAGATCATCAATAATTCCTTTGTGTTTGACAAGGCGATCGAATCAAAATTGAAAAGCATCAGTGAGATCACCATCTATACTCCAAGGTTTGAAACCTTCTGTCTGGCCTCTTCCCTCGACGTTACCAAAGGTGTAATGGTGGTAGGAATTGACCCCGAAAAAGAAGATAAAATAACCAATATCTCGGGGAAACTGAAGCAGGGAAACTATTTGAAAAACGGAGATACAGGAGTTCTTCTCGCAAGTGGTTTGGCAAAATTCCTGAAATTAGCAGTCAATGACACACTTGTTTTGATAGGGCAGGGGTATCATGGTTCAAGCGCTGCCGGAAAATATCCCGTCAGGGGAATTATCAAACATCCTTCCCCCGAGTTGGACCGAACATTGGTTTGTATGGATATAAAGGTTTGTCAGGAATTGTTTTCGGCCCCCGGTTTAATGACTTCAGCAGTGATCATGATCCATGATGACGACGAAGTAACCGCTGCCAAAGATAAATTGGTGTCCGCGTTGGGCAGTGATCTCGAAGTGATGGACTGGAAGGAGATCAATCAAGTATTGGTGAAGCAGATTGAAAGTGATCGTGGCGGGGGTGTTATTATGAAAGGCCTTCTGTATATTATCATCGCTTTTGGTATTTTGGGTACGGTAATGATGATGGTAGCAGAGCGAACAAAAGAATTTGGTGTGATGCTTGCCATTGGAATGCAGAAATATAAATTGATTTTAGTTGTCGTACTCGAAACGCTTTTTTTGGGAATGATCGGTGTGTTAGCCGGAATTGCCGCAAGTATCCCTTTGCTAACTTATTTTTTGTATCACCCGATTCCCCTTACGGGTCAGGCGGAAGAGATGATGTTGCAAATGGGATTCGATCCGGCAATGTATTTTTCGATGATGCCATCGGTGTTTTACGATCAGGCGCTTACGATCTTTATCTTTATAATGATCATTGGAATTTATCCGGTACTTAATATCAGAAAGTTAGTAATTATACGTGCTCTTAGGCATTGATAATTAACGAGGATTTTATGATGGTACGGGTGGAGAATATCATAAATGATGAGCAACTTGCGAATTGGTACTTGCAACTTCTGTCGCTCTTAGATTTTGTTTTAGAACTAAAATATTGAATTATGCTTTGGTCTTTGTCATGGAAAAATGTCTGGCGAAATAAACTGCGAAGTATCGTTGTGATAATTGCTGTGACATTGGGTGTATTTGCAGCTGTTTTCCTCCTTGCATTTATGAATGGTATGGTAGAGTCTCGCATTCAAACGGTTATCCGGACAGAATTATCGCATATTCAGATCCATGAGCCTGGTTTCCAGGAAAACAACGATTTTTCGTTAAGAATACAGAATGCCGATAGTATTGTCAGTGTTGTTTCTCAAACCAATCATGTGAAGGCTGTTTGTAAAAGGATTGTTATCAGTTCGCTTGTAGCATCAGCCGAAACAAATACTGGAGTAAAGATCGTTGGGATTGTCCCGGAAGCTGAGCGGACAGTTACCAACATCAGTACAAAGATGGTCGACGGTGCCTATTTTGAGATTGATCAGAAAAACAGTGTTGTTATTGGGAAGAAACTGGCCGAAAAACTAAAAGTGGAACTTCATAAGAAAATCATCATCACGCTTCAGGATATCCATATGAACATTACGAGCGGCGCATTCAGGGTTGTTGGCATCTACGAAACGGACAACAACATGTATGACGAATCGACGCTATTTGTAAGGTATAATGATCTTTGCATGCTGACTGGCATGAGCAATACAGAGGCGCATGAGATCGCAATAATAGTTGATAAAGATGAAAACTCAGAGCCTGTAAAACAGGTATTGCAGAACGATTTTAAAAAACTTGAAGTTCAGTACTGGATGGAACTGAGTCCCGAAGCCGGGTACCTTGTCAGCGCAATGGGTCAGTACATGACGATCTTTATTTTAATCATTCTGTTGGCACTTTGTTTTGGTATTATCAACACGATGCTGATGGTCGTTCTGGAAAGGGTGAAAGAGATTGGAATGCTGATGGCAGTTGGAATGAGCAAACGTAGGGTCTTTTTCATGATTATGCTCGAAACCGTCTACCTGACAATTACGGGAGGCATGATTGGCCTGGTGATCGGTTATCTGATCAGTAAACACCTCGAAAGGGTAGGCCTTGATCTTTATTTCTGGAAAGAAGCTTATGAAAGTGTCGGATATTCATCATTTATCTATCCAAGAATTGATCTTCAGATGGTTGCCACCACAGCCTTGATGGTTATTCTTACTGGAATACTTTCGGCAATCTATCCTGCTTTGAAAGCTTTAAAACTAAATCCATCGGAAGCCACAAGAACTGAATAATGTCAATAATACAATAATATACACATGAACATCATTGAAATAAAAGGAGTTACAAAGATATACGATCAGAAAGCGATGCCCGTTTATGCACTTAACGGGATTGATCTTACTTTTCAGGAAGGTGAGTTCGCATCGATTGTTGGTCCTTCGGGTTCAGGTAAAACCACGTTACTCAATATTCTTGGTGGACTTGATGATCCGACAGCGGGAGTTGTAATGATTGATGGTGTTGACCTTACTTCGTTGAATGAAAGTAATAAAACATTGTTTCGCATGCGGAATATTGGGTTTGTTTTTCAGTCGTTTAACCTTATTCCTGTGCTTACGGTCGCCGAAAACATCGAGTTTATCATGCAATTACAGGGCATTTCAAAAGAGATAAGAGAAAAGCGGACGACTGAACTTATTGAGGCTGTTGGATTAGCAGATAAACGGAACAGCCGTCCTAACAAGTTATCGGGTGGACAACAGCAACGCGTAGCTGTCGCGCGGGCGCTTGCCTCGAAGCCTAAATTTATACTGGCCGATGAACCAACTGCCAACCTTGATTCAAAATCAGCTGAGAACCTTCTTGATATCATGGGGAAACTAAACAAAGAAGAGAACATCACCTTTATCTTTTCCACACACGATATACGCGTGATGAACAAAGCAAAACGAATCATCACGATCGAAGACGGAAAAGTGATGGAGGATGCGCTAAAATAATCAGGATTCCGCCACTAATATTTACTCCATGGAGTTCTGTTTAGTTAATTCAAATTGTATGGTTCATGATATTTACAAATGACGGGTTGTATGAAATCTGATATCCTAAAAAAATTGTTCCTCTTTCTTGTTTTTATACCCATCATTTCGGTCGCGCAGGATTCGTTGAAGCAAAGCCACTTTGTTTTCAATGGATATATAAAAGAAATGCAGTCGTTTATATTCCAGGATATTAAGCGCGATTGGACCGGCGCAAATCTTATTCATAACAGGCTTAATTTTAAATGGCTTGTATCTTCATCGCTCACCGCTTCCGTTGAAGTCCGTAACCGGTTGTTAATGGGTAATATCTTAACCGCTTATCCTGGATACAATCAGTCATTCGAAGCTGATTACGGAATGGTGGACTTATCCAAAAATATGATTGATCAAAAATCATGGTTACTGAATACCGCGATCGACCGGTTATGGCTTCAGTATTCGACAGATAAATTTCAGATTACGGTTGGACGACAGCGAATCAACTGGGGGCAAACTTTTGTCTGGAATCCAAATGATATCTTTAACTCCTACTCGTATTTTGATTTCGATTATGAAGAGAAACCCGGAAGCGATGCTATCAGGCTTCAATACTATTCTGGTCCGGCATCTGTAATTGAGTTTGCAATTAAATCAAACAACCGGAAAGAAGTCTCCTTTGCTGGCTTATACCGTTTTAATAAATTGAACTATGATTTTCAATTGATTGGTGGAGTTGCCGACGAGAAGGATCTTATCATCGGAACCGGATGGTCAGGACAGATATTGAAGGGCGGATTCAGGGGAGAAGCAACTTATTTCCATCCCATGAAAAGTTTTAACGATACAACGGGTGTTTTCCTTGCATCCATTGGTTATGATTACACACTCAAAAATTCTCTTTTCCTCCAATTTGAAGTCTTGTACAATGGCAATAACCAATCAACGAATATTTTCACGATGGATCAATTAACCAGTAATAATCTGAGTGCTAAAAACCTCTTTTTAACCGGTTATTCAATGTTCGGTTCGCTAAGCTATCCTGTGACGCCGCTTGTAAACTGTTCATTGGCAGGAATTGGAAATCCCAAAGACAAATTGTATTTCATAATTCCTTCTGTAAATATTTCGCTGAAAGAGAACCTGGAATTATCATTTACTGCCCAGCTATTGAGATATACAGGAAAGAATGAGAACGGTCAGGACCTGAATTTTTTATATGCGAGGCTTAAATATAGCTTCTGAGACGATTTATACGAAAATATTTTAAGCACTCATAAACAGATGAATTATCAAAGGAATGACAGATTTAATTAATTTTGAACGTTTTTTAATTGAAGTCTTTTATAATAAAACTATGAGAATTTTTGGAAGAATTGCCTTTGTTCTAATGGTATTGGTTACCATTTCGTTCTCAAAAGATAAGAAGCGATCACCCAATGTAACGGTCGATGAGCTTAAAATGCATATCAGTTATCTCGCATCCGACGAATTAAAGGGGCGGCTCACCGGCAGCGAGGGCGATAGTCTGGCAGCAGTATATATCCGCAGAGATTTAAAAGCCAGCGGTTTGGTTCCGTTATACAAGAAAGGTTTTCAGCATTTCAGGGTAACCGATAAAATCATTAATGGTCCGGCAAATTCTTTGACATTAAATGGTTCATCCCTAAATGTTAATACTGATTTTGCCCCTTTTGCCTTTTCGCAGAATGGTACTTTCAGTGGTGAGGTTGTCTTTGCGGGATATGGTTTTGAAATCAAGGAAGACAGCCTGAAATGGAATGACTATTCAGGCATTGATGTAAAAGGAAAAGTTGTGATGATTCTTCGGGCTGATCCTGAAATTGAAAAGACAAAGAGTCCATTTATCCGCTATAGCAAAGACAGGGACAAAGTACTCCAGGCAAAAGATTTGGGTGCTGCTGCAGTATTGCTCGTATCAGGAAAGACATTTGATCCGGAGGATAAGTTTGAATCGCTGGCTAAGGGGGAGCAGTCAGTTGGAATTCCTGCTTTCAGAATTTCGCGCAAATCTGCCAATCAGCTATTGGAGAAGAATAAACAAACGATAGTAGATATTGAGTTAAGACTTAATGAACTTCGAAAGCCGGAGAGCTTTAATACAGGAATAATCGTCTCGGGTAAGTCGGATGTTGTAGAAACCACTGTTCCGACACGTAATGTTGTGATGATACTTCCGGGGAGCGATAAAAATTTGAAAGACGAATATGTAGTTATCGGAGCACATTTTGATCATCTCGGTATGGGAGGTTTGGGTTCAGGAAGTCGTATACCGGATACAGTTGCTGTACATTATGGAGCCGATGACAATGCTTCGGGCGTTGGAATGGCGCTTGAACTGGCACAAAAACTGGCTGCAGCTCCTAAGCATTTTAAAAGAAGCATCGTTGTAATTGCTTTCTCAGGCGAGGAGGAGGGACTGCTGGGTTCAAAGAAGTTTGTTGAGAAACCGGAAATTGACCTGACGAAAGTGAATGCCATGGTTAACCTCGACATGGTTGGCCGGTTGAATGAGAATTCACTGGTTCAAATTGGCGGAGTAGGAACTGCCGACCCCTTAAAGAAAATGATTTATGCCTCGTGCGATACCACTATCCTGAAACTCGCTTTATCTGACGAAGGTTACGGACCTTCGGATCATGCATCATTTTATGGGAAGAATATTCCAGTGCTGTTCGTTTCGTCGGGTGCACATCTCGATTATCATACGCCTGCTGATACCTGGGATAAAATCAATTACCCGGGAATGGTGAAGATTTCGGATATGGCCTACAAGCTAATTGCAGATATGGCCAATATGGATACGAAACTTACCTTTAAGGAAGCCGGACCAAAAGAAGTGGCAAGCCGCGGCAGCCGAAGGAAAGGAATAACGCTTGGAATTATGCCCGACTTTGCCGGAAATGTTAAAAACGGACTTAGGGCCGATTTGGTGACCCCCGGAAAACCTGCTGCACTTGGCGGAATGAAGAAAGGTGATATTATTACATCCATTAACGGGAAACCTGTAAACAACATCCAGGACTACATGTTTAGGTTGAATCAGCTTAAACCCGGTGAAAGTATCGCTGTTGAAGTACTGCGCGATTCGCAGAAGATGGTACTCATTATTCAGCTTTAATTTCTATTATTAGTCAGCTGGAGAACGAAGTGGTTTAAAAGTTTGCCCTTTTACCTTATCCGGATCGAAGAAAAAATTATATACATAGTCAAAGTTAAAGTTGTTGATAATGGATTCGTTCATGTATTTTTCCACAGCATCCAGTGGGCTCCACCACCAGCTAACTAATATCCACTGGGGTTTATCTTTTTTACAAAGCTCAGCCATTACAGGGTCAATTTTGTAAATGGGCACTCTGCCTGAAGTTGATTCAGTGTCAGATAAATATCCATTGCTAAAAACATCCCTTCCATTATCCAAATCATTCAGGCTTGGTTGAGGACTGCTGGTAGCCAGTTCATCGAGTCGTTCCTTATATTTTTCTTTGTTTTTCTTTATTCCTTCATTAAAGCGTTCAATTTTTTCATCT
This sequence comes from Bacteroidales bacterium, assembly GCA_038236995.1. Taxonomy (GTDB): domain Bacteria; phylum Bacteroidota; class Bacteroidia; order Bacteroidales; family Prolixibacteraceae; genus JAAFHB01. The sequence continues at coordinate 62,991 of JBBRZE010000003.1, read as the reverse complement.
AAATATTTTACAGATACCGCGATTCTTTGTTGGTTTCCTTGTTCTGCTTCACTTATTCTTTTCTTTTCCTTTTCATAGAATATGGGGATAGCCGATTCCAACGCCTGCAAATATTCACCTTTGGTTATTTTTACAAACGGAGATTTATTGCCCTTGCACAGTAAAACATAATCCGTTCCGCCTCCTGTTTCAATGTCCTTCACCCAAAAGCTGATGTAGGGTTTAATGTTAGCAAGGCTGGTCATATCATGTATTTTTCTCGTTTCTTCTTCACCACCAAATGATGATTCATAAGAAGGCATAGTGAAATAACATTGTGTGCTATTGCAGATATATGGAATGGCCCAGCCAGGCACTCCGTTTGCAAATATGTTCCAAAAGGCACCCAGATTGTTTGCCGGAACCATCTTGTGACTGCTGTTGTATTTCAGAAAAACGTAAATTTTAGCATAAGCGCCATAACTCTGCGGCAACGAAACGGTATGTTGGTTATACTGACCCAATTTTTGAGAAACAGACTTCTTAACGTCTCCCAATCCTCCTTTGGGAATGTAGCTGGCTTGTATCCAGTTTGCAAGCGAATCGCAGATCGATAACTGAGCCGGAGAATAAAGCTTGGTATCTACTTTTTTAGATTCTTTAATGCCTTTAAAATTATACACTTTCATCCAGCCAATTATACTGTCCCCGATGGATTGGCGCGGGATCTCCTGGGCATTTGCTGCATTGCAAATGAAAATTAACAAGAAAAATAAACAAAAGTTTTTCATTGCAGGTATATTTTTAATTACTCATTAGGCAATTTAATCACTGTATTGTTCGCCGAAATAGGATCATAAAACCAGGCATTTGCAAAAAGAGAATTACTGCTAAAGGGGCCATCTCTTTGTGTTGCTTTACCGGCCTGCAATACCAGGCTCGTAACTTTTATGCCGGATAAATAATGTTTGGTAAACTGATAGGTAACGCTTTCAATCGCAATATTTTGGATTGATAAAAGTTTACCCCATTCATCTCTGCCATCTTTCTTGCTCCAGGCTTCCAACACACTTGATCCCGGATTGAGAGATACATTATTCCCGCTAACCTGAAAGGTGCCTTCTTCCTTACCCAAAAGAATTTTATCCATCAGTGGATCGTATGCTTTGGAAATAAAACGATAGGTGCCATTTGCGTTAAAAGTATATTGACGGGAGATGTAGTTCATCACACCATTGTTTACCCGGAAACTTGACTGGTCGCTTGCAGTTGCTCCCCATGTACCAAGAATCTCTGAATTCGTGATATTATTTTCATTTTCTTTATTAATGTACGAATTAACAGATTGATTAGTAGTGGTAATACCTGGAGTTTCCGGTTGACGGCTCAATGGCTTGTTTACCTGAGTTTGCTTTATCGGATTTGAAGTTGCTTCGGCTAAATACAATGCTGTTTCACGGGGATCCATCGAGAAATAGCTGATGACATAACGGGTTCCCTTTTCGAGCCATGCATATTTTTTATCTTCGGCGATAACAGTGATGTGCCACCCGAGATCTGAAAGCTTTTTTGAAAGAGAATCATTATTAAAGCCAACAGCCGAATGAGGTGGCAGAACCAGTACTTCAGTTGCTGATAATTTTGTATTGGATTTACTGGTTTGCATTTCCAATAACATTTCGGCCGTTGCCACACTTAAAATTCTGCTATCCTTTTTAGACCCTGCCGGTAAAGCAATTCCTGTTAATATGGATTGTGCAACAGGTACCAGTTTCTTCTGGGCAAACAGGTTCGCTTCTGAAAAAATAAAAACAGCAAGCACGATGATTATTCTCATTTTTATTGTTTTAGAAAAACATCCTTTAATTCATTAATGTCAAATTCATTCAACACGTACGGGTTCTCTTCTCTATTCCGGGCAGCAAAGGCAGGGTCCAACACCGGTAAAATTTGCAAAAGCTCCAGATGACTGAAACCGGCTGTCAATTTTACCGCCGATGCCAAAAACAACATAACTGCCTGAGATTGATATAGCCGGCCGGCCAACATTACTTCCGACTACGGTTGAGATTGCCTTGTTTTCACCTGCAATCATATTGTGCATGACAATATTTGCTGATGGAACACCCAGGTTGGATGCTTTGGTGGAAAAAGCAACCCATTTGCCATTAAACGAAATTGCAATTTTTTCGCCTTGTTCAATGGGGCTATCAGCATTACCCGGCTTCCCGTCGGGACTATTACTTGCTATTGTTGTGGTATTTGCGTTAATGTCGTAAACGAATACATCCTGGAAATTGTTATTATCGCCTGGTACCATATTGGAGGCAGTAGTTGAATAGGCAATAAACTGTCCATTCCCGGAGATAGCCGGTGCTACAATTCTGTTCGCACTTTCGCTTCCCTGATCGCGTTCCTTACCATCGGCAGTTAAACTGATTCTTTTTAGTGGTTTTTTGTCTTTTTCCCATAAAAAGATATCCCATAAACCGTTATTGTCATTGGCAACTAAGGTGGAAGTATGTGAATAGAAAGCAATCCGGCTGCCATCGTACGAAATAGAAGGATTGGAACCACCACCGCCTTGTTTCGTAGTTGGATCAACACTGATCATAATGGTCGTCTCAGCCTGCATATCGCGTAAATAAACATTGTTGTTTGAAACACCTTTATCAGTTGGTGAAATATTGCCTGCCATCGATGTAAATGCAATGAAGTTACCATCCCCGGAAACTGTTGGTTCGTAGCTTTCTGCATTTGCCTCAGCACCCTTTGCACCAATGCTCACCACATCAATTTTACCGGTATTTGAGTGCCATACAAAAACATCGCGAAAACCGTTTTTGTCACTTTGTACCAGGTTACTGGAAAAGGATTCGAAAGCAACCGTTTTCCCATCGCCTGAAATAGCAGGAGCATAACTATCTGCATTTCCCTCTTCGCCGACAGATGATGCTGATATCAATTTTGTGATACCGGCATTGCGGTCACGCCAAAAAATCTGGCGATGTTTTCCGGTCGAGCCTGCAAAAGTAGCTGAAGAAATAAATACGACATACCGTCCTTCTTCACCCTGATTTCCTCCCACAACAGGATAAGTAGTTTCGTAGAAAGTGCTGAATGATTTGTTATCTGAAGAGCGGCTTAACAGGTCATAAGTAAAATCACAACCGACATTAAGTGCGTTTGCAGCTTGTGGTAATGCACCTTCTCCACCGGCATAGATTACATAGGTTTGCCCGCCTGGTGCCTTCTTTACCGTTATTTTAAATTTTGACCCATCGGGAAAAGGTGTTGCAAAACTGAAAGGATTGCTGCTGTAATTCATTCCGGTTTCTTTTTTTGCAGTAAGGGGTTGGTCGTTTTTACCATTATTCTGCAATACAATAATTGATCCTGCCGGACCACAAAATCTTCCACTTACAAGAGAAGTTCCTGCAGGAGGTTTTGCTGCAGTTTTTGTTGCCTGCTGTGCCTGTAATCCTGAAAATAAGGTTACAAATACTAAAAATAGGGATACTTTTTTCACGGTGTTTTATTTTGATTGATTAATATTTATCTTGTTTTCAATTTCTGACTTTCCCAACATATTCTTCAGAGCTGAAAAATCAACAGCCTTCATAATATCTTCCCTGAATTTTGAGGCTATTGGTTCATTCTGGTTCCATATCACATTCACCCAAATAAATTGAGGGGATGATCTTGGTAATTTCGCATTGAAATACCCTGGATTGGGCTTGATGAGGATTTCACCAAAAGGGTCATTATCGTCGGTAAAGAGATAAGAAGCTGCCAGATTCGCATTTGGATCCAACTTTACAATAGCTTTCTGATTCAATTCCTCCGGAGACATTTTTAATAGTGTTTCAATTTTATCAAACTCCGGTTTATAATTTTTTTCATTATCGGAGAGGAAATTTTCATACCTGCCTTTGGTGTAATTATAACCCCTTATATACTTTGCAAGTTTTTCAGGATCATTTTTGTATTCCATCTCTTCAAACCCTTTCTCCGTTTCGAGGTTTTTAAGTACCTCTTTAAACCCTGCTGCCGCATCTTGCATTGAATTTGTCAGATTTTTTTTATTCTTTTCCAGAAACTCTTTTCGAGTTACGAAGACAAAAGGGAGTTTGCCATCGTATGTGATAAGCCATGCACTACTTTTGCCACTCATACCGAAACCCAGGTTTGAATCCTTATCCTTAAAGTACCAGTAACCATCTTTTTCAACAGGCAGTTCATGCATAACATTAAAGCCTTCGGCCACAGCCCTGTTGCCCAGGGCGGTGTCGTAAATATCGACATCAAATTTGTTGACATAAATTTGAAATGTTGTGGCAGATTCGGTGACTGTTTTAATCTTATTTTCTTCGCAGTAGAATTGAAACGCCATGATATGATAGTAGTAGCTGTTAACCGGCATAAAGGGATATGAACTCTCATAAGCACCACCAAATTTAATCTTCAACCCCATTGGAGAGTATTTTGATTTTATCATTGAATTTATCGATGATTCAACCTTTTTTTCCTGTGCAAGGTCGGCTGATGTTATTCCGGAAATGCTACCACTGGTTTCTTCCCATGTGCCTGGTTTTTGGAGTAATGATTCTTCATTACACTCCTGTGCCGAGGAAACAAAAGCTAAAAGTAAAGCACCAAGAAAAAGATATATTCTCATTTGAAATAATTTTATTGATTAACTAATTGATTTAAACCATTAATCACCGCCTCCCAGCACATGCCCGCTAATGCTGGGGCCGCTGTTAACACCCGCTCTTCCTTCCACACCAACAACTGTTTGTCCGGCGACGTTTATATTTGCACCGACTTTTCCAACCAGGTCTGTCTTTCCGTTGTCGCTTAATTCTACACCCACTGCAGCAGTGAGTTCTGCTTCAGCGGAGACAGGACCTTTCCCAACACTTACACTTTTGCTGGCTCCTACATAAACACTTCCCGAAAACCGATCGGTTTCATCATTTTGTTTCATCTTTATTTCTATACCGCCGCAATTAAATTCGCCAATCAGCCGGCTGCATTGAGAAGTGATTTTATAACAACCAAGGTCAACAGTACTTATATATTTGCACGCCACGTCATCAAAATTCTGTAAGGAATCCAATTTCGGTTTATCCTCTTTAACAGCATATTGACAGTAGTTACTTTCAGATCTGAACATCACGACTTGACTGCTGATTTGAGTAAGCCAACTAATTTGCGCTACCACGGTTGTCCATTCATATTCGTCGGGCCATTGCGTATATTTGCGGTAATACAAAAGATTATCAATTTGGCTACTTGTGTAGTTTAAATATACCCTTTCACGTTGTCCCATCAGGGTATTTGCTTCATTTAGAAAATTGTTTTTAATTTCATTTTCATCCTTACAGGCGGCGGTAAAAGGATTGGACTTTCCATCTCCAAACTTATCTTCGTATTTTTTGCGAAAGACCGTTAAATCAGCATCTTCAATCATTTTAAGTTCTTCTATTTTTTCATTGGCTTTTAATACCGGTTGAAATTCATTAGCAAAAACATAATTGGTTACGGCTTCAATACTCTTTACAGTGGGGCCGAGTTTTACAATTGCTTTATTGGCCATCTCCGGAAACAGCGTTGCCTGAAAACCCGTTTGGATAGTTTGAAGTAGTTGCGTTGCGCGTATTTGTTGCTGGTCCATCATCTGTATTTCAAGAGTTGCCTGTTGGCTCTGCAGCTCATTGATTTTGTTATTACATTCTTCCTTAAATTTATCCCAGGCCGGTTCCAGTAATTTACTTTCTTCTACATTTTTAGGGTAAGCGGGCCATTTGAATTTTGTAAGGCCCAGTTCATCATGTGGAAGGGGTGGATACCAATCCAAATCTTCGCTTTTTAATTTGTATCCCAATTTTTCGAGTTTATCTGCTTTTTTATTACTGTAGCCATATTTTATACTCTTTTTCGCGGCTTCAACAGCCTCAGGGATGTGACCTTTGCTCTCTTCAATCAGGCATTTGGTGAAATTTGCCTGGGGATGAAATGCATAGATGCGGATAGCCTTGTCGATGAACTCATTCGCCTTTTCGATGTCACCCAATCCAAACCATGCCTGTCCAATGTTATTCAGGATCGTACTATTCTGGGGATAATGGTTATTCAGATTTATTAAGATAGGGAGAGCCAATTGCTCTGCACCAAAATTGGTAAGAACAGCGGCATAATTATTCAGGTTATCAGCATCGGGAAGTTTTTTGCAGGCTTTGCCAAGAAGGTACATTGCCAGCATAGGTTTGCCTTCCATTAGAAATGCGATTGCGGTCTGACCTTGAGCAGCAGGGGAAGTGTTATTCTGATTAAGTAATTGATAAATTTCTTCAGCCCTCGCCTTGTATTCGGGCTTCATTTTATTGGATACCAGAGTTTGAATTTTGTCAATGTGTGCTGCCATTCCTGCGTCACTTATAATTGTGGATGTAGCAATGGTAATTCTTGCCACATCTTTTTTTGGTACAATACTTGCAGTTTCATTATTTGCATTCTGCAATTGCTGATCGGTTGCTTTGGGTATATTATTCATCGACGGCATTTTAACACCCATGTCTTCTATCGCCTTTTTATCCTCGGGACTCATATTATCTAATTCCTTCTGAGCATCCTTCATCATTTGGTCTATATCATTCCCGGCAGGTGCCTTTTCTTTTGGCTTGGTTTGAGCCAGCGTGTTTGAGATCAGTAAAAAAACACTCAATGTAATAAGGATCATCCTTTTCATGCCTTTATTTGTAAATGATTGTTTATAAAGATGATAATGTGAATCTTGTTTCCGGTTTCATTTAAAACAGAAATATTTCATGATGGGAATATTTGAAATTAGTTGCTCAAATATTCTTTATTTTTCCAGCATATTTTTAAGAGCGGCGAAGTTGGTTGCTTCTTTTATCGCCACTATATTTTCCTCAAATACAGGTTCCCGCTGGCTTAATTTATAAATTACTGTAAAAAACTGCGGTGAAGACATTGGAAGCTTTTTATTGTAATATTCCAGGTTCGGTTTAACAGCAATAAAAGAACCTTTGGTGCCTTCTTCAACAAAACCAGTAAACCGTTCCTCATCATTAGACATACAAATGGCTGTTTGACTTAATTCGCTATCCGGTTTGGTTAAATACTCACTGATATTATCGAAGAATTTTTGGAAATATTCCTTTTCTCCCGGACTTTCTTTTATTGATTTTTCTAATCTTTTCTTTTGTATTTGCAAATATTCCCTACGGTTGAGGTAGGAAAATGGCAGTGCATCATTATAGGTAATCAGCCATCGGTATTCAATTATATCTTGTTCCGGATCAACCTTATCTTTACCAAAAAAATAGTATCCGTCTTTTTTAACTGGCCTGTCTACCAGCTTATAATAGCCCCTGAAATCGTCATGAATAGTTGCTGCAAACAGGGTATTTAACCAGGAAATTTCATTGGCTGAAATAGTAACATTTGTTGCTGATGAAATAGCTACAGTATATTTTGACTTATCTGCGCTATTATTGTCGCATAAAAAAGGCAGTATGTACATAGTATAATGATAAGGGTCAGCAATCCATACATCACTGGCATCGGGATATTTACTATACGCAGTGCTGTAAAGCACCTGGCATCCTTTGGGATTGTAATTTGTGTTCTCCATTTTATGTATCGCTGCCAGTACTGATTTTTCTTTTACTAAATCTGCAGGACTTACACCATGAATCGATCCCTGCAGGCCTGTTTTCCATGTGCCGGGTTTTTGAAGGAGTAATTCCTCGGTGCAATCCTGGGCAGTTAATGTAAAGCTGTAAAGAATGGCGCAAATTAATGTGAAGATTTTCATATTAAATATTTATTATTTGAATAATCCATTTACTGGAGCAAATGTGCCTGGTACCTGCACACCAGAATTAAGGCTGGTTTGCAGACTATTGGCTTCAATTTGACTTTTAAAATCTTTGAGTTCAGTATATACTTTGTTTTTAGAAGCAACATCAGGAGTTACCGCTTTGGGCTTTAACGTAATTTTTTCCGCTACTGTTTTTCCAGAATCTTTAGGTGCATCCATCTCCAGAATAGTTCCATCCTCCATAAAAACTGTTTCAGAACCATCATCATAGGTTACATGAACCATATTGCCATCTTCTTTTGTTTCCTTAATATTCTTTGATGGTGCATCAATCTCCAGAATAGATCCATCTTCCATAAAAACTGCTTCAGAACCATCATTATAGGTCACATAAGTTACATTACCTTCTTCTCTTGTTCCAGTTATATTCTTGGAGGGTGCATCAATCTGCAGAATTGAACCATCTTCCATAAAAACTGCAACCGAACCGTCATCATATGTCACATAAGTTACATCGCCATCTTCTTTTATTCCTTTTACATTCTTTGACGGATTTTCAATAGTAAGTTCTCCTAATCTGACTTCAAAACCCAGTGGCTTATATTTATTTAAATTTTTACAATCTGCTGTCATCATTTTATTAAGAAGATCCTTTATTAATTTACTTCTTCGTAAATCGGGTAATGGAGTTAATTCATCCAAAGGTATTTTTGATAAAGGGGTCAATTCATCATCAGATTCGTTAATCATTCCAGGCAGGACACTTCCATTTGCTGTTTTTGTAAATGGTGACTTTCCTGGTTGGGCAATTGATTTGGCGTCTCCTCCAATAGTGATTGTACTATTGGGAATAGGGTTTGACGGGTTGCTTTTTATCCCCAGACTGTTCGTATCAAAATTCTTTACCGCATTACCCAGCTGCTGCCAATCAGTTCCCATTGGAATGCTTACAATTGTTGGGCAACTAAAATTTGGGATATTCGGTGTGGGTACAAATGTTCTCGCGTCGCCGTTTTGCTTTATACACGATTTTGCAATTGCCTCCTGATCTTGAATGGCATCTTCATAGAATCCTGCCAATGCACGTGTCCATCCAATACATTGTGTCATTATTACATTTTTGGGATTACCCGCTATATACCATGACCAGGTGCAAAAAGCATTCAGCCATGTTCGGAACTCATCAATCTTTTTTGCATGAAACTCTCTTATTTTTGGATTCGCATAGGCCAGGAACTCATTGTTTTTACGATCAAAATCGGGACATTTATCATTATCGGAAATTTTTGTCATTGTTATTCTTACGGCATTAATTTTTTGTTTTAATGCATCATCTTCATTCACATAATCTTTCATCCACTTCGCAATATAAATCTGAAGTATCGTCTCTACTGTAACAGCAGTTCTGCTCATCATATTCAGTCCTTTAATGCTTTCCTGCGCCATCGTTTTCACAAATGCAGCTTCACCCTTTTCCATTAAACTATTTACTTCGGCGTTGCTTGCTTCCTCAAGGGTTTCTATTTTGTTCTTCAATTCTTCAAACATTTTGTCATTTCCGTTTTGAATCCGCATATCATTTTCATATCCGGAAACATTGTCAGACAGTTTTGGGATATTTATCCAGTCTTTTGGAAAATATTCATAAATGGCGATGGCTCTTTTTAATTTTTCAAAATCAATTTTATCAAAACTTTTATCTCCTGTTTTGTTTTGCAGTATCTTCTGAATTAAAGGGTTTGGCGCATTTTCCATTGCTTTAGTATAATCCTCTGATGCTTTTATAGGATCGCCATTTATTTCTTCAATTAACCCGCCGCATACTGTTGCATCGGGATGAAATGGGTTTGCACCAATAGCAAGGTTTGTAAATATCTTTGCACTGTCTAACACTCCAAGGTCAAACCAGGCCTGTCCCAGATTATTTAACACTGTACTATTATGGGGGAATTCAGTTTTTAATTTTTGTAAAACTGGTATGGCATGCTCCGGATACCCATATTGTGTAAGCAAAGATGCCATATTGTTTTGCCAGTTAGGATTAGAAGGATCTACTATTACAGCTTTCATACTTAATGCCATGGCTGCCTGTGGATGTCCCTGCACCATGCATATAACGGCTGCTCCTCCCAAATCATTTGCTTTGGGTGCCTGAGAAATGATTTTTTTTGCCAATGACATTTCAGCAGCATCACCTTTTATCAAAAGCTTATTATACAGATTTGTAGCGTAACCACTCATGTCAGCCTGCGATAGATTTTTCTTGGGAATAGAATTTATCCCAGCTATATCTTTTTTAGGTACAAGTTGCTTGTTGCTGGTAAACTCCGGGTAATCTGCAATTTTCATATGTGGTTGAGTCATGTCCGGCATCACCCCTTTCATCATTTCTTTCATCTGCGCCTTATCCTCATCACTCATATCTTTGGTGGCATCTTCCATCATTTTGTCCATCTCTGATTGAAGTGGAGGTTTTGCTTTTAGTTTGGTTTGGGCATGCGTGTTTGATATCAGTAAAAAAATACTCAAGGCAATGAGGATCATCTTTTTCATACTGGAATTTATAAATGATTGTTTATAAAAATGAAAATATGAATACAATGCCTCTTTGCAGGTTGCAATTACAAATTTATACTTCCATATATCCTACCTGAGGCGGTACTGATGTGTTTCTTAACGTATGTAAATAGGTAAATGTTTCGAATGTTCTATTTATGAAGAAAAGACATGGAAGTCAGCAAGTAAAGCACAAAAGAAAGCACCCACGAAATCAATTGATTTTATGGATGCTTTCTTTGGGATTTCGTTAGAAACCGATTCTATGTCAGACTAATAGGATACGTTATTTACTGGTTCTATATCCAATACTTTAAAAGTATTTGGTTTAGACTGCCTTCTGCCTTCACCGGGTAATAATTCTGCTGTTGGAAGGTAGATATGATGCGTTGTTTTATTTACTGTAATTGTTCTTGCTCCTGGTAATGTTGGGAAGTTTTCTACAACTTTATATTCATCAGCGCTTACTTGTTGAACAACAGTCATCTTCCCTTCTCCGTTTGAGGCAAATATACGTTTGGTGGCAGGATCGAAAGCCACACCATCGCAACCATCGCCAATTGGCACATTTGCAATGACTTTCCCTGCAATTGCATCCGAAATTACCATCATTTTATTACCACAAACCGAAAACAAACGGTGATTTTCATTATCCAAAGCCAGACCTGATGGCTCTTCTCCGGGTGCGATCGACCATTCTTTTTCTACTTTCATCGTAACCGAATTGATTACTGTTATTGTGCTTTTATCCTCAATATTCACATAAACTTTTCCTTTCCCATCGGTTTGCGAAAATTCAGGTTTCCCCGACAGTGGAATCGTAGCGATAATCTTAAAAGTGACCGCGTCAATCACAGTCGAACTGCTGCTTCTTCCATTGAATGTAAATACTTTTTTCGAAAACTGATCGTAAAGAATGGCATCCGGATTTTTGCCGGTGCCTGTTACCTTTGCAACCAGTTTGAAAGTGCCTAAATCAACAACCATAACCGATGAATCCTTGCCGCAGGATATAAATGCCTTGTTCAGATCGTTGGCGATAGCAATGCCATGTACCCCTTCCGTAGAAGGAATAACCGCGATCTGCTCACCTGTCTTAAGGTCAACAACATTAACCTGTGAGCTGTGTGATACAAATAATTTTTGATTTACTTCATCAACTGTAAGATAATCCCAACCTCCATCGTTGGTTAGTTGAATGGTTTTGGCCAGCTTGTACGCTGATTTCTGAGCCTTCGCGTTCCAAGAAGAAAAGCATGTCATTAAAATCATGCATCCGAAAAACATAAGTGCATTTTTCATAATTGATTCTTTAAATTAAGGATAAAAATTAATGCTATAAATATTTGTCAAGAAAGGCAAAGACTTTGTAGATATTCTGTGCTGTAGTGAATGCAGGACCTCCCGGATCATTATTTTTAAATAATTAGATGGTAACCTTTTGTTTCATAAGAATCAATTGGGAATTGTATTAATTTGAAGCGATTGCTTATGACATCAAAAATAGCGCATTAAATCGATTCTCGCCGGTATTTTGAAGAAGTAAATTGTGGTGCAAGCTAAAAAATCTTAAGCGAATCTTAAGTATCAGCTTATCCATACTAAATATTGCCGGGTCAATCTTTGCAAATAAAAACAGATCGCAATGATAACAGCAACACATCTCCATGCCATGATTATTCACTTTCCGATTGCCCTTTTGATGGCTGGGTTTCTGTCGGAAGTAATCGCACTTTTTACAAAGAATGAGTTTTTCAGAAATGCGTCATTTTATCTTTTGCTCCTTGGGGCTATGGGTGCTACAGCTGCCTATATTACCGGTAGTTATGCAGGTGAAGGGATTGAAGAAGGTCCTTTAAAGGCACCCATGGATCTGCATGAACAGGCAGCAACAATCACACTTTGGCTTGCCATCATTACAGCATTGTTCCGGGTTATTATCTTCTATTTCAAGTACGACCGGAAATGGACCAGGTTGGTCGCCATTGTCTTATTCACAATTCTTGCAGGTGCAGTCTCCCGGACAGGCTATCTTGGTGGTCAATTGGTTTACAGTCATGGCGCAGGTGTTGAGTTGGCGCTTCCCGATTTTAGTGACACATCAGGCGAAAAGTAATCGCAATTCGTATCTTTGGATGGATATTACTTAATATGAATTGTGATGCGTATACTGATCGTTGAAGATGAAACATCAATTGCCAATTTCCTTCGTGACGGATTGGAGGAGGAGGGTTTTGCCGTTGATGTTGCTGACAATGGAAAAAAAGGGCTACAACTTGCACTTGATAACCTTGAAGAATACGATGTAATTCTACTCGACTGGATGTTGCCGGGGCTCAATGGAATTGAAATCTGCCGCAACATCCGATTGGAAAATAAAACGGTTCCCATCATATTTCTGACTGCAAAAGATACGGTTGATGATGCTGTGTTTGGTTTGGAAACCGGAGCGAACGACTATATCCGCAAGCCTTTTTCATTTGAAGAATTACTTGCCAGAATTCGTGTTTTGATGCGTAAAAACATCACCGAACTTGTCGTTTTCACTGCTGCCGGTATAGAAATGAACATTGAAAAACATACGGTTACGAAAAAGGGAAAGGCGGTTGAACTTACCCAAAAAGAGTTTTCACTGCTTGAATATTTCTTGCGAAATAAAGGAAAAGTATGCCGTCGAACCCGCATAATCGAAAAAGTATGGGATATCCATTTCGATTACGATAACTCAGTGATTGACGTCTATATAAACTCACTTCGTAAAAAACTGGATGAGCCCGGCCAACCATCATGCATCTCTACGATACGTGGAGTTGGTTACAAAATTGAAACAGACGAATGACCCTAAAATTCAAAAACCGGATCGCGCTTTTCAATACATTGGCTGTTGCGTTTACGACAGCCCTCGTTTTTGTTGTCATCTACTTTGTGGTGAGCAAAACAGCTTATACCCATTTGGATGATGATATTTTATTGGAGAAAGAAGAGGTTTTCAGTAACCTCGACTGGCGAAATGATTCGATTGTGATCAATAAAATGCCGGAATGGGAAGAAGCCGAACACAACAAGGTTGAAGTAAACCCTACTTTTCTGCAAATCGTCAACATAAAAGGTAAAGTTGTTTTTCGTTCCGCCAATTTGATGGGCGATCAGGTTTTAAGTAGCCCGAATAATATTCATAAATCTTTTTACAATGGCGATATCAGCGACCAGCATATAAGACTTGGGCAGTTTGTGATAAAAAATGAAACCGGGAAAAATATAGGACATCTCACGATCGCCATCTCGCAGCAGGAATCCATTATCATTCTCAATAATTTAATCTGGGTATTGCTGATTTCATTTCCGATTGTTCTTGTCATACAATTTATCGCTTCATCACTTGCTGCCTCAAAGGCAATAGAACCTGTTCATCAATTAATTCGGACGGCTTCAGGAATCAGCGATTCAAACATTGGCACGCGGTTGGCTTTCCCGGCGCATAAAGACGAATTATATGAACTGACCAAAACCATCAACGAATTGCTTGCCCGGATTGAAGCAAGTCTTCTCCGGCAAAAACAATTCACGAGTGACGCTTCGCATGAAATCCGCACACCACTTGCTGCAATCAGGGGTACGCTTGAGGTATTGCTTCGCAGGCAACGTGAACCAGTTATTTATGAAGAGAAAATTCTGGACGTTATTTCGCAGGTCGATCGCCTAAATGTATTGCTTGACCAACTTTTGCAACTTGCCCGGATTGAATCATCTAGCGTTATCGCAAACAGAGAATCCATCGACCTTTCGCACATTATTTCGATGTCGATTGAAAAGTGGAAAAAGTTGGCAACCGTGAAGGCAATAAATGTGAATTTAGAGTTTTCCGGAGATGCAACTGTAACTGCCGATAAACTTTACATGGAATTGATTCTCGATAATTTGATGACAAATGCCATCAAATATGGGAAAGAGAATGGGCGTGTTTACCTGATTTGGAATGACGTTCTGAAAACACTTTCTGTTAAAGATGACGGAATAGGAATCTCTGCCGAAGACCTCCCCAATATCTTCAACCGGTTTTATCGTGCCGATGAATCAAGAAGTTCAGCAGTGAAAGGAAACGGACTTGGTCTTTCGATCGCAAAAAAATTAGCTGACCTGCAATCCATTGCGTTGAGTGTAGAAAGTCAGCCTGGAATCGGCAGTACTTTTACACTTCAATTTCCTCTTTGATTTTATTAAGCTGATTTTAAGAATTGCTAAAGGAAGTTTGAATATGCAACCCTGCATATTTGTATCGTAAAATAAATCTTAAAAAATAGATAAAATGAAAAAGACATCAATCGTTACCGTACTTGCAGCAGCTGCAATAATCGTTGTATTTCAATCATTCAAGATTAGTTCGCCCGTAAAAGCAGAAACAATGGATGCGAATGCTATCAGCTTCCAAAACATGCAGGACGCTTTCAAGGGAGAAACCACCGCAAGTGCCAAATATGCAGCTTACAGCAAAAAAGCCGAAGCGGAAGGTTTTCATGAAATAGCTTTGTTATTCAATGCCGCATCGAAATCCGAAAAAATTCATGCGACCAATCACAAAGCAGTATTATTGGAAGGTGGACAGAAGGTTCCTGTTATTACACCGGAGTTTACCGTGAAGTTGACAAAGGAAAACTTAAAGGATGCAATTGCAGGCGAAGGCTATGAGATCAGCACCATGTATCCTGAATTTATTACCAATGCGAATACTGCAAAAAATCAATTTGCCCTTGTAAGTTTAAACTATGCTTATAAGACAGAACAAAAACATAAACCTTTCTACGAAAAGGCACTTGCTGCACTCGAAAGTAATAATGTAAAATCTTTACCTACAGTGTATTATGTATGTCCTACATGTGGAAACACCTATGATACCACAGCCCCAAAAAGATGTGGCATTTCAATGACCAGTTCTGAAAAGTTCATTAAAATCACAAATCTCAATAGCTAAATAGGGTTGCAATTCATAAAAAAGGAAGCCTCGGAGAAATCCAGGGCTTCCTTTTTTATATTCAAAAATCTTGTAATTGAACGTTATGCTAAAGCCTTATTCCCATTTATCATCCCGGAGACAATTCCTTTATGTTGTGAGTTTTCGGCAATAATTACACCAATCAAATGAATCAAAACGAAGGCATACATGCAATATTGCAATATGCTATGAATAGTTTTCACTGTATTATGAATTTCACGCGTGAAACCCAGGTCACGGCCAAAAGCCAGACCTAAGCCGGTAAGAGCCATTAACAACAATATTAAATAGAATAACATGTACACCCGTTTTACATTGAGATAGTGCTTGTATTGGGTTTTATTTTCATCGTTTAGTTTCAGCAAACCCATCACATTTTTAATTCGGGTGCCTATTTTTTCCTCTTGAGGTTGAGACAATTCAATCAAAACCCTCGCCACCAATAAAAATGCAAGTCCAAAGCCAAGCAGTTTATGGACATTCCACATTTTGTCTTCATATTCATGCGACACTGCAAATGCCTGTTCTTCGGAAGCGGTGAGACCCTTTTCTTTCAATTGATTCTGAACCAGTCCAATATTATCCCTGGGATTCAGCATTGTCGAATTTATCAAAACAGTAATCATCGAAGCCGTTAAAACCAAAAAAGTAACCCAATGCCAAATACGAATCAGCCTTGAATGTTTTTGGATAAACGGCGATGATTCAATACCTTGCGAACTGTTTGTTGTTGTCATAGTTGTATTATTTAATTGGTTTATTTGAAAATCAGGGAAGTACAAACGAAATCATTTAAAAGCCTAAAATTAACTAATTTATCTTCCGATGAGAATCTCCCTTCTAATCATTATTTCCTGATTTTTTATTCTTCGCTCATCATGAAAATTTATCCTTAGCTGATATTCATTTCACTGCATGATACAAAAAAATAGGATTGTGAAATCTGCAGATTATAAATTGCTTTGGTTCCATTTTCAAGCTTTCAAATTACGCACTAATACTACCAATATCTTAGTCAATCTGATGGCCGAAAATGTCATCGGATTGACTATTTTTGTGCCCTGTCAGTTCAGAAGCCCGATAATGTGTTATCTGAACAGACACAGAAGTTAATTTTTGAGAAATCATTTGATATGGAGCACTATAAAATAAATCATTTACGGGAACTTGAATCGGAGTCAATCTTTGTAATACGCGAAGTTGTTGCCCAGTTCGAGAAACCTGTGATGCTTTTTTCGGGAGGAAAAGATTCAATTGTGATGTTTCACCTTGCCCGGAAGGCTTTTCATCCATTGAAAGTTCCGTTTCCATTGATGCATATTGATACGGGTCACAACTTTGAAGAGACGATTAAATACCGTGATGATCTTGCTGAAACGACAGGTACGCGACTCATTGTGAAGTATGTTCAGGATTCAATCGATAATGGACGGGCTGTTGAAGAGAAAGGACTGAATGCAAGCCGCAATGTGCTTCAAACTGTTACGTTACTTGATGCCCTCGAAGAGTTGAAGTTTGATTGCGCAATGGGCGGTGGACGTCGCGATGAAGAGAAAGCAAGGGCCAAAGAGCGGTTTTTCTCGCATCGTGATGAGTTTGGACAATGGGATCCCAAAAATCAACGTCCTGAACTATGGAATCTTTTCTGTGGAGCAAAACACATGGGCGAGCATTTCCGTGTTTTCCCGATCAGCAACTGGACCGAAATGGATGTGTGGCAATATATTTTGATGGAGAACATTGAGATGCCAAGTTTGTATTTTACCCATAAACGCGAAGTCTTTTGCCGCGATGGTGCATGGATGGCATGTGCGCCTTTTATGCAACTGAAACCCAACGAAAAGGCGGAGACAAGAGATGTTCGTTGCCGTACGATTGGCGATATAACCTGCACAGGAGTAACACTTTCGAAGGCTGATACGCTTGAAGAAATCATTCAGGAAGTTGCCGCGAGTCGGGTTACTGAGCGCGGTGGACGGGCCGACGATAAACGTTCGGAAGCTGCAATGGAAGATCGGAAAAGGGAAGGTTATTTTTGATGCTAAATAAAGTGAAATTGGACTAAAGTCCACAAACTATATGGACATCAATTACCCCGACTTAAAAGTCGGGGTAATTTAAAAAATTAGAAAGCAAATTATGTCTGGAAAAGATCACGGATATCTCGATATGGAATTACTGCGGTTTACAACTGCAGGTAGTGTTGATGATGGTAAAAGTACATTGATTGGCAGGTTATTGTATGATAGTAAAGCAATCTTCGAAGATCAGATGGAGGCATTAGAGCAAGCCAGCATCAGTCGCGGAGGCGAAGAGGTTAACCTGGCACTGCTGACCGACGGACTACGTGCCGAACGCGAGCAGGGGATTACAATTGATGTGGCGTACCGCTATTTTGCAACTCCCAAGCGAAAATTTATTATTGCCGACACACCCGGACATATTCAATATACACGTAATATGGTAACGGGGGCATCAACCTCCAACGCAGCAGTGATCCTGATTGATGCCCGCAACGGTGTGATCGAACAAACCCGCCGTCATGCTTATATTGCTGCATTACTGAATATTCCGCATGTACTTGTTTGTGTGAATAAAATGGATTTGGTTGATTTTAGTCAGGAAGTTTTCGAACGAATTAAAGCTGATTTTATTCAGGTTGCCGGAAGATTAGGTAACCAGGATCTCCATTTTTTACCGATCAGTGCCAAACTGGGCGATAACGTAGTGGATGAATCGACGAATATGCCCTGGTACACAGGGTTAACTTTCCTTGGATTGCTCGAAATGTTGCCAGTTGGTGAGGATTGGAACCTGAATGATCCGCGTTTCCCTGTTCAGTATGTCATTCGTCCGATATCGGATGAATACCACGATTACCGTGGCTATGCAGGCAGGGTTGCAAGTGGTGTTTTCAGGGTAGGGCAGGAAGTCGTTGTTTTACCTGGTGGCCAAAAGACAACCGTTGAGGCGATTGATTTTGCTGGTAAAAGTCTTGAATATGCTTTCCCTCCTCAATCCGTAACCCTAAGACTCACAGATGAAATAGATGTAAGTCGTGGATCGATGATCGTCGATGCGGTTAATCAGCCGCAGCAATCGCAGGAAATCGATTTAATGGTTTGCTGGCTCAGCGAAAAACCGCTTGTTTTAAGAGGGAAATACCAGTTAAAGCACAATTCAAACGAGTTGCGCTGCATCGTTACCGAAGTAAAATACAGGGTAAATATCAATACGACAGAAGAGATACACGATGATTTAAGTGTCGGATTAAACGAGATTGCACAAATCACGATTAAAACGACGAAGCCATTGTTTTTTGACCCTTACAAGAAAAACCGCGACACCGGCAGTCTGATCCTGATTGACGAAGCAACCAATAATGTGGTTGGCGCAGGAATGATCCTATAAGATTACCCTTTTCAATGATTTGGGGTGCGATAGCCTCCTGAATCCCATAAAAACACCCGGCAATTTCAAACAGTGAAGTTGCCGGGTGTTTTGTGTTTTCAGAGCTAAGAGAATGAAATTATTAAATATCGTATTGATAAGTAAATGACATCGTTTAATATCGTCATTTTACAAATCACAATCCTTATAAAAACTGTCGCCACGATGCGGCTTTAAAAAATGATTGAATAATTTATTCTACCAAAATATCGGTGCTATGCACCTTAAAAAGCATTGAATAGCCGCATAGTGGCGGTAGTTTGGTAGCAGAAATCAAATAATCGCCTGGCGAAAGCCGCATCGCGGCGATACGGCTTTTAAAAATTGATTAACGAATAATTTATTCTACCAAAATATCGGTGCTATGCACCTTAAAAAGCATTGAATAGCCGCATAGTGGCGGTAGTTTGGTAGCAGAAATCAAATAATCGACTGACGAAAGCCACATCGCGGCGACAGATTAATTACAAATCATAAACACGACACCAATAGGTCGTTCGAACCTAGTCAAATATTTCTGTCTTTAACGGAATAGTTGTTCTGAATCAGCGACATCAGTTTTATGAAATTTGCCATCAGAGGATTGCAATTTCAGTTGGTTACAATTTGTAACCAACTCACTTCCCTCTTTCTTAAGTCTGTTCTTCAGTACTTTCCAATAATTATTGGGATTTTCACTTTCTGTAAGTACACCTACAACATCTACTATTGAGAAATACCATTTCTCCTGGTCTTCATCCCATTGAGTGCGTATTCGTTGCTCGTTGAATAGCTTTATTGCAGTTTCTTTTGTCATTGAATTACGATTATCAAACAAAGGTAGGAAAATCTTTCATGCTGTGAGAGGTTCGCCCCATCAGCTTGGCTGGCGGAGAGGTCTACACGATCGGCATTTAGTGCTTTATTTTAATGATGTTTTATATGTCTTTCCATTTATAATCACAGAATAAAAATAATTTGAATGGTCCTCATTCTCTCTGTTACCGTTGTTTTTTGACCCGTATAAGTAGAACCGCGACACCGGCAGCCTGATCCTGATTGATGAGGCAACCAATAACGTGGTTGGCGCAGGAATGATCATATAAGATTACCCTTTTCAATGATTTGGGGTGCGATAGACTCCTGAATCCCATAAATACACCCGGCAATTTCAAACAGTGAAGTTGCCGGGTGTTCTGTGTTTTGAAAGGTTGGTTCTGCAAAATTGTTTTCTTATCCATGCCCACAATTTCTATCTTCAAGTAGTTGATTTTGGTTATCAGATTCAACTGGACATTAAAACCTTTAACAGGACAGCCAGAAACTTAACAGGACGCCGAAAAAACCTACAGGGCGGCAAAATACCTTAACAGGATGGTCAGAAACTCAACAGGACGCCGAAAAAACCTACAGGGCGGCAAAATACCTTAACAGGATGGTCAGAAACTCAACAGGACGCTAAAATAGCCTACCAGAATGGCGAAAATCTTAACAGGACAGCCAGAAACTTAACAGGACGCCGAAAAAACCTACAGGACGCTGAAAAACTTAGCAGGACAGCAAAATCTTTAGCAGGACGGTTGGAAACTAAGCAGGACGGGAAATAACCTGCAGGATAGCTTAATTCTTTTTAGGTGGTTAGCATGTGCCCCGGACATTGGATATTTCGGCAAAAAAAAGAGAGACTGTTTCCGGTCTCTCTTCATTGCAATATATTGATTTGTATTTCAGAGTTTAATTCCTAAAGTAAATACGATTTCGTTGCTTTTCAAATTGTATTTGACCGGCTCAGGATCGACCTGATCGATGTAGTTATAATCTGTCCTGGTGCCTAAACTATATGAGACATCAAGCGAGACATTGTTAATCCGGTATCCGATACCAGCATTGATAGTATTATAACTGAAATCCTTATTTGGTTGAGATACATTATTTATAGTTGTTTTATAAGGATTCCCAAATAATTCGTAACCAGCACGCAGGCTTAGTGCTTCGGTCGGTTTAATCTCGCCGCCAAAACGAAGATTGCTTGCAGATTGATAGATCGCTTTGATATCGGTATTCTCAGTAGAGAAGTTATAACCATCACCACCGCTTCTGAGTTTCATCTTTGAATAGTCTACATATTCATAATCAAAGGATATCATCCCTTTTTTCCCAAACTGATAAGCAAAACTTCCGATTGCTCTCATTGGCGTTTCCATTTTGTACCCATAATCTCCTGCTGGTGTTTCTGCTGTGTGGGCACCGTCTACAGCGGCACTCACATTTTTCAGATTGGATTCCATCTTTGAACTATATTCCTCTTTCAAATCAAAGAAGGTGGGCGTGTGTACGGCTGCTCCAAGTCTGAGTGCAGGTACAGGTCTGTAAATGATCCCAAGTTTAAGATTGTAACCAAAACCTCTGGTTCGTGCATTGCTGAAATAATCAAAATATCCAAATTCGCCATCCTCAGAATAGGTCTTGGATTCATTGTAGTAGAGATCCTGCATTCCGATTGTTGCACCCAGGTACAACTGATGATTGAAATTTGCGCCAAACGTGGCA
This sequence comes from Bacteroidales bacterium, assembly GCA_038236995.1. GTDB lineage: Bacteria > Bacteroidota > Bacteroidia > Bacteroidales > Prolixibacteraceae > JAAFHB01. The sequence continues at coordinate 41,635 of JBBRZE010000003.1, read as the reverse complement.
ACATATTCGTTGTTATATCCCTCTTTGCTGATGGTCATGTTCTGATCAACCAACTCATTCATTAAAAGAATTGATTGGTATTGATTTCCCATACCATTTGCATCGGGGTTTGTAACATCTATCAGGTAATTTTCCCAGGCTAATTTGCTTTCCCATGGTGTTCCGTTGCTGTAGGGATTGTTCTCGTCAAGAAGATTGGTACTATTAATCCCGTTTGTATTTTGGGCAAAAACATCCGTCCTGGAATAGGGTGATCCGGTTTTACCAAAAGCTATTGATTGATTGAAATTATTGAGCTTATTAAATCCGATTCCGAAATTAAACGAAACCAATCCGGAACCACCACTTTGAACAGGCGTAGCGAGCACATAACCGAAGTTACGAAAACTGAAATTATTGCTCAGATCGTCTGAGATCTGTCCGCGATAGGTTGATTCGGTATTGTTTCTTCCCATTAAATTGAGGGTTCCTGTTACTTCAGACCTAAGGTATACTCCAATACCCGCCGGATTGATACTTAGTGAAGAGAAATCGCCGCCGATTGCGCCAAATGCATTACCCATTGCTTTTGAACGGGCGGTCGATCCGTAATTCTGTTGCGAGAAGATTAGCGCCTGGTCAACATACTGACCAAATGAAAGGCTCATTAATCCCGCTGTTGCAAATAGGGTGAGTATTAACTTTTTCATAATCAATGTTTTTTTATTTTTTTATAAGCTAATTTCAGGATACCTCTTCTTGTTATCGTCTGCGTCCTGAGCCGCCACTACCACTGCTACTACCGCTGCTACCGCTGCTACCGCTGCTGCTTCCGCCAGAGTAAGAACTGCCCGAAGAGCTGCTTCTTGCTGGTGCTGAGTACGATTCAGAGGAACTGCTTCTTGCTGGTGCTGAGTACGATTCGGATGAGCTGCTTCTTGAAGGTGCTGAGTATGAACTACTGCTGCTTGAACCTCTTTGGTATGAACTTGATGCTGCCCGACCTGATGATTGCGAACCAGTAGAACTGCTCTGTGGCCTTGAATAACGGTTACCATCATTACTTCCTGAATTACCGGAGCCTGAAGATTGTGGTCTTGTGTATTGACGGGATGTTCCATTATTGTAAGTCGCCTGGGTATTTGTTCTTGGCCTCGAATAAGTTGGCGTGTAACCTGATGAGCCTTGTCTTGATTGCTGGCTACTTTGATTGCTCACGCCTTGTTGATTTGAGGACTGACCCCTGCGTAAATTGGTAAGGGTTTCTGTATTCCTCGTTCCTGACTGACCGGCAGAATTTGTTCTTGCACTCCGTGATACATTTGGATCAATTGTATATCGTGTTCCTGCCTGACGTGCCGAACTTACTCCTGATGTTCCGGATGACTGACGGCCATTTGTGATCGTATTTGATGATCTTCCGGTAGTTCCCGATGTTCCGATCTGACCCCGGCTACCTGTATTTACAGCCGAAGAAGATGAACCGATCGCAGAACCTCTGCTACCACTATATCTTACCGCATTCGATCTGCCTGAACCGGTGTAGTTTTGTCTGCCGTAAAAGTGATCGCGGCTATTAGCAATTCCGCCATAGTTTCCGCCGCCCCAATAACCGCCACCATAGTAGCCGCCATAGTAACCATTACCGTAGTAACCGCCACCGCCGTAAGGATAGCCGCCCCAGCCTCCGTAAGAGTACCATGGATTGTACCAGCCACCGTAATAGCCGCCGTAACCACCATAATAGCCGCCGTAACCACCGTAATAACCACCATATCCGCCGCCATATCCGCCGCCATAGTATCCGTTTCCAAATCCCAGGCCCCAGTTAAAACCCCAGCCTGGTGAATAGTACGAATCCCAGTAAGGGTCGTAAGCGTAAGGATTATAAAAAGTTCTGATGCGAGTCGTATAGCTGATCTCTTCCGGATCGTTATAGTTGTTGATTAAGTATAATGCCTCATCATCCGATTCGTAAGTTGTGTCGGATTCTTCATTATAAACGTAATCAGTAGAATCAAGATCTCCTTCTTTTTGATAATTATCAACGATCTTCCCGGCCTCCTCCTGTCGCGATTCAGTGATCGTGGATGGTCGCTTAACCTGCCTTGCACTTGAAGGTGCGGTGCTGACTACCACGGGGGGATTGTCACCCGGGGTGAAGTAAACATCGTCGGAGTAACTACTTGATGTAACCATAGATCCTGTAGTACAGGCGCTTGCGAGAAGTGCTATGGCTGAGAGCAGTTTGACATTTGTTTTCATGATTTGTTCTCCTTTATATTAAAAAATTCCTGAAGTTTTCGTTATTTTGCGTTCTGATAATTAACAATTTTTAAGCAAATATTATACCAAAACATCAGTAATGGCAAAAGTTCTTACAACAAAAGAAGAAAATTATTCCCAATGGTACAATGACCTGGTTGCAAAAGCTGATCTGGCTGAAAATTCAGCGGTTCGTGGTTGTATGGTAATCAAGCCTTATGGATATGCAATCTGGGAAAAAATGCAGGCTCAGCTCGATAAAATGTTTAAAGAAACCGGTCATGTAAATGCCTATTTCCCGCTTTTTATTCCAAAATCTTTCTTTTCGAAAGAGGCTGCTCATGTTGAGGGGTTTGCCAAAGAGTGTGCAGTGGTCACTCATTACCGGCTCATGAACGATCCCAACGGAAAAGGTGTTGTGGTCGATCCTGATGCAAAACTCGAAGAAGAGCTGATTATTCGCCCGACTTCTGAAACAATAATATGGAGTACCTATAAAAACTGGATACAGTCTTACCGCGATTTACCCATTCTTTGTAATCAGTGGGCTAACGTTGTACGCTGGGAAATGCGTACACGTATGTTCCTTCGTACAACTGAATTCCTTTGGCAGGAGGGACACACCGCGCACGAAACCAGCCAGGAAGCGCTTGCAGAAACGGATCAGATGATTAATGTATATGCAAGTTTTGCCGAAGACTTTATGGCAATGCCTGTTATTAAAGGTTCCAAATCAGCTAACGAACGATTTGCAGGTGCAATTGAAACTTACACCATTGAAGCATTGATGCAGGATGGTAAAGCATTGCAATCGGGAACTTCGCACTTTTTGGGACAAAATTTTGCCAAAGCTTTTGATGTTCAGTTTGCCAACCGCGACGGAAAACTCGACTATGTTTGGGCTACCTCGTGGGGAGCTTCAACGCGTCTGATCGGGGCGCTGATCATGGCACATTCAGATAATAACGGACTCGTACTTCCACCAAAACTTGCTCCTTACCAGGTTGTTATTGTTCCAATTTATAAAAACATGGAACAATTGGCCGAAATCTCGGTGAAAGTGAATGAGATCATGGCCAAATTGAAAGCCCGTGGTATCAGTGTGAAATACGACAACCGCGATACGCAACGTCCGGGATGGAAATTTGCCGAATATGAGTTGAAAGGTGTTCCTGTTCGTTTGGCCATTGGTCCGCGGGACCTCGAAAATGGCTCCATTGAAGTTGCCCGGCGGGATACATTGGAGAAATCTACAGAAAAGCTTGAAAATATCGATCAGTTGGTAGAAGATCTTCTGGATGCCATCCAAAAAAATATTTACGACAAAGCCTTTAAATATAGGACTGAGAATACAACGAAAGTTGATTCGTATGACGAATTTAAGGAGCTCCTTAATACCAAGGGTGGATTCTTTCTCGCACATTGGGATGGAACTACAGAAACAGAAATTAAGATCAAGGAAGAAACCAAAGCGACCATTCGCTGTATCCCTTTTGATGCACCAGATGAAGAAGGTGTATGCATGGTAACGGGCAAACCTTCGCATCGCAGGGTGATTTTTGCCTTGGCATACTAAGAATTAAAAATGGGTTTGGTTTTCAACCCTGAAATGGTGAAATTTTTCTGTTGAAGTGGTTGGTTGATGATTTCGTAAATCGACTATATGAACAGAAAGGTTTTACCATTTGTTTTTTGATTGAGGTCTAATATTTGATGGACAATTATTTTAAAATCAAGCGAAAATGGAAAATAAAGTGGTTGAACGCTTCCTGCGATATGTCAGGTTTAATACTTGCTCGGATGCGACGAGCGGAACAACACCGAGTTCTATCGGACAAATTGAATTTGCCGGAGCCCTGGCCGATGAATTAAAATATATTGGACTCCAGGATGTTGAGGTTGATCAGTTTGGTTACGTTTATGCCACACTTCCGGCCAATAATGATGGGAAAGCCGCTGTCGTAGGCTTTATTGCACACATGGATACGAGTCCTGACTTTTCAGGTGCAAATGTTTCGCCTAAGATCGTCGAAAGCTACCCGGGAGGGGATATCGTTTTAGATGAAGCCAGGAATATCGTCCTTTCACCTGCCATATTCCCGGAGTTGAATGCTTATATTGGTCAGCGATTGATTGTAACGGACGGAAAAACCCTTTTGGGCGCGGATGATAAAGCAGGTGTAGCTGAAATCATCACAGCCATGGAATATCTTGTCAATCATCCGGTGATAAAACATGGAAAGGTAAAAATAGCTTTTACACCCGACGAAGAGATTGGCGAAGGTGCAGATCATTTTAATGTTGAGAAATTTGACGCCGATTTTGCCTTTACAATTGATGGCGGCGAACTTGGTGAACTTGAGTATGAGAATTTCAATGCATCGGGGGCTAAAATAGTCATTCATGGTTCAAGTGTTCATCCCGGTTATGCTAAAGGCAAAATGAAAAATGCGATACTGATTGCCAATCAATTAATTGCCATGCTTCCGGCGAATGAAGTGCCGGAGCATACCGAAGGATACGAAGGATTTTACCATGTTGTGCGTATAAATGGATCTGTTGAGGAAGCAGAGATAGAGTTCATCCTTCGTGATTTTTCACGTGATGGGATTAATGACCGAAAACTAACATTGCAAGATGTTGTCAAACAAATGAATGATAAGTTTGGTGAAGAAACGGTTGAGCTGGCGTTGAATGATCAGTATTTTAACATGCGTGAAAAAATTGAACCCGTTAAATACATTGTAGACATGGCTGCCGATGCAATTCGCGAGTCGGGAGTTCAGCCTAAGATTGTTCCGATACGCGGAGGTACAGATGGCGCACGTCTCTCATATATGGGACTTCCTTGCCCGAATATCTTCGAAGGAGGTCATAACTTTCACGGAAAATTCGAGTACATCCCAACGCCTTCTATGGCCAAAGCTTGTGAGGTAATTGTTAAAATCGTCGAAAAGGTTGGATTATTGATGGGGAATAGCCATTATTAAGCGTTCACCCTAATTGACTAAAAATTTGTAAATTTGTCTAAATTAGTTATTATGGACAGGCAAGTTTTAATTGATAATACTTTAGATAAAATCAGGCAATTACCTGATGCCAGAATCAAGGAGATAAATGATTTTGCAGATTTTTTGCTAAGTAAAATCGATGAAAAAATAATTCAGGAAGGAATACAAAAATTGAATTCCGAATCGAAAGCCTTTGAATTTCTCAAAGATGAGGATGACCTTTATACTTTAAATGATTTAAAGGAAAGGTATAATGAAAAAAGGTGATATTGTTCTGATTCCTTTCCCATTTACTGATTTATCCGGGAACAAAAACAGGCCTGCCCTAATCTTAATTGAATCTGAGGATGACGTGACTGTATGTTTTATAACATCTCAGTTAAAATGGCAATCAGAAATTGATTTATCACTTAAACCATCAGAAGTTAGCGGGCTAAAAATAGCATCATTGATTCGGCTCAATAATTTTGCTACAATTGATAAGGATTTGATAATTGGCAGGCTAGGTGCTTTGGATAACGACGATATCGAATTGCTGAATAGTAATTTGATAAAGATTTTGAAACTCACAAAATAAATTGTGGAGTACTGAGAGAAAACTTATCAGCACATCAGTTTAACTACGTCCTTTACCCAATATAGATGGAAATGATCCAACGATTTATCAAATATATTAATGATAACCACCTTTTTAATCAGGCGGACACCGTTCTTGTTGGGGTGAGCGGTGGAGTCGATTCGGTAGTTTTGCTCGATCTGCTTGATAAAGGCGGGTTTTCGGTTGCCATCGCGCATTGCAATTTCCGGTTACGTGGAGCTGAATCGGATGGTGATGAACGCCTCGTGAGTGATCTGGCAAGAAAATACGATGCTCCTCTTTTTAAAACATCTTTTGAAACAGCTGATTATGCGCTGGAGAATAAAATTTCTATCGAGATGGCTGCCCGTGATTTGCGTTACCAGTGGTTCGAAATTATCCGGTCAACACACCATTTTGATTGTATCGCAGTGGCGCATCATCGCGACGATCAGCTCGAGACTTTCTTTCTTAACCTTGCACGAGGAACAGGCTTAACCGGATTAACCGGAATGCGTCCCACTAATGGCAAAATAGTGCGGCCGTTGCTGTTTGCTTCACGGGATGAAATTGAAAAGTACCGCCACGAAAACTTTCTCGATTTCCGCGAGGATTCGTCAAACCTAAGTCTCGATTACCAAAGAAATAAAATAAGGCATACCTTATTGCCTGTTATGGAGACCCTTAACCCGTCATTTCGCGAAGGATTGATCAGAACGATGAGCTATCTTGAAGATGTTTCGAAAATCTGTGATCGGGCGATTCAACAGACATGGGAACGTGTTGCACTACGGAAAGGGAACGATTATCTGATCTCAATTGCTGAACTGAAATTGCTTGATCCCTTACCAACCTACCTTTTCGAATTTCTGAAATCATTTGGGTTTAACAGTGTAGTTGTTGGAGATATTGTAGCGGCACTTGATGGCATTCCTGGAAAACAGTTTATCTCGCCAAGCCATCGGTTAGTTCGTGACCGGGAGTCGTTGATTTTGTCACCGCTTCAACCCGAAAACAGGAAGCAGTTCTACTTCGAAGAGGGTATGAAGGAGCTTGTTTTTCCTGTTCACCTAAAAATTTCGGTTTCTGAAAAAAAGGACAAATTCAAGATTCCTGAATCCCGGTTTGTAGCCTTTATCGATCGTGACCATGTTCAGTTCCCGTTGCTGATCAGAAAGTGGCAGCAAGGCGATTATTTCAAGCCATTGGGAATGAGTGGGTTTAAAAAGATAAGTGATTTCTTTATTGACTCAAAGCTTAGTCTGCCGGAAAAGGAGAATGTATGGATTCTTGCCAACGGCGAACAGGTTGTTTGGATTATCGGTTATCGCCTTGATGATCGTTACAAAATTACTCCCGGCACGCAGAATATTTTAAGGCTTGATATGGTCCTTTAAGATGCAGCTGGCTGTTAGTTAGTCCAACAAACGACTTGCAGCCTACAATTAACCGAATTCCAGTTTGATTGTGAGCTTTTTGCGCCGTACCGGTTGTTAATAGCCAGATGAAGGTGTTTAAAGGTTACCAAAGCAATTTCTCCTTGAAATCTTATGATGAATTTTCCTAACTGTTCTTTTGAATAATCGCTTTTATCTGGTCAGCCTGCATTACACCAACTCCCTGCCAGACTGCTTTTCCATTCTTGAAAAGGATCATTGTTGGAATGCTTCGGATCTGATACTTACGGGCTGCGTCTTCATTTTTGTCTACATCGACTTTGATCACTTTTACTTTCCCTTCCATATCTTTGGACACCTGGTGTAAGATTGGAGCCATCATTTTGCAAGGAGCGCACCAATCGGCATAAAAATCGACCAAAACCGGGGTACTACTATTAATGATTTCGTTAAAACTTCCCATATCGTTGACTATTTTAAGTTCGTTTCCGTTTGCGACACTGTTATTTCCTTTAACACCTGAACCGCATGAATAAATTGTTGATACTGCAAGAATTAATAATGCTGAAGCTAATTTATTGATTTTCATCTTTTAATTCAATTTTTTTATTTGGTTTAACTAAATCACTGATCAACCATCCAAACAACATCCCATAGGGAACACTTGCATACCAATTCGAAGTAATCGGGCATGTGCCGGTTGTGCAGCCTACGAATCTCCAGTAAAGAAATCCTCCGATTCCACCCAGGATCACAAACAGTATTTTGAAACGATATTTTATAAGTTTTTCTTTCATGATATTTAATTTTACGATACAAATAAACTGAAACAAAAAAAGCCGGTCAGTAACTTTAGTCACATAACCGGCTTTTTTTGTTTTATTTAAGTTTTTTCTACTACATAGCGTGAATATTTTCAACGCTCTCCTGGAATTTATCCATATCCATCTCTACAAAGAAATTCTTTACGCCACCTATTTCGGCTGCATTGAAAAATTCTCCCCAATCTACAATTCCTTTACCAACAGGAACTTGTTTGTTTTCTGCGGAGGACCAATCAGCCAGGTGGGCAGAGATAAACCTTCCCTGATACTTTAAAAAATAGTCGGAAGCCTTGTAGCCGATGCTGATTACCGCAACCTGAAATTGCATCTTAATCAATTCCGGATCAAATTGTTTTAGCAGTGCATCGTAAATTAATTCCCCATTGATCTTTTCGAATTCCATATGATGATTGTGGAATCCTAACTGTATTCCGGCTTTCTTTGTTTTTGAACCTATTTCATTCAACTGGTCACATGCTTTTAGCCAGTCAGTCATTGTGGCCTCTTTGGGAAGCCAGAAACTCGAGCAGATCATTTGTTTCAGTCCCAGCTTTTTCGAATACTCAATCCGCTCTCCAAGATTGTCCTTTAATTCCCCGAACGTGAAATGCGAACTTTCGCATGTGAGTCCTGCATCAGTAATAATCTTTCGCATTACCTCGGGTTTCATTTTTACCAGTGGTTCAAATCCGGATGTGATATATCCTGGAGGTGAGCACATTTCAACCCCTTGATAACCTAATTTTGCCATCATTTTCAATGTCCCTGGAAAATCTTTAACCAACATTTCCCGAATCGTATAAACCTGAAATCCGACCGGATGTCTGGGATGTGAACTTACTATGTCCGCGCGGATAGTCAATGGAAGATGTGATAAAAGGGCTGCAGAACCCAATCCGAGCATACTTTTTCCGATAAATTGCCTTCTGTTTAATGAGTTCATATTATTCTTTTTAAGTGTGGTTTTCTCAAATAGAATTCGGATTCCAACCTGCCCGGTATTCACGCGACAAGTATTTATTGGCATCCGGCACATTAGTAATTTTCATATTTGATCCATCATATTTCAGCAAACGTCCTGCCCTGAGTGCAACGGCATAGAGATTTACAGCTTCGGTGATTGGAAACGCTTCCGTGAAACTGCCCGGACATTGTTTCCCGTTACGACAGGCATCCAGAAAGAGTTGAAAACCTGTTGGTTTGTCGTGTTTCGCGATGATTGGTGCGATTTCGATTCCTTTCATTCGTTTTTCAGGAATCAAAACGGGGTTATCGACATGAAATCCGGCGAGAATTTTCCCTTTATCGCCGACAAACAACATCCCCTCAGCTTCTAATTGCTTATTATCTTCGAATAATTCGGCTGGAACCGGAGGACGTATACCACCATCAGACCAGATTAAATCAATGGCCGGCCGCGACCCTTTTGCCGGATATTTGAACCGCACTGAGGAAGCCATTGGGAAGGAGAAATCATTTTTTATCTGGAATGCGGTAGCGTCACGCAAACCACAAACGTGGCTGAAATTTGGCTCAATGATGGTAGGTGATTCAAGTTCGAGCGCTTTAAATACGGTCCAAAGGCTATAGTGCCCCATGTCAGCCATCGATCCTCCGCCGAAATCGTACCATCCCCTGAAAACCATATTTGTGTAGTTGGGATGGTAAGGTCGGTAATTTTCAGGACCTAACCATAAATCCCAATTGAAATCTTTAGGTACAGGTGGGGTATCGGTAGGTAAAGTTGGGTATTGCGGCCAGACCGGACGGTTCGACCAATTGTGAACCTCTTTGAGTGTCCCTATTTTCCCTTCATTGATCCATTTCATCACCAATTCCATTGAACCATTGTAATCCCATGGAATCAGGTGGGTCGTAACTTTTGGATTATTTCGTGCAAGGTCAATTACTTTTTTCCCTTCGTGTAGCCTGTTTGATAATGGTTTGTGAATGGAAACATGTTTCCCTTTTTTGATCGCAGCCGAAGCAATCAGTCCATGAAGGTGGTCAGGAGTCATCACTTTGACAGCATCCAAGTCTTTCTCTTTTTCGAAAAGTTCCCTGAAATCAGCATAGGCATTACATCCGTTGAGCTTCTGTTCAGGACGAAATTTTTGATAGTATTCATCTATAATTGCCTTTCCATTATCGCGTCCTCCCGGGATTGTATTATCTCCACCTGATTTCCATCCGGGATTTTTAAGTTTCTCCCGGATTTCATCCCGAAGTCCATTTTTTCCCCAATCGAGATAACCGGTCGCTGCTTTTTGAGGATCACAGACGGCAATAATTTGTAGTTCGGGAATATCCAGGAGCGGAAGTAATTCTCTGAGTCCTTGTGTACCTACTCCAATGTACGCGAGGGTGGTTTTATCGCTCGGGGCAAAATATCCATTTCCTCCCAGAACATGACGAGGTACAATTGTAATCGCAACTGCTGCTGAAGAAATTGTTCCGACAAAGCTCCTCCGACTAAATGGCATAAACCCGGATGCAGCTTGCTCATTGTTTTTAGGGGGGGAGGTTGATCCATCTTTTTTGATAGGCTTTTCCATATTAACTATTTAAGTTTATTATTGAAATTAGCGGTAACTCAACAAAAAAAGATACTATCCTGGAAAAATTAGTTGTTAGTATTTGAAGTATCTGGGAATGTTTATGGTTATTAATTTTTTGGTTCTCAGGAATTTCTTACCAAATTTAAATAAAAATTAGAAAAATCAAAATAGGTGACTAAATATTTAGAATGATTAAGCTATCTTTTGATGGAAACCAGCGATTCGAAATCGATTTTATTCCTTGATAGGATGATTTGCCCGTCATGTTCCAGTTTTTTCAGCAATCTGGATACTACCTCTCGCGAAGTATTTAATAACATTGCGATCTCATGGTGTGTTCCACTATAAATTGTTGAACCAGTTGTGTTGTAGCGATCGAAGAAAAATTTTATCAAGCGATCGTCCATGTTATTGAACGCAATACTGTCAATAGTCTCCAGCAGCTCGTCGAACCTTTTTCTGTAGGCATACATAATGAACTCTTTCCAACTTTGAAATTGCACAATCCACCGGTCAAGGCAAGGAATCGGAATCTGCACCTGCATGATTTTGCTTTCTGCTACTGCCCTGATATTGCTTTTCGTATGACCCATGCAGCAGGTCAATGCCATTGCGCATACCTCGCCGGGATTGAGGTAGTATAGCAATAACTCCCTTCCATCCTCATCCATCCGGCATACACGAACAACACCTTCGAGCAGCAAAGGAAATGATTTTATGTATTGTCCTTCGCGTATCATTTCGTCGCCTTCCTCAAGTTCTGTAATTATACCTTCAAGACCAATTGCCTGACGCAGGGCTGGTTCGAAGTAGGGGAAACGTTTCTCAAGAATTTCGGGATCAAAACCAGGTAAGTTCATGTATTTTAATATTTTTCAGCGTTTTTAATGTATCTTAGAATTTACTTAATGGTTGATTCTGAGCAGGACTGCGAACGATAAAAAGGGGAGCTGTGATCAACACGAATACAGATACTGATGCGATGGCAATTCCCAGTCCGAAAAGGTCTGCAAAGATACCCAACATCGCTGAAAGAAGAGCTGCAAAAAGCGTTTCAAACTGAGAGGCGGTTGAGAGTACAGTTGCCAGAATATCAGTATCAAGCTGATTGGCTGTTTCGCTGATTGCGATGGGTTTTCGCAGGTTTTCAATCAGATAGATGATTATATAGAATGCGACGGCTATCGCGGGATAACCAGCGAAATAGGTGATTCCGCTGATGATTCCTGCCAATAGTCCGGTCCAAAGTGAAATGGAAAGGGCTTGTTGGAGATTCACTGTTTTCTTCGAAAAGGCGGACGATTTTCGTGAGGCATAACTGGTTGCCTGATAGATGAAAAAATAGACGATTCCGACTACCAATGCACTGCGTTGCTCATCCGAATAACCGATCATAACGGGTAAGCTTAGCGCCAGAGCCGCTAGGATTGGTTGCAGAAAATCCTTGACTGCTTTGTAATATCCTGAAAAAATTGCGTTATTGATCGTCGTTTTAAGCAACCCAGGTTTTTTGAAAGAATAGAAAAATTCTTTGAGATTCCGGTAATAATTAGCTTTAATTTCTGCCAGGTGAAAACCTGTTTTCGATCCGTCGAGTACTGACGGATAACTTGCAACAAGTATTAAATCAGCAATATATGGAATTGCTGAAATGATAAAAATCATCCTGTAATCGCGTGTCACAATTACAAAAAAACCTGCCAGCAATGCTGAAAGGGCTGAGCCTCTTTGCGACCACGCTCTTGTAATACCATAATAGGCCACCTTTTCGGAATGCCATCCATTCATTTTCAGGTAATCGAAGATCATTGCCTTATGCGTGCCTGTGCGAAGCGCTTCACCCAATGCAAACAAAAACATTGCTATTATAAAACCTAAAAGGCCATAGCTAAAAAAGAAAAAAATGAAGGCCGTGATATAAAAAGCAAATGATGCCATCAAGGTACGCCGCCGACCCATCGAATCTGCCAGAATTCCGGCAGGAATCTCCAGAATATTCTGCGTAATTAGTTGAAAACTAACCAGTAATCCGATTTGTGTATAGCTCAGTCCTGCATCACGAAGAAACAGGATCAGAAAAGGCTCAAAAAAGAGGAGATTTTTCAGAAAACCATAGGCACAAAATTTTCGGAACTGCTTGTTACGCGCAAATGTCATTCAGAATACTTTTTAATTATGCTGCAATGTTTCATGTTGTAAATTGGCGAATGGCCACTAGCGACTTGCAAATAGCTGCTAGTTGCAAGTCGCTCGCCGCATTAATAACGCATTTATTTATAGTGTTGTTATTCTGGCAACCCATCCACCATTATTGGCCATTTTAATTTTTACAGGATCTCCCGATTTTACTTTTTGCGAAGAGATCTTCAGATTTTTAGGCGATTTATTGGCGTCTTTTGCATCAGCCCAAATCTCGATCGTATGTTCTCCTGTTGAAATAAAATCTAATTTGATCGTGATCTCTTTCTCTTTGCTATTATTCATTACACCAACAAACCAATCAGAACCAGTTTTTTTTGCAATTGCCACATATTCACCCGGGTATCCATCAATAAAGTGAATGTCGTCCCAAGTTGTCGGAACTATTTTCAAAAAATTGGCACCGGGTTGATTCAGAATATTATCAGGATGATCGCACACTACGGTAAGCGGACTTTCGTAAATAACAAACTTAGAAAGTTCTGCGGCACGTGTATTCCAGACTACAGCAGGTGTTTGATTCTTATATTGTTCTTTTGTCACATTCAAAAAAGCACCGGGTGTATAGTCCATCTGTCCGGCAAGCATGCGCGTAAAGGCCAGTTTCACATTATGTTCGGGGCTCATCTTCTCCGAAAATTTATAGTATTCATTTCCCATTACCCCTTCGCGTGTAATCATATTTGGGTAAGTGCGGATGATACCATCGGGTTTGTACGCCCCGTGAAAATCGACCATTAACCGGTTATCTGCAGCACATTTGATGATATCGTGGTACCAGTTCACCATATCCTGGTCATCGCGGTCCATAAAATCGATCTTTATACCGGCAACGCCCCATTTTTGGTACAAAGGGAACGCTTTTTTGTAAGCCGAATTGCGGTTGACATCACTGTTGTAAAGCCATACAATAATTTTTACGTTTTTTGATTTCGCATAGCTGATAATTTCGGGCATATCAATCTGAGGTGCCCATTTGGTGATATCTGCTTCTGGGGTATTGAACTTTCCGTACCATTGCCAGTCGACAAGCATATATGGCCATCCCATATGCGAAGCAAGATCGATGTACTGCTTAATGACAGGCATCTCCATTTTTACTTCGCCACTCCACCAATGGTCCCATGCGCTCATTCCTGGTTTGATCCACGACGGATCGGCTATCGCACAAGGCGCATTTAAGTTCTGGACAATCTCTGATTCGATAAGTTTTCCGGGAGTATCCCCAATCATTACTACTCTCCAGGGAGTATAAACTTCGTCGTCGAATCGGGCTTTCACCCCTGCTTCCTCTTCGCCTGGAAGTGGAACGAGTTTGGTTGTGAGGACATTCTGTTTGCCTTTTGTACCGATGTAAAAGGCAGGGTAATTGTCAATATCCGCTTCTGTAATAGCTACCCAGCATTTGTCGCCATAATCCATCAGGAATGGCATTCCGGCAATTGTTGTATCAGAAACATAACTTAACGGACGTTCAAAAAACTCTGATTCATTCGAAGTTGAATATTTTCCGTATTCAACTACCCATGCTTTGGGATTGCCCGGGATTGTAAAAGTAGTGAGCTCTTTTGTAATCTGACGATGACCATTCATCTCACTCCGATAGAGTTTAGTACGAAAAGCAACTCCGTCGTTAAATGCGCGGCATGTGAGCTCCATCTGGCGCATCAGACCCGTTTTCTCTTTGAGGATGATTTGCAGTTCATTACAGTTATTGACCACCTCTGCATGTTTGGATCTCACGACAGGTTCCCATGTTTCATTGATGGTTCTCTCCTGTTGGCCAATCACCGCGAATCCTTTATCCATAGCTGGTTCTGTTTTAAATTCGAACCCCATAGCCGATTCCAGAATCACGGGTTTGCCGTTAAACATTACTGAATAACTGAGTTCATCTCCGTTTTTAATGGAAACGCTGATTTTTTTATCAGGTGAACTTAGTTGAAGATTTTGGGCATCACAAAAGGACGCAATCAAAAGAAACAGAATGCAAAGTTTCGATTTTCTTAAATTCATACAGTTGGTTATTTTGGTTTGTTGAAAATTAAAGTACTGGATATTTACGTGCTTTGCGCAATCCGATTTTCACACTTATCCGTTTCCTTTCTCATAATCACTCTATCTCAAAGTCACTGCCTTACAAATACAAATCCCTTTTTCCGCTTAAAATTTCGCTGTATTCACTTCTGAATTTTTGTAAAAGGTGAGGTTTATTTTTAAAGTAATCCATCGTTTCAATCTCACGAATTTCTTTCAAAATCAGTGGTTCTCCGATCTCGCGTGTCGCTTCAGAAGCATAATCGGTCAGGTATTCACGAAAGGTTAACACCGCATTCAGTTTGCAGAACTTGCCTTCTTCACAATGGCTTAGCAAACCCATGATCGTTTCACCGGTTCGGCCGCAACGGTAACCTGCTGTGCAGAAAGAAGAAATAAAACCTAATCTGCCAACTTCCTGAATTACATCGTCCAGATCGCGTGGATCGCCAATCGTGAACTGTTTTTTATCCAGGTCGGTCTCCGTTTTCTGATCGCTGTAGGCGCCTATTCCAATTCGTGTTGATGCATCGGTTTGTGTGCATCCAAGTTGTATAACTTCCCTTTTAATTTCAGCTTTTTCGCGTGCTGTAATAATCATTCCCGCGGTCGGGACTGAGAGCCGCAGCACTGCAACTAACTTTTTGAAATCTTCGTCTGAAACATGATAGGGTGAATCTGAACTTAGCGGAGAGCCTGAAGCTGGCGTCATGCGCGGAAATGAAAGCGTGTGTGGTCCAATGCCAAATTGCCTTTCCAGATCGAGCGTATGATATAACATACCCATCACCTCGAAGCGCCAGTCATACAATCCAAATAGCGCACCAATCGCTACATCGTCAAGTCCTGCATCAATAGCGCGGTGAAGGGCATAAAGCCGCCACTGATAATCACCTTTAAGTGTATTAGCTGGATGTACTGCCTTGTATGTCTCATGATGATAGGTTTCCTGAAAAACCTGGTAAGTACCGATACCCGCCTCTTTGAGCAGTTTCAGTTTAGCCATCTCCATGGGGGCAGCATTAATATTGACGCGTCGGATGGATGAGGGGCGACCAGAAATGGGTGCTGGTTCTTCAACGCTATAGACCGCCCTGACTGCAGCTGTCATATAATCGACATCCGACCGCTGATGTTCTCCGAAGACCAGAATCAACCGTTTGTGACCTTCATTCAATACCGAACTTGTTTCGCGTTTGATCTCATCAAGTGTGAGGATCCGTCTTACTTCGCGGTTGTTAGCTTCGCGGAAACCGCAATAGGCACAATTATTTACACAGAAATTAGAGCAATAGAGTGGTGCGAAAAATACAATCCGGTTGTCGTAAACTTTTTTCTTCACTTCGAGCGCAGTCTGAAAGATCTCTTCCCATATTTCGGGTGAAGTAACATTCAGCAATGCTGCGGTTTCGTCCGGGGCAAGCGTTTTAATAGAAAGTGATTTTTGAAGAATATCATGAATTGATTTCGGATCTGGATTTATATTTTTACCAAGACGTTCAAAGATATCCTTCTCGTTGATAAAGTCTTTACCATCAATTAGGTATTTGTCAATTTCCTTACGTACTATGACACTTTGCGTCCATCTGCCATTGAGTTCTTTTTCTATCATTCTAAATTCTTTCAGCTACAAATATAGCCAAATCATAACCGATCAGGCCACTTTAAGTCTTAAAAATAGAAAAGCAAATAGCCTTCATTTCTTCATGTGCCGTTCTTTTTATACCTTCATCGCAGATTTTTTGTTGATCTTTCCGAACCGTCGTTGGCCGGAAATAGGTTGCAATTGGAAGGTTAACCCAAATGATTATAATTCTAAATCCGTATTTTGTGAAGAAGGATATTTTATTAAAAGAGACAGAGGATTTTGTGAAATCGGTTCTTGAGGGCGATTCTTCGGGGCACGACTGGTGGCATATTCACCGTGTACGAAATCTGGCATTAAAGATTGGTAAATCAGTGAAGGCTGACTTGTTTATTGTTGAACTGGCCGCGTTGTTGCACGACATTGATGATTGGAAACTTACTGCAAGCGCTGATGAGGGACAGAAAGCGCAAAAATGGCTCAATAGATGTGGAATTGGAGAACCTGATGCAGCGCGGATTTGCGGAATCATTGAGGGGGTGAGTTTTAAAGGAGCAGGCGTAAATACTTCGACTGATATTTTGGAATGTAGGGTGTTGCAGGATGCTGACAGACTGGATGCAATTGGTGCTATTGGGATTGCGCGAACGTTTGCTTATGGTGGTAGTCGGGGACGTGGAATTTATGATCCTTCAATTCCTCCTGAGATGCATGATAGTTTTGAAAACTACAAGAAAAGTACTGCTCCGACGATCAACCATTTTTACGAGAAATTATTACTGTTAAAAGATCAGATGCAAACAACAATGGGACGGACCTTAGCTGAACAGCGACACGATTTTATGCGCCAGTTTCTTGGTCAGTTTTATGCAGAATGGAATTGTTAAAGTTTCTGAAAAAATATTTTCGAAATATTACATTTTTTAGAATTGTTCTGTACCTTTGATTATAAACTACTCATCAATATTTCTTCAAAACTGGATCAGCTTCCTGCTGTTATGGCGTAAATAATTGATTATAATTTATTAGCTGTAATTATTAATCCCAAAATCAAATATCAGATGAGAACTACGATTTTTTCGTTTTTTCTGCTGGCAGGCTTAATCTTTGCCGGTTGCGTTAACAAACACCCAAAAATTGGGTTGCTTGTTCACAGTTTTGAAACGCCTCGGTGGCAAAATGATCAGAAGTACTTTGTCGATGCGGTGAAACAGCTTGGTGGCGTTGCGATGGTTAATGTGGCTGACAATAATGGCAATAAACAATTGGAACAGGCCAGAGATTTAATAAATGCAGGCGTTCAAGTTCTTGTGGTAATTCCAGTTAACCAGTCGACCGCTGCAAATATTGTAAGCATGGCCCACGCCAAAGGAATCCCGGTAATCGCTTACGATCGCCTGATTAATAATTGTAGATTGGATTATTACGTATCAACGGACAATATAAGGGTAGGCGAAATACAGGCCGGATTCATTTCAAAAATTAAACCTAAAGGAAATTATGCACTTCTCGAAGGCCCAACTTATGATAACAATAGTCGCATGATTTATATCGGGCAGATGAATATTTTACAGCCATTTATCGAACGACGTGAGATAAATATTGCTTACAGGCAGTTTGCAAAATCCTGGAGGACCGACGAGGGATATCGTTTGGCAATTAACAGTTTGGATTCTACTTCAAAAAAGCTTGATGCGATCATTTGTGGTAACGATGCAATGGCAATGGGCGCCATTAAAGCACTTAAAGAATTTGGATTGGAAGGTAAAGTTGCTGTTGCTGGTCAGGATGCGGATGCGCCAAATATTCAGCAAATTATGAAAGGGAACCAGTCAGTGACGGTGTTTAAAAGGACAAAGACAATGGCTACTACTGCTGCCGAACTTGCGATGCATCTGGCTAAAAACGAACCAGTAGATCCATATTTATCTACGATCAGTAACGGAGAACGGCTCGTTCCTTCCTATCTGGTCGATGCTGTAGCTGTAAATGAAGGTAATATCGAAATGATTGTGGTTGCCGAAGGTAATTAAGCGCTTTATCAAAGAATATTTATAATAATTAGCCGGTTGATATTAGCAACTTGCTGTTGGTTGCTAACTTTCAAAACTATTTTACCTAAGCGTTGAAAAGATACTACTCTTTGGGCAGATTTTCAGCTGCATAAGCGAATTCTTTGTACCACTCCTGACCGTATTTGCGGATAAGTGGGTCTTTAAGGTATTGCCAGAGTGGTGTTCCATTACTTTTCCCGCATATTCTCCCAGGTTTACAGATGTCTAATTCCTGGTAATTTACTGCATCAAAACGTTTGTATTCGGTGATCCGGATGGGAAAGAGATGACAGGAAACGGGTTTTCTGAAAGCTGTATGTTTTTCAAAATATGCTTTTTCGATGGAGCATTTGGTAATTCCTGCCTTATCTGTAAAAGTGAAGACGCACTCATTATTTCCAACAATCGGTGTAACCAGATCGCCGTCACCGTCAATTACTGAAAATCCTTGTTTTTTGATTTCGGCTATGTTCATGTCCGACAAATACATCTCAAAGTCAGGATACATTTCTTCGATTAGTTTTGCCTCTTCGGGTGTAATTGGCGCACCGCTGTCACCATCGACACAACATGCTCCTTTGCATTTGTCCAGATCGCAACAGAATTCTTTTTGGATAACATCCAGACTGATGATTGTTTTTCCTATTTGTAGCATATAGCGTTGAAATTCCGGCTATCAGTAATTACCAACAGCCGGAATCAGATATTTAATTTATAAATTTGATGATCAGTGCACGATATCTGATGTTATTTTTCAATTAAAACTTTCCCTGTCATATCTGATGGAATAGTAATACCCATTATTGTAAGAAGGGTAGGTGCTACATCTGCCAGGATTCCATTTGATGTCTTTGCGTTGGACTGGTTTGTTACCCATATGAAAGGCACCGGATTCAATGAGTGAGCCGTATTTTCGCTGCCATCGGCATTGACTGCAAAGTCAGCATTTCCATGGTCAGCAATGATCACCACATCGTAGTTGTTGGCACGCGCCGCTGTTACAACGTCATTTACACACTGGTCAATTGCCTTAACTGCCGCTTGAATGGCGCTGTAAACGCCTGTATGTCCAACCATATCGCCATTGGCAAAGTTGAGGCAGATAAAATCGGCGCTTTTCGCATTGATTTCAGCAACAATTGCATCTTTTACCAGAAATGCTGACATCTCAGGTTGAAGATCGTATGTGGCAACTTTGGGTGAAGGGATCAGGATCCTTTTTTCGCCTGGAAATTCGTTATCGCGACCTCCGGAGAAAAAGAAGGTGACGTGAGCGAATTTCTCAGTTTCGGCGATTCTGATCTGTTTGAGTCCGGCATTTGAAACCGTTTCCCCAATTGTATTAAGTACGTTGTCTTTGTTGAAAATAACATTGATTCCATGGAACGACTTTTTATAATTTGTCATCGTGTACCATTCCAATGGTATTGTATGCATCCCTTGTTCTGCATGATTTTCTTGCGTGAAGACGATAGTGAGTTCGCGCAAACGGTCAGTACGGTAGTTGAAGCAAATCACTACATCTCCCTCTTTGATCGTTGCAAGCGGCTGATCCTTTTCATCTGTAAACACGATTGGCTTAATAAATTCGTCAGTTATTCCTTCGTCATACGACTCCTGAATAGCTGCAAGAACATCTTTCCGTTTTTTACCTTCCGCTTTGGTCAGCAGGTCATAAGCCAGTTTGATACGATCCCAGTTGGTGTCGCGGTCCATTCCGTAATAGCGTCCGATAAGGGAAGCAAATTTGGCATTCGTATTTTCGAGTGCTTTAAGATCTTCTTTGATAAAATCATATGCCGAACGGGGATCGGTATCACGTCCGTCGGTGAGTCCATGGACAAATATCTTTTTCAATCCCAATTCAGTTGCAATCTGAGCAAGGGCAATCATGTGCAAACTAAGTGCGTGAACTCCGCCAGGACCGATCAGTCCGATCAGATGTACTTGTTTGTTATTTTCTTTTGCATAATTATAAGCTTTCAGAATCTGGGGATTGCTCCACAAGGTTTTCTCTCTGATGGCTTTATTGATTTTTACAAGATCCTGGTAAAGGACACGACCGGCACCAAGATTCAGGTGACCTACTTCAGAATTTCCCATTTGCCCGTCGGGTAGCCCAACATTTTCGCCGCTTGCAAGCAGCTGGCTATGAGGATATTTTTTATATAAAGAGTCGATAAAAGGAGTTGGTGTGGAGTAAATGACGTCCGAAGCTGACTTATCGCCAATGCCCCATCCATCAAGGATCATCAACATTGTCTTTTGAATATTTGCCATATCTGTATTGAATTGAATTAACAGTTTAAAATTCCTCGTAAAAATAGGTTATTTAGTCGCATCGAAAAAGTGTTTGATTTCCCTGATCTAATATTTAACGATTTGATATTAGCAACCTGTATCCGCGGATATTATAATAAGATAAAAAAGCAGGTTTTTGTTCAGCCAAAAAAGGTGAGACCTCGAAAAGATCTCACCTTTAATATGGAATTATTGCCGATTAATTATTTTGGCAATACGTTTCCTTTAATTTGCAATACCACCGGATTCGGATCGGCATTGGTAATGACGGTTACCGTTTTTGTAAATACACCTTGCGCAGCAGCATTATAAGTCGCCGAAACTACACTGGTTTTCCCTGGAAGAATAGGTTCCGAAGCATATTTCAGGTTTGTGCAACCGCATGATGCTTTAGCCGAACTGATGATCAAAGGCTCTTTCCCGGTATTCGTTAAGGTGAACTCGGCTGTTTTAGGAATTCCTAAAGCAATATCTCCAAAATCATTCACCATCTTATCCCATTTTGCCACAGGAGCATTCGGATTGACCGGAGCAGGCGTTTGCGCATTTGTATAAAGCACTACCATTAACGGTAAGATCAATAAAAGAATTAATTTTTTCATCTTTAAACTATTTTGAATATTAAACTCTGCAAAGATGTGATATTTCTTTCTTTATCGGAACACTAAAATGTAAAACAACCCTAATGAAATGTAAAAGTATGTAAACGAAACAGTAAATGGCAGAGGCAATTTCGTAATTTTCTTAACTTTATCGGATGTAAATCAGAACCACCTGTTCAGGTTTTTTTGATTCACTAATTTATTTCTTCAAAATTTACAATGCGTCAGAAACAAATTCGGTTTGTCGTTTTACTGGGGGCTGTTGCCATTATCGGGATTATTTCGATACAGGTATATTTTCTCCAGAATGCATGGAATATCAAGGAGAAACAGTTTGTTCAAAGCGTGTTGATCGCACTGCGGAATGTGGCTGAGCAGATGAGTAAGTATAATCAGGCTGCCCTGCCACATACCAATCCGGTTCGTCAGCTTTCTTCCAATTATTATGTGGTGGACATCAACAGCGTGATTGATGCCAATATCCTTGAGTTTTACCTGAAAGCTGAATTTGACAAATTAAATCTTCAGACCGATTTTGAGTATGCGATTTACAATTGTCAGACCGATAAGATGGAGTACGGAAATTATTTGGCAAAAAGTGGTATTGCCAAGCCCAATGTCCTCACTGCCAACCTTCCCAAATACGATCAATACACCTACTATTTTGGGGTTAACTTCCCGTTGCTGAGGAATACGATTACCGGCGACATGGTGATTTGGTTTTTCTTTATTGGACTTCTACTTGTTGCCATTATTTTCTTCGTTTACGCGATATTCGTTATTTTGCACCAGAAGCGTCTGTCGGAGATGCAAAAGGATTTTATCAACAATATGACACACGAGTTTAAAACTCCGATTTCGAGTATCAATATTTCGGCCGATGTAATTATGGATCCCAATATCATCAACGATCCTGCCCGGCTGTTTACTTACGGTTCGGTGATCAAACAGGAAAACAACCGGCTGAATCAGCAGGTTGATAAAGTCCTGCAGATCGCCAGAATTGAAAGCCAGAGTTTTCATCTGAAGAAAGAGCAAATTGATTTGAATTCGTTGATATTGAAAGTGGCTGAAAATTGCAAGGCAAATTCGAACCGGCAGCTGGTATTGAATACCAACCTGTCGGAGGCGGTGAAAAGTATTGAAGCTGATACTCTTCACTTGACCAATATTTTACATAATCTGCTCGATAATGCTTCAAAATATTCAGGCAAAGAGCCGGTTATCAACATTGAAACCGAACAACGTGAGAAATCAATTCTAATCAGGATCTGTGACAACGGCCCCGGTATTCATCCCGATTTTCAGCACCGCATATTTCAAAAATTTTACCGTATACCAACAGGCAATCTTCACGATGTGAAAGGATTTGGTCTCGGATTGTATTACGTGAAAACAATTTGTGATGCCCATAAATGGGAAATTGGCTTAATTAGTGATCCTGGAAAAGGGACCACCTTTGTGATTGAAATACCGGATAAGAAAAAAAGAAAATGAGCAAAGGCAAAATTCTGTATGTTGAGGACGATCTTACGCTGTCGTTTGTGACGCGTGACAATCTTGAGTTAAGAGGTTATTCTGTTGATTTTTGTGAAGATGGATTATCTGCTCTCGAAAAAATCAGTAATCATTCCTACGACCTTTGCATTCTTGACGTGATGCTTCCAAAAATGGATGGTTTTACGCTGGCGCGAAAGATCAGAACATTTAATGAAGAGATTCCCATTATTTTTCTGACGGCCCGATCAACGCACGAGGATAAGATTTATGGTTTGCAACAAGGTGGTGATGATTATATTACAAAGCCATTCAGTATCGAGGAATTGGTACTTAAAATTGAAATTTTTCTGAAACGGAGCAAGATTCAGTCACGACAGGAAACGAAAAGTGAGTTGATCTCGTTTGGCCGGTTTACATTCCGGGCCGAAAATCAGAAACTGACCTTTGGCGATGTTCAACAGAATCTTACCTACCGTGAAGCCGTTTTGCTGGCTTATCTGCTCGAACATCGCGATAAAGTGCTCCGGCGCGAGGATATTCTGAATGCAGTGTGGGGTAACGACCATTTCTTTTCGAGTCGCAGCATGGATGTATTTGTTTCGAGGTTGCGGAAACTGCTTAAATCCGATCCCTCGGTTAAGATTGAAAGCATTCACAATGTAGGATACCGGCTTGTTGTGGGTGAGCACTAAGATGAATAAAAATTTACTGTTTCCGATTATTCGGTCTAAGTTTTTTAATTTAGCATCAACAAATTAAAACGAGATATAATGGATAACGAAACAAGATTTTCAGAATTGGACCTTACCTTGCCTCTGGCACCAGAACCTAAAGGCGTTTATACGCCACTATTGCGAGTTGGAAATTTTGTTTACATATCGGGGCATTTGCCTGTAAATAATGACGGAACGCTTCGCAAAGGAAAGATTGGAAAGGATATTGACCAGGAAGAAGGTAAACTGGCTGCACGGCAGGTGGGGCTTACGATATTGGCTACACTGAAGTCCAATTTGGGTTCGCTTAACCGGATTAAACGTGTGATAAAAGTGTTTGGAATGGTAAATGCAACCACCGATTTTGAGAAACAACCATATATAATTAATGGATGCAGCGAGTTGTTTGTTGAAGTTTTTGGTCGCGAGAACGGGATTGGAGTCAGGAGTGCGGTAGGAGTGGGTAGTCTTCCCGAAAATGTACCTGTAGAGATTGAAGGGATCTTCGAATTAAATGAGGAGTGATTGTGAATAGGAGTAAGAGAGAAAATGGGAGAATGTTTCAATCTCCTTTTTGCCCCTTCTCCTTCTCACCAATTCTTTCCTTAGTCGCGTTTGAAATGGGATAGTGAAGATGGCAGTTCAAATGACATTTCAATCAATCCACTAAAAACACCATTCTCGTATAAGGGCGATTGATGGATGATTTTCTTCATACCTCCTTTTTCAATTGTATAAGTATTTGTAGTTGGTGTTTTTAACATCTCTGCCACTTTCGAACGCGAGGGTTCAGGATGGCAGTCGAGCAAATTAGTTCCTATCAGATCGGCTCCGCCGTACTTCATAAAAACCCTTTTTGAACCATCATTCATATAGGAGATGATTCCTTCCCGATCGCAAATAGTAATTGCACCTTCAAATTCTTCGGACCAGATGTTCATTTTTAAACTATTTGATTATTTCTTTTTTAAACATCTTACCCAATCAATTTCGAAATGGTGAGGCAACGACTCACCGTTGACCGGCTGGTGAAGACTACCAATAAAATTGATGAACAATTCACCCATGTTTTTTGAAACCTGTTCGCGGTGGACTTCATAATTGTTGATTTTCCAAACCACAAGATTTCCGAAAATTTCGACTCTGAAAATATGAAAATTGTTATAATTCAATCCCCTGATCTGAGCTAATTGCTTGACACCTTTTATGCCCGGCTGATCAATAATGCCAAGACCAACACAGTTATTTCCACTCCTGAAAACATCAATTTGAGGGAAAGGTTGGTTGCCTGTAAGCGAAAATGCGCTTGTAAAGGCTTTATTTGCACGAAATTTTACTTTAGCCTCTAAAATACCCTCTTTGAATCTGAAACCATTTCCAGTATTTAAAATGCCGGAAGTGAAGTCAAATTTTTTGGTTAGAAGTCCGATCGCCGGATCCCAAACTTTTCCTTCTGATTTTTCGGCCTTTGTAACAATCGAAAGTACCTTATTACGAATCACGATGTTCTTCAATCCATGATATGCCTGAAGCTCATTTGCCTGAGAGAAGCTGAAGCCGGCCATTTTAGCACCCCAGTAATTTTCTGGTTCCCAAAGTGCTGCAGAAAGCTGGTGTTCTGAAAAATTCTCTTCCATCACAATTTCCCACTGATTGAAAAATGCAAGCTCCGGTCGCTTTTGTAATTGAAAATAATTCTTTATAGTCCTGCTGTTTTCCAATTTATAAAACTCTTTCTCAGTGGTATACTGCGGAGTAGTGTTAAACCTTTTCTTGTTTTTAAGGAAAGCGACCTGTTGTTTAAATTCCGGTTTTTCGACTTCTGATCTTAACTCAATAAGACGTGCTAACTCTTGCGAATCAACTACCTTTTGATAATTTGCATAAAGAGAAGACTTACATACCTTTAGATAAAATATGATTTCGCTGCTTTTCGATAGTTGGCTAAACTCTTTGAAAGGCGCATAATCCGGAGTCGTTTCGAAACGTGCAGCATTTTTAAAATAAGCCTCACGTTCGAGAAAAGATTTGGTACTGGTCTCTTGTTTTAGTTGCTCCAATTTAGCAGGAAGGCCAAGTTCTTCAACTATTTTCACATTTTTATAGACCCTTGAATTCAGATATTTGCGATATATTTTTATTTTTGGATCTTTCTTTTTTGAACGATCATCCAAATTCCCTTTTTCAGTAGCATCAAGTTCAAGAAACAAACGGTATTCAACAGAGGAGAGCGTCGTATAGTAGTGCTTTATTCGTGCACTTTTCTGCAACGTTTCTAAATCTTTTCTTTTCCGAAATTCAGTCGAGTCTTTGTGGCGAAGTGTTTCAGCTTCTCTTTTCCGTTGAATAAAATCAGGTGCTTCAACAATTTTCTTCAATCCGAAATAGCGTGAAAGCTCAGAACTTCCTGTTATTGAATTAAGTCTGTTGAAAACTGGTGATTGAATAAATTTAAAATAATCTTTAAACGGTCTTGAATGCTCAAGGTTTATTCGTTCCGTGAGAAGTTTGTTCTCTGCACTTCCGATGAGGCTCATGTTAATGATGTCGTTCTTTCTTGCCAGGAATCCATCTGATTGGATCAGAAGTTTAAGTTCATTATACCGGGCAAGTTCATTAGAAGTTTCAATCAAATGGAACTCTTCCCGCATTTTTAAACGTTCAGCCCATGCTGCATCGATCTTTTGTGCCGTTGGAATTAGTCCCAGAAAATAGCGTAAACGAAATGAAAATGACATATTAATAGTTTTAAATCTGCTCTATACGAAAATAACCATCACAGTGAGACAACACTGTAAAGCTACAGAAATATTAAGAAATTAATGCTGATTATTTTAAATAGATATCTATTTTTTTTGTGCAGATCCTTATTTTGGTTGAAAAAGGCTAATTTTGAAACGCAAAAGATTAATATATTAAGATGATATTACCTGAAATATTTGTCAGGCGAATGATGACAATGCTCGAAAATGATTTTGATGAATTTAGGCAATCGTTTGATAATGATATAGTAACGACAATAAGGGTTAATCCCGCAAAATTCCTGAAATCACCAGCTCTAACCACGGTTAGTTATTGCGAGACTGGTTTTGTTGTTCCCCGGCGTCCTCTGTTTACTATTGATCCGTTTATCCATGCCGGTGTTTACTATGTGCAGGAATCAAGTTCTATGTTTTTGGAGCAGGCCGTAAAACAGACAATCACAAAATCGGATCTGAAAGTACTGGATTTATGTGCTGCTCCTGGTGGGAAATCGACTCATCTTGCCGCTCTGCTTCCAAAAGACAGTTTGTTGGTTAGCAATGATGTAATAAGGTCACGAGGACAAATTTTATCTGAAAATCTGAAGAAATGGGGGACTCCGAATGTGGTTGTTACGAATAACGATCCGCATGATTTTCAACGGCTGCCCAGATTTTTCGATCTTGTGGTGATTGATGCACCCTGTTCAGGTGAAGGGCTCTTTAGACGCGACGAAAACGCTGTTCATGAATGGTCACCAGACAATGCTCAGCTTTGTGCCCAGCGTCAGCAGCGCATACTTGCTGATGTTTGGCCAACACTCAAGGAAGGTGGGATTTTGATTTACAGTACCTGTACTTTTAACCCTGCCGAGAATGAAGAGAATATAAAGTGGCTAAGTGAATTTTCAGATATTGAGCCTGTCAGTTTAAAGATAAATGATCAGTGGGGTGTGACAATTACCGATGCCGGTGGTTTTCCCTGCTATCGCTTTTATCCCCATAAGGTTTCAGGCGAGGGCTTCTTTATGGCTGTTGTCAGGAAAACCGGGGGAAATGGGATGCCAGTGTCGAAGAAAATCAAAGATAATCCGTTGCTTGCTTCAAAAGCTGAAAAAGAAATTGGGAGGCCATTAATATCAGATGAAAGTCTTGATATATTGAAATTTGAAGATTCATTGCTTGCCTTTCCTGCGCATCATTTATCTGATTTGATAAAGATCAAAAACAACCTTCGGATCATTCACGCCGGGGTAAAAATAGGAGAGATGAAGCAACGGGATTTGATTCCTGTGCACGAACTGGCTTTATCAACAATCCTTAATCGTTCCGCTTTTCCAGAGATCGATCTGACGCTTGAAGAGGCGATCACCTACCTGAAACGAGACGATATTTCACCGCAATCATCGGACAAGGGTTGGAACCTGATTACTTATCGGAATATTCCCTTAGGTTGGGTTAAAAATTTAGGGAACCGGTTCAATAGCGCCTATCCAAAAGAATGGCGCATCAGGATGTCTGTAACGGAATTTCGTGATGAACGGCTTACAAATGAAATCGCAAAGTTTCCGATTTAAAGTAACTCATTCGCTCGATCCCTTGCGCTCTCAGTCTCACCGTCAAGCCTTTGTTTTCTTCGGTCAAGCACATTTTGTCCCAATCCGATGATTATCACTCCAATCATTGCGATGATTCCACCGGCAATCTGATGAGGTAATGGTAATGTACCGAAATAGAAGAAGGCAACCGGAATAATCATTAATCCCTTTGCGGACTGAATAATTGTTCCGCGAGATGCTTCGATGTATTGATAAGCCTTGTAGACCAGTAGGATTGCTAAAACAGGATCGAGTATTGCTGCAATTACTGTATTTGTAAACGCCCTGGATGAAATGATAATTGGAGTGTGGGCAATGATTACCCAGACTGAGAAGAAGATCAGTAACCAGAAGGTGCGATTAAAACTTAGTATTTCGGGCGTTAGGTTATTGACTTTTGCTCGCACAATTACTGTTGCTGTTGCAGCTCCGAGGCAATTCATTACTACCAGTCCAACGCCCGGGATGAAAAAATCTTTCCAGGCAAGGTGTCCGGAATAGCTTGTTAGCAAGGCTCCTGCAAAAACTACAAAAACTCCGATTGTTTCGATAGGTGAGAAGCGCTCTTTCAAAAACATAATTCCCAGTATAGTAGTGAAAAGGGGAAAAAGATTACCCAGAAATCCGGTTACTGCTGGTTCTGAAATAGCATTCACGGATGCATAGAAAGTGAAGACTGTGAAGATTTCGATGGTGCCAAGGGTTGGGAATATCCACCACATTCTACGTGGAATTGATGAAAGTTTTTTAAAGCCTCCTTTAACCCAAAGAATGATCAGGTTAATTACAAATCCAACAGAAACCATCAAGAATAAAAACAGCGGCAGAGAAACCTCATTTAGAGCTGCTTTGCTAAAGACGTACACATTACTAAAAGCCAAAGTTGCCAGAATGGTGTAAAAATATCCTTTGATGATTTCTTTCCGCACGTGAAGTATTTGTCTGAAATATTGAAATACAGTAAAATGAATGTATGATGTTAATCAACATTCAAGGCGGCTAAATTACAAATCATTCGTGTTAAACTGGGATTGGCATTTGTTTTATTTATTGAGCTTAAGGCTACCGTAATGAAATGGATTTTTGTTAAATCTGTGAAAAAAGCAGATAATAAACGCAATTTTTAGCTGTGAAGAAAGCTATTCAGAATATAATTGCCGTAATTCATTCATCTGTTTGTCGAGCGTCTGCTCGGGTTGCAATAACTTGCGTTAAAAAGAAAAATCGGATTCTGTATCAGATGTCTGTTGAAAAATTGTACTCATGATCTGAGATATTGTAATTAAAAAGTTTAATTATACAGTCTGATTTCTGCGTAAACCATTTAGAATAAGGGTTATTTGCTGTCAGGTGAACTTACATGCACTTATAATTTAAGGATTAGGTATATGCAGTTCAATTTTAGTTAAGTAAAACTAATTGAAGACTTAACCAAACGATCTGATTCGTTTATCCAACAATTCAGGGAACACATTATAAGTAATTCCCTAAACTGTTTTATTTTATTCTGTCTGATTCGTATTCAGACTCAAATCTTGAAGGATCATATCTTCGTAAAAGTCTGCCGAATTGTTTTGTCCGGATCGCGACCTTTAATTTCTCATGTGTAATCTTTCGTCCAGAAGCAGAATTTGGAATAGTAAGGTAGATGAAATGCTTTAAGGCAGTTTCATTATCCATTGTTTTACTGTATAAACTATTGAGATAAGTCTCAAATTCATAACGGCTTGGCTCTCTCTTTATCTTCTTTTTAGCCGGTAATGACATTTCTTGAATATCTAACTCGTCCTCTTTGGACAAAAGCATTTGACTGTCATCATCAAAATAAAATAGCAGCTTTCCAATATGTTCAGGTTGCGCTCTGTCCGATGGTTTTATTTCTTTAATTTCTACAATACATCTAAATTTTCTTTGTCCCGGAAACTTAAAATCCTGGCCTACTTTTAATTCGTTCGCTTTCATATTTCATAATTTAGTTTATTCCTTTTACATTTATGTTTAATATTATATATTGAAAACCCTGATAATCTCAATGATTACCAAGTTGTTTTATTTTATTCTAATAGTTAATATAGATATAATATTAATATATATCAATATAACTTCCCATAATTATTAAACGAAAACTTTCAAAACCTCCAAATGGAAACTTTGTAATTAATCTATTCTACGTATTATATTAATAAAGTTACACGTTACAAATAAAAAATTAAAATTTAACATCCGGGGAAGCGGAGAAAGGTGGGATATTTCAATTTTTAAGTGACGGTTTGCGATTAGCTTATTGGTGATTGCCGTCTCAAAATATGCTGTAAGGTCTAAACAAAAGCAGTTTGCTTTTGGAAACACATTGTTTATACGTTATAATGACTTTCTTGTTCCTAACGTATCGTGTATAAATGATGTTTAGGAGGATTTTTTCACAGCCAGTATTAGCTGCAAATTGTTTAGTATGATAAAAACTGACCATGAGTTTAAATTCTACTAATAAAAAAGAGGTATTTAACTTTCGTTAAAGACCTCTTTTTCAGCGGAGAGAGTGGGATTCGAACCCACGGTACCCTTTTGGAGTACACACACTTTCCAGGCGTGCTCAATAATTATACAAACAACAGATATACAATATTTTAACTGTTGTTAAAATAAACCATGGCGAGTATTTAGCGAGTATAAATTTTTTTGTATCGAATCAACACTTGCAAAATTAAAACAATTCTATTAATGAATTTGCTTCGCGATCCTTAATATAAAAAAATCTCCGACGTATTCCGCCGGAGATTTACACTAAACCCAAACTTATGACTAACTAAACAAACAAAAAAACCTACAATTTATCACGAATCAAGAACTGGCCACCCTTTTTTGAATTGTCCGGAACAAACCATGTCAACAGCTTGTAAAGGTTTCCCAGGACAGAAATACTTTTCGATGTGGGTATTTTTAATGCCAGAAACTCATATAATAACAGAATTACACCCGATATTGTTTGCAGGAGATTCTCATCCAACCATTTTGTTGGTGCCGGAGTATCGGGAGATGGCAACACCGTCTCATCAACAGCATAAATAACATCAGCCTGTACCTGGTCACCGGCCTTCACATATCCGGATTGTGGGCTGTGCTTTACAAGGTCGGGTGGGGGAGAACTCCATCCCAGTACGAACAACCCGATCAAAAAAATCGACATTAAGATCCTTTTCATAATTGAACTTTAAGAGTAAATAAAAATTTCAGTTCAAATCTCGCTAATCCCATTCCGTTATTAAAGGACATCTTTTAAAGAGCCCCTGTTTGTTTTTCTTCTCTTCTTTCCTGTCTTCTTGCTATTCGGTTTCCTTTACGCTCCTCCCGTTTTTCTTCCCGGGTTTTGACATTGACCGGATCCGCCACAACATTTTCCGGATCGACGGTGACTGTTGCCTGGTTCCCGGTCCCGCGTTGTTTCAGCTTTCCGATTTGCGTGTTGTCATTGATCACAGTTTCCGGTCCGTTAATTTTTAAATACACGATCAGCCCAATAATAACCCCGGCAAATAATATCGCGATATAACCCCAGATGCTTTCCATATGACTCCTGTTATAAATTAAACTTTACTTTTCCGGTTGTAAATAACCATGCTTCAGCTTTTCGTCGTCTTACAAGTCCGGGTAACTCCGTTTTTACCCCGTCAACCTTTGCAAAACGATACAATAAAAATGCTTTATTGATGTCCATTCCATTTTTGTAGGATGTCAGCATGTTTTTAAGTGCACCCGCACCCAGGTTGTAGGTGAAGGATACCAGGGCCGAAAACTTATCATCATCAAATTTCATATTTAAAGATGCGCATACCCGAAGTACTTTCTCTGAATACCTGATGAGGTTTTTTTCGAGTTGTACCGACGCGCCGGCTTCATCATAAATATCAGATAGGAGCGAAGCACGACCTTTATTCTCAAATCCTGTCAGAAACCTCCCGGTCAGAGGATCGATGATTGCGTTTCCATACCCTTCAGTCCAGATGCCTGCCGGACACATTTTGGGCTGCAATCCAATACTTGACAGATCTCCGTCGTGCAGCGATTCGAAATGCTTAGCCAGCAACGTGCATTTTTCATTGATTAGGTTCATCCTGCGACCTCCGGAATTAAAGCCGTCGCAGGATTTGTTTTGTTGAAAATTGTCAGCTGAATGGTCAGCTTCGTATTTTCGTCTTCCAGATCTCTCATTTTGCGTAAAAGGGCGGCGTTCTCCTCTACAACCTCCTTGACCTTTTTTTCAAGGTCATAGTTTTCTTTTCGCAGCTCTGCAACTTCCTGTTTAAAACGCGACTCCATCCCCAGGCTTAATTCGCGCCACATGGTAATAATCTTGGTGGTGTTATTAAGCTCCGTACTGTTGGCCTCTGCAGCAGTTTTTCGCATGGCAAAAAACCAGGTGACAAAAGAGGCGACCAACGGCCCCATTATCAGCATTAATACTTGTTCCATTTTTTTAATTTTCTCAAACTTAACTTGCTCAAATGGATATGTAAAGGACAAAAAAATCCCGACCTGCCAACTGGCAAACCGGGATTCTCTTTTTGAACGTAATCCTGTTTTTAACCGATAGTTACACTTAGCTGTGTTCAATTATTTCTAAAATGCTGATTATTCCATGTGTATCACCATATCCGTCAGTACCTTCGACTTTCACCACGATCTGATTGTTTCCATCAGGAACAACGCCAACAAAATTCACGGTATTGGCAATGTTATCCAGGGTCAACAGTGGTTGAGAATTTCCATTAACCGTGTAAATGGTTCTGTTTGTGGAATATCCTCTTGATCCCATACATTTGATTGTATAATGCTTTGCAGGGTCTAATCCTCCGATCATTAACTCACCAAAGGTGCCGGAATTGCTAATAAAGGAATCCCTGTAGGCACTATATGGGTATCCCCCTGTTTGATCGGCAGCACCATTGGCCTCCCAATCACTAAATTGAGTTTTTACGGTTACAAAATACAGTGATGCCTCTCCATTGGAAGATATTAAATTATTTACTGTATTTCCGGCAGCTACGGGAGTTGCATTCCCGGCAGAATACAGATTATTCCAATTCACAGCAGGTGATTGATAGAAACCGGCTGAAGATCCTACATCAACAAGAAAGGTTTTCTGTCTTAATAGTGATATTGTTGCAGACACGATACCCGATGTCGTACCGCCACTGTTACTCAGTTTCAGATAAACGGTTTTCACTGCATCCGGTTCAGATAAAACAAATGATATAGGATTGGCTGTAATGTCAATCCAAACAGCACCTTCCAATGACGGTGATTCTGAAATCATATATCTGGCGGGAGTACCAGTTGCGGTATAAAGCACATTGACTGTTTTGCTGTTTGTCGTGCTGGCCCCACTATTTATTGCAACACTATCCAGCGACAATGATATGGCAGCTAAACCTAATTTCCTGTATGCAGAAAAGGCTCCAATATGTTTTGCATTTTCAAACCAATTTTCAAAACCTCTGATATCGTAATTTGCACCAAAAGCAACGCCGCTATCGATTAAATCGGATGATGCTGAAATGTTAAAATCGCTATCATCAATATTGGCAATTTCAAAAATAGTTCCATCATCAATTATTCTAAAGTTTTGCTCAGCCCGGGCATTCCAAAGTGCAAGTATCTCATCCGACTGACCACCAAATAAATTACCCGTGTATTTTATTAAGTTATTCTTAACATGAACGTTAGAATATTGGACTACATTTCTTGCAAGGAAAAAAGAACCATCTGCAATACCGGTATTATTATACAGGTTTATTACTGCGGTGGTATTGTTGCCGTCAGTACCATATTGCTCTGGAGTGCTTTGATCGCTTAGTAAAAAAAACATTGCGGAACCCTGCGCGATATTTGATATGATATTATTGAACACATCAATACCGGTGAACGTCCCAAACTGAATACCAACGCCGCCTGAGTTGTGCATGATGTTATTATAAACGGCCCCGTCAAGTGTCATTGACATGAAAGATGCCTGATCCGCTTCGGGATATATTGACGAGAAATTGATTGCGTTATAACATATTTCAGAATACCCGGTTGCATTGTTTATCTGAAGTGCATCCCACCCGGTTCTTTCATACTTGTTTCTGTAAACCTTGGCATCCCTTAGTTCGTGCGCCCGGTATTCAACAGTTACTCCCAGGCCATTGGTCCCGGTATGGACTCCGCAGTCAAAATACCCAATGTAATTTCCTTCGGCAAGCGTATCGTGAAAGTAGTTGTGATGCAATAAGAAATTGTAAAACACATAGTTCTCTCTCCATGTCGCGGGTGTATCGGCATCCGGATCGGTCTTGGCCTGTAATCCGGCAAACGTACATTTAGAAACTTCAATTCCAAACAGCTGAATGTCAGAACAAAGATACCCGACAGTGATGCCAACAAGCGCCTCTTCAGTTGCATCGTTCTTACTGATGTGATAACCGTGTTTCAAATTGTGATATCCCTTTCCGTCAAATATGACATGTTTGCAGTTGGAGAAGGATAATCCCCAATAACTCTGAAAATTTACAACTATCTGAGAAGTACTGTCAATTGTAATCACAATAGGATTTTCAGCCGTGCCGGTTAGATTTTCAAATACTAACCGGTATATATTGTCAGAATTATGGGTCGAAGGAACCCGTACAACAATGGTGGACCCCGGAAGAATAGCCGAATCTCCAAATATCTGTCTCCCCCCGACTGCGACTATCGGCGTCAGCTCACAAATGATTGCCTCGCTAATATCAGGCAGCGGCGGAGTTACAGTAACCAGTTTTTTGATTGTTTGCTTAATGACACCGCCATTTGTATTCACCTCCATGACAATATCAAAAACCCCTGTCGTGCCGAAAGTATAATTATTGGTTTTATCTGTCAGTGTATCAATAAGGTTTGTCCCTTTGTAGATTTTGAACTGGTAGGCAGGTGTGACACCATCAACAACATTGTAATCCAAAGCGCTAATAACAACAACGTCTCCAACCCTGGCACATTCTTTACTGACCTGTATGGACGAATAAACAATTGAAAGGGCAGGCATCGGAAACAAATATTTCTGATAAGTATTCTCACCCGCCATGTTCGACGTTTTCAATACTTGCATAACAGGATCAGTGGTCTTCACAATAAAGGAGACATTTTTTGTTGCCGGAGTTGTAACACTCACCCCGTCATTAACAGTCCAAAGATCATTATCAGACTCCACCGAAGTATTTGTCAAAATAACTGTGTCATTTAAAACAGGGAAATACTTGTCAGCAACAAATAGCGCTTTTGTTTTCCGCTGCTTCACAACCAATTTATTATTATATATCATATCAATGCCTTATTAAATTATTGTTACGCCTATGTCGTAGGATGCGTCAGATAAATAAGTTCCATCTGGTTCAAGATTTGAGTATACATTTACCATCCCTGACGCACCAAGTAAAGTATAAGCCTTTTCAGGATCTTCGCTGTTTAAGATATTATACATCATCACAACCGTTCTATTTACATTAAGTGTTTCAAACATTACTAACTCGCTTGAATTTACAGATATAACATCAGTTGAAAGAACCACCTCGCCTGTTAAAAGATTTGTTGCTTTATAATCGGTTGATACATCTGTTTCATCAACAGGCGTATAACTATAGCCATACGCTCCGGCATTGGAGCTTCCTCTCCTGTAATCCTTATCGGTATCGTTCACAATGCCCGATATTCTGGCAGCAAGAATATTCCCGTTCGCCGTTAAATGGTAATCGTATCCAACCGGATTGAAAAACAGGTCCTGCGTTTTACTGATCACTCTTGAATTTATTTCATAACCCAGGGCATTGAGTTCCGAAATATTCTTTTTGAATCGGAGCATTACCACAGACTCAGGGAAAGTAGTGATTATTGGGGTATTAACAGTCATCCCGTCCGTGCTATTGTCAACATACACGTTGTTGTCTGACTCCAGTACAAGCAGATTTTCAAGACTTAATACGTTGCCACCTGACGTGTTACCCGGATATTGCCCACAATTAAAATAAACAATGTTATTTGAGAAAATGAGCTTACCGAGCGTGGCCTGGTAGGTTTTAATAAGGCATTCAAAAGATTCAGCACTATTAATACCCCGCATCTCACATGTGTTTGATACGAATCTCACAAGTTTGAAATTATTATTAATGATCATGGTGTATTTGACCCAGTAATAAGGCGTATTCAACAGGTTGTTGTAGAATAAATTGGAGCTGATATCCAGCAATTCACCCGCTACGGAATTTGAAATTCTGATACACTCCCCACTAAACCCATGAAATTTATTGCGTATTAAGGTGATATTCTTCGCGTCAATAATCAAACCAGTATCGAAGGTATTCCCGTTGAAATCATTATCTGCGATATATGCTCTGAAACAATTGATTGCAGATACGTGACTGGGCTGACTAACAATCCCATATACCTGAACACCCGTAATTGTATTTTTCACAATATTCAGATTCTCAATAGCCGAAACCTTTATTACGGTGGCTGCGGCATTGGTAACTGCGCAATTTGATATCGTAAGGTTGTTGCAGTTTTTGGCAATAAAAGCATAACTTCCTCTTTGAGTAGTATCTCCGTCTTCGCTACAGTCAACAGAACACCCGCTGATGATGATATTTTCACATTTAAGAAACTGAGTACCCTGCACAAATACGGCAGATAACTCTTCGGGCGCCGTGGCGGTTAATTCAGTCCCGACATTAACATATTCAATACCTCTTAATACGATATTACTGCTATGTTTGATTTTAATTCCGCCCAGACTTGCACAATCAATGCTCAATTTGTCATTGCCGTTAATAATCAATGCGTATTGAGAATTATTATTAAAATCCTCGATCACATGAAAATAAGCACCTGTAGTTCTTTTGTTCGTCATCCGGCCTGTGCAATTAATGGTGACATTTTGAGTAAGAGTCCCGGAATAGTCAATGTAAATATCTTCAATTGCAGCGTCGAGACTATTGTAACTTTTTACGGAATCGTCCCTGTGTATGCCATTTCCCAATGTAATATCATCGAGTGCGGTCTCACTTACCCCTTTTATATTTCTTAGTTTCACATAGGCTGTGACAACTATCTCAGATATATAGTCTACAAAAAAAGGCAAAATATTGTTGGAAGGATAAGGCAACCATGCAGCCCCGGTGAAAAGCGGGCTTGTCGAAATCATATACTCATCAACAACACCGAACTTGTCAACCGAAACCTCCATACCGGGTGAGACAGAGGTATCATCGCCATTATTAATTGAAACACTGTAAATAAATGGAATGATCTCAGGAACGAGTGTCACCGTAATTGCACACCTGGCAACAGATGCAATTGTGACTCCATGAATTACGTTGCCTGTAATAATATTGTCCGTATTGTCACTATCTGTGATCGTGATGGTATCTATCAGATAACCGGCTGGTGCAAATAGTTTTACGGAATAAACACCAATCGCCATCGGTTGTAATAACACGCCCGGTGAGGTTATTTTGAGCGCCTTGACATTGGCCGCATCATAAAACTCAACCAACAAGTTGTTAATCGGCGCATGATTATAAAATACTGTTAATAGTACCTCCCCGTTATTGGCGGGTATCATCGGGTCTAATCCCCCTGGCGGCGGCAATTGACCTTGATTACGTTTTAAATTTAACAGTTCAGTGTCTTCACCAAACTTGTAAGTGAACTTATAATCGCGTTCATCATCAAGACTGATACTGACAATTTCTGATTCAACAAGGGCAATCTGTTTAAGTGATCCGTCAGGACGGACCATAAATTTATTCCGGGATACAAAAAAATCTTTAATCCATACGCAATGGTCGTTATCCAGGTAACCGGTATTCTGCCTGATTTCTCTTTCCTTTTTGATGGAATATTCCCTTATGCTGTCATCTGCATAAGAGGCGTTATAGTGGGTGAGTTTTTCGTCCTCTTCGTTAGAGCCTGTAAACGTAGTCGAATCAATTCCACCAAGGGTATTAGTCCACACAAAACCATGTTCTTCGTCACCGGCATTTCGTGTCTGATATCGCTGTATGGGGGTTTTCCGGGTTCCCCCAACTTCGAACCATACATCCCATGCCAATAAATGACTGGTCTGCCCTTCAGCTAACAGCCATTCCGTGACTTTATCCCACCTGGTATTGATGCTGTAAGACTTATTCGCGGCTAAAGACGCATAGTTGCCGGTATAGTTTGAAACCGAACTAAAATAAGCCTTTAACCGGATAACGCCCATCGCAATCGGATATATCCCAAGCCATTCGGGGGAGCTTTGAAGCACCAGTTTCTCTTGTGGTTGCCAGGTAAGCCAGTGGGTGGCCAGCCATGTTTCAGCCAATCCACCCAATTCAGCCACACCACCTTTGATAACTGTTAATGGAACAGCCACACTGTCAATTCTTGCGAAAAAATTACCTACTGCACCTGCAATTACCGATTGTTCTGTAACCCGATCCTGCGAAGTTGGTATTGAAATTTCCAATAGGCGATCAATGACTGGTTGGATCACGATTGTGAGCATTCCAGCTGCGTCGGGCTGGTATTTTTCGGAGAGTACAATTGTGTCTCCTCCGCTTGGAGTTATTTGGCGTAATTCGTAAACCACCTCGGTTGCCGAAGATATTACGAATGGCTTTATATTACCTGAAAATGATAATGCGTCCGGTTGTTTTAGTATTGTGCTCATTCACTATTTTTTCCCAAAGCTATTCGCGATATAGTGGTTGGTAAAGGACAATTCTTAAACCATCATCAGTTCAGTACAATTATGCCAACAATGGATCAATGCGAAAAAAACAGAAGAAAACTTAATTGCTTATAGACCAAGACTTTATTAAAGTTGAAAAGGACAGAACCGGGCGGTTCCATCCTTTTACTAAAACTAACCAAACTAACTAACCTAACTAAACCTAAACTTATGAAAAAAAATGTATGACAAATATATGACTCATGCAGCAATCCGCCTAATTTTTAAAGTTAATGAATTGTAAAGTAATTGAAAAGTTGTTTTAACTACATACAAATCGCTGATGATCATGGAAATATAGTAAAGTCTTTGTCTGATTAATATTTACGTCTGAATCTCTCCTACCTAAGTCTAATCCCATAATACTTTAGGCATTTGGAGTTTAAGCATGATTATCCGTTCTTCAATAGCCTTCTTGAGTCTCATTTGAGAATTTTCCTGATCTTCCAGCTTCATAGTATTTGAGGTTCTGGAGACTATTTTAGTGGCAAATTCCCTTGCCTTACGCTCAATTAATGCATCCAGCGACCCATCTTTAGGAACAAAACCATATACTAATTCCATATCAAGTGCGCGGGCAGTTTCCCTCAGTGATTTTAAGGAAATAGAACCATCTTTTTCTCTTTGTTCCATCTCCTGAACACTTTGTTTTGTAATTAAGATACGATTTGCCAACTGTTGCAGTGACATACCCAATGCCAAACGAACAGCTTTTATCCATCCTGTAGGAGGAATAGCGACTTGAGTAATAGGAGCGTAAACCTTGATTTTGGCTTCTAATTGTTCTATTTGTAACTTGTTTTTATTCATATTGTAAAGTTTTTACCTGACATACCAACAACAAAAGTCAGGCTTTAGCCTGACAAATGCAAATAAAAGTCAGGTTATATCCTGACACATGATATAATATTGTAAGGTTATAGGCTGACGATATATAATCACATAAATGGCCATTCGCTTTTTGCCATCGTCTTTGCAAAACTTTACATGGTTATAACTCCATAATTCGAAACGATAAACAACTCCGATTTTACTAGCAAATGTTTAGAATATCGAAATATATTTTTTTTGATTGCTTCGCTTACCCTCGTAAAGATGCACTGCGTGTAGTTTTCTCCCATGTATTGTTGCGAGGAGTTAGGTTTGAACCGAACGACGCGGCAATCAAAATACAATTATCGAGGCTTGTGCATTGGTGTTAATTGTTAATTACAATATGTTACTAGTCTTGAATTATTGCTCAGATAGGGTTATAATGAACTGTTGGTCTATTTTAAACACTAAGGAAGAAAAGTATGAAAATTTTTAATAATTTAAACACGCGCAAAAGCGCTATGGTCACTATGGAAGTGCTTTTGGCTATTATTTTGACTCTTGGGGCATTGTTTTTGGTGCTTGGGCTGTTTAATAACAACCTGAAAGAAATGGTTGACAATAGCGGATTCCAGAGCCTTTTCAAAAAAGACGTTACGGCAACGGCTTACGAAAATACGAACAAAGACTACACAAATTCCCAACTAAACGTCCAAATAGCAGGCCAACAAGGGCTTCAATGGTATATGGACAAAACCCAAGACCTGATTGATGTATTTGTGGCAAAATCAGCAGAAAACCCGCCGGTTCCTTTGACTGCCAGCCAGCAAATCGACTTGGCTAAATATTTTACAGTGAAATCAATACTAAACCAATGGGAAATTGCTGATACAGGGTCAAGAGGTGATGAAAACGCCCTTGCTGCGGCTAATGGGATAAATAATGGAGAGGGGGTTGAGAATCCTTCTTTAATTTCTGTTGGGCACTCTTCGAGCACAACAATTGATGTAGCAGTTATAAAACCAGAAGGATACATAACTTGGCAACCTGCTGGCAGTAGGCCTTTTTCTCACATAGGAATAAATGCTTCCGATGCTAAGGCTAGAGATAAAGAACGAATTGACTACTTGGTTAAAGTCATACAAAATTTCGATACGGAAAAAGCTAAACAGGTTCAACTAAATAATGGGTAAAACGAGAGAGTTTAAAAAGATATAAAAAAAAAGAGTAATCGTTTGATTACTCTTTTTTTATCTAAAATAGGCCTATTTTTCTACTATAGAAATATTTGTGAAATCTTGTCTTTCTCCTGATAATTTAAATAATTTTGATACTGATGTTGGGGTTTTTGGAACAATATCACAATCATAAAATTCAGTGCCATCTGCACTTATAGCATACTCAGCTATACCGCCTGCCTTTGGAACGTATTTAAAAGTCCAATTATCCTTCCAGCCAGAATTTTCTGAGATAGGTTTGCCTAATTTTGTTACCTGTTCTTGGACTATTGTCCCACCGTCAGAAGATTTACTAATATTATAACGGATATACGAAAATTGTCCTGTTCCAAAATCCTTGCCAGTACCATCAAATACCATTTTATCTTTAGTACACAGCTCTTCATTTATTTTAAGTTTTATATCAGTATTAGCCCAATCGTCATGAAAACCAAATTCAACCACATCGCCTTTTCTTATAATCGAAGTCGGGCTAACGCTGGAAGAAGTTGTCACGGCAGCAAGGCCTAATTTGCCTATCATATCTATCAATTGCGTTTGGGTAGCAGTTCTGGCAACAGGATTTACAGGAATTGGATCCGGCTCCAAGCCAGGTTTACAGCTAGTAAGTGCAGTAGGTCCGCCTGCAACCATTGCCAACATTGCCATTCCCAGCAATTTGTTGTACAAAGGTTTATTCGTCTGCCTGATTTTACTCAGTTCCGCCACAGAAAAATTTCTGGTTTCAGGATTAGGTTTCTGATTCATAAATTCATTCTTAAATTTAAAGTTAAGTTGATTAATGTTCTTTAATTTGAATGCAAAGTTATTTATATTTTAATATGACAACAAATGTTTTTAGGGCACCTCTAAAAACT
>JBBRZE010000002.1:0-132737 GCA_038236995.1 Bacteroidales bacterium | reverse complement strand
GATGGTTTGAGCAGTATGATTGACCAGGTAGTAATAAGCTCCCTGCTCACTTTTACGGCGGATGTATTTCAGGCCAGAATCAACAAGGGTTTCGCGAACGATCTTCTTCTGCTCTAATGCAGACTGAACCTGGTTAGCCTGTATGATTTCGCCTTTCCCAATTTTTGCAACTTTAATATTTTCAGCATTGCCGTTCAACGACAACGACTTTACTATCTCCTTTTGCTGCTGCCGTCTGAATTCCAGATCAGTCATTCCGGGAACATCTTCAGGGAATTGCTGAAAAATAACTTCCGCTCCAAGATTCGCCAGTTCAACGATGCGTTTGAGCGTCGACACCGGCATATATTTACTTGCCGGAATTACCAGCGTGCGATAAGAACTTTCGGATTTCGTGGTGATCAATCCGTTTTTAACAGTAAGTCCATTGAGTAGTTTGTCGGAAACAAAATCGAGTGAATATCCCTGGTTCATCCATTCTTTCACATCTTTATAGAATGGGGTTGGATAAAGCCACTTATCTATCGAATGTATTGTCAGTTGCAGATCGGCATTATCGGGCGACATCCATACATCGTAAACCGGCCAGTAGACCAATAAATCGTTATAGGCTATTCCGGTTTGCAGCACCGACTGACAGCGGATAATGTAATCGTTCAAACCTCTGATATGCGGCCAGAAAGTGTTGGATGGAGAAAAGTTGACCGACGCATAGAAAAGCCAGCCGGGCCAGCCTGCTTCGGCCGGGGAATAGGCCGTTCCGTGATAATAAACATGGTTCACGCCCGAAAGAAACGCCTGCTCCACTTCGGGTTTACATTGCGAAAGCGCCACTCTGAAATGCTCCGCCAACCATGTGAAAGTTTCGCTCGAAGTCAGGTTTTTACCCGAAATATTCGCAGCAGATGAAGCAAATTTCAGCATCACAGGATCGGGATCAACATTGCGGATATCGGCACTGTCGCGGCGCAAACCTGGAATTGCAAACTTGCTGCTTCCAAATGTC
The DNA here is from genome assembly GCA_038236995.1 of Bacteroidales bacterium. GTDB lineage: Bacteria > Bacteroidota > Bacteroidia > Bacteroidales > Prolixibacteraceae > JAAFHB01. The sequence continues at coordinate 131,731 of JBBRZE010000002.1, read as the reverse complement.
TCGCACTCAGGAATATCAACTGCTGCATATAAATCGAGCAGGTTTCCGGGCGAACCATGCGCCTGGTTACGCGTGAGGCTACCTTTGCTATTGGCCCATTTTGTCCATGACTGCGTAAAGTTTTCGAGCAGTAAATCGGAAATCGTTTCGCGGTAATCACATTGGATTCGGTGAGAGACATCAGATAAAGGTTGCTTTTCGGCCAGTTCGCGCAAATATGGCTGAAGTGCATAACCTCTCCTTTTCAGGAACTCATCGAAAACAGAAGCAGTCCAGTTGGTTCCGTAGACTTCATAGCTATCATTAAAAAAGGTATGCACCCCATGATTTGAATTTTGAAAGGCCGAATCGAACCTTGAAAGGTAAACTTTTAGTGCATCTTTCGAAAAATGATCGAAGGTCAGACCCTCGCCGCCCGGTGCAGCCCGTTTCACTTTCTGGAGCGTTCTCCCGCAAAAGGCAGCATATATTTCCCAGTCCCCATTTTCGGCAGTCCAGTTCAGGGTTCCGCCGGCATCGACTATGGTGGTCAGGTCTTTCATTTTTCCATCGGCACCATAAGCTGTTACCGCCTGAAGCTGAACACCGGCTTCCTGTTGTTTCTGATCTGAAGGAATCAGTTTCTCAGAGAGTTTTTCTCCGTTACTGACAGAATATTTTTGAAGAATCAGTTTAGATGCTGCTGTCTTTGAGGTGATTTGCGGTCCACCAAAAGGCCAGCCTGTACCTGTATTCATGTCAATGCCCATATCATTTTTTCCAGCTTCCCGGACAGAAACATCCAGCATCTTCATCCATTCCGGAGAAAGAAAGGAGAGGTATTTCGATTCGAAACCGACAGCACCGTAAATTGGTGTGATCTCAAGTCCCCCGAACCCAGCTTCCCCGTATCTGGAAATTAATTTGGTCAGATTCGTCTCATCAACAGCACTGCCCATCCACCACCAGCGGCTCCAGGGTTTTGATTCTTTTGTAATGGGTGGCCAGCCCGGTTGGGACACTTTATCACCCAATGGTACGCTTTTAAAGCCGAAAGAGATCAGGCTGATAAGCAAAGCAATGGAGAGGAATTTTGTACGGTATCTCATCGTCAGTTTGTTTTTTTAAGTTGTAAGATTAATCAATGTTAGTTGTTTTCAAATTTCAGTTAGTTTGACCGACCCAAATTTAATCACTTTTGGATTGAAAGAATTATAAATCATCGCAAGCATTATTCTCTATCCCGCGAGCAAAATGTTGTCCTCCGCAAGCACTATTCTCTGTCCCGCGAGCAAAATGCCATCCATCGCAAGCACTATTCTCTTTTCCGCGAGCAAAATGTCATCCATCGCAGGCACTTTTCTCTGTCACGCGAGCAAAATGTCATCCATCGCAAGCACTTTTCTCTGTCTCGCAAGCAAAGTGCTATCCCTCGCAAGCACTTTTCTCTGTCCCGCAAGCAAAATGCCATCCATCGCAAGCACTATTCTCTGTCCCGCGAGTAAAATGCTATCCATCGCAGGCACTTTTCTCTGTCCCGCAAGCAAAGTGCAATTCATCGTAGAACGTTTATGAAGCCTGACTGAATTAAGAAAAGGGATTTTCAAATTCACAAAACCAGGATGTTTTAAAGCCTTTTTGCAGCAATAATGCTTTCTACCGGATTAAATCATGCCCTGAACCCAATAATAACCGATAAAGATGCGCGCGGTTCAATTCTTATTACGAACTGGCTTGAAATTGAAATACGAATCACCCGTCGATCATCGATTTTAAAGGCAAATTGTATTTCAGCTATCACACCGGAGGAATTCCTGTGAATAGTGGGAGTTTCAAACGATCGGTGTGCATCGATAACCTTAGTGACAAGCCAAATGGCGAAATGAAACGTGTTATAATGACATTGGAATGGGTAAAACCTGCGAATTTGTTTTCTCCAAACTCCAAATAGGCGGGAATGTTTTTTTCAGTATGAATGTTGAAAGCGATGCCTGTTAATGCTGGCTGCTATTCAGATAGAGTGCTGCTGCACCATAGATGGCAGAATTTTCAAGCTCCGATATTTCAATTTTCAGATTGGTCAATACATTGCGGTAATCAAAATCCTGGATTGCCTTGAACATCGCAGGTTTGAAAAAATCATACGCTTTTGTAAGTGAACCTCCAAGGATGATTATTTCAGGATCATATGCATAAAGTATTGATTTGATGGCCTGTCCCATATGGAAACCATATTCTGAAAATAGTCGAATGGCTACCTGATCGCCCAAAACTGCTTGATTGAATGCATCAATAGCTGATATGGACTTCTCTTCAGAAAAGAATTTAATATTTTTGTGTAGTTTTGTATCTCTTTATTATACTTACAGTTATTCAGTATTTTAGTGTACAAAATTTATTTCTTTTTTTGTGCTTTTTTCTGGTTTTCTGCTGGTTTCTTTCCCCTTTTCTTTCCCCTTTTCATTATCTTTGCCAGATAAACCCCATTGTTATGCCGACCATTAAATTTTACGTCAATAAAAGCAAGTTAGATAAAAAAGGATTTGTTCCAATTAAAGCGAACATCGCATTTGGAAACAATAACCATTGGAAAACCATTACAAAGATAAAGATAACTGACGAGTGGGAGAGTAATTCGCAAAGAGTGATTCCACAAAACAAGGGAAAGGAACGTGACCGACAAAAAGAAGTTAATGAACTACTTCAGGGGTACGAAGATAAAACAGACAATTTTTTTAAATATTGCTTACTGAGCGATATTCAAATAACCGAAAAGCTTATCGTTGATTTTTTGAGCGGAAAAGCTTTCGTTAAAGGCAAGAACATAGCTATAGACACTATTATACTCCAATTTATTGAGTCTGAGAAACAAACTATATCAATTAAAACGCTGCAGAAACATGAGTGTGCGAAGAACTTTTTGACTAATTACCAGGAGTACGCTAAGGTGAAACTTATGTTTAATGATATTGATGATTCATTTTTTGAAGGTCTAAGGGCTTATGCAGTGAATGAAAAAAAGCTTCAAACTAATACGGTATTTACTTACTTTGCGATTATTAAACAATTTTTTATATGGGCAAAAAAACGGAAATATTATTCAGGTACGGCACATGAAAACTTTAAGGCTCCGAGTAATGATATTACATTTATTTCATTGACTTTTGAGGAACTTAAGGCACTTTACTATTTCCAATTTCCAACGCATAGATTAAACCAGGTAAGAGATGTGTTTTGTTTCGGATGCTTAACGGGGTTAAGGAGAGGAGATTTGATTCTTTTGCAACGTGAGCACATCAAAGGTAGGTTTATACATATCACACTTCAAAAAAGTCCTATTGAAGTGGTTATTCCTTTAGTGGATGCAGCTCAGAGAATAATAGATAAATGTGAAAATCAATCAAAGTTATTTCTTAAAATATCTCATTGTAATTACCTCAAACAGCTAACAAAATGTTGTGAGCTTGCCGGGATCAACGAACAGACCCAGAAAGTTAAGTTTATAGGCAATTCAAGAACTGACGAATGGAAACCAAAATATGATTTGATTACTGGTCATACATCGCGAAAAACATTTATGACTCTATCCGGGGCGTTTGGTGTACCCCGAGAGACAGTCACCGCCATTACTGGCCATCAGGAAGGTGGAAGAATGGTTAGAAAATACATGAAGATTGATAAGGATGTAATGTTGGTTCAAATGGAAAAAGCCTGGCGTAAACTTTATCAGGATCCAAATAATCCGAACACAGAAGAAAACCAAATAACAGAAAATGAAAAGCTGAAGAAAGAGATTGAGAAACTGAAAAAAATCATTGAATTGCAATCGGTTGGTGCAATACAAAACGAACAGTTTAAATCAATTGTCGATTAAAAAGACGGCGAGATTGCTTCAATATTTTAACTTTTTGGCTTTGATTACCACAAGAATTTATTCATTTACTTTGAAAAAATCATCGTCCAATTTTTCTCCCATATACTCGTAAAATGACTTAATATCATTTTGAGTAAAACTGCCGAAAGTTACGAGTTGGCGAAGAAAACCTTTATTGGTTTCATCTAAAATATCCATTAATAAATTTTTTATATCCTCTTCTAAACCATTGTATCCATATTTTATGCGAACTATGCTTCGTTTGAAATTCTGATCTGAAACGGCTAAAACTATATTTTTAATCATCAGTCTTTCAGAAGTATATGATTCAATAATGTTTTTATGCTTTTCATTCAGTTCTTTAATCTGATTGTTTAAATCGTCAATTTTTTGACTGTCACTTTCAATGTCAAATAATTCATTAAAAGCCATTCCCAAAGCTTTTGCAAAACCCTTGCCAACTTCAATTGTGATCGACTTTGTATCGCCTTTCTCAATACTTGCATAAGAGGATTGGGTAATCCCGGCAGCTTTTGCTACCTCGACCTGACTAAGTCCTTTTTGCTTTCTTAGCCGTTTAATTTTTTCATTCATAGTTTCCATAGGTGCAAATTTATTGATACTTATTCATATTTCCATAAAAATAATAGAAAATAAGATATTAACAGCGAAATGTTGATAAATAATCTATAGTTTTATCGATATTTAATATTGTAATATCGATATTTGCAATCGATATATCTCTATTAATTAAAATTTAAAATCATGGAAAACGAAAGAGTTCTTATCGCAATTGACAGAAAAACACTAAAAGAGGTTTTGGATGAAGTATTTAACCAATTGAAAGTAACTAAATCGGTCCCGGAGTTTGAAGGTGACAAACTTTCCAAACCGATGGCTGCAAAGCTCGCAGGAATCACAATCCCAACACTTGATAAATTGATCAAGGCCGGAAAATTCAATCAGTACAACCTGGGTAATAAAAAGTATCTCCTTCGTAGCGAGATGCTCGAAGCTCTAAGGACAACCGGATAATTATGAAAATGCCTAAAAATATTTTTACAATGATATTTTGGGTTAAACGTTAACGATAACTATCATAATTTGAATTTTAAAAACCAAGCAGATGGAAACACATGAAATTAAAAAGGATCAAGTCCGGAAGATGATCGTTGCAACCAGGCTTACACGTGATGAGTTCAAAGCATACAAAAGGCTTTGCAAAGAAAAGAAGGTGACATTTTCAAGATTGATCAGGTATTCACTTGAAAAGACCCTAATTATTGGCAGCGATGCTGCATTTGAAAGATAATCTGAAAATAAATCATTTCAAACTAAAATAAGAATCATAACATGATCGCAGAAGAAATATTACTTCAAATTAAAGCCGCGGCACGCATTGAAGATGTTATCGGTGAGTATGTTGCTCTGAAACGAGCAGGTGTCCACTTAAAGGGACTTTGTCCCTTTCACAACGAAGAGACTGGCAGTTTTACTGTTTCACCGGCGAAGGACATTTATTATTGCTTTGGTTGCGGGAAAGGTGGTGACGTGTTCAGTTTTATCATGGAACACGAACACATTTCGTTTCCAGTTGCGGTTAAAATGATCGCAAAGAAATGCCACATCGATGTACCTGAGCGCGAACTGTCACCCGAAGAACTGGCTACTTTAAAAAAACGCGAGAATGAACTTACCGCACTTGATAAACAAAATAGCGAATTCAAGAATACACTTTCAAAACACGAAGCTGCGATAATGTGGCTTACGGAAGAGCGCAAAATTTCACCCGAATCTCTCGAAAAATGGGGATTGGGTTTTGCTGAGAGTGGTTTCTTTGGCGGAAGGATAACCTACCCAATCCAAGATGGAGTTGGTGAAATTCGCGGCTTCACTGGAAGACGTTTAAACGACGAACTTCTACCAAAATTCAAAAACAGTGCGGAGGACGATCTGTTTAAAAAGTCGACGCTACTTTATGGTTTGCACCAGGCGAAGACGAAAATCAAAAAAATGAACCGTTGTTACTTTACTGAAGGTCAGCATGACGTTATCATGATGCATCAATTGGGATTCGAAAACACTGTTTGCGGGAGCGGTACCGCACTGACCAGACAACAGATCAACTTAATTAAACCGTGGACAAAGAATATAGTCCTGTTATTGGACGCCGACAAAGCAGGAACCGCAGCTGTCCTCAAACATATCTCGACATTACTCACTGAACAGATTAATCTGCGTATCGTTGTGTTGCCGGATGGCGAAGATCCCGACAGTTTCATCAGGAAGAATGATCCTGAATTTGCCTTGCAATATATCAATAATAACGAGATCGATTTTATCGAGTTCAAAGCGTCGAAACTTAAAAAAGAGCTCGAAACCAATCCAACACGTAAAGGTGAAATGATCACCGAAATTACGAATGATATCAGTCTGATCCACGACAAGAATGTGCGGTTGGCCTATATCCAGCGTTGTGCTTCCATATTTGGAATCAAGGAAACCGAACTTGTAAAAGATATCTTCCATCTCCGTGAAAAGATGAAGACGAATAGCGAAGAGGGGATCTTCTTTGCTTTGGAAGAAGCCAAGATTAGTATTGTCGAAGAGAACGAGGTTCATATCCTTACGAAAAATGAGGATGTGATTGATTATCATCTCAACGATAATAAGAACTACATTGGGATGAATGGTGCGCCTGTTCAGAAATCCGAGATCCAGAAACTAAAGAAACTCACAAAGAAGGTTATTTTCGATGAAATCCTCGACTCAGCATTTAATGATCGGAATATGGAGGAGACTCCTACAGTTAAGAACTTGAAACGTTTCATCAGCTTTGGCCTCGATGTTCGGATAAAAACTGAAGAAAGAGGGGAAATTGATGAAGAAATTGGTGATTACAATGTGAACATTGATTATATCAACTTCCCCGATTGGTACATCGGGTGCGTAACCAAAGAAATTTCTCCTGCTGACGATGTTTTTATGAGTAAGGCCATCAACAGCCTTGCTGAACTGATTTCCTACCTGCCAGAAGGTTTGCGGGTGATTAAGATCAATAACACGACCGCCGCATTTAAGAACAAAGGAATGAAGTTGGGGATCGGCGATTTCAAAAAGATTCTCTCCGGATATTCGAAGAAAAATGCCAAGTCGTTCGAACCGAACGATGAACCGGCTAATTATACAGTCGAAAACCAACTGGACTTAAATCAAGAACAGCTGAACGACCTGAACCACTATCAGCATTATTACAAAAATAGTTCGATCTATCATGTATCAGGTGGGTCTATTCAGAAGATATCGAATTTCGTGATTATACCAATCATCCATTCGAACACATCTGGCGCTCATTTCAAGCTATTTGAAATGACAAATGAATTTGGTTTGAAGGTAAGCATTTCGCTTGATACAAAGGATCTGAACGATGTGCGCCGATTTAAATGTGCAGTCGAAGAGAAGGGAAACTACGTGTTTAAAGGAGACCAAAGGCAGCTTGATAACATCAAGGAACGGTTATATTCGAATACAATCTACTGCAACGAAATCGAACAGTTGGGTTGGCAGCCTGAAGGGTTCTGGGCGTGGGCCAATGGTGTGACTACTCTTGACGGTAAATTTACAAATACGGATAGTAACGGTCTGATTACAATAGGTGATAAGAACTATCTGATCAAACCATTTAGTAATCTGTATGCCAACGACAAAACCGCCTACCTCTGCGAAAAGAAGTTTTTGCACCTTACAAGCGAATTTACATTCGAAGATTGGAGTTACCGTTATCGAAATGTTTTTGGTGAAAATACGATGATTTGTATTTGTGCTTTTTTGACTGCTTTATTTTCGGATGCAATATTTAAGCTCGTGCATGGGGAACTTCCGCTGATCAATTTTTTTGGGCCAAAGGGGACCGGAAAAACTCAAATGGCTGATTGCTTACTGGCATTTTTCGGAGAGAAACAACCGATCAATAATCTTTCGAAAGTGACCGTATACGGGCTTTCACAAACTCTCAAATCTTTTCAGAACTCATTATGCCTGATAGATGAATACAAAAATACCATTGACATAAAATTAATCGAAGTGCTTAAATCGATCTACAATCGACAGGCTAAAATACACGGGAGTTTTTCGACAAATGGAAGTAAAACCGAGCATATCTTAATTAATCAAATGGCTTTATTATGCGGTCAGGATTTACCCACACAAGATGTCGCCCTGTTGGAGCGGTGCCTTTGTTTAACCTCATTTAAGTCCGAATACACCGATGAACAGAAAACCAAATACAACGAGCTTAAAAGCATTGAAGAGAAGGGACTTGCGCACCTTACAGATGATTTTTTGAAATACCGGGAGATGATAATTGAAAGATTTCCAGAGACTAATAGTATAATTCAAACTAAGATATCAAACCTTTGCCCTCATGTATCAGTCCGTCTTCAAAAGAATCTATCAACTATTCTTACCAGTTTTAGAATCCTTGAGGATAAGTTTAATTTCCCTTTCACATTCGACGAGGTGCTGAAATTTGGCACCAATGTGATCAGCGAACAGCAGAAGTTTATCGAGAGCAGCGACGACATCAGAAACTTTTGGACCATCTTCGCCACACTAATCGAACAGAATAAAATAAAAGAAGGCCGCAATTACGTGCTGCACGATGTTGCTCAAAACAAATATGTTGGGTGCGAAAACCCAGTAATCTATGGAGGTGGAAAGATGACTCTTTTCGTAAGGTGGGATGGACTATATCCTATGTATGCCGAATATTCGAGGCGCAGTAATATGTCGGTCCTGGGCGAGAAAACAATTCAATGCTATCTCGAAAAATCTCATTACTTTCTGGGCAAAATTAAAAACAAAAAATTCAGGGATAAGGAGGCAAACCAGGAATGGAACAATCAGGCTTATTGCTTTGATTACGATTTGATAAATACCAACCTGAGACCAACAAAGATGGGTGATATTGAGATCGGCAACAGTGATATGTCGCCCATGTTAGACCAAGACGACTTCGATGAGATCAAGAAAAATGACCCGGACGATAATGATATGGAAAGACTTCCATTTTAACATTAAAATATGATTAATACTCATACGAGCGATTTTAATACTACTTTCACTACTTACACTATCCTTCTATATATCAATATTTTAAATTAATATTTTTATAGAAATAAGGAAGTGAAAGGTAGTGAGAGGTAGCCTACAGCAATGATGGTAGTGAAGGTAGTTTAAGTAGTGAAATAACTACCATGAAATATTTGAGAGCAAGAAAATTCAAAATAAAATCCAGCTCACGTTAGAGTATTGACAGTAATGAACCAACTTTCCCACATTTTTATGGGGGCTTACCCCAATAGAAAATAAACTAAGTATATACGGCATAGCTTTAGGCGTGATTGCGGGGGGGTACCAGACAATACCCTAAATAATCTTAGTATTCAATGTGCAGAAGGCTTACTTTATTCCAAAATTTATAACTGGTTGAAAAACTTTTTCTTTTACAGTTTTCAAAACTCCCAAATAAAACCTGAAAACCATACAAATAAGGGTAGATTAAAAAACCAATAGTAATTCAAAAATAATAATTGTATGCTAAATAACAACAAGTTTTATGCTTCTGTATATCAATTAATTAAATATCACAATAGGTATACATTGTCATAAATCCTATTTTTGTTATGTTATTGTGCACACAATGAATTGGCAGGGCGGCTCGGCCTTCTTGTTATGATGGGCAATTTTTTTTTTAAAAAAAGGAACTATAAGCTTATAATTTAGCAATATAACCTATGCATTTTTTAAAATAGGGTGCCAATATAGTTGTATAGGGGGTAAATTTGTGTAGCCAAATATCTTGTCTGTAATTTTCGAAATTGATATCAGGATTCTCAATCAATGACTTTGAGGAGTAAACTTTTTCGCCATATTCATAGTTGGCTTACCCTACAAGAAAAAGGGCAAAATATTCGTGACGGAGCCATTTAATTGTTTGCGGGGTTTTCACCAGTTCAATACCCTAAAGAATTTCTTCATTCAATCTGTTGAAGACTTCCATTATTCCAAAATTTAAAACTGGTAGAAAACTTTTTCTTCCGAAATTACTAAACCGACTAATTAAACCTGAAAACGATACAAATAATGGTAGTTTAAAAACCAATAGTAACTCTAAAATAATATTTATATATTAAATAATAATGAACTCTATTCTTCTGTATGTCAATTAATTAAATATTACGATAGGTATACGTTGTCATATATCCTATTTTTGTTATGTTATTGTGCACACAATGATTTGACTGGGCGGCTCGGCCATCTATATATGATGTGCTCGATTTTCAAAAAAAAAATGAGGGTAGTAACCTGAATAATTGTGGTTTAATATGTAGATCTTTTGATTTTGGGGGTCATAAACAGTGTTAAATAGGCACCAACATGACCTATTTTGACACCTAAACCCAATAAAATCTGCAATTTTTGTGTTCTTTTTCAAAAAACTGCTCTTTTTTAAGAAGGAATCATTGGAAAAAAGAGCTTAAATATTTACGAGTCGAAGGGGAAAATGAAAGAACCGACAAATTGAGGTGAGAATATCTCTGAAACGTTTAGATATTTCATCGAATATACGTAAAGATACAACTAATTCGTGGTAAATCCTAAAATTAAATGACCAAATTTACCTGCCTAAAATACTGTCAAAGTTGAAATTAGCATAGTATATTTCAGCGATGCAACAAGTTTTTTTGGCAGGTTTTACCGATACTAATATTGGCATCTAATAGGACCAGGTAATTCAGATTATTATTCCGGAAAAGGGGGAATAGATTGAGATTAAAGGGTGGCAAAATTTGTGGGTAATAAAAATCACTTTGGCTACAGGTAATTATAACCGAAACGTGATTTGTGGCCACAAAAACTCATGAGCTGTAATATTGATTCACATGATTGGATCAAACCTCAAATAGTATGCTGACCCTCGCGAATATTCCAATTTGCCTGGAGGGTTCAGTATGGCGAAATTGGGACAAGTATATTCTACAAGCACCACAGTATATTAGAGTAAAAGATTACTGGCTATTTTTTGTGGTCGCAAAGTCTGAACTTACTTTGATACTAATTAGGTTTTTCGCATTTTATGGTCTAAGGCTTTAAGAACCTCCTCAGAATCAAAAATAATGGTACGTCCTATTTGTTTAAAAGGAATGCGACCACTGTTTTTAATTCTTTGGGCGGTTTGTACACTACAGCCCAATAATTCAGCCAACTCATTCATTGAATGTAAATACTTTGATTTTACCGAAGGTTCTGCCTGTCGGATATGCACAGTTTGTTCCCCTACCGAAGGCATGTTGACTTTTTTCTGCGGTGTAGATTCACGTTCCAACGGGAGGACTTCTCTCCCACTTTTTGCGGCAACGCCAATAATGTAATCCATTACTTTTCCGGTATTGGTCAAAATTGATTCCATCTCTTCTTTAACGGCTCTGCGAACCATCTCGTCTAATTTCTCTTCATCGATGACTACCATAATCAAGATTTTTTAAATTGGTTAATATACTTGCAAAATTGTGTCTGCTTTTTTCTGAATCATTTTCAACGGTCAGCCCTATTTATGGATTTGATCTATGCTTCTCTACCGTTACCCCTTTAAGAACCTCCTCCGAATTAAAAATCAGCTTTCGTCCTATTTTTGTATAAGGGAAACGACCACTATTTTTTAATTTCAATGCTGTTGGTTTGCTGATCTGTAGAAAGTTCGCCAATTCTGATAAGGAATTTAACAGTCGTGGAGCGGGAGGATAATTTGTATCTTGCTTTTTCTGAATGATTTCTTTTTCAATCAGAATGACCTCTGTTTTTGCTAAATTGGATTCTCCCATAGGTGGAATTGCTTCTGCGTCTTTTTTTACGGTAACATCAATAGTAAAATTCATCGCTTTACCAGTCCCTGTCAGAATGACAACCATCTCTTCCTTTACGGCTTTCCTAATTATCTCTTCCAATTTTTCTTCTTCAATGAGAACCATGATCAGGGTTTTTAATTAGTTAATAATGAATGTGAATTTGTATTTATACTGATCTAAGAAAGATTTAAAGCCACCATGTATTTTCAAAATTATCATCTGATGAACGTTTCAGTTTTTTCACAACCTCTACAAGTTTGATAGGTCCAGTTTTTTATTAAAATGAACTGTATTTAACGTTTAAATAGTTGTAAATTCGACATTTAATTCAAATACAATAATATAGGCTATTGTAGATATATCCAAATTTTACGTAGACTATTTTAGGTATTTTTATAACTATTTTATGAAGGCCATTGAAAGGTTGTATCAGTACTTTGATTTTAAGAATATTAAACCCACAAGACTTGAGAAGGATCTTGGTCTTGGCAATGGCTATTTTGGTATACAATTAAGAAGAGAAGCAGACATAGGAAGTTCAATACTTGAAAAAATATTCGACAATTGTCGAGATTTAGATCCGGATTGGTTAATTGCTGGCAGTGGTACAATGGTAAGATCAAGTGACCATATGATACCTTCTGAAAGGATAAAAGCAGATTTACAAGCCAATAATGCAGTTGCTCCTGACTGCGAGAAATGTTTAGTTAAGGATGATTTAATAGCAAGCTTGTATCAGCAGATTGAATTACAATCGAAATTGATCAGCCATCTTGAAGCTGCTAAAAGATCTCAAGAACTGGGGTCAAAATAAAGCTATTCTTCATCCCCATCATTCGAAATGACTCTCCATCATAAACCCAGTTTATTTTGTGTAAACGCGTTTATACTGATTTCAATTTCATTCCCAAATAATCAAGTATGGGTGCAAAATTGTTTTGCAAGATCCATATCGCTCCAGAATAGGAATTCCCGGAATTCATGCTTCCAGGTTCATTTCTTTCAGTTTTCCTTTCAACGGTTCTGTGTAACTGAAGATATTGACAGGACGTTTCCTATATTGGAGTTCCTTTAATGCAACGAGTTGGAAGGTTTGTTTCTGAGAATGTATCCACATCTTGTCATGATAAACTGTATCCAAGATGAGAAAGTCTACCATGTAAACTTTTTTTGGCCCGATTTCACCTGCACTAATATTTGCTTTCCTTGCAAAATCCATAATGGATGTCAGCCTTATATGCAATTTTTTGTTACTAATTCACCTTACGCAGTAAATGGGTTAAATTAGCGAGATAAAATTACAATATTGTGGAAAACTTTACAGACCTATATACGGATTATCTGATAAGCTCGACTTCCTATGCAACTGCAACAGGCATGGCCGGTTTATTGTCGATAAGCCACGATAAAATAACCAGGGAGTTGTCCAGTGGAGATTATGGTTCCAAATACCTGTGGAAGAAAGTGAAGCCCTACGTTCAAGAGTTGACAAGGAGCGGAGACCCGATCGTGTTAAGTTTTGATGATTCGATAGAAGAGAAACCTTACACAGACGAAAGCGAGTTGATATGCTGGCATTGGGACCATGTATTTAACCGGTCGGTAAAAGGTGTCAACTTTCTTACCGCCCTTGTCGATGTCCAGGGGGTGCGCTTGCCCTGTGCCGTTGAGTTTGTAAGGAAAGACAGTTGGGCAACCGATAAAAGGACAGGGAAGTTGAAGCGCAAAAGCAGTAAGACAAAGAACGAGCTATTCAGGGAAATGGTCAGCCAATGTGACAGAAATTTCATTTTTGACTTTCTTGTTTGCGACAGTTGGTATTCCAATGTTGAAAACATGGAACACATCAAGGGGAAATTAGGCCGGAACTTTGTGATGGCACTCAAATCGAACCGGAAAGTGGCCCTGTGCCCCGGTACAAAAGAGAAACACGAATATGTAAGCATCGAAACGCTGCAGCCGGGACAGCAAACCGTGGAGGTCTGGCTTGAAGGTCTTGACTATCCGCTGTTGCTTGTAAAGCAAGTCTTCAAAAACGAGGATGGTACAGTGGGCGAGTTGTACCTGGTTTGCAGCGATTTGAGCTTATCATATGAACAGATCACTACAATCTACAAAAAACGGTGGGGCGTAGAAGAATACCATAAATCCATCAAGAGCAATTTATGTTTTGCCAAGTCGCCAACCAAAACGGCAAAGACCCAGTCAAACCACTTTGTGCTGTCCATCCTTGCCTATGTGAAGATGGAATGGCTCAAACAAAGGACAAACCAAAACCATTTCGCAATGAAAGCAAGAATCTACCAGGCAGCCTTGAAAGCCGCACATAACGAACTGCTCTGCTTATCAACACCCAGAGCAGCATAATAACCAAAATAATGCGTAACGTGAGTTAATATTCTATTTCTTATTTTATAACCAAGCAAAAATGAGACCAATTTCGCAGGATCGTATTACACCGTGTCTAAAAGGGGTTCCGTCTTTCACACATATGTGAATTTTTCTTTATACTAAAAATTAATGAATTCATTTAATATCAATGAAGTTAATGTACCAACCCTATTGATTCAGTTTGGAGATTTTTTTTATCAGAAATAAATCAGACTCCTGTATTGAGGGCACATCGTCGTCATTATGAAAAAAACAGGTATACTCCGGGGATGAAAGAGTGCTACAATCATGATCATGCATTGAAATCGTGCCTAACCTGGCTTGTCTTGGACATCTTAGGCTTTTTTTGTGATATATTAACCAAAGAGGAAATGCGGGAAACTTCTGTGGCCCGATAATTGTAATTAATCTTCGTGTTTAGGTTTAGTTAGGTTAGTTAGGTTTAGTAAAAGGATGGAGCCGCCCGGTTCTGTCCTTTTTATCGTTAATTAAACAGACACACAGATCTACCCTTACGACTTCGCACCGAGACATACTTACCCGATTTTATGTATTATCAATCCGCTTTTGACAAAATTGTATTCCGCAAAAGTAAAAAAGCATACATACGTTTAATAAGAGCAAATTCTCCTGTCTCTTTTCTGATGACGATGGGAATTATTAAATTAACTTTGTAGGTGTAAAACAATGAAAACCTGAAAACCACAGAATGGCAAAAACAACAAAAACTAACACCGAGGAACCTTTAGAGAAGCAACTCTGGAAAACAGCCGATAAACTCCGAAAAAACATTGATGCAGCCGAATACAAACATGTCGTTTTGGGATTGATATTTCTTAAATACATCTCCGACTCCTTTGAAGAGCTTTATGCAAAACTCAAAGAAGATGAGGCAAATGGCGCGGACCCTGAGGACAAGGACGAATATAAAGCAGAAAATGTGTTCTTCGTACCACAGGATGCCCGCTGGACTTTTTTACAATCGAAAGCCAAACAAACAGGAATAGGCAAGATTGTGGATGAGGCGATGGATGCCATTGAAACAGAAAATGCCTCACTAAAAGGTGTTTTGCCAAAAGTTTTTGCCCGTCAAAATTTAGATCCAACAAGCCTGGGTGAACTGATCGACCTTGTAAGTAATATTGCCTTAGGCGATGCCAAAGCCAGAAGCGCCGATGTACTCGGTCATGTGTTTGAATATTTTCTTGGTGAATTCGCGCTTGCTGAGGGAAAACAGGGCGGACAGTTCTATACGCCACGCAGTATTGTTGAACTCCTGGTAAAAATGCTCGAACCTTACAAAGGACGCGTGTTTGATCCGTGCTGTGGTTCCGGTGGAATGTTTGTACAATCGGAAAAATTGGTGCTCGAACACCAGGGAGGCGTTAACGATATTTCGATCTACGGACAGGAGAGCAACCAAACCACCTGGCGGTTGTGCAAAATGAACCTGGCAATCCGCGGTATCGACAGCTCACAGGTGAAATGGAACAACGAAGGTTCGTTCCTGAACGATGCACATAAAGACCTGAAGGCCGATTATATCATTGCCAATCCTCCTTTTAATGTGAGCGATTGGGGTGGTGATCTGATGCGGACTGACGGACGGTGGCAATATGGAACACCACCTTCGGGAAACGCCAACTTTGCATGGATGCAACATTTTATTTACCATCTTGCTCCGACTGGCCAGGCCGGAATTGTATTGGCAAAAGGGGCATTGACTTCAAAATCATCGGGTGAAGGGGAAATACGAAAAGCGCTGATTGAAGCCGGTTTGATTGACTGTATTGTAAACCTGCCAGCCAAGTTGTTTTTGAACACTCAAATTCCTGCCGGTTTGTGGTTTCTAAGGCGTGACCGTAAAAACGGTAATTTCCGCGACCGCAGTAATGAAATTTTGTTTATTGATGCGCGCAACTTAGGGCATTTGATTAACCGCCGAACGCGTGAACTCTCGCAGGAAGATATTACCTTAATTTCGGGCACTTACCACAACTGGCGAAATCAGGAAGGTAACTATGAAGATGTGGCAGGATTTTGTGCTTCTGCTCCAATTGATAAGGTGAGAGAGTTGGATTATGTGGTTACACCCGGACGGTATGTTGGTTTGCCCGACGATGAAGATGATTTCGATTTTAAGGAAAGGTTTTCCAAACTCAAAGCCGAATTTGAAGAACAACTGAAAGAAGAGATCGAGCTGAACAACGCAATTGAAGAGAATCTGAAGAAAATAAAACTGGATTAAAAATATATTTATTTTTTATTAACCTTTTTAGTTAATTAAATTATCTTTGCAGTGAAAATATCTTTTAAATCAAATAAGTTAGCGCGAAGTTTAACCGAGGCAAAAGAAATTCAAAAAGCATTTGGCGTAATGGCGAAGAAGGTAAATCAGCGGATGAAAGAAATTTCTGCATCTGATAATCTGGAAGTCCTGAAATCGATTCCTGCAGCCAACTGCCATGAACTAAAAGGGGACAGAAAGGGCGAATTTGCCGTTGATATCTCGGGAAATTACAGAATTGTATTCATCCCTGATCATCATCCTGTCCCGGTAAAAGATGACAGCAGCATCGACTGCATCCGAATAACGGATATACAGATTTTAGGTACTGAAGATTACCATTAAGCCTTGAAATCAGAGGCAAAATTGGACTAAAAACACGACACTATGAGCTCCGATTTAAAACTACAAAAGGAATTACTTTCTCCTCCGGGCGACACGATCCAGGAAACGATTGATACAATTGGCATGTCACAGGCTGAATTGGCCGAAAGGATTGGGCGGCCAAAAGAAAAATTGAACGATATTATTAAAGGGCGTGAACCCATTACGCTCAAAACGGCCATTTTACTTGAACGGGTATTAGGAATTGCCGTAAGCTTCTGGATGGCACGCGAAAATGAATACCGCATGGAACTTGCCAATATTGAGCAACAAGAATTCCTTGAAAGTTGCTACGGTTGGTTAGACCTGTTTCCTGTCAGGGAATTGAGAAAAATGGAATGGTTGCCTGATACATTGAACAAACCAGAACAAGTCAATGCCCTGCTAAAGTTTTTTAGTATTGCCTCTCCACGTCAATGGGAAGACATTTATTTAAAGGAAGCTGTTGCAACCGCTTTTAAAATATCGCTTGCCAATACCCAAAGTCCTCATGCTATATCAGCTTGGTTACGGATTGGGGAGCACAAATCAGCCAATCGTAAACTCCCTGAATTTGATAAATCAGCATTTAATAATACACTGGATGAAATAAAAACATTGGTTATTCATCAACCCGAAGATTTTAAGGAGCAGTTACAGGAAATTTGTGCCCGATGTGGTGTCGCGGTTCTGTATACGCCTTGCTTACCGAAAGCGCCGATCAGTGGCGCCACCTGGTGGAAAGGTAAAAATCCGATTATTCAACTATCCGGACGTTACAAAACAAATGATAGTTTCTGGTTTGCCTTTTACCACGAAGCGGGTCATATTCTGAAACACGGTAAAAAGGATATATTTCTCGAAGATTTGCACGGCAGCCCAATAGATGAAGCAAAAGAAAAGGAAGCCAACCAATTTGCACAGAAATATTTATTTCCACAGGCTGCTTATGAAAGTCTGACAACCAATATGCATTTTAATGAGCGCGATTTCGTGGAATATGCAGCCAGGTACGAAACACATCCCGCTATTATTGTGGGGCAATTGCAACATACCGGTTTAATTGGATACCAACAGTTTAACCAATTTAAAGTGCCAATTAACCTGTTTACCGAATCAAACAAAACTGTTTCTGCAACTATTTAAAAGGCAAGATCTCGCTTAAACTATTATTTCGAAACTATGAAAAACCAACCTTCAGTCAAAAGTATTTCCACTAACCATTTAACGATTAATACCAATGAGTGAGTGGAAAGAGACAGAATTAGGCGAAATTTCTGAAGTTCAGACTGGACCATTTGGAAGCCAATTAAAGAACGGACAATATGTAACAGGAGGTACTCCGGTTATAACGGTTGAACACATTCAAGATTTTAAGATTAAAAATTTCAACTATCCAAGTGTCACAGACGAAGATAAAATAAGACTCTCGAAATATTTATTGAAAGAAGGTGATATTATTTTTACCCGCGTTGGATCTGTGGATTTAAGTGCCTTTGTCAAACCAGAGCAAGACGGTTGGATGTTTTCATCCAGAATGTTAAGAGTTAGGCCTGATAAGACCGAAGTTGATTCAAGATTTCTTAGTTATTATTTTCAGCAACCGAAGTTTAGAGAATATATTCTAAATATTTCTGTTGGGGCAACAATGCCCTCTATTAATACAGGAATTTTGAAAGGCATTCCTATTAGTTATCCTTTATTATCTGAACAACGCGCAATCGCCACATTACTTACCAGTTTAGATGATAAAATAGATCTGCTGCACCGACAAAATGCTACTTTAGAAGCTATGGCAGAAACGCTTTTTAGACAATGGTTTGTGGAGGAGGCAAAGGAAGTATGGGTAGAAACAAATCTTTTTGATTCAATAGAATTGATAGGTGGAGGAACACCCAAAACCGAAAATGCCGAATATTGGGATGGAAATATCAAATGGCTTTCCTGTGGTGATATTTCAACAAACCACAAGAATTTTATTGTGCGTACTGAAAAATCGATTACGGAAATAGGATTACAAAATAGTTCGGCAAAATTGCTACCAAAATTTTCAACGGTCATTTCAGCAAGAGGAACTGTCGGTAAATATTGCTTGCTTTCAGAGCCAATGGCATACAGCCAATCTAATTATGGGATTAAACCGAAGTTTGAAGGATGTTTCTTTTTCACTTATTTGCTCGTAGCATATTCCGTCAATGAATTGCAAGCAGCAGCCTATGGAAGCGTTTTTGACACAATTACAACCACGACTTTCAAAGAACTTAAGATTTCTCTGCCTGATAGCTTGGTTATTCAGGAATTTGAAGAAATGGCAAAGCCATATTTTAAAAAAATGTTTAATAACCAAAACCAAATCCGTACACTAACCTCCCTTCGGGATTCTTTATTGCCGAAGTTGATGAGTGGGGAGGTAAGGGTGAAAATTTAAAATGGAGAAAAACATTATGACACATGATCCATCGGAATACATTAGAGGATTGCAACAACTTTTAGTTTCAGACAAAAAGAAAGTTGCATTTTTATTTGGAGCAGGAACTTCACTTGCGAAGAAAAATAATGCTTCAGTAGTTGTTCCTGCAATAGCGAAAATGACGCAGGACATTGAAAAGGAATTATCTAATATGGTTTTGTACAAAGGAGCTATAGATGAGATTAAACTTGAGATAGAAGTTGAAAAATATAATGTTGAGAGTTTATTATCCAATCTTGAGCAAAAGAAACAGATCATTGGAAATGGTATACTAAATGGACTTAAAGTAAAAGATTTTGATAACTTGATTAAAGAAATAAAGAATCAAATTAGAACTGCGGTAAGTATTCACGAAAAGATTGATCTGGATAATGTAATTCATGTCGATTTTGCGGAATGGATTGGAAAAGCCGATAGAAAGTACCCAATTGAAATTTTTACAACAAATTATGACTACCTATTTGAATTAGGCTTAGAACATAAAAACATTCCTTATTATGATGGCTTTACAGGAAGTTTCAGACCTTTTTTTAATTCAAATTCTGTTGATGATTTATGCTTCTTACCAAACCAAACAAAGTTATGGAAGATTCATGGGTCATTAGGCTGGCATTATGACGAAGAAACAAAAAAGGTTTGGAGGAAAGATTCTGATTCAGAGGATATTTTAATTTATCCGTCAACGTTAAAATATAATGATTCAAAAAAACAGCCATATACTGCTTTAGGAGACAGATTAAGTCATTTTCTTAGGCAACCAGATACTATACTTATTATATGTGGTTATTCTTTTGGCGATGAACATATTAATGAACGAATCTTAACAGCATTAAAGTCAAATACATTAGCACATGTGTGTGTGCTATGTTATGATATTCAGTGGAATGAAGGAAAAAGAAACGGATATTTGTTTACTGAAGAATCAATGCTTGCAAAGTTAGCTAAGGAAAATAGTAAAATGTCAATTTTTGGTTGTAGATCTGCAGTAATTGGTTGTCAGTATGGTAAATGGAGATTAAAAAGAGAACCTGATAAAGAGGATACTATTAACATTAACCTTTACTTTGATGAAGATGCTCCAAATAATCCTAACGAGGTAATGAATACCGAAGCAAAAGGGGAAGAAAAATGGACAGGAGAAGGAGAACTAAAGATTACGGACTTTAAGTGTTTTGTTGACTTCATTCAATCAATGATCTTTTCCCAAAATGTAACTGAAGAGCAGAAAAAATGAAAAATTTTCAAACTGAAGTTGGAGAAATTATTAGTGTAAGCGGCAATACTATTACAGTTCAGTTATCTGACAATATTAAATCAAATATGCCTGTTATTGATGGGATTGTATATCGAATTGGTCAAATTGGATCGTTCTTAAAAGTGCCGCTTGGCTATACAAATCTTTACGGAATTGTCACACAAATTGGTGCAGCCGCAATTCCTGAAAGAATGAAAGAAATTATTGAACAAGATTATTCCAAACTTGACAATCGACAATTTCTTAACATGGCTTTAATTGGTGAACAAATTGGCCGAAAATTTGAACGAGGAGTTTCTCAATCACCAACTACCGGTGATAAGGTTCATTTGGTGACGATTAAAGATTTGGATATTGTTTATGGTGGATTTGATACTAATAACTCAATAACCATTGGCAATATTAGTATTTCAGAAAGCCTAAATGCCAAGATTGATTTAAACAAACTAATTTCTCGGCATTGCGCAATACTTGGTTCAACAGGTAGTGGAAAATCAAATGCTGTCGGTGTTCTTTTAAAGGCAATTGCAGATAAAAATTATAAAAGCTCTAGAATACTTGTAATAGACCCACATGGAGAATATGATAGTATTTTAAAAGGTAAAAGTAATGTTTATAAGATTAGAGCTAACAGTGCTAATGATGAAAAGGAATTATGCATCCCTTTCTGGGCATTGCCCTTCAATGAGTTAATGAGTATTTTTTCGGGTTCTCTTTCAGACCAAAACAGAGATTATTTTAGAACAAAAATTGAAGAATCAAAAATACAAGCCGCACGGGCAAATGCAATTGATATAGGAACGGAGCTTATTACTGCTGATACTCCAATACCATTTAGCATAAAAAAACTGTGGTTTGATTGTGACGATTTTGAGAGAAAAACTCTTCGCATAAGCCGGGATTTGAATTCCGTTAATAATCCAATAATAAATGGAAATCCTGAACGATTAATTTCAAATGAATATCCTCCAGCAAGTCCTGGTGGAGGTGCACCGTTTTTAAATTTTCAAGCCAAGGGAATTTTAGGATTTCTTGATAGTGTGAGATTAAAACTAAAAGACTCCACTTACAATTTTCTCTTTTACCCGGGAGATTACGAACCAAATTTAGATGGAATAATTATAAGTGATCTAAGTAATTTGCTTTTTGAGTGGTTAGGAAGTGATAAACCGATAACTATACTTGATTTATCTGGCATTCCAAGTGAAATTATGACTTCAATATCCGGAACTCTGTTGAAAATTATTTATGATGCATTGTTTTGGGGACAGAATTTGCCCAATGGAGGTAAAGAACAACCTTTATTAATTGTATTAGAAGAAGCTCATAATTATTTAAAAGCTGGAGAAAATTCTATATCCTCACGAGCTGTTCAAAGTATTGCAAAAGAGGGAAGAAAATATGGTGTTGGATTAGCATTAGTGACACAGCGCCCTTCCGAATTGGACGAAACAGTATTGAGCCAGTGCGGTACAATCATTGCATTAAGAATGAATAATTCTAAAGATAGGGCCCATATTCGTTCAGCGATTCAAGATGAATTGCAAACAATGGTCGATTTATTGCCCAGTTTAAGAACTGGGGAGGGAATTATTTCAGGCGAAGGTGTAAAAATTCCTTCAAGAGTTCAATTTTACAAACTTTCAAATGCCCCTAAAGGTTCCGATCCGAAAGTTTCAGAGAAATGGATGGAAGATAAAAATATTAATATTGAAGATTATAATAAACTTTTATCTCTTTGGAGAAATCAAAAATTAAAGGAGGAAGAAAATGAGTTATCCAGTAATGCAACAAGTTAGTTCTTCAAATGTAGCTGAAATAGGCTACGACGAAGCAAATCAGATTGTTTATATTAGGTTTCTGAATGGGACTATGTATATATACAAAGGTGTTGCCCAAAATGAATATGATGGACTTCTTAATGCACCATCGATAGGTTCATATTTGCATAGAAACTTAAAAGGATTATATCCTTATGAAAGAATAGAATAATGACAGAAATTTATCCAAATATTTACATCGGCACGGATCAAGAATGCAATATTTCTCCTTTGGCAGATTGGGTGGTGATTCATGCTTGTAAACACCCATGTCATGTCAATGCTGTAGGCTATAAAGGTTCACTGCCTTCAACTCATCCTCATTATTTGGTAATGGAGAAAGGTCAAAATTTATTTCTAAATATGGTTGATATGGAAAAGGAATTAAGCCCAACCTATACCAATCCAATCATGAAGTCGTCTATGGAATTTATTGACAAACATATAGCTGATCGAAAAATTTTAATTCATTGCAATCAGGGTTTGTCTCGTTCACCATCTATTGCATTGCTTTATCTTGCAAGCAAGGGATACATTACAAATGATTCGTACTCCAATGCGGTGAGTGATTTTCGGAAGATGTACCCTATTTTCAATCCGGGACGTGGTATTTCTCTGTATATGGAAAACAATTGGGATAAAATATTAAAATTGTTATGATTAAACCAACTTTCATTAAAATGCATACACATCAACAATTGAAATTTAAAATTCAGAATATATGCATTATATAAAAATGATGAACCCAAACAATCCCATTATTTTCCATCGGAACAACATAATACCAAAATTGAGGAGTAGGGAGGTTATTATAAATTGATATAAATGCAAAAGCTATATAGTATACAAACAGCCGACAGGATATTTGAAACAGGTGGAAGCCGCCCTGTACTTCTATCCTGTAATGATATGAATAGCTATGTTTGCAAATATGCAACAGGAAGAGGTGGAGCAGTAAGACTTATGTGTGAATTTATTGGAGCCTCATTTCTAAAGATATGGGGATTAAATGTACCTGATTTTGCACTAATTTCGGTCAAAAGGGAACATATACCTTCGGAATTCAACATAAATGCCTATTATTTCGACACTACTTGTTTTGGATTACAATATTCGCGAACGTTTGCCGAAGTGATTGATTTTACTGCCAATATCTCAAGTCAGCAACGAAGAAACTTTCCAAACAGAAAAGACCTTTTGTATATTGCCTTATTCGATATCTGGCTTGCCAATGATGACCGCAACCAGGGCAATTACAACCTATTAGTTGATACTGAAAATCAACGGAATTTTATACCTATTGACCACGAAACAATCTTAAACACCTGTAATATTAATATTCCGATATGCGAAATCACTTATGAAGACAGTATTATCAACTCACCTCTATTTCAAAAACTATTCAATGATAATGAATTAAACAAATCGAGTCTGGCGGAAATTCGCGACAATTTTTTCAATAAAGTAAAACATTGTCAGGAAAATACCGTTGAATTGATTAGTCAGCTTCCTTTAGACTGGAATATTAATAAAAGTGCGCTGGAAACCAAACTAATAGATGAAATATTTGTTGATAGTTGGTTAGAAGGTTCTTTTAACCTATTTTTGGAGTTTTTACAACGAAATATTAATTCAAAAGAAAATGCAAGCGCACTTTAGCATATTATCGGCATCCATCCGCCCTGAAATTCAGGAGCAGGTTGCCATAGGCTTGATGCTTGTTGGCAGCGACAATGTAATTTTTCGTTTTTCTAAGAACAAAATCGCAGTTGTAAAAGAATTAATGTCGCAGCAAGCTATCAAATACCTTAAAGACACGCTTAAACAAATTTCATCAACTGTTTCTGACGAGAATGAAAAGTTTAAGGGCCTTTATGCTGATTCTGAAATCTTAAATAAATCATTTAGCCTAAGCTATTTGGAATATTTAAGCAGGTATAGTAATAATCTTTTGATATTTAGCAAACCAAAAACTATTGAACTTCAGGCAAGTGATGATTTGTTCGAGTCATTGTTTAAAAAATATGTGGATGAATTCGCATTTGTAGAAACGATTTCCGAACCCCGTTCCTTTGATAGTAATCGCACTGCATTTTTTAACACTGTTCAACCCTATTTTAATATTGAGCAGGAAGTAACTCCCGAAATTGTACCAGGTTTGATTATGCCCGTTAAGGTAGATTTAATTGGGAAAAATGACATCCCGGTTTATGCCCAGACAATTGATTTAGAAAGGCATAATTATCATATTCAAAATGATTTAGCGGTTTTATTCATGCTTAATAAAGCATTGGTTAGCGCAAAAGGGTTTCATATCTCTTCTGAACCCGATAAAAAGTTGTTTCCGCACCAACATGATACCTGGAAAAGTATTAAAGACTGGAATGATTCTGAATATATTGATTTATCAGAAGTTGAAAAAATTGAAGAATATGCCACCTTACATGGTGTAGTTCCATTAGTTTAGTCAAACATTTAAAATATTTATAGAAAAGGAAGTCAATGTGGGCTTCCTTTTCTATTTTTATACGATATTAAATTTTTCGTCAATTGAATTGAACCGAATACAACTTATGCATTTTTTTGTTATTGAAATTGGACGCTCCCTTGATTCTTATTGAAATACCATTTAAGCTCAACTATGACCAAAATAACCGAATCAGCTATTGAACTATTGGCAATTAAAAAGCTCGAAGATTTGGGGTACCATTACCTCTACGGACCGGATATCGCATCTGATGGAATTCATCCCGAGCGTGATAATTATGAGCAGGTTATATTACTTCAACGCTTAAAACAAGCTGTCAGGAGAATAAATCCGGACATTCCGGATGATGCACAAAACGAAGCCATCAAGGAAATACAGCGCATTGCATCACCGGAATTGATTGCTAACAATGAAACATTTCATCGATTGTTAACTGAAGGAATCCCCATTACAAAAAGGGTTGATGGAGACGACCGGGGTGACCGGGTTTGGCTCATTGATTTTAATGATCCGACTAACAATGAATTTGTGGTGGCCAATCAATTCACGATCATTGAAAACCGGAACAAAAAACGCCCCGATGTTTTGTTGTTCGTGAATGGCATCCCTTTGGTGGTTATCGAATTAAAAAATGCAGCTGACGAAAAAGCAGATATTAAATCGGCATTCAGGCAAATAGAAACTTACAAAGCCATTATCCCCGGTCTGTTTACCTACAACGGGTTTAACATTATCTCCGATGGTCTGGAAGCCAAAGCAGGCTCTTTATCAGCCGGGTTTTCGCGTTATATGGCGTGGAAAACATCGGATGGAAAAATTGAGGCATCGCACCTTGTCAGTCAGTTGGAGACTTTGATCCAGGGAATGCTGAATAAAGAGACTTTGATAGATATCATCCGGCATTTTGTAGTTTTTGAAAAATCGAAAAGGGAGGATGCAGAAACTGGGATAACAACCATCACTACCGTCAAAAAACTGGCGGCATATCATCAGTATTATGCAGTAAATAAAGCCGTCGAATCTACAATCGTAGCCTCTGGCCACACCATTAAAAATGAAACGATCTTAAAAATAGCAGCAGATTTACCTGTTGATTACCGTTTACCATCCGAAAGAGTGCACCCAATTGGTGACCGGAAAGGTGGCGTAGTCTGGCATACACAAGGGAGCGGGAAATCGTTGTCGATGGTTTTTTACACCGGCAAAATTGTATTGGCATTGGATAATCCCACTATTTTGGTGATCACCGACCGGAATGACCTCGACGATCAGTTGTTTGACACATTTGCAGCATCCAAACAATTGCTCCGGCAAGAACCTGTTCAGGCAGAGGACCGGAATCAATTAAAGGATTTGCTCAAGGTTTCTTCCGGAGGTGTTGTTTTCACCACCATTCAAAAATTTCAACCTGAAGATGGCAATGTTTACGACCTGCTTTCTGATCGTACGAATATCGTAGTTATAGCCGATGAGGCCCACCGAACTCAATATGGGTTCAAGGCAAAAACCATTGATGCCAAAGACAACAAGGGAAATGTAATTGGCAAGAAGATCGTTTACGGTTTTGCCAAATATATGCGCGATGCTTTGCCCAATGCTACTTATTTAGGTTTCACGGGAACACCCATCGAAAATACAGATGTCAATACGCCGGCAGTTTTCGGTAACTATGTCGATATTTACGATATTGCCCAGGCTGTTGAAGATGGTGCAACCGTCCGGATTTACTATGAAAGCCGTTTGGCAAAGGTAAATTTAAGCGAGGAGGGTAAGAAGCTCGTTCAAGAATTGGATGATGAACTCGATGAAGAAGATGTACAGACCGGGCATGCCCTGTCTCAGCAAAAAGCCAAATCGAAATGGACACAACTGGAAGCATTGGTGGGGAGTGAAAACCGGGTTAAAAATATAGCTAAAGACATCGTAACTCACTTTGAACAAAGGCAGGAAGTATTTGAAGGCAAGGGGATGATCGTTTCGATGAGCCGCAGAATCGCTGCAGACCTTTATCATTCCATTATCAAACTAAGACCTGAATGGCATTCGGATGATTTGAATAAAGGTGTAATTAAGGTTGTGATGACCTCTGCCTCTTCGGATGGGCCCAAAATTGCCAAACATCACACGACCAAAGAGCAGCGCAGAACTCTGGCCGAAAGGATGAAAGATCCGGACGATGAACTGAAACTGGTGATCGTTCGGGACATGTGGCTGACCGGTTTTGATGCGCCAAGTCTGCATACGCTGTATATCGACAAACCGATGAAAGGCCATAACCTGATGCAGGCAATTGCAAGGGTTAACCGGGTTTACAAAGACAAACCAGGCGGTTTGATCGTCGATTACCTGGGTATTGCCGCAGATTTGAAAAAGGCCCTTTCTTTTTATGCAGATTCAGGCGGAAAAGGAGATCCAACTATTCTGCAGGAACAAGCAGTTTTAATCATGCAGGAAAAACTGGAGGTCGTCGCTCAGCTTTTTCATGGCTTCACGTATGCCCATTATTTTGATGCAGAAACCTCCCAGAAACTCTCGCTGATATTGGCAGCTGAAGAACATATTTTAGGCCTGGACGATGGAAAGAAAAGATACATCAATGAAGTCACCGCTTTATCGAGGGCTTTTGCGATTGCGATTCCTCACGATCTGGCAATGGATGCAAAGGACGAAGTGTCTTTTTATCAGGCAGTAAAAGCCCGACTTGCTAAATTTGAGGGCACAGGCACTGGCAGATCGGATGAAGATATTGAAACAATCATTCGCCAGGTCATTGATAAGGCATTGGTCTCAGAACAGGTGATTGATGTTTTTGATGCAGCAGGAATCAAGAAACCAGATATTTCAATTCTTTCGGAAGAATTTCTGTTGGAGTTAAAAGGAATGGAGCACAGGAATATTGCCCTTGAGGTGCTTAAAAAACTTCTGAACGATGAAATAAAATCACGCTTGAAAAAAAACCTCGTCAAAGGTAAGTCTTTAATGGAAATGCTCGAAAATGCAATTAAAAGATACCAGGCCAAAATTCTGACCGCGGCTGAAGTAATTGATGAACTTATTCATTTGAGCAAAGAGATTGTCAGTATGGATAGCGAAGCAAAACATCTTGGTTTGACTGACTTCGAATATGCTTTTTACACGGCAGTTTCCAACAACGAAAGTGCCAAAGAACTGATGGCGCAGGATAAATTGAGAGAATTGGCTGTAGTCTTAACTGAAACGATCAGGCAGAACGCTTCCCTTGACTGGACCATCAAAGAGAGCGTAAAGGCCAAATTGAAGGTTGCGGTAAAACGAATTTTAAGAAAGTTTGGCTATCCACCTGATATGCAATTGTTGGCTACCGAAACAGTGTTAAAACAGGCGGAATTGATTGCAAATGAGTTGACAAATTCTTAGTTGATCATTATTAAAGCTGTATCAGGAAATTGATTATTTGATTTTGAATTAATACATAACCGTGAAAAGACAGATTTTAAAAACTATAGTTATAACCAGTCCAACAAGCGGGAATTTTTTTACCTGTGACAGCGATCTGAGAAAGTTTGTTGCAACACTCAAATTCCTTTCGTTCCAGCTCCATACAAAGATTATCTACACGAAAAGCTATTTGTTTTTCGTTTCCAATTATTTCTCGTTCCTGTCCTTCAAATCAGCTGAATGAAATCGGTTTTATCAACATATTACCGGATATATCCGAAAGAATGCGTTTATTAATCGTTGAGCAATAATTTACACCCTATATTATTTGGTTATGAAGAATTTACTATTGATTTCATTGTTGTTAATTGCGTCTTTTTTCTGCAATGCACAAAAGAAGGTTATTGACTATGTCAATCCATTTCTGGGAACAGCCACGCTTTGGGACAGTATCGATATTGGATATAAACCTACTCACCGCACCTGGGGCGCCGAAGTCTTTCCGGGTTCTTCGCTACCCAACGCGATGGTACAGCTCACACCTGTTACCAAATTTCGCAGTGGCTCGGGATATCAGTACGAAGATTCTGTAATCTTCGGATTTACCCATACCAGCAAAGGACACTGGAACTTGTGCCACATCCCGTTGCTGCCTGTTACGGGCACGGTATCCCCCGATGACTATTGCTCGGCGTACAGTCACAAAAATGAGTCGGCTCATCCGGGATATTACCAGGTTTATCTGGAACGGTACGGTATAAATGCCGAATTGACCTCTACCTTACGCTGTGCCTTCCACAAATACACCTTTAAACCTGGACAGAGTCAGAAACTGCTTGCCGATCTGTCGTCGTCGAATGAAAAAGTCCGGAGCTGGGAAATCAATCAGGAGGGTGAAAATGTATTTAAAGGTTTTCAGCAGACCGGAGAAAAGATGTACTTCTACGCTGTCGCCAATCACACGATAAAAAACATCGGCTCACAAAAGAGTGAAAAACACGAAATCTCGGTCGTCAATTTTGCTGATTCGCCTAAACCGCTTGAATTACAAATCGGGCTCTCGTTTGTGAGCATTGCCAACGCCAAAGAAAATCTGGAAAAGGAGATGATCGGGAAAAGCTTTCAGCAGATAAGGGACGAAGCCACAAAAACATGGGGAACTTTGCTCTCCAAAATTACCGTGTCGGGTGGTACCGAAAGACAAAAAGGGTTATTCTACTCTACCCTGTACCGCTCGTTTCTCTGGCCAGCTTTACGCAGCGACCTCAACGGCGACTTCACTGACCAGAAGGGAAACGTTGTGAATAAAGGGTTTAGTTATTATACCGAGCCTTCGTTGTGGGACGATTATCGCAACAAGCTGGTTCTTTTGGGTATGCTATCGCCAAAAGTTACAGAAGATGTCATCAAATCACTGATCGATAAAGGTGAAAAAATCGGTTTTATGCCGACTTTTTTCCACGGCGACCACGCCGCTCCATTCATTGCCGGAACCTACCTCCGCGGCATCAGGGGATTTGATGTGAAAAGTGCATACAACCTGCTTTTACGAAACGCTACAATGGAAAACAAAAGCAGGCCCCGCATAATGGAATACATTGAAAAAGGTTATATATCGGAACCGGATCTTGCAAATCCTAAACTTGAAACCGTGGCTGCCGCAGGGGTTACCAAAACGCTGGAATATGCTTACGATGATTATGCAGTAGCCTTGTTGGCAAAAGAGTTAGGCGACACCGACAATTATAACATGCTGATGAAACGCACCGGCAATTACAAAAACATGTTCGACCCGTCAACAGGCCTGATGCGGGGCAGATTAGCTAACGGCGACCGGATTAAGAATTTCGATCCGGAGTTTATATACTATGAATACATGTACCGCGAAGCCAATGCCTGGCAATCATCATTTTTCGCGCCACACGATGTGAAAGGATTAATTGGTCTTTATAAGAGTAAAGATGAATTTGAAAAGAAATTGGATGACCTTTTTTCAATTCCATATAAGGGAGCCGAAGCTTATAACATATCCGGATTTATCGGACAATATTGTCACGGGAACCAACCCGATCACAGCTTCCCCTGGTTATACTATTTTGTTGGCAAGCAGGAAAAGTCGCAGGCTGTGCTCGATAGCATTATGAACCATTTCTACGACATGGGTAAGGACCGTCTGGCCTACTCAGGAATGGATGATGCAGGTGAGAACTCTTCGTGGTATGTATTAACTTCCATTGGGTTGTACACCTTTTCGCCGGCCGATCCTGCATACATCGTTTCGGTACCTCTGTTCGATAAAGTAGAAGTTGACCTTGTAGAAAAGAAGTTTACCATCATCAAAAAGAATACAGGAAAGAAAATCGACAACATTACCTATGACAATAAAAAAATCGATGGTTATTTCATCCCTCATTCGGAACTATTGAAAGGGAAGAAACTTGTTATCACAACACGGGAATAAACTGATTTGGGAAAACATAAAACTATTATTCCCGAAAAGGAATAAGGAAAAATCAATTGCTTTAGTGTGAGGGTTTATATTGGTCCAATAGCGTCCATACATGCTGTTTCAATTCCCCGGGAAAAACGATCTGCCCATAATGGGCATGAACCAAAAACTCAAGGTATAATTTTTACAGAGGTAGTGCAAAAATCTTTATCAGGGATTCACATGGAACGATTCGTGACTTAACCATCGCAGTAGAAATTCCACTATAATATATCTAACATGTTTTGATGGTAGCAATCAATGACTTCGATTTGAAATCATCACAATTCAGAGCTAATTCAATCAATTCTGAAACTTGGCTTAACCCTTCGACTGAAATGTTCAATAAGTGCGTTGTTTAATTTGAATTGTTCAGTTGTTTCAAATCTGATTGCATCGGCTGCCAATGAGAATATAGACACTTGGAAGTGAAGATCTATTTTTGAGAAAATCAGAACGGCCATTAAAAAAACGAGGGCGATTGTCCCTTTTAAAGGCAATAATTTAAAAAATAAAAATGTGTGAAGTAGGTTGCATTAATTGCCTAATAAGCATAAATATTAAACTATATTTCGAGTAGCGATTGCTTAAAAAACTATATTTGTGCGAAACTAATTAATCATTTCGACCTTGAAGGTATTTCCAGCAGATATTGAATTGGTACTAAAGCTTCAAAAAGGTGATGTTGAAGCTTTTGATCTGGTCTATGAAAAGTATGCCGGGAAACTCTATGGCTTTACTTTTAAATATCTAAAATCGACCGACGAAACTGAGGAGCTGGTTCAATCGGTTTTTCTCAAGGTGTGGGAAAATCATAAAACGCTCAGGAAAGAGTCGTCATTTAAATCATATTTGTTCACCATTGCCTACAATGAAATTTGTAATACTTTTAGGAGAAGAAGTCACCTTCAGAAATTTATTGGCGAGCAACTGATTGAAAATTCACAAATCACGAGTGAAACTGAAGAGTTGATAGATTACAATTCGATCAGGGAGCGGATTGAGCAGATTATTTCGAAACTACCAGAGCGGCAAAGAACAATTTTTCTGAAAAGCCGGGAGGACGGCAAATCGAACAGGGAAATTGCGATTGAACTGGGTCTTTCATCCGGGACAGTGGACAACTACATATCTGAATCGTTGAAATTCATCCGTAGTAATTTACATGATAAGAATTTTTCAGCATTTCTCCTTTTTTCGTTGTTTTGGGCTTAATAAGTTGCAGAAAAGGAGAAGTGTCGTATTTCAAACTTGAGACTATGACAAGTTTTTTTCTTCCAAATCTCTATGTCACCAATTTTTATTAGAGCTCATAATTAATACTATAACGTTGATGGAAATTGGCGTTTTTTGTGATTTGGTGATACCCGTATTAGTTATTCTTCAGGAGACCTTAAACAGTATATGAAGCTCATTTATTCTCTTCAATTAATTGTATGCCCCTTTTAGAATGTTACGATAATTGGAAAACAAAAATGGCTTTCCAAAAAAAAATGACGAAAACGAAAAAAAATCGCGTTTTAAATATGAGATTAATTTAGCCCCGGTGTATAAGTATACAGAAGGGTAAAAAAAAATAGATTAGGCACTCCCTCAAACTAATAAAAGAGAATGTTAAATCAAATCGAAATAGAGCGAATTGAGCGATATATCAGTGGAATGGCTGATAAAAACGATACAGTGTTTGTCGAAACGCTATTTTCAAAAGGCCAAGAAAACTTCGGCTTACGTAATTACCTTGAAAAAGAGTGGGAAAGTGATCATCAAAATATGACACCTTCAGAACAAGATCTGAACCATATGTTGGATCATGTCCACCACATGATCAGGAATAAAGAAAATCACAAGCGGAAATTGTTCGTTCATCGGCTTACCCATATCTACAGTAAGGTGGCTGCCATATTGTTACTGCCATTAATTATTGCAGGAGGTGTAACATTTGGTTATTTTGGTAAATTATCAAATACTACTACTGAACAATCGGTCAGTTCAGTTATTCACGCACCAATGGGTGCAAGGGTTTCATTTAACCTGCCAGATGGAACTGTTGGCTGGTTAAACAGCGGATCGAGCCTAACCTACTCGCTTCCTTTTAATGATAATCGGAAAATTACGCTGGATGGTGAAGCATGGTTTGATGTCGTTCATAACGAAAAAAGTCCATTCGAAGTCAGTGCCGGCAATTCGAAAGTAAAAGTACTTGGCACAAGCTTTAATGTAAGTGCTTACAGAGGAGCACAATTCGTAGAGGTTGTACTACAACAGGGAAAAGTTGAGTTTTATCCAGGCAACCTTTTACAAAAGGTCACGATGACGCCTTCACAAAAACTGGTATTTAATGATGGTAAGATCGATCTTTCCATCACAGATCCGTCAAAATATAAAGCATGGACTGATGGTAAACTTGTTTTCAGGGGAGATAATATGACAGAAGTGGCGGGAAGGATAGAGCGCTGGTACAATGTTAAAGTAATTTTAGCAGACAAAGATCTTGAAAAATTTTCTTTTCGGGCAACATTTGAAGATGATTCGCTCGAAGAGGTACTTCGGCTGCTTGGTCTGACATCCCCTATTGGTTACAAAATTGCTCCCCGGGTAATGAAATCAGACGGAACATTTGAAAAAGTGATCGTTACACTGTATAAGAGAGCTAATAAAAAGAGTAATAACCTAAAAGTAAATTAAATATGGAAAAAAACTAAACCCGTTAACTAAATGAAAAAAGGAAACCGCGCTAACGATTTCCTCTAAAATCATCCAAAAGGAATTTTTTTAATAACAAACTATACAAAGATATGAATAAAAATAATTCAGTCGGGAGATTGCTGTATCATTCCCTAAAAAAACTACTCCTAATTATGCGCATCGCTATTTTTCTTTTGCTTGTCGGATTTCTGCAAACCCAAGCAACTGATTCCTATTCGCAGAATACAAAGCTTTCGATCAGCTTTTCAAATACAGAACTTGTTAAAGTTCTTGATAAAATTGAGAATCAGAGCGAATTTTATTTTTTGTACAACGAAAAATTAATTGATGCCACCCGCAAAGTCTCAATTGAGGCTAAAGACGAGCAAATTGATCAAGTATTAAAAGATCTCTTTGTCGGAACTGATGTCGTATATTCCATAATTGATCGTAAGATCATCCTTGCTCCGGCCTATTTGTCGGAATCGCAACAGACTGGCAAAAAAATATCAGGTAAGGTGACTGACACCTCGGGAGCAATAATTCCAGGTGTTTCTATAATCGTAAAAGGAACCACTACCGGAATTGTTACCGACGACAACGGTAATTACTCTCTAATCAATATTCCGGAAAATGCAACTTTGCAGTTTTCGTTTGTGGGTATGAAAACACAGGAGTTTGCGGCGACAGGGAAAACCGTTATAAATGTGGTTATGCTGGAAGAAACCATTGGGATTGATGTAGTAGTGGTTACAGGATACACCACCCAGAAGAAAGCCGACCTTACCGGCTCGGTTTCGGTGGTTAAGGTAGATCAACTAAGGGCAAGTACATCAGGAAGTGCAATGAAAGCTGCTCAAGGAAAAGTTGCTGGTATGACAGTTTCGTCAAATGGTTCTCCAAATCCATCAGCTACAGTAAGAATACGCGGCGAAGGAACCCTGAATAATAACGACCCATTGTATATTGTTGACGGAAATCCTACCACACGCTCTATGGGAGAACTCGGAACAATGGATATTGAGTCGATGCAAGTTTTGAAAGATGCATCATCCGCTTCGATATACGGTTCGCGCGCAGCAAACGGCGTAATCATCATTACGACCCGTAAAGGGAAAAAAGGAACTACAGTCGATTTTAAATCTTCGTATTCACTGGTGAGCAGTGCAAAACCATACCAGTTGATGAATACCGAACAACGTGGAACTGCTCAATATTGGGCGATTAAAAACGATAATCCGAATGCTGATCCCAACGTTGTAGGAATTGGCGGTTTGTACCAATACACTGACCATAAAGATACAAATGGAAATTTCGTATTAGATGGTGTTACCTGGCGAGAATACCTTGATCCGGCAGCTAAGACCATGAAATCTGCTGATACAGATTGGCAAAAGGAAATCCTGCGAACTGGCCAGGTTCAGCAGTATAACGTAACTCTCTCAACTGGAGGAGAAAGCGGACATTCAATTTTTTCTATCGATTACTATGATAATAAAGGAACTATTAGAGGTAGCTTTTTCAACCGTATAAATGGTCGAGTAAATACCGATTATTCATGGTTAGACGGACGAATAAAAGTTGGTGAGAATTTCACCGTATCAAAGTGGAGTCAAAGCAGTAGTATTGGTGATGGCAACTTAGGTGGCACAAAATCTTTGATGTCTATTGTTCCAGTCCATACAGTCGATGGAATTGGTTGGGGAGGTCCTATTGGTGGTATGAGTGACCGTCAAAACCCTGCACGATTGATTGCAGACAATCTTCAAAACAAGTCGGACAATATGCGGTTATTTGGGAATACATTTATCAATATCGAGTTTATTAAAGGTCTTACTTTCCGTTCATCTTTTGGCATGGATTTTACCGGATATTGGAATAAAAGCATGGATTTGAAGTATAAATCCGGATTTCTGAGTGAAGATAAAAATAAAGTTACACAAGCAGCAAACTATGATTCCAACTGGAATAATAGTAATACTCTTCAGTATGTATTTGATTTGGGAAAGCACAATTTCGACTTCATGGCCGGACAGGAAACCATTGTACATTCTTATAAACAATTTTGGGGAAGCAGAAGAGTGTACGCATTAGAATCTACCGATTACATGCAATTAGATTCAGGTGAAGCAGAAAAAGATAATGGTGGAAATGGTAGTAATAATACGATGATTTCATGGTTCGGAAAATTCAACTACAATTTCGATTCCCGCTATTTAGCCTCTGTTACTTTACGCCGCGATGCCTCTTCTGTATTCGGAACCAATAACCGTTGGGCGACATTTCCTGCATTCTCTCTTGGGTGGGTTTTAAAACAGGAACAGTATCTCAGTGAACTTCTATCCGGATTTTCGCAGCTTAAACTTCGCTATGGATGGGGACAAAACGGGAACTCGCGCATTGACGACTATGCCGGCAGTCAAATGTATCAGTCACTATACGATGGCAATAATCTTTGGGACTGGAATTGGGGAACTGCCTACGATTTCACAGGACAGGGGGGTAATTTGCCAGCAGGATTTCGTCGAACACAAGGCGGTAATCCTGATTTAAAGTGGGAAACTACGGCGCAGCATAACTTTGGATTGGATTTCGCTTTTTTCAATTCAAAACTAAGTGGTTCATTCGATTACTATTTGAAATCTACAAAAGACATTCTGATGAAGCCCGGATATGTTGCAACCTTAGGAGAAGGTGCCAGCAAGTGGGTTAACGGAGCAGATATCGATAATAAGGGTTATGAATTTTCAATTAACTACATTGATAAACTGGGAGACTTAGGAATTGAGCTAAACGGGGTTTTCTCGCATAATAAACAAACGATAGTACATGTACCAATCGATGTAATAAACAATTTTGCGGGTAACGGGGTAGATCAAAATATTCTTGGTCGTCCGAGAAATTCATTGTATGGTTACGTCGCTGATGGTCTTTTTCAAACTCAAGCTGAAGTTGATGCGGCTCCTACTCAAATTGGTGCAGCTCCAGGTCGGATTCGCTATGTAGATATCAGTGGCGACGGTAAAATTGATAGTAAAGACCGTACCTGGATAGGGATTGGAGATTCTAAATTAGAATATGGTCTGACGGTTGCACTAACCTGGAAAGACTTTGATTTCAATATATTCTTTAACGGAGCATTGGGTAAAGATTTAAATGTTAGCGGATGGAAATCATGGACTGATATCTATGCATTGGGTACTGTGGGAGAAAATTACGGTACACGATTACTGGATGCATGGACTCCTACGAATACCAATTCAACTATTCCGGCTATGTCAATTAATAACTACAATGATGAAGGACGTTTCTCCACCTATTATGTAGAAAGTGGCTCCTATATGAAAATCAGAAATGCAGAACTGGGATATACTATTCCAGCGAAATTTGCTAATTCAATCAAAATTAAACGAGCAAGAGTATCGCTCAGAGCCGACAATATTGCAACCCTGATGAAAACATGGGGCAACAATGCCTACACAGGTCTCGACCCAGAAACTCCTGGTAATAGCTACCCTTTGCCATTGTCTGTGACTATGGGCTTGAATGTAACGTTCTAATTAATTTAAATTCAAATATTATAATATATGAAAACAATAAATATATTAAGCTTTAGCATTTTCCTATTGCTTTCTATCTCATGCACTTCGATGCTTGATCTAAAGCCACAAGGAATAATATCGGACAGTGACTTAAATACACCAGATAAAGTTGAGCAAATGATCAATGCCGCATATTCGTTTTGCGGGCAAAACCATTTCAATAAACAGTTTGGTATGCCTTACGAAGAAGGATCAGTTCGTGGAGGTGAAGCATATAAAGGAGGTTCTGGTACGAACGATAATGGAGAACGAAATCTGTGGGAAACATTTACTTATATGCA
The DNA here is from genome assembly GCA_038236995.1 of Bacteroidales bacterium. Lineage (GTDB taxonomy): Bacteria > Bacteroidota > Bacteroidia > Bacteroidales > Prolixibacteraceae > JAAFHB01. The sequence goes on along the minus strand of JBBRZE010000002.1, from coordinate 94,424 downwards.
AGCAACAACCTCGGGAGATCTGGATAATTTATGGTGGGTTCATTATGTGGCAGTAGGTCGTGTTCACGATGCACTTCGAAGAGCTCAACTATTGACGGATGCCGAGTATCCACTTAGGGTGCAGCGCATTGCTGAATTGCGCTTTTTGCGGGCTCATATCTATATGTATATGAAATTATGCTTTAAATTTTTCCCATATATCGATGAGAATACGCCAGTTGAAGAATATGATAAAGTAAGTAATGATGCACTAAGTGATCAGGAACTTTGGAATAAGTTGATCGAAGATTTACGCTTTGCAGTTGCAAATCTTCCAGCGACACAACCTGAAGTGGGAAGACCAACAAAATTTGCTGCAAAGGCCTATCTGGCTAAAACATTACTCTTTGCCGCCTATGAACAGGATGCAAACAACAATGTTACAACCATTAACAAAGACAAACTTACCGAAGTGGCAAGCCTCTGCAAAGACGTTATTGATAATTCCGGTAGAAGTCTGTTTCCTGATTTTGCTCAAAATTTTTTATGGGAATATGAGAATGGACAGGAGTCTATCTGGGCGATACAATATTCAGCAAACAATGACAATTCGCCCGTTGGACGTCTGAACTCCTGGTTGATATATCCGGTCAATTCTGAATACGGTTGCTGCGGATTTTTGCAACCATCGACAAATATGATGAATTGCTTCAAAACTGTTAATGGAGTTCCTGATTTCGATAATTTCAACACCGGAACTTTACTTAACAACAAAGCTGCATTTGCAAATACACCAATGGACCCACGGTTATTGCACTCGGCCTGTGTTCCAGAAATGCCCTGGAAATATGACCCTAATTTCGTAATGCAGAACAGTTGGTTACGTACACCAGAAGTTTATGGGTATTCGATGAGCCAAAAATTACTTGTTCTTCCATCATGTCCATGTTTTAGAAAGACCAATCCGTTTATGGGTAGTAGTTTGAATTATGATGTGATCCGATTAGACGAAGTTATGCTTTGGAGAGCTGAGGCTCTGATACAAGTTGGTGGTGATTTAAACGAAGCGCTAACATTGATTAACAAAATACGTGAACGTGCAGCAAGTAGTACCGGAAGGCTTAAATTTGCAGATGGCACTCCAACCGGTAAGTTTGATGTTCAGATCTATAAACCTGGTCAAAACTGTCCTGCATGGGATAAGGATTTTGCTCTCAAAGCACTGCAAGGTGAACGTCATTTGGAATTTGCGACCGAAGGCAAATGGTTCTTTGACTTGGTTCGCTGGGGCATTGCAGCAGAAACAATGAACAAGTATTTTGAAGTCGAGAAAACAAGACGCACATATTTGAAAGATGCTAAATTCACAAAGAACCGTGACGAATTTTTCCCTATCCCCCAAACACAAATTAGTTATGTAAAAGGTTTGTATAAACAAAACGTGGGATGGTAAATATCGAATAACAGATTATCCTCCAAGCACTTTGATTAGTAAGTAAGTAATGTAAGTCTAAAGCCATGTAAAAGGCTTTAGCTTACATTATATTACGCTAATTAGTTTTTCCCTTTACGTTTTAGATACAATTGTCAATAAGCCTTGCAGTAGGGTGATTATTTTGTAATGACACGATTGATGATTTCTTCTACAACTGGCCTTGATTTGCAAAATAGTAGTTTCTGAAAATGGAACTGATGGCATTCTTTTCAGGGATGATCGCGAGATGTTTAAAATAAAACTGGGTTTGGAATAATAGGTAAAACCAACAAAAGACAAAATACTATGAAATTAGACGCATTAATTGTGACAATCTGTTCCGTAATTTTAATTTCATCCTGCAATTCTTCGGATAACTTCAAAGATGCAATTGCAGTATGGTCTCTTTCCGATTTAAATGATTTGTCGGCACAGAGAAGTCCGTTAATTGCACATGGAGATGTGCCTTTTGTCAAACTTAAGGGAGAAGATGCAAAAGCATCAAAAATAAGAGGAGGCGATGGCATTGCTTCACAATTTAATGGTGGTTGGTTTGATGCAGGACAGGGAACAAATGAAGCGTTGAATCTTACGGGAAAAAATATTTCTATTTTGGTCAGAATGAAGGCAGACTCAGTTAGCGGTTTTGTTCCCTTACTGAATAAAGCCGGAAATGACCAAAATATAGCATATAGTATCTCACTAAATACTATTCAAGAAGATGTTTATATTGAATCCAAAATTGGGAGTGATGATATTGGTGGAGCCCACTTGTTGAAATATAAACTCCCCAAAGAGGAATTAACACAATGGCACGATATTTTGCTCCGGTTCAATGGCAAAATATCCGAGTTGTACGTAGATGGATTTCTTCGCGATGATGAAATCACAGTGGGAGAAATAAGAGATTGGAATCGCAGACCTGTTCTTATCGGAGCGCAGTATAAGCAACCGTATGGATATGCATCAGTTTCGGAAAATCAGGTAGAAGCAAAATTTAAAGGGTTTATTGACCATGTTGCCCTTTGGAATTGCTATTTGTCTGATCAAGAAGTTGAAAAATTATCTGGAGTAACAATGTTAAAAGACGGTAAACCCGACTATTATAAAGAAGAGTATAGACCGCAGTTTCACTTTTCTGCAAAGAAAAACTGGTTAAACGATCCTAACGGTTTAGTTTATTATAATGGCGTTTATCATCTTTTCTTCCAATATATGCCCACTAATCGTCCCGGAGCTTACAAAGACTGGGGTCATGCTACGAGTAAAGACTTAATTCATTGGGAACAAACACCAAATCATATAACACCGCATAAGGTATGGTCAGGCTGTTGGTCGGGGTCCGCAGTTGTTGATGTAAATAATTGCGCTGGTTTTCAGATCGGAAATGAGAAAACAATCGTTGCATTTATTACTAACGGAGGAAATCCAGATGCTGGTTTAGGGCCAAAGTGTACACAATGTATTGCCTATAGTACGGACGGAGGGAAAACCTTTTCCTACTATGATCAGAATCCGGTAATTCCAAATATTTATAATTCAAATCGCGACCCTAAAGTTGTATGGGATGAAGGTTCGAAAAAATGGATAATGTCTTTATATATGGATAAAGCATTTGACTTTGGATTATTTTCATCAACTGATTTAAAAGTATGGAAACATCTTACTACAGTTTCATTGGAGGGCGTTGCTGAATGCCCGGGATTCGAAGCCTTGCCTGTCGATGGAAATATAGCCAATAAAAAATGGTTGTTCTTTGGAGCAAACGGTAATTATATGATTGGATCGTTTGATGGCACAAATTTTATACCCGAGACAAAGGTTATTCGAGGTGATTACGGAAAGAATTTTTATGCGGCACAAACTTGGAGTAATGTGCCAGATGGCAGAAGTATTCATATTGCATGGATGCCAACGAAACGCTACCCTGGCATGCCCTTTGAACAACAAATGAATTTTCCAACGGAACTAACCTTGCGGACAACTCCTGAAGGTGTCAGAGCTTTCAGAGTACCGGTACGTGAAATCAGTAATCTCTACGATAAAGAAAATAAGTGGAACAATCTAAGTCTTCAAGACGGGACAAATCTTTTTAAGGATTTGAATGGAGATTTATATGATATCAATATTGAGATTGACCCCATGAAATCAACTTCATTTGAAATTGGCGCCAGAGGAGCAACCATACATTATGATGCAGCTAAAATGACAATCTCATGTGGAGGCCCTTCAGTTGGAAATGATATTGTTCCAGATAATTGGAGATCAGATAAGACGTCAAACATTAATTTTTCGAATAATTTAGGAGAAGCTCCTTTAGCACCTATTGATGGAAAAATAAAGCTTCGGATTTTGGTAGACAGGTCTACCATAGAAGTATATGGGAATGATGGTAAAATAGTAATTACCAGTTGTTATATGCCTAAATCAGAGGACAAATCCTATTCGTTCACCACAAAAGGAGAGATTAATATTGTTAATGCTAATGTTTACTCTCTTAAGTCTTCCTGGGCAAAATAAATTATTGAAAAGAATGAAAAACCGGATAACATTTGGAATTGTAATGGCAATCGTATTTTTTGTGTATTCATGCGATATTGAAAAGAAGAGCAATGATGAAAAATTTCGTCCTCTGATTCATTATTCGCTCAACAAGAACTGGACAGGTGAGCCTTCCGGACTCTTGTATTATGAAGGCGAATACCATCTTTTCCATCAAATCAATCCGACACAAGCAGTTTTCGGGAATATACATTGGGGACATGCTATCAGCCGCGATTTAGTGCATTGGGAGCAACTACCTACAGCTATTTCTCCTGATAGTTCTGGTCAGATTTATTCCGGAAGCGTTATTGCTGATTTGCATAACACCTCAGGATTTGGTTCGAATGAAAACCCACCCTTAATTGCTTTTTATACTTATCATGACTCTGTTAAAGAGCAAAATGAAACATCGTCAGAACATTCAATCGTTTTGGCCTATAGCCTTGATAAAGGACGTACATGGGTAAAATATAATATTCCTGTGTTAATAAATAGTACAGATCCCGTTTTTTGCAATCCGAAAGTATCATGGAACAACTTTTCAAAACAATGGTTGATGACAGTCTCCATTGGTTCGGCAATTCAAATCTATTCATCTCCGGATTGTATACAATGGGATTTGTTGAGTGAATTTGGTGACAATATAAACACTGAAGGTGGATGGCAAAGTTCTGATTTATTCCCCATAAAAATTGCAAATAGTGATTTGACCAAATGGGTATTAATGGTAAGTATGAATGGCGGACCTGCTGACGGAGCACCTGCAATCCGCTATTTCGTTGGCGATTTTAACGGTACTGAATTTAAAATGACGCAAACTCGCGAACTATGGGTTGATTATGGCAATGATAATTATGCAGGAATGATTTTCAATGATGCTCCAGATAATCGGAAGATAATGGTGGGATGGATGAGTTGCTGGAACTACGCGAATCAAACACCTACTGAAACATGGCGAGGAAGTATGACTTTCCCACGTAATTTAGATTTAGTTTTGGAAGGAGATTCCTATCTGCTTACTTCTACCCCCATAAAAGAACTAAACAAACTCTATGGTAAAACTGAGACTATCAATGAGATGCAACTTTCAGGCAAAAAAAGCATCTTCGACAAAAACCCGTTCCCTAAAATGCCTTTTGTTCTGAGGCTTGTATTTGATAACACAAATCGTTATGCAATATGGGGAGCCCGGGACTATGGCGTGAATTTCAAAACAAAATCAGGTAGGAATTTATCCATTGGATATAGAGCTGAAATGAACTACTATTATATTGACAGGTCAAAACTTATGAAGAATCCAATTTCCGACAAATTTGAACGGATAACTGGTGCATCTTACACATTTAATAATCCAACTACTGACTGGTATATTTTGGTTGATAATGGTTCAGTGGAATTGTTCGCTTGCGGAAATAGAATAGCAATGACCTCGCTTTGTTACCCGGACGAGACTTTCGAATCGTTTGAGTTGTATTCGGAATTTGGTAGTATTAAATTATTGAAGGCTTCTATAACAGAATTAAATTCAGAGAACAGTAAGTAAAATTGCAGAATTAAATAACACAAGGAAAATTTCACATTCTGGGTTTTTACACTTTAAAAGTAAATTATTACGATGAGTTCAATTAAAAGATTTATTGCAGTTTCTGTTATGGTACTTGCCTACACTTGTAACGCTTCAAGCCAAACAAGCAGCATTTCTACAACACACGATTTGTCTATAAAAATCTCGAAGCAGTATCTAAATCTGCCAGTTTCACAAAAAGTAAATCGGGAAAAAATGAGTTTTGAGGTAGACGGGAAGCCGGAATTGGACTTTGTAATTCGCTTAGCCCCTTCTAAACCTGATTATTGGGTGTTTTATAATGTTACCCCTTTTATTGGAAAAGTTCTCAAAATTAAATATGCTGGCAATTCTGAGGGATTAGGCAAAATCTATCAGGATGATTTAATTGCCGGTCAGGATAGTCTGTACAAAGAGAGCAGTCGCCCGCAGATTCACTTTACTACAAAACGTGGCTGGATCAATGATCCAAATGGAATGGTTTATTACGAAGGAGAATATCATCTTTTTTACCAGCATAATCCATTTGAAAGCGAATGGGAAAATATGAGTTGGGGACATGCTGTGAGTAGAGACCTCATTCACTGGAAAGAATTACCCGTTGTTATGTTTCCGGATAAATTGGGATCAATTTTTTCGGGTACCGCTGTAATTGATTATAACAACACTTCTGGTTTCGGCAAAGATGGTATTCCTCCCATGATCGCCATATATACCGCAAATAGTTCAGACAATCAGAGACAATGCATTGCATACAGCCTTGACAAAGGACGCACTTTTACAAAATATGAAGGCAACCCTGTAATAGATTCTAAAGCAAAATGGAACACTCAGGATCTTCGTGACCCGAAAGTATTTTGGTATCAGCCAACAAAAAACTGGGTTATGGTCTTATTTGAACGTGATGGAAATTCAATATATACATCAAGTAATCTGAAAGATTGGAAGTATGAAAGTCACACGACTGGCTTTTGGGAATGTCCGCAGTTCTTTGAATTGGCAGTTGATGGAAATATAAATAATAAAAAATGGGTTATGTATGGCGCCTCAGGAACTTATATGACCGGAAGATTTGATGGAAAAACCTTTACACCCGAAACAGGTAAGTACTATTACGGCAATGGAGCCCTTTATGCGGCTATGACATTCGATAATATTCCTGTTTCTGATGGAAGACGTATCCAAATTGGATGGGGCCGAATTCCACAACCGGGAAAGACTTTTAATAACCTGATGCTGTTGCCTACCGAGCTTACACTGCGTACCACCAAAGAGGGTATTAGAATGTTTAATGTTCCGGTAAAAGAAGTCGATATGCTACAAGAAAAAGAATATTCGTGGACTGGGCTTGAGGCAGACAAAGCATCAGAATTATTACAACAATTTAATAATGCTGCCAGTATTCGGATTAAGACCACTATTAAGTTATCTCATTCAACTGAGGCCGGAATTAATTTATTTGGCCAGTGCATATTTAAATACGACATGAACTTCAATCTAATTAATGGATTATTCTATACACCTGAAGACCGGACAAGTATGGAAATAAGTGTCGATATTATTATTGACAAAACTTCAATAGAGGTATTTGTCGATGGTGGGGCATTCTCATATGCAATTGAACGAAAGAATGATCCGAAAAACAAAGAAGGTTTTAAATTCTTCGGAAATAGAATTGATGTGAAAAGTCTGAAGGTCTATCCAATGAAATCAATTTGGGAGAGCGTATTATGACGGGGTTTTATCCCTTAAAAAAAAGTAAGTTCCAAATTATGAGACATATACTTTGAAAAACACATGAATTATTTAAATAATTAATTATGAGAGGCATAACAGTTTTATTTTTTTTAACAGTTTGCGTAAACTGTGCATTAGCACAGCTTAGTGTTAATTATGATCCCACAATACAATCGAAGGAGAATATCCAATATTTTACTCCTAAAGGGAATAATTTATTCGTCGGCGATTGCATCCCCTACTACCATAATGGAACCTATTATCTTTATTGGCTATTGGATTCAGGACATCATTCAGCATTAAATGGCCTGGGTGGGCATCAGTGGGCACTTAGTACAACAAAAGATTTAATACATTGGACGAACTATCCCATTGTTATTGGTATCGATGAAGAATGGGAGAAGTCCATTTGTACTGGTTCGGTTGCATACGACGGCAAAAAATTCTACGCATTTTATGCCACAAGGCTTTTGGACAAAGAAGGAAAAGTTAATGAACAATTAAGCTACGCAACCAGTAGCGACGCAATTCACTTTCAGAAGCAGAAACCAAATCCATTTTACACATCAGCACCCGGATACAATAAACGCGATTTCAGAGATCCTAAAGTAATTATAGACAGCTCTGGTGTTTTTCATTTGTTGGTTTCAAGCAGAACAGAAAAGGACTATTCAGTTGATAGTAATCAAGGTGTCCTTGTCCATCTGACCTCTAAGGATATAAAAACCTGGAAAGTGAATGATCCAATTCTCACAGGACAGAGAGATGTTCCTGAGTGTCCAGACTATTTCAAATGGAATGATTGGTATTATTTATTGTATAGTCAAGGTGGAAACACACCTTATTTAATGTCAAGAAAGCCTTTTGGCCCGTGGGTAGAGCCAAAATTTCAAGCTTTTGATGAAGACTGGTCTAATGTTGTGAAAACAGCCGAATTCCCCAACGGAAGAAGAATCGCTGCATCGTGGATACCCAGCAAAAGTGACAATAAGGACAATGGGGATGAACGATTTGGAGGTTGTATTTTGTTAAGAGAGGTCATCCAGTTGAAAGACGGTACATTGACAACTAAATTTCCAAAAGAGGTGATTCCTAAAACAGGAAAAGTATTAAATCTTGAACTCATTCCGGACCAAAAAGCCAAAAAAATGAGTGACAACGAATATATAATTGAGGCATTGGGTTCAATCGGTTCTTTGCATTCGGGTAATGTACCTGTAAATTGTCGAATTACTTTTGAAGTTAGTCCTCTTGGAACAAATGAGGATTTGGGATTGTATCTGCGATCTACAGATAAAGCATCAGAGGGGTACAAATTGAGTTTTTCAGCAAATAAACAAACTGTCTTGTTAGCGAATACCAAAATAGATGCAGTTTCAGGGTTGGATAAACCTTTCAAAGTGGATATTATTATGAAAGATGATATTATTGACGTATCTATCAATGAGCAGCGATGCATTGTAAACCGCCTGATAGAGAGAAAAGGTGAATCAATCTGTTTTTATGCAAAACATGGTAAAGCGATATTTAAGAACATTAAAATATACCCTATTATATCTAATATTTAACAACATATGCTATTAGGATTTGATATCGGCGGTACAAAAAGTGCTGTCATTTTGGGCAAAAAAGTTCATGAACAGATAAATATCATCGATAAGCAAAGTATGCCGACTGATAAGCCCGCTTATGATATGATTGAAAGTTTATTTTTAACGGCTGAAAGTTTATTGCAAAAACATTCTATCCCTAAAAATGAAATTGAGGGAATTGGAATAAGTTGCGGAGGACCTTTAAGTAGTAAAAGAGGGATTATCTTATCTCCGCCAAACTTGCCTGGATGGGATAATATCCCAATTGTTGATCTGTGCAATAAGCGGTTTGGAAAACTTTCACTATTGCAAAATGATGCCAATGCAGGAGCAGTTGCAGAATGGAAATACGGTGCAGGAAAAGGATTCCAAAGTATCATTTTTTTAACTTTTGGTACTGGAATGGGAGCAGGTCTCATTCTTGATGGCAAACTTTATTCAGGTGTATCAGATTTGGCAGGGGAAGTTGGACACATGAGATTGGCAGATATGGGACCAGCCGGATTTGGTAAAGCGGGATCATTTGAAGGATTTTGTAGCGGAGGTGGAATCGCACAACTGGCTCAACTGAAAGTAAGACAGAAGATACAATTAGGAGAAAAAGTTTCCTTCTGCAATTCGCTGGAAGATCTGCCATTATTGACAGCTAAGATAGTTGCCGCTGCAGCTTACAATGGAGATCCCGTTGCAATTGATGTTTATAAAACCTGTGCCCAATATTTAGGAAAAGGATTATCAATTTTAATAGATGTGCTTAATCCTGAACTTATTATTCTGGGGAGTATTTATGGTAGGGCAACAGAACTAATAGCCCCATTTATGTATGAAATGATAGAGCAAGAGGCAATACCTCAATCGCAAAAAGCATGTCAAATCGTTCCTCCGGGATTATCGGAGAATATTGGCGATATGGCAGCACTTTGTTTAGCTGAGATATCTTCAGAGTCGCAACCATTTTAATAATCTGAAATTTTGGCTTTAAATGATCAATTACAAGCATATCAGCTTATTTACTATTGTGTGAATGTGTTTTGACAACTGATTCATTGTTGGACACCCTTGAATATAATTGTGAGATTGATGACTAAATAAATATTAAAAATGAATAGTTTAAAAAAAGTGAAAGAATATAAAATTACCGGTACATTAATAAGAGCAGCAATAGTTGCCTCATTAGGAGGGTTGTTATTTGGTTTTGATACAGCGGTAATTTCGGGGACTACTTCTTCTATAAAATCCCTATTTCAATTATCTGAATGGTCAATGGGATTTGTAGTGTCATCGGCCTTAATAGGAACAATTCTTGGAACTATAATTGTATCAAAACCAGGGGACCTTTGGGGAAGAAGAGACAGTTTAAAGATATTGGGTGTTTTGTTCTTTATATCAGCGTTAGGTTGTGCATTTGCCTGGGACTTTTGGTCATTATGTGTATTTCGGTTTATAGGAGGCATCGGAATAGGAGGTTCGTCTGTTTTAGGGCCAATGTATATTGCAGAAATTTCACCAGCAAAACTAAGAGGACGTCTTGTCATTCTATTTCAATTTAATGTCTGTTTGGGAATTTTAGTTGCGTATTTATCCAATGCTTTGATCGAGGTGTTTGATTTCGATATTATCCATCTGCAATGGCGGATAATGTTTGGGGTAGGATGTATTCCTGCACTTCTTTTTACCGGTATGTTGTTTACAATACCGCGGAGCCCTCGTTGGCTTGTTTCGGTTCAAAAGTTTCAAGAAGCTGAAAATGTATTAGTCCAGATTGGTGAATTGAGAGTTGCAGAGGAATTGGCTGAGATTAAAGAATCATTTGTAAACAGCCCTATAAAAGAAAGTGAAAATCTATTTCAACGAAAATATCGGTATCCAATATTTTTAGGAATAGGAATTGCAGCATTTAATCAACTATCCTTTGTGAACGGCTTTCTATATTATCTCAATGATACACTGAACGAGATCGGGGCCAGTTTTGGAGGTAAATTTCAACCGGTACTAATTGGTGTTGCGAATGTAATAGCTGTTACCATTGCTCTTTTAATAATAGATAAAATTGGCAGGAAAAAGCTATTACTGATTGGATCATGGGGCTCTGCTATCCCATTGGCTTTATGCGCCTATATTGCTTGGACAAGAAATTTAACAGAATTGTTTCCGTGGAGTGTGGCCACATTTATTCTGTTCTTTTCATTCTCACAAGGAGCCGTTATATGGGTATACATCAGTGAAGTCTTTCCAAATAAAGTTAGAAGCAAGGGACAATCTTTAGGAAGTTTTACTCATTGGGGATTGGCTGCTATTGCGGCACAAGTATATCCTGTAATCGTTTCGGTTCCTAAAGTTGGATTGGCTATACCATTCATTTTTGGAGGAACAATGATGATAGTCCAATTTTTTGTAGTCTGGTTCTTTTTTGTAGAAACAAAAGGAGTTCCACTTGAACAATTGGAGGTAAAATTGGGAGTAAAAAATGTATCTCATTAAGTCAAATAAAGTGAAATTTTAGTATTAAAACCATACAAAATCTATTGGTAAAATAGATCGCGAAATTGAAGATAATTCGGATACCGACATTGGAAAGTTTGTCCCTGATAATGCAAACGAATAAACTTCATTAAAACTATTGCAGGTTATCCATTGCAAGCATTACAATTTCAGATTTTTAAATATCCGTTTATTTGAATATCCAATTTTTGACATTTTAATTGTTCACATAAATTAAAAAACATGAAAAATAACCAACCCTTGTTTTTCTCTACTAACAGAGTATGGAGACTTTATACCGGTGGTAAGTTGTTGGATCAATTTGCCGGGGATGAAGCCGAGTCTGATGGACATTTTCCTGAAGAATGGCTTGCATCAATTGTTAAAGCAAATAACGGAGATCATACGCAAAATCCAGATGAGGGTTTATCCAAAATTGTTACTACTGACGGTGAGAGTACAACTTTGCAGAAAATATTATCAAAAGATGGACCTCTGATTTTGGGTAAAAAGCACTATGAAAAGTATGGTGATAATACTGCAATATTGTGCAAGTACCTTGATTCAGCTGTTCGGCTGCCTATACAATGTCATCCAGATGCCGAGACTTCTCAAAAGCTTTTTAACTCATCTTTTGGAAAAACTGAATGCTGGCATATTATCTCCACCCGAAAAATTGAAAATGAAGAACCATACATATTGCTTGGGTTTAAGTCTGGCATAGATCCTGCGGCTTTTGCCAATGCGGTTTCTGAACAGAACATTCCAAAAATGATAGATATGCTTCACAAAATTCAAGTGCATCCAGACGAGACCTACTATGTACCTGGTCGTATGCCCCATGCGATTGGCCCAGGTGTTTTTATGCTTGAAGTTCAGGAACCCAGTGATTGGGTTATTCAACCGGAAAATTATTGTGCAGATATAAAGTTAAGCAATACAGATATGTGGGGTAACCTTCAGCCAGAAGAAGGTTTACAGGTATTTGATTATATCGGATATTCCAAAGATGATCTTATGAATAGGGTTTCTGCATCTAACACTATTTTAGAAGAGAAAGATGGTTTAAAGATTGTTGAACTAATAGGAAGTCAGCACACAAAATCATTTGGCTTATGGAAAGTTTTTGTCATGGGAAACACTAAATTAACGTTACCTTCTGAATTTGCAATTATTGTAATTGTAAAAGGTAACGGGACGCTTAAGTGGACAGAAGGAGTAAGGCAACTGAAAAAATCAGATTACTTTCTGATACCAGCAACGATAAAGGAAATGGAATTTAGTACGCAAGATGTAATGGAAATGCTTGTTTGCCTTCCTCCTTTAGTTTCAGTATAAGGTCTTATTTTCGAAGAGAAATAAGTAATGGCTAAAATAAGTAATAAGAATAATACAATGGCGCATTTATTTGCTGATGCTAAGTAATAGTAATACATATACTTAGCGATATGTAACAATATATACGGAGGAGAAAAAGCGCTTGAAGAGCTTTAAAAGAGCGCCTTCGATATCGGCTCCAGAAAACGTAGTCGATGATTGATGCCTACCTCTGTTTCGGAATCTCCGAAAACACTTAATCAGATATTTGACAACTAATTATAAAATACAAAGATACAAAAATGAAAAACTTCGCTATCATTCTCAGTTTAGTGCTCGCACAAATAGGCATGCTCTACGCAGCTGATGTGGTACACACTACTGCCAGGATCGAGATGCAGAACTCGTTATGGCTGTTCAACAATACGCGATCTGCGCAGAGCACCCTCTCTGTACAGGCTCCGCAGGCTGAGTTTCTCGCGTACGTAGATTCCAGCCTGGGCTTCACAGTCAAGCTGACGGTGAACCTTAGGCAAGCCGACCGTGAGAAAGAAATCCTCTCCATACCGGGAGTGCTGCGCGTTTGCCTTCGACCACACGACCCGCTCGACCGCAAGCGACAGAACTACCCGGCATTTCCTATGAACAATGGCTCTGTACCTGTGCTCGAGGCGGCTGTCATGCTCTACTCTACCCAATATCCAGAAGGCAAGGAGATGACCGTCGGCATCCCGCTCGCGATTCTGAAGCAGCCCGAAGGCAATCACGTGGTCGTTCTCAGCTTCACTGGCGTACGTTGGACGATGTATGTGGACGGCGAACTTCTCGACAACGACTTTCCACTGGGTTACCCGCGCTGGACAGGCAATAACACCTGGAAGATGGATCCTGTGCAGACAATAAGTGCGACGCTCTTTCTCCCGTCTATTAAGCCAGAAAAGAGGCTTGTGACGACACTTAAAACTGCGCCAGTACAATACTGGACTCCGCCAGGCCACAACACTTGGGTCGGCGATGTGGCGACCTTTTTCCACGCCGGTCGCTACCACGTTTTCTACCTCTACGACCGTCGCCACCATCAGAGCAAGTTTGGCAAAGGCGCGCACTACTTCGAGCACCTCTCCACCGCCGATTTTAAGACCTGGATCGAGCATGATGCTGCCACGCCGCTGGAGGAGCAATGGGAGTGCATCGGGACCGGTACGCCCTTCGTTAACAATGGCAAGTTCTGCGTTGCTTATGGCCTTCACACCGAGCGCATTTTCCCTGATAAAGAGACCACCCTGCCAGCGCAGATGGACTGGCTCCAGAAGCATGGCCGCACCGGCACCTTCGACCGCACTACACCCGGCGCACCCATCGGCTCCACCTACTCTGTTAGCGAAGATGGCATTTCCAAGTTCAAGAAGACCTGGACCTTCTTCCATCCATGCCGCAATCCCAGCGTCTATCGTGATCCAAGCGGCAAATTGCGGATGATGGCCAACTATGCCTCAAAGGGCATTTGGGAATCGGAATCAATTGATGGTGGTTGGTACTGTATTAGTCCGGACTTTCCTCCCGGGGGCGACTGCACGTTCTTTTTCCGATGGGGCCAGTACGATTACATAATCGGCGGCTTCAAGAACCTCTGGTCGAAACTTGCTGACGCGCCCGACTCGGCTTATGAGGATGTTGTCGCCAAAGGACTCGACTTTTACGACGGCCTGAACGTCCCCGCGATCACGGAGGTCGCGCCTGGCCGCTTCCTCATGGCGGGCTGGACAACGATCCGAGGCTGGGGCGGCAATCTGGTCATCCGTGACCTGCTGCAACTGCCCGACGGTAGGATCGGGTCGAAGTGGATGAAGGAAATCATGCCTGAAACCGGCGCTCCCAAACCACTCGCGAAGACATTAGTCGGAGAGAAGACGTTTCCGGTGGTGAGCCGTTCATTCCTGTTGGAGTTCACAGTTCAGCCAGCCGAGGCAAAAAAAGGCAAGATTGGCATCTTGTTCCTGCCTGAAAACGGAGAGCAAGGATCCTGCGAACTGCAGCTTCGTCTGGAGGATCTCTGCGCCCAGTTTGGACCTGGCTCAATGAGCCGCTTCGCTGGACGGCAGAAGTCCCTGCGCGAGGGGACAAATCCGGCGAGCGATGTCAACTACGCCATCGAGAATCTCATCGGTGTGGATCAGCCCTTTACCGTCCGTGTCATCGTCAAGAGTGACGACAAGCTTGGCGGTGCACTCATCGATGCTGAGATCGCCGGCAAGCGCACGATGATCACCTACCGCGCGGACCTCCAAGTGAAGAAACTGAGCTTCCACCTGGAAAACGCCGAACTGAGGAATGTCCGGGTAGCTCCACTTAAAAACTGACCGGCTTCGGAAAAAAAAATAAAACTATGATCCAGATCAAATCTATTTTTATCCTCATATTCACCATGATTTTCATTGGTAATGGGGACGGTTATACCCAGAATTCAACGAAAGTCATCAATTCATTTCGTCCTGTGCTCACAGCGCAAAATAACTGGTATCCCGGGAACAAATCACCGCTGCAACCAGCAAGTTTCATTAAATTACCACTTGGAAGTATTCAACCAAAAGGCTGGATTTTGAAACTGCTTGAATTGCAAAAAGATGGATTATGTGGTCATCTTGGAGAAATTAGTGCCTGGCTCGAAAAAAAGGATAATGCCTGGCTGACAGTAGGTGGCGAACATGGATGGGAAGAGGTTCCGTATTGGCTCCGGGGTTATTCGGATATGGCTTTTATTTTCAACGATCCGGGAATGAAGAGAGAAACAATGATCTGGATTGATGCGATCCTGAAAAGTCAAAAAGAAAACGGATGGTTTGGTCCCGAGATACTTTCCGGGGAGACCAAACAACTTGATTACTGGCCAAATATGTTGATTCTATTTACACTTCAGAACTATTACGAATACAGCAAAGATTTGCGCGTAATTAACTTTATGGAGAAATATTTCCGTTTCGAAATGGATACTCCTAAAAACGGTTTCCTTACAAGCTATTGGGAGAAAAGTCGCGGTGGAGATAATCTTTACAGTGTTTACTGGTTGTATAATATCACCGGCAAGGCTTGGCTCCTTGATCTTGCAAACAAGATTCATAGCAACACAGCCAACTGGATGCAACAATCGAGCCTTCCAAACTGGCACAATGTCAATATCGCACAATGCTTTCGTGAGCCTGCTACCTACTATATGCAATCAGGGGATTCCGCACATTTGAATGCAACCTATAATAACTATAATTTGATCCGGCGTACTTTTGGACAGGTGCCTGGCGGTATGTACGGGTCGGACGAGAATGCCAGGATTGGGTACATCGATCCTCGACAGGGAACAGAAACTTGTGGATTTGCAGAACAAATGACTTCTGATGGGATTCTTACCCGGATCACCGGAGACCCTCTCTGGGCTGACAACTGCGAGGATGTCCTTTTCAACAGTTTCACAGCAGCTTTTACCTCTGATATGAAAGCGCTTCGCTATATCACCAGTCCAAATGGCGTGATTGCTGATGGTGAGAACCATGCACCTGGAATCGCCAACGAGGGACCATTCCTGACAATGAACCCTTTCAGCAGCCGCTGCTGCCAGCACAATCATGGTCATGCCCTCCCCTATTATCTTCAGAATCTAGTGGTGGCGAGCAACGACAATGGACTGGCCGCAATCATGTATAATTCCTGCATTACCTCAGCGAAGGTTGGCGACGGTACAAAAGTGACTTTAACTGAAGAGACCAACTACCCGTTTGAAGAGATGGTTCGTTTTACCATGAAGATGAAAAATAAAGTATCATTCCCATTTTATCTTCGTGTCCCGGGATGGTGCAAAAATGGATCGGTTACCATCAACAATCATTCGGTCAAAGTTGATGCAGTATCTGGTTCATATATCAGGATCGAACGCGAATGGGCAGATGGTGACCAGATCAGATTTTCACTGCCAATGGAAGTTGGAATCCGCACGTGGCAGGTCAATCAAAACAGTGTTTCGGTCGATTACGGACCATTGACCTTTTCTTTGAAAATCAAGGAAGAATACAAAAAACTCAATAGCATCAAAACAGCCATATCTGACTCAAAATGGCAGCCAGGAGCCGATCCTGAGAAATGGCCCGCATTCGAGATCAACGCTTTGAGTCCGTGGAATTACGGCCTGATTTTAAGTAAAGATAATGTTGCCCATTCTTTTAGCGTTATACACAAAGCGTGGCCAAAGGATAATTATCCCTTCTCACAGCAAAATGTGCCCGTGGAGATCAGAGCCAAAGGACGACTAATACCCTCATGGGTAATAGATAAAAATGGCCTTGCTGATGTACTTCCTTCTTATCCGGCAAAAACCAATCAGCCAGTAACGGATATCACATTAATTCCGATGGGGGCCGCTCGTTTGCGTATATCTGCTTTTCCGGTTGTAAAATAGGAGCTTTATGGCAGTGAATGAAGTTAATCAGTCAGGTATGATACAAAAAGAGAATTGACTTACTTCAAATACATGAAATCCTTATTTTTAAAATCTGTCGGGTTATAAAATTGAATAATTCATTTGTATTTTGTTTGATTAAATATTAAAAAACAATGAAACATCGCCTTATTTTTATTCTTGTCATTTTTCTTGCAGTGATTCAATTTCCTGTTCTCGCTCAATATAAGCCCGAGCAAAATGAGATTAATTACACCGAAAATTTTCGAGGGCAATATCATTTCAGCCCCAAATCTGGCTGGATGAACGATATTAATGGGTTGGTATATCAAGGTGGAAAGTATCACATGATCTATCAATGGGGTGAATCTATCAGGCATGGTGGCTATGCCACATCTACTGACTTATTGCATTGGAAAGATGAAGGAGTAGCCTTGATCCCTCAGAAATCATTTTTACCTTCTGATGCATTAAGGAATGTTTCCGGGGAACATGTATTTTCCGGAAGTGCTGTTGTTGTATCCGGAGAAACTTCAAAAAAGATTACCGGATCGACAGATGAAGCTATCGTGGCAATATACACAGGAACTGCTGTTGGAACATGTTTGGCCTGGAGTATTGATAGTGGGAAATCGTGGCACAATTTTAAAAATAACCCGGTTGCAAATCCGACCAAAGATGCAGATCCACGCGATCCTCGTGTCTTTTTTCACAAGCCAAGCTCAAAATGGATTATGGCAATTTACGAAAATGGCACCACCTTTTATGGTTCAAAGGACCTTATAAACTGGACATTTTTAAGCAATATAAATTTCGGATTCGAATGTCCCGATATTTTCGAATTGCCGCTGGATGGAAACAAGAAGAATATGAAATGGGTATTAATGGATGCAAATGGTACTTACGTTGTAGGAAAATTTGATGGGACATCATTTATCCGGGAAGAAGGACAAGCACAACATGTAATGACCTTAGGACATGATTTTTATGCCGCACAATCTTTTCCAACCGGTAGTCTTCCAAACCAGGATGAACGAATCATTCAACTTGCATGGATGGATCACTGGAATGGGGGTCTTGGTGAAACTGTATGGAAAAGAAATGCTACTTTCCCTGTTTCTGTCGGATTGATTACTTCAGACGGACAAATGAGGATAACACGTAATCCAATCAGTGAAATTTCATCTTTGTATTCAAACTCACAAAAATGGGATAGCCAATCCCTAAATCCAAATAGTAATCTTTTATCTAAAACAAAATCGAAGACGTTTGAATTGGTCGCTGAATTTGATTTGGCGAATACCACTGCTTCAAAATTTGGGTTCAAAATTGCAAATAAGACAGTTGCATATCATATAAAAAGCCAGGTTTTGCTCGACGAAAAGCTTGTTCCGGATGCAGCAAACCATGTTAAAATTACAATTCTCGTCGATTGGGGTCAGCTTGAGGTTTTTGCCAATAAGGGTGTGTTTTCATATTCCGAACAATTTGCATTCTCGCCTGATAATAACGACATTGAATTATTTACTGACGGTGATATTAAGTTGGTTTCGATGGAATTTCATGAGATTGCCCGTACCTGGTAGATATAAGTACTCAAGACTTTTTACGTAGCTTAGTTATTTGTCAGATATACAGCTAATATTTATAATCCAAAAATATCATGAGGGGGATCTGTGCTATCTTTGATAGATGCGTTATTCCCTACAGATCTTTTTTTGTTAGAGGGATGAATTTGAGTAAAAAATCTTTAAAGATTTTAATAGTTGGGAGGCTGTCCATATATTTGGGCAGCTTTTTTAGTTTCTTTGCTCATTGAATAACCGATGACTAAAAACGGAATCCTTTCCCCATTCTTTCCATATAGAATATGTATATTACTTATATAGAGATGTATGATATACTAAACAAAAACTTCAGAAAAGAATTGTCCGCTGCAATAGTGTTCGAAATTACTTTTCAAATAAGGGATGTTTCCAAACTCACCGGCACAGCAGTTTTTGCCTTCATATAATTTACCATTAAAAATAAGACCGCTGCCCATTCCTGTACCGATTGTCAGGCCAACAAGACTCTTGCAATCCTTTGCTTTTCCATAGTATTTTTCGCCCAATGCAAAACAATTGGCATCGTTGTTCACATAAACCGGTACTTTATAGCGACTCTCCAGGATATCTTTCAACGGGACTGTTTTCCAGGATGGAATATTTACGACATCGTAAACAATCCCTTTTTCAACATCAACGACAGAAGGTACTCCAATCCCGATGCTTTTTGTATTGTCATCAAAGCAGCTGTCGATCACCGAATAAAGCATACCTAACACTTCAGAATGGGTTCCAGCTGCAGGTGTGGGTTCTTTGGCAAGTTGAATGATTTTCTTTTCAACTACCTTTCCTGCACGGATATTGGTGCCTCCCAGGTCGACACCAATTATATTTTCGATACTCCTCATAATTATAGGACGATTAATTGTCTTCAAAAAAAGTACTCCTCCCTTGTATCTTAAAACAAAGGAGGAGTACAAAGAAAGCTAATTTTCAAAAGCGATTAACTACCGGCATACCCTGGATTTTGGGTAATTGTTCCGTTAGTATGAATTAATAAAACATCAGCATACCTCAGTGCCGGCACATACAAACCTGCTGCCCAACCAACGTAGGTGCATTGTGTTTTACACAAACCCACAGTTGACTGGTTATTTGGCGCCGGCAGAACATCCGTAAATCCGTTATAAGTAATTACATCAACGCCTCGTTTTGCACCAGTAGCTGCTTTTCTCAAGTCTCCAGCCTGGTACGAGTTATAGAATTGAAGCGTAGCGCTGACCAGTCTCCATCCTACGCCCATCGGTTCTTCATGCAGACCATTCCATACATTATTAGGTAACATGAGGACCGGGGTGATTGGATATTCACCCAAACGGGCGCCTAATCCCCAGAGAATCTCGCTATCGTTTTCGTGTTCAATTGTGAAAATGTCGGCATAGTTTGAAGTCAGGCTATGTTTATTGGAGTTTACAACCATTTCAGCAGTTGTTTTAGTCTCGGCCCAGACGGATGTTAAATGATTGACATATCAATAAATTAGAGATTAAAATTGATGTCAAATTTCAATAGGATATAGCAAATAATGTTTTAAACGAATAAGATCTCAGAAAGTTTAACAGGACGATGTTCTAAATATGATTTTTTGGCAGCTAATGCAATTGCTACAGATTTTAATCCGTCATCACCAGAGACAGGAAGTGGCTGATCGTTGACAACTGCCTGACAGAAAATTTTCATCTCGTTGGCATAAGCTTCAAGGTAACGCTCCATAAAGAAATTCAGCGGTAGCGAGCTATGAACACCATCTTCCGCAAAATAGCGGTGATTTTCGGGGTAGTTGTTATCCGCACACGCCATCCCTTTCGATCCGAATATCTCAACGCGCTGGTCGTATCCATAAACAGCTTTGCGGCTGTTATCAATGACGCCTATGGCTCCATTTGCAAAAGTGAGGGTAATGATTGCCGTATCGACGTCACCGGCTTTGCCTATTTCTGGGTCGACTAAAACAGCGGCATTTGTATAGACTTCAGTTACTTCACTTCCGGCAATATACCTGGCCATGTCAAAATCATGGATGGTCATATCCATAAACATTCCACCCGAAACGGCACTATATTCTGCCGGAGGTGGTGCAGGATCGCGTGAAGTTATTTTAAGGATGTGCGGGTCACCAATCTTGCCTTCTTCAACCAGTTGTTTTATTTTCAGGAAATTAGGATCAAACCGACGATTAAATCCAACCATTAGTTTGACACCTGCTTTTTTTACGGCTTCCAAGGCACCTTGAATCACCTCAAGGGAAAGATCAACCGGTTTTTCACAGAAGATATGTTTCCCGGCTTTGGCAACCTCGATAATGTATTGGGCATGTGTGTCAGTAGGCGAACAAATAACCACGGCCTCAACATCGGGATGGTTGATCACATCTTTATAATTACTGTAAACGTTTGTTATACCCAACGCTTTTGCGATTTCGTTTGCACTCTCTTGATTAATATCAGCTATTGCAACTACTTCTGCCTGTGGAACATTCTGAACCAATGTAGAAATATGAACCTTACCAATTCTCCCGGTTCCAATAACACCAAGTTTTAACTTTTTCATTAGTATAATTTTAAAATATAGGTAGAAATGAATGATTTATAAGCCCAGTGATTTTATAAATTCACGGTTTCGACGGGCACACACTTTGGGGTTTCCCATTCCGGGAAGAACATCCTGCTCAACAACAATCCAACCGGCATAATGCTGTTTCGTAAGTTCTTCCACGATTGCAGGAAAATCGACTGCCCCTTTTCCAAGTTCGCAGAATACACCATTACCAACCGACTGGAAATAATCCCAACCTTCGGTTCTTGATTTTGCAGCAATTTCGGGATGACAATCTTTAAAATGTATGTGCCAGATTCGCGCTTTATGTTTTTTCAATGCATCCAGTGGATTGCCGCCACCAAATTGATAATGACCCATATCCAGCACGAGGCCCACCAATGAAGGATCGGTTAATGCTATTAGCTGATCAATTTCGGCGGGAGTCTCGACATAACCAGCACAATGGTGGTGAAATACGGTACGCAGACCTGTTTTGGCTTTAACTTCAGCGGCAACAAAGTTTGCTCCTTCAGCAAAGATTTGCCATTCTTCATCCGAAAGACTCATATTTGCGGTAACTCTTCCTGCATTGAGGGTACGTTCTTTCACACTTCCATTATCGTCGGCAAGAACGATAAATGAATCCCGATAACCTGCATCTGCCATGAGTTGAGCCGTTTTTACAGCAGCCTCAGCACCAGCCACATGTTTGGAACGGTCTTTTAAAAAAACCGGAACAAATGCGCCGACCATTGAGAGATCGCGCTGATCGAGTTCATGCTTTAATTCACCGGGAACTGTGGGCATAAATCCCCAGTCACCGAGTTCACTGCCTTGATAACCGGTTTCCCCGATTTCATCAAGAACCTGTTCAAAACCTGCTGCTTTACCATCAAGATCAAATTCGAGGACGCCCCATGAGCATGGAGCATTGGCTATTTTTATCATTTTGAATAAGTTATAAAAAATACGTTTATTGATAGATTAAAATTTTCTGGACCACTCTTCATTCCATCGCTCGATCACCACTTTTGTCTGTGTATAAAACTCTACAGCGTGAGACGATTGACCATGCAAATCTCCAAAGAAACTTTCCTTCCAGCCGCTGAACGGGAAGAATGCCATTGGAGCCGCAACCCCGATGTTTACACCGATATTCCCAGCAAGCGTATTATGACGGAACTTTCGTGCAGCTGAACCGCTGCGTGTGAAAATGCAGGCTGAATTTCCGTAGCGGTTCTTGTTTATCAGGTCAATTGCCTCTTCAAGCGTATTGACATTGATGATGGTTAGAACAGGACCGAAGATCTCAGTTTTATAAACATGGCTTTCAACGTTGACATCTCCAAGAATGGTTGGCCCGATAAAATAACCGTCTTCAAAACCCGTAACTTTGACTGCCCGACCGTCGAGGAGCAGTTTGGCACCCTCATCTATCCCTGCTTGAATGAGTTTCAAAATTCTTTCCTTGCTTTCCAATGTAATTACCGGCCCCATGTCCACTTCATGCGACATTCCGTAACCTGTCTTTTTTGACTGTGCCAGCCGGATGATTTTCTCCGTGATTTTTTCGCTGGCTTCACCAACTGTCACGACTACCGAAGCAGCAAGACACCTTTGGCCGGCACATCCAAATGCACTGTCAACAATGATTTTGACCGTTGTTTCCTCATCAGCATCCGGCATCACGACAATCGCATTTTTAGCGCCGCCTTGTGCCTGAACCCTTTTCCCATTGGCTGTTCCTGTTTGATAGACATGTTTTGCAACTGCTGTTGACCCCACAAAACTTATGGCAGGGATGAATGGATGTTTCAAAATGGCGTCAACGGATTCTTTTCCTCCATGAACCATATTTAATACCCCTTTTGGTAAATTGATACTTTCGAGCAATTCGAATATGCGGGTCATCGTCATTGGCACTTTTTCTGAAGGCTTTACGATATAGGTGTTCCCGCAAGCGATCGCATAGGGCATGAACCAAAAAGGGATCATGATCGGGAAGTTGAAAGGGGAGATGCAGGCCCCAACGCCCAATGGTTGCCGGATTACAAACTCGTCAACACCAGTAGCTATATCTTCCGAAAATACACTTTGCATCAGTGTCGGAATCCCACAGGCAACCTCTATATTTTCTATGGCACGAATCATTTCGCCTTTTGATTCGGCGTAAGTTTTACCACTCTCTTTTGTACAGATTTGGGCGATTTCCTCAGCGTTGGCCTCAAGCACCTGCTTCATCTTGAACAGGTATTGAACACGTTGTGTGGCGGGGGTATTGCGCCATGCCTGCCACGCTTCATGAGCGGCATCTGCTGCATCCTGAACATCGTCGCTGCACCCGGCAGGAACTTTTGCTATTGATTGTCCGGTGGCAGGATTGATCACATCAAGTATCGTAACACTTTTGCTTCGCGTCCATTGTCCGTTAATGTAATTCTTTAATGTAGTTGACATATCTTTACTCTGTTTTAAACGTTCTAAAATATTTGGTGACGATTCTTATTTAGCTGCTGGCTGCCGGCAACTTGCGACCGGCCGCTTGTTATTGGCAAATAGCTTATTGAGATCTTTGGATCGGCTAGTAGCTAGTTGCTAACTGCCAGCCGCCTACTCATGTCTCATATTCTAACATTATAATTTATAAGTAGTACCGCTGTTTCTTTTTGTTTTCTACGTATTCTGCCCGTGCTATTTTAACTGATTCAATTTCAGAAACTTCAGCAATGGCTACTTCCCACCAGGCATATCCGGGTGTACCTTTAGTAAGACTTGTTTCAATTGTAATTACAGTGGTCCGGGTTTGTGATTTAGCTTCAACAAGTGCACCTTTTAATGAATCAATGTCATGTGCCTCAATAACATAAGCTCCCAGGCTCCTTGCGTTTTGTGCAAAATCGACGGGAAGGATATCTCCTGTCAATAGTCCTGTTTCTTCATCACGGTAGCGGTATTTTGTTCCAAAACGTTGTGAACCTATGGATTGAGATAATCCGCCAATGCTCGCAAATCCATTGTTATTCAGAAGGATGATATTAAACTTGATGCCCTCCTGAATGGCAGTGACGATTTCGTTGTTCATCATCAGGTAATTCCCATCACCTACCATCACGTAAATCTCACGGTCGGGGCAAGCCATTTTGGCACCGATACCTGCAGCACATTCATAGCCCATGGTAGAATAGCCATATTCAAGTTGAAAACCTTTTGGATCGCGGGTCCGCCAAAGTTTATGCAGATCGCCCGGTAAGCTTCCTGCCGCACAAAGCACTACATCGCGTGGTCCTGCAAAATCGTTCACGGCGCCAACTACCTCGACTTGCGAAACAGGAATATCACCCGAAACCTTATAAAATTCACTTACCTGTTCGTCCCATATTTTACTCAATCCGGCAATATGTGAATGGTACTCATCGGCCACTTTGTAATTTGTTAATGATTCTAACAGTTCTTCAAGGATCACTTTGGCATCTCCGGTGAGTGGTAGTGCGCTGTGTTTCCATGAATCAAAATCAGCTATATTGATATTAATGAATTTTACATCGGGATTTTGGAATGCTGTTTTCGAGGCTGTTGTGAAATCACTGTAACGTGTTCCTATACCTATCACTAAATCGGCTTGTTCAGTGATTTCGTTTGCACCCGGGGTACCGGTCGCACCAACTGCACCCAGATTAGAAGGATGATTATAGGGTAGGGCACCTTTACCGGCGAACGTTTCGGTAACCGGAATTCCGGTTCGTTCAACCAATCGCTTTAATATTTCGGTCGCTTCGCTGTAAATTACACCGCCACCCGAAACGATTACCGGTTTTTTTGATAATTTGATAAGGGATACAGCTTCTTTTAAGAGTGAACTATCAGGCCGTGGCCGGGCAATTTTCCACACTCTTTTGCGAAATAACTCTTCCGGAAAATCGAAAGCTTCAGCCTGAACATCCTGCGGCAGACAAAGTGTAACAGCGCCGGTATCAGCGGGTGAAGTGAGCACGCGCATTACTTCAGGTAAAGATGTGATGAGTTGTTCAGCCCTGTTGATCCTGTCCCAGTATTTTGAAACCGGTTTAAAGCAGTCATTGACTGAAATATCCTGTGTTGAGGCAGACTCCAGTTGCTGTAATACAGGGGCAACATTACGTCTGGCAAAGATATCTCCCGGAATAATCAGCACCGGTAATCGGTTGATCGTTGCACAAGCGGCACCCGTGATCATATTGGTGGCACCAGGACCGATTGATGATATGCATGCAAAAGTTCCCAGTCGGTTTTTCATTTTTGCATAAGCCATTGCAATGTGAACCGAAGACTGTTCGTTTCGGGTCATAAAATAGCGGAAGTCGGTATTTTGCGACAATCCCTGGCCAACCCCGGCAATGATTCCATGTCCGAAAATGCCCAGGCAACCTGCAAAGAATGGACTTTCAATGCCGTCGCGCTCGACGTACTGGTTTTTGAGAAAAACCACAACCGCCTGTCCAACTGTTAATCGTTTTGTTTTCATTCGTAAATAGTATTTTTAAAATTAGATGTATTCCGAAGAAATTACAGGTCATTCATTTTCGAAGTTACAATTGGAATTCTGGAATCCATCCCTTTCCAGGTTCCATAGATCCATTTGTGGTCAGGATCATCTGTACTAACCAGACTCTGGTCGCTTCCTGCAAGAAAATTAAGGTAATACACATTGTATCCGTGTCCTGCAACGACAGGGTGGTATCCTCTGGGAATAAGAACCACATCGTTATTGTGAGCTTCTGCTATCTCATTAAGACTACGGTCATCCGTGTACACTTTTTGAATAGCAAATCCCTGAGGTTTATCAATCTTGTAGAAATAGATTTCCTCAAGGCTCGCTTCTAATAATGCTCCTGTATCAGGATCGGTTTTTCTGGTATCATGTTTGTGTGCAGGGAAAGAACTCCAGTTTCCGGAGGGAGTATAAACCTCGACGCATACTAACTTGCTGACTGGAGAACCAGGTGGCAATATTCTATTAATCTGACGACTGGCATTATCTCCTCCCCTAAATTCAATACCCATCGCATCAACATCAGCAGGTGTTATAAAATGAGCTGGGAATGATTGTTCTGCGATGCACCATCCACACGCAATGTCAAGGAAGTTGCCGACCGGGGTAATTTCAAATTTTGTGTTTCGTGGAAGGTATAATGCATGAGGCAGGCCGCTGAAAACATCTTTTCTTCCGTTCCATGTTTTCCATGTTCCCGCCGATGTTTCTGCCGAAAAATTACCTCCAAGTAATACAAAAATGTATTCGTTATTGCCGGTTTCGCCAACCCAACTTTGCGCTGAATTCATTGTTCTGGCCATGAAATTCAGATGATTCCAACCTGCCTCTGCTGAGGAGATTGTTTGATATATATCTTTATTGAAAGATGATTTTGCCAGTATCGGACAATTTTTATCTCTGTTCATCGGTCAGGAATTAAACCAACATTAAGCTTCGTATTTTTGCAATCAAATCAGTAGTTGCCTGGCAGAATTGTTTCAAGGTTACCACAGTTGCCGGAAAACTGTCAAACTCCTCGATTGTCATCCCATTTTCATCGTAGGCTCGTCTGAAATCCTTGAACTTCTTTTCCAGTTCGGCGATGATTTTCGGATCGACTGGAATATCCATGTAGTTCATAATAGGTACGTCCGAACCATTATACCTTTGCTGCCATTTGTATGGAGGCGAAATCACCACGTTGCCGCCAATAAATTGCGACCAGTGCAGGTGATTCCTGAAAGCCGCGCTTAAAAGGCGTAACCGATACCCTCTTTCATTGTAAATCTGATAAGCTTTCTTCATTGCGGCAACTCCTGCCCAGTCAAAGATTTCAGGATTGACAATGATGTTTTCCTTATCTGCCGTTATCTTTAGCGAATCATCAAGCCTTCCGACCATCAGCGTGCAAACCGGCCCCATGGCGCTTATGTCTTTTCCTTCTTTTTCGCGGCGTTTTAACCCACGCTCAACGGCTTCTGCCACTGCAATGGCCTGAGGAACCGTGAAACTTACAGTTGCATTAATACTTACACCTCGATAGGTTACTTCTTCCATAGCTTCAATCCCTGCTTTTGTTGCAGGTATCTTCACAATTATATTTGGCGCCAGCTCGCTGAAATGTATGGCTTGCTCAACTATTTTTTGTGCGTTTCGGTATAATCTGGGATCTGTCTGTATCGAAAGTCGTCCATTTTTACCGTTTTCCCTTTCAAAAATCGGTTCCAAAAGAAAGGCAGCCTGCTTTGACATTTCTTCGATGAGTAACCATGCAAGTTCATCTTCGGTTGCCGAAGGATATTCGTTGATTAGCTTGTGGATGTATTCTTTCCAAATATCCCATTCTTTATTAAGAACTTCAAGGACAATTACCGGGTTACAGGTTGCTCCAACTGCACCATCGGCAATAGAATTGCTTAACTCACTAACAGAGCATGAATCGTTCCATAGCGCTGTTGGTGTTGTTTGCGAAATTTGATGCAACTTGCTCTTAAAAGCATTGTTGTGTGTCGATTCTCTTTCCATGTTGTTTTATTGAAGTTAAAATTGTTTTATAAGATATTTAAAGGCAGATAATTACCAGAAAAACCCATATAAGACAGCCAATATCCCGCAAATACCGATAGCTGCTATATTAAATCTGTCTGTTGTTTTAAACAGGGATCGTTCAATAATAAGACCATTTTCATCCATCGTTTGTTTAGAGGAATTTAAGATCAATATGACCCCGATTAAGATAAACCCGACAACCAGCACATAGATTGCTTCAAGTGCAAGATTTCGCATTGGTACAACAAAGAAGGCTGCAACCAGGCCTACAAATGCTGCGACAGCGATGATTCTCCAGCCTTGTCTGATTGTTCTGCGCCTGGAAAGATCGTTTCCAAACTGATTCTGAATATTATGTGATTTGTCAAGCAAACTCATTCCGATCATCACCACGGTAAGGATCATGAAGACATAACCAATTCTTAGGATGAAAGGAAGTTCCGGACTAATGACTTTAAGGAGGATTCCCAAAGGAATTGTGAGCAATGCAACCCAGACTGCAGCTGTTGCTTTCGACTGTCTCCAAAATAATCCGCAAAAGAAGATCAGGAACTCGCCCGGATAAATATATCCCGTATATTCCTGAATGTATTGGTAGGCCTGATCCAGCGTCCTCAACTGAGGAGCTACACATGTTGCTATGATAAGTGCAATCAGGGCAACAATCCGTCCTACGATGACTAAATTTTTATCCTCAGTGTTTTTCCTTAAATGGGCTTTATAGATGTCCATTGTAAAAACAGTAGAAACACTGTTGACGATGGAACTAAGTGCAGAAACTGCCGCCGCTGCTATGGCAGAGAAAGCGAGCCCCTTGATCCCGACAGGCACAATATTACTTAATAGCCAGGGATAGGCTTCGTCAGATTTTGCCAGATCAGCTCCCAGCGCAAAAGCTGCAATGCCGGGTAAAACAACCAAAACCGGAACCAATAATTTTAGATATCCGGCAAAGACCACTCCATATTGTGCTTCCTTCAGGCTTTTTCCTGCCAGTCCGCGTTGAATGATAAACTGGTTAAATCCCCAGAATGACATGTTTGTTAGCCACATCGAACCAAGAACTACTCCTAATCCGGGGAGATCCTGAAATGCATCTTTTGTTCCCCCTGAACCATTCGGCACAAAAACAGTTCCCTTTGCTATAATCATGTGAAATTTCTGAGGAGCCTTGTCTATCAGTTCCATAAAACCGGAGAAAAAGCCATGATCAACACCCAGTGCACTCACTGCTAGGAAAGTTGTTACCAATCCGCCAAAAATCAGCACACATACATTGATAACATCTGTCCAGGCTATCGCTTTCATTCCACCCCATAAGGAGTAAACTGCTGAAAAGAACGAAAATCCTATAATTCCGTAAATCATCGGAACTCCAATAATCCGTTCCATTGCCAAGGCTCCCAGGTAGAGAACGGCTGTCATATTTACGAAAATATAAACCAGTACCCAGAAAACTGCCATTATGGTACTCACCCTTTTATCATACCGCTGTGCCAGGAACTGAGGCATCGTATAGATCCCTTTCTTAATAAAGACCGGAAGAAAATACTTAGCAACGAATATTAGTACAATAGCTGCAATCCATTCATATGCTGCAATAGCTAAACCAACCGCATAGCCTGAGCCAGACATCGCAATAAAATGTTCTGCAGAGATATTTGCGGCAAGCAATGCGGCACCAATTGTCCACCAGGGAAGTGACCGGCCTGCCAGAAAATAGTCTGACGTTGTTTTTTGCTCCCCCTTCTTTGTCCTGGAGACCCATAATCCGGTGAAAACAATGATGGACGCATAACCAAGGAACACGATCCAATCGAGTAGGGCAAATCCTTTCATTTAGCTAGTTTTTCTATGTGTATTTAGTCTTAACAAACATAGCACACATTTTTTCGATCTCTTTTTGCATTCTTAGCAAAATGTAATGCTATTTTAGCTTATTGAAAACCGAATCCATTGTTTCTGCTAATACCACAAATACTATGAATCCATTTTGCAGGAAATAATAATTATTTCGCTTATTCTTTTTAGGTATGGAAAATGGTAAAGACTTTATCTTCTCTTAGTTGGCAAATAAAGGAAGATTATTGTAATAGTATGTTTTATACTCTTAATCGTCCTGAATATCAGATGTATATCTAAAAATACAAAAAAGTAGTTTATTCAGCTGAAAATAGCCTTATCGGTTAGATATTATACAGCAGTTTACTTTAATTGTCAATTTTGCAGGTAATTGTTAATAAAAATGCTAAAATAGCATTGGAATTGGGTAAAAAAGGTGAAAGAATGCCTTTAAGGAACTTCTAAATTTACTTTGAAATAACTACAACCAATTAGCGGTCATAAACCGGCAAAAAACTAATCGCCTATGGGAGATTCAAATCCGGCTTTCGAAAAAACTTCACTGGCTTTTAGGGTCGCACTAATCTATTTATCAGGTACTAACTCTTGTTTATTATTGAGCTAATATTTTTTTAAATTGCTTAATTATGAAAAAATTCCACGAATCACAAAATCTAACGTTGTATAAAATTTATTCGAAAAAATTCATGCAAATTATGAAACAGACAAAACTATTATTTTTATTTTTGATTATCAGTTTGTTCGGTAGCATTGCAACTGCCAGTAATGCACCTTCAAATCTTGATAATAAAAACGCTTCTGTTTTGACAGGGACAGAAGTTATGGCTGCTGCACAGCAGACGATGATTACCGGTACGATTGCCGATGCCAACACAGGCGAATTTATTGTAGGAGTAAATATCGTTGTTGAAGGGACAATGATTGGTACAACTTCTGATGTAAATGGAAAATATTCACTCAATGTTACCCAAAAGAATGCCACGCTTATTTTCTCATTTGTTGGATACATTACCGATAAAATAAAAATTGGTAATCAGACTGTTGTCAATGTAAAATTAAAGCCGGAAGTTTTAAACATTGAAGGAGTTGTCGTAGTTGGTTACGGTACTTTGAAGAAAAAAGATATTACCGGATCTATTACTACTGTTACTGCAAGCGAGATGAACAAGGGAGTTTACTCTTCTCCCGCTGCGATGCTACAGGGAAAAGTTCCTGGTCTGAATATTACAGCAAGCGGAGATCCGACAGCTACTCCCTCCATCACTTTGCGCGGACCTTCAACACTTCGTACCGGAGCCGCCATGGAACCGTTTTATGTAATTGATGGAGTTCCCGGTGCATCAATCGAATCGGTTGCTAATGAGGATATCGTAACGATGGATGTTCTTCGTGATGCCTCCTCCACCGCTATTTATGGTTCAAGAGCAGCAAATGGGGTTATCATGATTACGACCAAGCGCGCAAAAGATGGCCAGTCGTATGTGAATTTTAGCAGCTATGTTGCTGTTGAGAATGTTTCACATCGTATTGATATGTTAACCGCCACGGAGCTGAGAGATTATCTTAAAACAGTCAATAAGGTTCCTTTTGATGACAATGGTGGTAATACCAACTGGCAGGATGAGGTGACCAGAACTGGTATTTCTCAAAGTCACAACTTATCATTCGGCGGTGGTAATGATAAAACCTCCTATGGAGTCAGTATAAAATACCTTGATAATCAAGGTGTCATAAAAACAAGTTCCCTTGACAGGTGGATAGGTCGGATGAACGTAGAACAAAAAGCATTTAATGATAAGTTAACTGTAGGATTTAACCTTACAAATGCCACCACAAACAAGCAATTTGTCCGTGCTGATGTTTACGCAAATATGCATAAATATCTGCCAACCGTAAGTGTTCTTAAACCTGATGGCACTTACTTTGAGAATACCCAAAACAGTAACTACTATAACCCGGTGGCGATGTTAAACAACGACCTGAATTTTCTTAAAACGATCAACCAGCTGGCTAATATTACTTTAAAAATCAATATTATGCCATGGTTAACCTACAATGCCAGTGCTTCGTTGCAAACAACCGATAACCAGGACAATCAGTATTCCAAAGCGGCATCAACACTACATTTAGGTGCAAACGGTTACGCGATCAGGTCTGAATATACCAATAAGAGTACACTTGCAGAGAACTACATTACCTTTGATAAAACTTACGGAATCCATAGTGTAAAAGTATTGGCAGGTTATTCGTGGCAGGAAGACAAGATTAATGACGGATTTCAGAATGCAAATAGTAATTTCATCTCGGATGACCTGTTATACAACAACCTTTCCCTGGGAAGTTCACCTGATAAGGTTACTACCGCTGATCGGTTTGGGACTGCCACTATTCAGACATTGCGGATCATCTCCTTTTATTCGCGGTTGAATTATCAGCTCAATAACAAATATCTTTTACAGGCAACAATACGGCGTGACGGATCATCTGCATTTGGTGCGAATAACCAATGGGGTACTTTCCCATCTGCATCAGTTGGATGGAAAATTATCAATGAATCGTTTATGTCAAACCTTAAAGCGGTCAGCGACTTGAAATTGCGTGTCGGTTACGGTATAAGTGGTAACTCTCTTGGCTTTGATCCGATGATTTCGAGATTGAAATATGGCGTAACCGGGACAACCTATATTAATGGGGTTCAGCTTCAGGCTGTAGGTGTAACTCAAAATGAAAATCCTAACCTGAAATGGGAATCAACGGCAATGGCCAATGTTGGTCTTGACTTTGGATTCCTTGAAAACCGCATTACAGGTACAATCGAAGCATACAGCAAGCAAACGAGCGACCTTATCTGGAGTTATCCAGTCTCAACGACAAAATACCTCTATTCTTCATTGATCGCCAATGTGGGCAAAATCAGCAATAAGGGGGTTGAATTTCAAATCAATGCCACACCAGTTAAAACAAATGATTTTCAATGGACCACGTCCTTTAATATTTCCCACAATGTGAACAAGGTTGTATCGTTATCAAACGACCTGTTCCCAACCTTCACAGAAATCAGGACTGCCGGAATCGGCGGTAAGGGTCAGTCAGGTAATCCTGCCCAGATCCTTAAAGAAGGTGAGCCTATCGGAACCTTTTTTGTCCGCCAGTATGCTGGTCGGAACGTACAGGGGATCTCCGTGTTTTATAAAGCAAATGGCGATACTTCAAAGGTTGTGACTGTAGAAGATTTCAAGCAAAGTGGAAATGCTCAGCCAAAATTTATGTTTGGATGGAACAATACGTTTACCTTTAAGAATTTCGACTTTAGCTTCTTTTTAAGGGGCGTTTCAGGAAATAAGATCCTTAACTCAACTTTAGCCAGTCTGAATGATGTAAATAACGCATCGAATAACAACATTCCGAAGTTCTCACTTGGAGAACCAGCCACGGACATAAATTCATTCTATAATTCAACAAGGTACATCGAGAACGGATCTTATATACGGATGGACAACGCAACACTGGGATATAATTTTAAAATCCGAAGTGCGAAAATTAAGAGTGCCCGCTTGTATATTACATCAAATAATCTGTTCGTAATCACCAAATACAGAGGTATTGATCCTGAAATTAATCTTGGAGGAATTGAACCGGGTATCGACAACAATAATTTTTATCCAAAGACACGTACCTTTATGCTTGGGATAAACATTAATTTGTAATTATTGATAAGTTCAAATCTTAACTCTTTTTAAAATTATCAAAAATGATAACGAAAATATCTGTCATAAAAAAATTAGCTGGCACCCTCATATTGTTTGCTTTGCTCTTTACAAACTGTACGAAACTTGATATTAAGGCCGAATCGGAATTAACTCCGGATAATTTTCCGACAAAGGCATCGGATTTTGAGGCAGCAAAAGGGATTATTTATACTATTCTGCCGGCAAACTATGCCATTGATTACTGGCGTCTCGAATCGCTTTCAACTGATGAGGCGCTGATCCCTGCACGAGACGGGAACTGGGATGATGGCGGTCAGTATCGTGAACTCCATAAACATACCTGGACTCCTGACAATTCAATTGTTAACACTGTATGGACTTATGCTTTTAACGGTATTATTGCCTGTAACCGCGTCATGGCTATGTTCGATGCCGTTCCTGAAGGAACACTAAAGAATCAGCAGTTTGCTGAGCTTCGTATGATGCGGGCCCTCTTTTATTTCATTTTACTCGATAATTACGGAAATGTCCCGATTTTGGAAAAATTTGGAGACGATACCCCTACCTCGCCGCGAGCTGATGTGTTTGCATTTATCGAGAATGAGGTAAAGGAGAGTGCCCCTTTTCTCCCAAGGGCCAAGAACTCGGTTACCTATGGCAGGCCAACTGTTTGGATGGCACACGCGTTACTTGCCAAACTCTATCTTAATGCCCAGGTATATAAAGGTGCCGGAATGTATAATGAAGCTGTTACACAGTGCGATTCAGTAATTAAGTCGGGATTGTTTTCCCTGGATGCCGACTACAAAAGTATGTTCCTTCCTACCAATGGTCCTAATGTAAAGGAATTCATTTTTGCTATTGTATACGATGCATTTAAAATTACCGGAAACTCCTTCACCCGCTACGACCTTACCCCTGAATTGAGAACAAAGTATGGTCTTGGATCCAAATCTCCAAGTAATAGTATGAAGACTCTACCTGAATACTTCGATAAGTTTAACCTTGCCGGGGATGTGCGCACCAGCACATGGATCGTGGGCAAACAATTTGAAGCAGATGGCAAGACTCCAATTACAGTAAAGACTACTTATAAAGGTTTAAATCAGGATTATGCAGGTCCTTTGAGTGGTGGCAGAGATACCATATGGCAGTTGGAATTGACCAAGGCAATTTGGCTTAGATATGACCCTGGCAAAATGGATACAGGTAATGACTTCCTTTCGCAGTATATGGGTGCCCGTTCTATAAAATTTTATCCTGATCCAAACTGGGATCCTAATACCCGCAGTGATAACAATGATTTCCCTGTTTACCGTTATGCTGATATTCTAATGATGAAGGCTGAGGCTATCCTCCGGGGCGCGGGTGCAACCAATGGAGAAACCCCTGTCACACTTGTTAACCAAATCAGAACAAGGGCCAAAGCACCAGTCATAAGCGCAAATCCAACACTTGACGAATTACTTGACGAACGTGTCAGGGAGTTTGCCTGGGAGGCCTGGCGCAGAAACGACCTGATCCGTTTTGGTAAATACAGTAATCTCTGGTTATTCAAAGATGTAGTTAGCGACAAGAACCACGAACTTTTCCCGGTTCCCGGAAATCAACTCAAACTGAATCCAAAATTGGTTCAGAATCCAGGTTATTGATGGGTATCGGAGTTTAATAGTGATCACTTTGAAAGGATAGGTTCATCAAATATGATAATCCAACCTTTTACAGGATGGTATTATTATAAAAATCAGCCAATTGAACTTTTGTTCTTTTGGCTGATTTGCTTAGTGGTTTTCTAATGGTATTTTAGCTATTTTTACTACCAGATCCTAATATTTGCTAAACTTGCATATTTTATGAAGCCATTTTATCAGAAACTTGTGGCATTGCCAACTGAATCGGTTATTTTCTTTGATGAAGAGAAACCCCATTTTTCGGTTCCCTGGCATTTCCATCCCGAAATCGAAATACTTTTTGTGGTTAAAAGTTCTGGTACCAGTTATGTTGGCGATGGTATTCACCGATTTAAGGAGGGTGAAATCAGCATTATCGGCGAAAACGTGCCGCACTGGTGGAAAAGTGACCCGAAATATTCCGAAGGCTTGGATACGACCGGGGTCAAAGCCCTTATTATTCAGTTTAAAAAAGAGATTTTCGACAAAAATTTCATCAGTCTGCCAGAGATGCAGGCCATTAAAGAGTTGCTTGAAAAATCGCAAAGAGGTATCCAGTATTTTTGCAAGAGCAGGAAACTTTTGGGGGAACAAATCATAAAAATTTTTCAGCTTTCAGGTATTAACAGGATAACTGAATTAATCATTTTGCTGGATATGATGGCCAATACAAAGGATTATAAATACCATGCAAGTGTTGGTTATTCAAAGACGATAAATACTTTTGATTTTCACCGGTTTAATAAAATACATGAACATATTCTGCTCAACTTCACCAACCCGATTAAACTTGAAGATGTTGCAAATACCGTAAATATTTCTCCAACTGCATTTTGCCGATATTTTAAGAAGCGGACAGGTAAGACCTTTTTCTCATTTCTGAATGAAATAAGAATTGGTCATGCCTGCAAATTAATGGTTGAAGGTAACATATCCATCTCGCTGGCCAGTTTGGAAAGCGGATTTAATAACTTGTCTCATTTCAATGACCAGTTTAAGCGGGTCATGAACTTAACACCGACCGAATATTTGTCAGCCTATAAAAATGATAATCAGAAAACGACTGGAGGTGCTTTAAAACTTCAGTTAAGCGATTTTGGAGAGGAGAAATAACCCATTTCTATCGTTTTATTTGGTGAAAAGAATACCATCGGGAATCTTACACTCCCGAATGGATATGCTGGAAAATCCCACTTCCAGTTCATTGCCCATATAATCTTCAAAATAGCGTAACCTAAATTCATGGAATCCTTCTTCAAGTGCGATTTTGCCATCTGCTCGTTTGGCGCCATGCGATCCGTCATTGTTCACAACCTCTTTCCCATCGATCAACAGTTTCGAACCATCATCGGAATAGGTGTAAAACCGGTAAACTCCTTTTTTCGGAATTTTGAGCCATGCATGAAATTCGAAAGCAAACGAATCGCGCACAGCCGCCGGTTCTAATGAGATGTTTTTGAGTGTCCCGGTTTTTTTAATCTTTGCAG
Organism: Bacteroidales bacterium; assembly: GCA_038236995.1. GTDB lineage: Bacteria > Bacteroidota > Bacteroidia > Bacteroidales > Prolixibacteraceae > JAAFHB01. Next base: position 57,858 of record JBBRZE010000002.1, on the reverse strand, counting down.
TTTCAATTTCTGAGGTTGATTTAAAACCTCCTTCAAAGTATTTATAACTCACCCCCGGTTTTAAGTCAGTCAATGGTGCAGCCGGCAAATAGTCCACATTTGTTTCATCCGACGACAAACCGGAAGGATAATTGTATTTAAACTGTGTCCCTGATTTTGTCCGTATCCATGAATCGAAGCTGAATTCCCCTTCATGAAGTTCGATGATTCGTGATCCGCGCTCAAACTTCCCATAGGCATCTGCACCGTTAACCTGTCCGAATGCCAGACAGATATCATGATCAATTCCAATATAGTTGTTGTCGTGGTCGTGTCCGACGAATACGCCCATGATGTCTTTTTTCTCCACCATTGAGGCAAACAGACCAGAGTTAATTTCTGATGAAGCAACACCTTCGTTTTTTATTCCAACTGTAGATTCTTTCCCGGTGATGTTGTTGAATTCAACAAGCGGGATGTGGAAAAAGGCCAGCGAGGGAATTGGTATCTGCTTATTCGATGCTGTAAATTGATCGCTTGTTTTACGGTACCATGCAACCTGGTCAAACTTGATCCAGTCGTAATTTCCAATCTTCTTGTCTTTTGGGTAATCGTTGGAATCGATACAGTAGATTACTGCTGCAACCGATTTGCCATCAGATGCATTGATTGGAAGTGTGTAATTTCCGGAACCATAGATTTTGGGGCCTTTCGTTCCCACAAACCAGGGGAGAGGCTCGAGTAGTTCGAAAATTTGGTCACGCGTGATTTCAGGTTCGGCATCGTGGTTTCCGAGCACCACGGCCCAGTTAACTTTTGTATCGGCAAATATTTTAGATATAGCGAGCCATCCTTCTTTTGCAGGAACAGCGGTCACAATATCTCCGGTAAGAATAGCCAAATCAGGCTTCTCTGCTAATAAAACCTGCTGGATTGTTTCTATTGTCTTTGTCCGGGTCGGAGAATTATTATTCCAGTGGAGATCAGTGAACTGCGCAATTTTAAAGGTGTGGTCTTTTCTGAATTCAAACTGGTTTTTTGTTTGAGCCGATAGAGGATGAAAAGAATTCACCGCAAAAGTGAAGACCACCAGGATCAGAAACCTGAAGTTAAATTGAGTTAGTTTATTCATAATTGAACGGTAATGAGAAATAAAAGATGATAGAATTATTTTGTGTTAATTGTGTTTTATTTCCATAGCCTTTACCTAAGGCTGTCACGATAGGAGGAATTCGTAAGCAATTATATGGTTAATGCCATTTAATTAAGAATAGCCACGACTTTAAAGCCGCGGCAATTCAAATAACTATCTCTGGCGCATTAGCATTATTTTTTTCCAGAAGTTGACTCCTTTATTTGTCAAAATATCTGATGTTTAGAAATTCTGATTTAACAGGTGTTTACGCTCCTTATGAATTTTATAGATCAATTCACCAAAGAGGGTATTGGCCCATGCAAACCATGAACGAGTAAATTTATCAGCATTGTCCTGATGAAATGATTCATGCATAAATCCTTTGCCTGCATGGGTGTTTTTCAGCCACCGTAAGCATTGCGTGATCTCCTTATCATCGTTGGAAGTCATAGCCCTCATGATAATGCTCATTGGCCAGATCATTTCTGCTCCACAATGCGGACCGCCAATACCAGATGCCGCTTTACCTTCAAAAAACCAGGGATTGTCTTTGCTTAAAACAAATTTACGCGTATTCTGATAGATCTTATTGTCGGGTTTTACTCCATCGAGATAAGGTAGTGCCAACAGGCTTGGAATATTGGAATCATCCATATAAAGACGATTTCCGAAACCATCAATCTCGAAAGCGAATACTTCGCCGAAATTCAGATGATTGGCTACTGCATTTTGTTTCAGACTTTTCTCTACTGTATCAGCCAGTTTATTGCATTGAGCGGCAAATGTATTGTCATTAAAAACACTGGTAACAAGTTCAGCCATTTGGCGTAAGGATGTCAGTGCAAAAAAATTGGAAGGGATCAGGTATAAAAAGGTAGTGGAATCATCAGAAGGACGGAATGTCGAACAGATCAAACCATTGGGTTTAACAGGATTTCCATAACCATCACCAATAACGGTATCTGTTTGTTTACTGGTTACCCGCATGAAATGATAAGGCCCTTTGCTATTGATGCGCTGCTGCTCTTCGAATGTTTTTACAATCGTTTTTGCCGCTTTAAGCCATTGTGCATTAAATGGTGTTTTATCGCCTGTCAGTTTCCAGTAATGATAACTTAAGCGAACCGGATAACACAACGAATCTATTTCCCATTTACGTTCGTGCAACTCGGGCTTCATCTCGGTTAAATCTATTTTCCATTCACTTCCTGTTGGACCAAAATTAAAGGCATTTGCGTACGGATCTATTAAAATGCATTTCGTTTGGCGGTTGATCAATCCTACAAATAGTTTTTTCAATTGCTCATCCTTGCCTGCCAGGTGAAGATAAGGCCAAACCTGTGCCGTTGAATCGCGCATCCACATGGCATTGATGTCGCCTGTAATGATAAATGAATCAGGTACTCCATTCTGTTCCGAAAAATGAACAGTTGTATCAAGTGTATTGGGATAGCAGTTTTCGAACAACCATGAAATCTCAGGATCAGTAATATCCTTTTTTATTCTTAAGATTTCTTCTTCGACCGCTTTGCTCACGAACAGCCTTTTTGCAACCGGTGGACGAAGTGATTCCTTTTGAGGTGTTGATGCTGAAAGAAAGCCGGGTGCCATCGCCACCGCGCCTGCTCCAAGTACTGATTTGTTTACAAAATTTCTACGATTCATAATAATGCTTTAAATGATATCTTAATTATTTTTACTTAATACCTATCCAAAAATACAATTTGCGGCGCATACTGAGGTAAAGTTAATGCTGATTTCTCAAGCTTATGTTTTATTGAGGCCCGGTTTGATTTGGATCGTTTCGGCCCCACCTTCCCAGCTAAGTAACAATTTTAATTCAATATTTGAGTTAATTTCAATGGATGGGCGTTGTTTTACTGAACTCCGCGCAGCACATTTCAGCGAAAGCATTCCATCGGGACCGATCGGATAACGGTCGATTCCGTGTTCATCCGTCAGGTTAACATGCCAGTCAATTGTCTTTTTCAGAAAGTTAGGATTGATGCCAAAGATCGATTCAAAAAGTATTGAAACAGGCACAAGTCCTGTCCATCCAATGAAATCCGGACGGGCAAGCAGCCCAGGATCAGCTGATTCTGGCGCATAATATTCAAAAAATGTATTCGTCTTTTTAAAGACTTCTGCCACCTGCTCGTGATGTTTTTGCGCCAGATCAAAAGCCTGTTTATAGAGTCCGTTTCGTTGAAGTCCTTTGATAATCATATAGTTTGTTGGTGCCCAAACACCGCCTTGCCAATACCTTCCGTCAGCCTGGTATTTTTCGTGATTGGCAGGAATTGATGGGATCGGGTGTTTCCGGTAGAATGTTGCCGAATCGAACAGGTGATCGGTGAAAGCTTTTAGTTCGTCCTTATTCAGGATGTCGGTCCACAAAGCCCAGTAAGCGCCAATTCCCATCAGCGTTCCCTGGCTGCCATCAGCAAACTTGTCGTAGAAAAAGTTGGTTTTCGGATTCCACAGTTTCTCCCTTATCAGTTTTTTCAGCGATTTTGTTTCATCTTCGATTTCTTCAATCTCCTGCCAGCGCTCGACATAAAACCCAAATTCAACAAGTAATTTTCCGATGAAAAGTTGTTGCAGACAGGTATCAATCCAGGTCATATGTCCGTGTGAGAATATCGGATTGTAGTTTTTCGGAACCCTTGGCATGTTGTCCATTCCGGTTCCCCAGCCGCTCGACCAGTAGGTGCCATCCTGCCAGGTACGGTTCAGCTTGAGCCACTGGTAATAAGCAACCATTACCGGAAATATCTTATGAACCCGTTCCCATTCGCCAAAATGTTGAAAATATTCCATTTCACTCCACGGAATCAGGTTTGGTCCCGTGCTCGTTGGATCATAACGGTGGAAGCAATCTTCACCAGTATTTCCCCAAATTTCCCGGCAGATAAATCCATCGGGATGTTGCTTGGCATAGAAATTATCGAGTGTTTTCTGGAAAGGATAGGCCCGCGAACCGTATCGTGCAAAGAGCGTGATGAAATTCGAATCCCACATAAAAATATTTCCATTGTAAGCCGTATCGATATAGGAAGTAATAAATCCGGATGCCGGAGCCGGATCTTTAATGTTTTTAAAGGCGATCTCCCATGTTTTCCAATACATATCAATCGCCGTTTCGTTTCCCTTCCAGTATGGAACCGGCAAAATCTCTTTCGCCTTTGCGAATCCAGGCGAAGCTGTGATATTGGGTTTAGCGTTTCGGAAATCATTTTCAGTTACAAACACATTTTTCACATAGGTATTTTTGAAAGGCAATTTACCCGTGGTCGTTGCGGTTGTCTGAACCGGATCATCAGCCAGAACTTTTATCCCTGGGAATGCAGTTGCTCCTGCAATCATCGCGGTTTTCAGGAAAAAATCACGTCTTGAACTCATGTTATATGTCTTTATTTGTTTTGTAACCAGGTCGAAAGTTCCTGGATATGATCTGTATTGATGTAGTCAACTTTCAGATTCATCAGTGTTTTCCATGCAAAGGCATCATCAGGCGCATTCCAGAATCTTATTTTTTTGTTTAAACCATGCACAGAATCAATGATTTGCTTTAATCGTATCTCCTCTTTTTCCTGAATCGCTTCTTTCCCTTTCCATGTGGTGAAATTTGCCAGGTTTTCGCTGTAAAGTGCAATTCTTTTCAATTGCTGATCATTATATTTTAGGGTTACATTTCCGTCAAACCAGATAAACAGTGGATATTTGCTGAAACCGGATGGATCAGGTCTATTACCGGTAATGACGACGCGGATGGCATTGTTGTTCTGATTTGAATCAAAAACGTCAGGATATTTTTTGAGCTTTTCTACCAGAAGAGAAAGCGTCGGCTCGAACGCAGTTTTTAAATCAATCATTAACTGAAAAGTCGAAGAGTGGTCGTTCCAGGCTTTCCCGCTATTTTTTCTGAATAAGCGTACAATTGGCTGTATATAAAGCGAATCTAACGATTTCTCAGCTTTGATATCCGATTTGTTGTGAGCCACAAACAAATCGCCGTTCACCGCCCAGATATCTGCTTCGATGGAACCAAAATGAGCATTATATGCCAAAATAAAAGGAGTTTGCTGCTCGTAATCGTTGTGCGAATGAGCATTCAGTGTCGTATACTGAGCTTGTATTGAGACAGTGATACTAAAGAACAGTAGAATTGCAGATAATAATTTTTTCATGTTGTTTTTCATACTATTTGTGTTTTTTATCTTCAGTTTCTGGACGACCATTCATCATTTCCTTTTTTATTTCCGAACCATTCAACGGTTCTACAAAGATCTTAAAATGATCAATCATTCCATTAAAAATCCGCTGTCCTGGAAATTCTTCATTTTGGCCTGTCATCCATTTGGTTGGGGTGGAGAGGTTGACCGGTGTGTTGATCATCAGTTTGCCTGATTCGACCCCGTCAATAAATATTTTCAGTAGGTACCCATCACTCACCCCGGCAAGATGATGCCAGTTATTTACCCAGTTTTCAGGAAGATCAACCGTGCAGATTCCTCTTCCCCAGCCACCTGCAAAAAAAGAGAGTGATTTATTTTCGGCCTGCATGACAATAAAATCTCCTTTCGATATGATATCTGTCAGCCCTTTGTTTTGTCCGGTCGGCTTCACCCAGGCCATCACTGTAATCTTCTCTTCCAGATTATCCTGGCTTTCAGTTGCATTGAAATCAATAACTCTTGAATCAATATTATCCGAATATATTTTAATTCGTTTCATTTTGGAGCCGACACTTAATTTGTGTATTCCGGCACTCGTAAAAACTACCTGCGAATTAATTTGTTTGGTTTCGCCCGGAGATACAGTTATAACTTCTTTTTGATAAACGCTATCATCGGTTAAAACTGAAATGGTAGTAGTTTCCCTGAATCCACCCTTGTTCTGAAGAATGTATGAAAAATTGAGGGGCTTATCCTTCTTATATACATCCCTGCTTTTTAGTTCTGTTATTTCAATATCAGATATTCGTCTCTTAACCGGAGGAACGACTTCAATCTCCAATTCATTCAACTTATCAATACGGACAGACCTTTTTCCAACCGGATAAAGGCGACATTCAATAGAATCGTTTTCAGTTGAGTTTTCATCAATCAGCAAATTTTTACGGATGGCTTCTTTCCCGTCGATGTATAGCCGGATCAACTTTGTTCCCCGTCCCCCTTTGTTATTTACGTTGAATCTGACGAAAAATGGCTGGTCAGGCGCGACCTGACTTCGCGATGAATGTGCATCAGAAATCAGAAAATCGGAAGATTTCGTAGTTTCTGAAAGTGCAACAAATAAAGAATCAGTTGAATCGGCAATTGCGGGAAACTTATCCATCGTGAAAGTAAGTTCACCACCTTCCAAAAGGGTCGAATGAGAAATCCACGACTTTTTGTATGCTAAACCATTCAATGATATATTTTTGACGAAATAGTTTTCATTTGAATTATTCACGGAGTTGATGATCAGTTTCTTCCCGTTCTGAAGATGAAGCGTGACCTTTTTAAAAATGGGAGAACCGATATCGTAGAGTGGTCTTCCGGGACAAGTTGGAAAAACCCCAAGAGCACTAAAAACGTACCAGCTCGACATTGAACCCAGATCATCATTTCCCGGCAAACCATCGGGAGTTGCGGAATAATGCGTATTCATCAACGTCCTTACCCATTTTTGTGATTGGTCAGGATGGTGAGCATAATTGAAAAGATAAGGAACATGCAAAACCGGTTCATTGTCAAATACAATGTACTCTTTTGCCAATGCCGAATCAAGATGAGCTGTAAATTCGTTATCGCCTCCCATCAGGTTAATCAGGTCCCTGGTATTGTGTGGTATAAACATCGAATAACTCCATTGGTCGCCCTCTTTATACCCAATATTACCTGGTTTCAAATTGAATTTATCATCCATGCGAGGCAGTAGGGACAGCGTTTCGGGGTGGAACAGGTTCCGATAATTGAAGCTTCTCTTTATTAATTTTTCATACTCGGTTTGATCCTTCATTACCTCGCCGGCAAATTGTGCCAAAGCCCAGTCGTTGTAAGCAAATTCTACTGTCTGCGTCACTGATTCTGGATAGGAAGAGGGGACATATCCGAATTCTTTGTAAGCTGAAAAATCCTCAGAAGGTGACTCCAAACATTCCTTCATCGCTTTGTATGCCAGCGTGCAGTCGAAACCACGGATCCCTTTCAGATAGGAGTCAACGATGATGGGAATGATGTGGTTCCCGGTCATTGGCCCTTTAGGCAGCTTCCCGGTTTGTTCAAAATGATCGAGCATCGAAAGGATCATGTCGTTTTGCCGGTCAGGTACAACAAGACATATCAATGGGTGAAGCGAGCGGAAAGTATCCCAAGGTGAAAAGGCTCCATACTGATTTTTTCCTTTCGTTTTATTGATCTTTCCATCAGCTCCTTTGTACATTCCATCAACATCTGAAATAATCCAGGGGATTAGCATTGAATGGTATAATGCGGTGTAAAAGATGGTCTTATTAACTGTTGAAGTATCTTCAATCTCAATGACTGATAAGGCATCGGTCCATTTTTGCTGATTGGTCTCTTTAAACTGATCAAAATCCCAGTTGTCAGCTTCTGTCTGAAGGTTGATTTGGGTGCTGTTAAAATCTACCTGGGATACCCCAATTTTCAGAATTAATATATTTTTTCCTTGGCTTGATGCAGGAAAAGTCAGTACACAATCTCCGTTAATATCTTCTTTATTAATGATGTCTGCATTAACTGAAATAATTGTATTGAGCCTTGTACCTTTTATTATTCGCTTTCCGGCTGCTTCAATTTCTCCCAGGTTTCCCAGGAATATCTTTGGTTTGATTTTGGGCGGGAACGTAAAACGAAACACCCCGGTATGCGCTGAGGCAGTGACTTCCACAATCGTTCCGTTATCTCCGAATTGCACACTGTAATATCCCGCTTCTGCTTTTTCATCCTTGTGTGAGAAAGTGCGATTGTAATTTCCGGTTTGGATATTCCGACCTTCCAATACAGGCATTACTTTAATTCTTCCAGCTGAGCCATTTGGATATCCACTCATATGATTGACACAGCTAAACCAGAAAATTGTGCTGTCGCGGAAATCGTAGCCTTTTGGTTCCTTGATACTTGTTTCGGGTGTTAGCTGTACAAAACCGAAAGGCGCAACTGCTCCGGGGTAGGTTCCTCCCTCACCGCCCCATTTACTGTTTATTTTTGTCTTCGTAGTTCCGATAAATGGATCCACTAATTTTATAACAGATTCATCTTGAGCTTGAAGATGTAGACAAGCGCATGTCAGCCAAAGAATAAATAGCGAATATTTCTTGAAGGTTTGATGCATGCAGTTGTTTGAAAAAAGAGGTAGGAAGTTATAATTTAAACAATTCAGGATAATACCTGGCAATTAAATCCTGCTCCTCTTTGTTAAGATCTTTCAGCAAGATGGGCTGATCCTGCGGACGTAACCCTTTTTGGTTGATCCTGTTCATCAGACTCCAGTCCTTGATTGGTTTTTCAGGACTAGGGTCAACAGGCTCCCTGGCTGGTAGATCGTACCGGGTAAAATCGATTACTTTTTCAGGTGTTTTTTGTTGCCAGTTACGTAACATTGCCAGTCGGAAACTCTTGTTCATGAACCAACGAATATCTTCATCACCCCATGAATTGCCAATGCCCAGACCACGTTCTTCGAAACGGTAGTTCCACTTGTTATTGTCCTGATAATGTTGGCGCCAGAGTTCGCCGTATTCACCAAACGTAATAAACTGAACATCCGGCCACCGTTTATGGGTATCTCCAACCCATTTGGTTAGTGCTGTCAGGATAAAAGTTTCCCCCCAGTCTCTTCTTTCGGGATGTTTTATCAGTGCTGCCTCCCAGATATTGGGAATCCATCCGAATCCGTTCAATTCGAAACCGCGGTCAAAATGAAGCGATTGTGTATGCATCACCGAGAGGTGGCCAATCTCCAGTCCCCAGTCGCAATAAGTTTCAATCGGGCCCACTCCGCGACGGCTTGAGGCGCTATTAAACGGCGTAGGACCATCAATGCCTCCACTTACTCTGGCGCATTGAAAGTCAACACTCCAGCCATCAAGATTGACGCAGTCGATAAAGTCGCTTTTATTTTGTGCCGGTTTACAAAAATGTTCTTTTGACGGATAATACGGATAGGAAGGTGAACCGTCGGCTCCACCACCGTCCACAGCATGTTGACTCCAGATTACGCCATGAGCAACATGGATATCTTCTTTTTCGCAAAGATAACGCATGTTATCAGCAGAAAGGAAACCACCAATGATCGATTTTGGTCGGTAACCTCCGCCAACAAGTTCAGAAATATTCTGAATGGCCTCACTTATTTCGCGGTTTACGCGTTCGCGTGGAAGGTATAAGGCCGGAAAGTAGCCGGGGAAATAGGTAACCTCATCACCATATTGTTTCTGACAATCAACAACGTATTTTCTGATATCCTGGTAATTAGGTCTTTTATCTTCCAACGCATTAAGGGTGAATCCCCACGTCAGACGACCCTCCGGATTGTTCTGCGCAAATGCTTCACGCAGATCCCGAACTACTTTTAATGTGTGAAATGCAGACTCGTCCTGCTGTATTAATTTAACATCCCGCGAGACTTCCCAGGGTGTTGTCCGAATCATAATGCACAGTGTCACAAACCGACCTCCCATTAAGGAACTGGATTTCTTGTTGTCAAATAAGTTCATTGCATTCGCAGATGAAAATTGGCATGATCCGATCAGACCTGCACCAGTTATAGCGGTAGTTTGAATGAAATTGCGTCGTTTCATTTTTTTATGCAAATTATCAGATTTAATTAAATCGGATTGGAGGGGTATGAAATCATTTTGTCTCTAACGTTTGTCAGGGTTTCAATCAATACAAATTTAAACCATTTTTATTAGTTTTTTTAATGCCGGATAGCCTTTTCCGATTCTTCGGGAGAACTCGCAGTTCGCTTTTTTATCCATGATTGTATTTAATGGATTTACCCGATTCATATTCACCGGCAATTAATGTTAATTTTCCAGGCTGATATCAAGTTAAAACGGTATTTTCACGAGAATAAAAAAACAAATTATAACAGAACAATGAATAAATCGAAATTGACATTCGTAATGCTTTTATTATCAATGTTTGCAGTGCAGGTTTCGTTTGGTCAGGACTGGGCAAATCTAAACCGTTTTAAAGCTGAAAATGCCAACCAGGTGTTGCCGACTCCGGGCGAAAAGCGGGTTGTATTTATGGGAAACTCAATTACCGAAGGTTGGATTAATATGCATCCGGAATTTTTCGCCGGTAAATTTTATATAAATCGCGGGATAAGCGGGCAAACTACCCCTCAAATGCTGCTTAGGTTTAGAGCCGATGTGATCAAACTTAAACCCAGAGTAGTTATTATTTTAGCTGGCACCAATGATATTGCCGGAAATTCGGGCCCGTCGACACTCGAAATGATCGAGGACAATATCATTTCGATGGCTCAACTGGCAAAAGCCAATGATATTAAGGTCATTCTTTGCTCTGTTCTTCCTGTTTATGATTATCCATGGAAAACTGGACTTAAACCGGCAGAGAAGATTATAGAACTTAATAAGTTGATAAAGAGTTATGCATCAAAAAGTGACATCATTTACCTTGACTTCTTTTCAGCGATGGTAGACGAGCGAAATGGTATGAAGGCAGCCTATTCAAAAGATGGCGTTCATCCAAATGAAGCCGGATACGATGTAATGGAACCACTTACTGAGAAAGCAATTGAAAAGGCTTTCAATATAAATAAACCGGTTGCTACTGCAAAAAAGACGGTTGCTCATAAAACGGTAACTCATAAGAAGCCGGCAGTTAAAAAATCCCCGGTAATTCAAAAGAAACCAGTCGTTCAAAAAGCTCCGGCCACTCAAACGAAGCCAGTTAGTCCTAAATAGAGCAGATGAAACGAGCCACAAAGTATAACTTACTCACACAAGATGATGACTAGTTGGCGAGTTCCATATCCCGAACGTTCGGGATTAAAAAACAAGTTATAGACATATGAAAAAGACATTCATGTCTCTGGTGATTGGCATAATGGCCTTTTCACTGAGTGCACAAAAAAAGGTTGAATGGATCTCTACCACTGAATTATCTCAATGGGAGGCTCAAAAAGGTTTAAACGCCGGACCTGTTTTGGGTAAACCGGATGTAGAAATTCTTTCAGACAAACCCTTGCAATCCATTGAAGGTTTTGGCGCATGTTTTAATGAACTGGGATGGACATCGCTAAATTCATTGGGTAATGCTGACCGCGAATCTATACTGAAAGAATTGTTTGCTCCTGGAGTTGGGGGTAATTTTACAATTTGCCGAATGCCCGTTGGTGCCAACGATTTTGCCCGCGACTGGTATTCGTATGACGAAACGGAAGGCGATTTTGAGATGAATAATTTCAGCATTGCAAATGATTTACAAACACTTGTGCCGTTTATCAAAAATGCCAAACAATACAATCCGACGTTAAAAATCTGGGCATCTCCGTGGAGCCCACCTTCGTGGATGAAATGGAACAAACATTATGCCTGTGCCAGCACAAACGTAGCTATGGATATGAAATTCCAAAACGGCCTCGAAAATGCGAAACAAGGCAAGGAAGGCACCAACCAATTTATTCAGAAGGACGAATATTTCAAGGCTTATGCACTTTACTTCTCGAAGTTTATAAAAGCATACCGCGATCAGGGAATCATTATCTCTGCGGTAATGCCTCAGAATGAGTTTAATTCCTGCCAGATTTTCCCGTCCTGTACCTGGACTTCTTCCGGTTTGGCTAAATTTATTGGTTCCTATTTAGGCCCTTCGATGGAAAAGGAGAAAGTGGATATAATGTTTGGAACCATGGAGCGTCCGAATATCGCCCTCGTGGATACCATTATTAAGGATCCGTTGGCGGGAAAATACATTAAAGGTATTGGTTTTCAGTGGGCAGGGAAGAAGGCAATTGCCGATGCGCATCAGAAATATCCAAACATGCTTTTGTACCAATCTGAACAGGAGTGTGGCGATGGAAAAAACGACTGGAAATATTGCAGTTATGCATGGACACTGATGAAGCATTATCTCAACAATGGCGCGAATGCTTACATGTACTGGAACTTATCGCTCGACAAAGATGGTTTCAGCCGATGGGGCTGGCGCCAGAATTCGCTCATAAGTGTTGACTTATTGAAAAAAACGTACACCTATAATTTTGAGTATTACCTGTTGAAACATGTGAGCCATTTTGTGATGCCTGGAGCAAGGCTTCTGGACACCAATGGTACCAATGCGAACATTCTCGCATTTGTCAATCCGGATAAGAGCATTGTGGTTATTGTCCGGAATGATGAAAAGGCAGATAAAAAAATCAACCTTAAAATTGGTGAGATATCGATAAACCCGCTGCTGAAGGCTGATTCATTCAATACGTTTGTCATTAAGTAAGTTACAAATCGATACAATGAGAAAAACGAGCATCCTTCTGTTAATTTGTTTGGTCGGCCTGAATCTGAACAATGCTTTTGCCCAGGTAAAACCAATCACTCTTCATCCCGTAAATCCGCATTACTTTAGTTACAAAGGGAAACCAACGATTCTGATTACCTCCGGCGAACATTACGGAGCTGTGATGAATCCCGATTTCGATTACAGAAAATACCTGGAAACCCTGCAGAAAGATGGGTTGAACCTGACAAGGACGATGACCGGCGCTTATTTTGAACCTGCCGGCGCATTCAATATTTCAAAAAATACGATGGGACCTGACAAACTGAAATTCCTTTGTCCCTGGGTTCGGGTTGGAAAAGAATTAAAGTTTGACCTTAACCGATGGGATAAAGCCTATTTTGCCCGGCTGAAAGACTTTGTTGCTGAAGCCCAAAAACGAGGTGTCATCGTGGAACTGTCCTTGTTCTGTCCGTTTTACGAAGAGATGCAATGGGAATTGAGTCCCTTCAATATCAAAAACAATGTCAACGGATTGGGTGCAATTCCGCGCACTGATGTGTACACGCTCGATAAAAACAAAGGCCTTTTAGCTATTCAGGAAAAGATGGTCCGTAAAATCGTTGAGGAATTAAAAAGCTTTCCGAATCTGATCTACGAAATTTGCAACGAGCCTTATTTTGGCGGAATCACCCTCGAATGGCAGAATCGCATTGCCCAGGTGATCACTGGTGCTGAAAAATCGTTCAGAAATCGGCACCTGATATCACAAAACATTGGCAATGGATCTCAGAAAATACAGGAGCCAAACCCATTGGTTTCGGTTTACAATTTTCACTATGCTGCGCCTCCCAAAGCAGTTACGCTCAATTATGATTTGAATAAGGTCATCGGCGAAAACGAAACAGGCTTTAACGGACAAATGGATTCTACTTATCGTAAAGAAGCGTGGGAATTGATCTTAGCCGGAGGAGGCTTATTCAACAACCTCGATTACTCATTTACAACCGATAACGAAGACGGCACTTTTCAGTATCCTGCCGCGCAGCCAGGAGGAGGTACCCCGGCTTTCCGCATGCAATTGAGCTACCTGAAAAAATTCATTGAATCATTCAACTTTGTAGCCATGAAACCCGATACAACGGTTTATGCGGGTGGATTAACAGGAAATAACCATGTCTATGTCCTGGCTGAAACGGGTAAACAGTATGCCATTTACTGGATGGGTGGCAAACAGGTTCAACTGGAACTTAATCTTCCTAAAGGCAATTATTCATTAGAGTGGATGAATCCGCTAAGTGGAATGGCTGAAAAGAAAATTACATTGAATCATGCCGGTGGAAAGGCAAAGCTTGAGTCGCCTGCATATTCAGAAGATATCTCTTTGAGAATATTGCGGAAATAATCGTGTTCAATTGTACAAAATAATTTGATGGAATTTTTGTAACTTAGGGATAATGTTTTGAGCAACATTTCTGGTAAGACTTACATCAAATTTCCACTCAATGACAACAGAAAATGCTTCAGTTTTGATACCTGATGAACGAATCATGGATAAAATCTTTTTGATCAGAGGTCAAAAGGTAATGCTTGATAGAGATTTGGCTGAGTTGTATGGTCTTGATACCAAAGTATTAAAACAACAAGTGCGTAGAAATTTGAATCGCTTTCCTGACGATTTTATGTTTGAATTGACTGAAAATGAATTCTCTAACTTGAGGTCACAATTTGTGACCTCAAGTTGGGGTGGTATTCGTTATTTACCGATGGTATTTTCAGAACATGGTGTTTTGATGCTTTCAAGTGTTTTGAACAGCAAAAAAGCGATCGCTGTCAATATCCAGATCATGCGGATCTTCACGCGTATGCGACAAATGCTGACCGATACGCTTGGTCTAAAACTGGAGATTGAAGAAATAAAGAAAAAGGTCCAAAATCAGGATAAGAACATTGAACTGGTTTTCAGTTACCTCGACGAGCTGATTACCAAGCAGTAAGAACAACCACCACGAAAACGGATCGGATACAAGCCTGATCATTAAGTATAAAATAAATTGGAGGTCACAATTTGTGACCTCCAATTCAGAATGGACGAACATATGCGTTAAATAAACATGACGCAAAATACGATACCTTCTTAAAATATTAGCAACCTGAAAGAATTTGAAATCTTGAGGTCATAATTTGTGACCTCAGGGTTTGGATGGCATCCAAAGTTGTCCGTAGACGGTTGCAGAGTAGTATATTGCCTTGCTCCCCGGAATTTAGTAGCGCAAAAGCAGGTCGGTTTAAGGGAATATACGATTCCCAATAAGGAATTAGAATAGTTAGAAAATCGCTGCTTATAATTAGATTAAGGCATTTTTCAAATTAACAATAAAATGTATTCGTAGCCATTAGGGTGCTGCAATCTGAGTGCAAATCACTAACTTGCAGAAATTCAAAAATCAGGCTTGGCCCGATTATTGAAGCATTCGTTATATATTAATATCACATTTATGAAAAAGGTTTTATTTTACACGCTATTATTCTTTGCTTTAATAAATATAGCTGGTTGCCAAAAGTCGATTGATCCAACAGGTGACCTGGTCATTAATGCAAGAGACGGAGTTGGTTCTTCGCTTATTGGGAAGACCGTATATTTGTATGACAATCAGTATGATTTTGACAATTTCCTTTACTCTGATACCCGGATTACCAATAACAGCGGACAAGTCCGGTTTGAATATTTAACACCTGGTGTTTATTATTTTGAATGTGATTTTGAAAACAATTACGGAGAAACGGTTACCATTTCAGGTTCTGGTGATGTCTTCGAGGGAAATGAAACGACCATTACATTAATGCCTTAAAAATTGGTTTTCTCTAACCTAAGAATTGCTGGTTGTGTCATGCCGAAGATCGATTTGTACAGATTCAAAAAAATGTTGTAATTGCAGCTTAATTAAGCGGAATAAGACCGATGGTCTGAACCGCAAAAGAGAACTGAAAAATAATGCACAAGTCAGAACCCGGTTACCAGTATGAACTCGATTTTGCTGTTCGTGATTATGAGTGCGATTTACAGGGGATCGTCAACAATGCAGTCTACTTAAATTATTTCGAACATACCCGGCATACTTTTCTGATCGGCAAAAATATTGACTTTGCCGCGCTGCATTCGGAAGGGATCGACCTGGTTGTATCGCGTATTGAGATCGATTACAAACGCTCGCTCAAAAGTGGCGATTCATTTGTGGTGCGGCTCAATATCCTCAGGGAGGGGCAATTGAAATTGATTTTCAACCAGGATATTTTCACGTTGCCAGAGAACAAGCTGGTTGCCAGCGCAAAAGTCATCGGTGTCGGATTAAAACATGGCCGGCCGATCCGTTTGGAAGATGTTCCCGGATTTAATGAACTCGTATAGCCGATGGAATACCTTCCCCTTATTGGAACAGTTGCGCTTTTAAATTTGCTGGCGGCCATCAGTCCCGGTCCTGATTTCGTGGTTACAGTAAGGAATTCACTCTGTTATTCGCGACGGGCAGGTATCTTTACTGCCCTCGGCATTAGCCTGGCACTTTGCGTCCATCTGTTCTATTGTGCAGCCGGAATTGGTTACATTATCTCGACATCGGTTGTCCTTTTTTCCATTCTCAAATTACTTGGAGCAGCTTACCTGATTTATCTGGGTGTGAGTTCTTTTATTGCCAAAGGTTCCAGAATCGATCTCACAGAAGAGCGTACCGGGACGGACCTCACGCGTTTAAAAGCATTTCGGATGGGTTTTCTGACCAATGTGCTGAACCCGAAAGCGACGTTGTTTTTCATGAGTTTGTTTACACTTGTGATCGGGAATTCCACCCCTGTTTACATCATCCTGACGATTTCTGCGATCATCATCCTGACCGCCTTTACCTGGTTTACGATTGTCTCTATATTCCTTGCCCGGCAAAACGTTCAACGGGTATTTCTTAAATATGAAAAAATCATCAACCGTACATTGGGCGGATTCCTGGTGTTTTTAGGGGTTAAGATAATATTGACATTTTATTAAGTGATAAGAACAATTTAATGGTTGTACCCTAATTTATCAATCTATTGTTTTTTACACCTTATGAGCGCAAACACAGAAATGATACTCTTTTTCTTTGTAACGGCAGAACTTCAAAGAATCATAATATGTGTCAGTTCGAATTTGTTTTTCTGTTCTGTCAGGAACTAAAGGTCGGTAGAAATATAAAAACAGGTTGGTCTGTTGTCCCGTACGGGACAATACAAAACTTGTAAATCGACATTTCTACCGACCTGTTTTCCCTACGGGAAATTTTCAAACTAGCTAAAACAACAAATAAAAATACAACATTCTTTCATCCTTATTCCTTGGTAGAATCTCTAAGATTTTATTTTTTAATAATATTTGGCGAAAAGCATTTGCGTATTTAAAAAGTTTGTAATTTTAAGGCACGAACCGGTTGAATACAAAAAAACCTTTATCCTTTTAAAAAACTTTTAAATCCTGCTCTATGGTAAGATCCTCAGGGATGTGAAGCCATCCCGAACACTTTTTTAAGTGAATTCCTAAATTCAAAATCGTTTAACTACCTGCTTGAAGCAACCGCCCTTATCAATCGTGAAGGTGTTAGCTGTCATTCGTTTGAAGCGATTTTTGTTACCAACAAAATCGCTTGTTTTATTTTAAGGTCAATAGATTAAATAATAAAGCAAAAATAATGTCCTCAGAAAGCGATTATGATGAAATATTAGATGAGATTCAGGCCATCATACCTGAAAAAACGATCATCCCAACAATGCCTGTAGATGTATTTGTACAGGAAGCGGAGGATCTCTACCACTGGTGCCAGATTGACCAGGTAGCACTTACCCGTGCCGGTCTCGACTGGACAAATGTCCTGAAGATTCCAATCCGTGCGGGTGCCTGCCGCGAATCGCAGTCGCGGTGGATTACAGAACGGAATACACGACAACAGGATGAGCAGGCGTGGAAAGAACTGTCACCGTTGGCTTTCGAATTGCGCAACCGTCTGCTCCATACCTTGCGGTATGCTTTCCGCAACAATGAGGATTTATTGTCGAGGGTGGAAGATATTGCAATGGGCGACTCAAATGCCGATATGGTGCAGGATCTGAATGACCTCTCGGTACTGGGAAAAGCCAATTTAGATTTGCTTGCAGCGGTTGGTTTTGATGCTGCATTACTGGATGAAGCTGCATTGACGTCGGACCAGATGGGCGACCTGCTGGGCGCGACCAATGGCGAGCGGAAGAAAGACAGCGAGGCGATGATGATCCGCGACAAGGCTTTCACCCACCTGAAGGCGCCAATGGATGAAATCCGCAATTGCGGCAAGTACGTTTTCTGGAAAAATCCCGACCGGCTTGAAGGGTATATCAGTGCCTACTTTAAACGGAAAAATGTCCAGACAGAAAAGGTTGAAGCCTGAGAATAATAGAAACCCGGAAACTGAAATCAATTAAAGTTACCGGGTTTCTTGTTTTTTAGGAGTTATTTCTTCCGGTTGCCAGGTCCCGCGATTGAAAATCATGGTTATAAAATACGATTGCAATTGAAAATCGGCGTTATCCAATTCACTTAACATAGGTCAATCCGGGCGAGTCCCCAGTCAATCTGGCGGCCCAAAAGTCAATCTGACGCCCAGAAACTTAATCCGGACGGATCCCAAGTTAATCTGACGGCCAGAAACTTAATCCGGATGGGTTCCAAGTCAATCTGACGGTTAGAAAGTTAATCCGGACGGGTCCCAAGTTAATCTGACGGCTGGAAAGTTAATCCGGGCGGGGTCCCGGTCAATCTGGAGGCCAGAAATTTAATTCTGAAGGGTTCACCGTCAATCCGGACAGTTAAAAACCTTATTTTCCTTAATTAACCTTAGTAGAACCCCAATTTCCCCCTTGATCTAAACCTTATTAATTTGCCTGTAAATCAATAGGTTTGAATACTTATGGGGGACTAACCCGGCTATTAAGGTTGGTCAAAATAAATGATGGATTTATAGGAAAGAATTATTAGCTATCATTCTAAAGAAGAGAATCAGGATTCTAAAGTGAACTGGAATAAAAAGGTTTATTTGAAACCCGGACTGGTTTTTCTCGTTAGAATCAATTGAAACACAATTCATAATGTAATGAAAAGAGTATTATTAATTTTTATAATCCTCCATCTTTTTTTGGTTTTCTCGGTGTATAGCCAATCCACGGTGTATTTTATAGGTCAAGGTTATAAAAAACATAATCTCTCCGACTATGTAGGTGCAGTTGCTGATTATACAAAAGCGATTGAGATTGATCCCAATAATGCAGATACATATTATAAAAGAGGATTATCACGGAATTACCTGGTAGACTATATCGGCGCAATTGCGGATTATAATATGGCATTACAAATTAACCCCAAGTCGGCTGATGCATATTACGCAAGAGGCAATACAAAAAACCTCTTGGGGGACTTTAGGGGAGCAATTGCCGACTATACAATGGCAATCGGGATTAATCCCGAATATGAAGATTCTTATTATGACAGAGGTGTCACTAAGATACATTTGAAAGACTTAGGGGGTGCAATAGCTGATTTTAACCGAACAATAAAGATTAACCCTAAATCTGTTGATGCAATTTATGCGAGAGGAAATGCGAAGATAGATCTTGAAGACTATAATGGGGCAATTGATGACTATAATAGGACGATAGAAATTAGCCCCGGGTCTGCGGATGCTTACTATGCAAGAGGCAATGCAAAAAGTCTCCTTGAAAAATACAGGGATGCAATTTCCGATTATACCAGGGCCATAAAGATTAACCCTAAGTATGCAGATTCATATTACAACAGAGGAATTGCAAGGATGCATCTCGGAGATTATCATGGTGCGATCGCTGACTATAATATGACGATAGCAATTAACCCCAGGTCTGCTGATGCATATTGCGCAAGAGGAAATGCAAAGATAACTCTTGAAGATTATTGGGGTCCCATTGCCGACTATACAATGGCCATAGAGATTAATCCCCAATATGCCAGTGCCTACTTTTCGAGAGCCATTGCAAAGCTTATGATTGGTTTAAAAGACAGTGCATATATGGATTTAAGTAAAGCCAATGAGCTAGGTTATCAAGGAGCATATAATGCAATACTTGTATACGGTAAATAAAGGAATTAAAGATGTTCGGGAAATATCCACAAGATTTGGAATTCTCTTTGGTTATTAGGTTGCGCCAGAATTTGAGACGGTGTAGAAACTATAATTCGTTAAGGTGCGTATTAACACAAATGAATGATGAACCAAAGTGTGAGGCATTAAAGAGAGCAATTGAATCCTAACTGATTAAGAAAAGTGAACAAAAATGAAGAAGATATTTCTACTGCTTATTATCCTTGTTATTATATTCGGATCTTGTATTAGCCAGGATCAACATTCAGGAGCTATGTACAAACCAAAGTGCACTGGTAAATATGTAAGCAGATGCAGGTGATATCACACTTTGTAAGGAAGAACCAGGGCCATTTGACTCCCGGCATTTCAAAAATAATATTAATTCACAGTTTTAGCCAATAAGAAGATGGAAGATTTGGAATCCATATTACCTCTTCTCTTCTAAAAACCTAAGTATTTAAAGGGGTAATTTCATAGTGTTTTACCTGTGACACAATGAATTTTCTTTGACCGACAGGCAATAGGTCCGGAAATCGAATTTTAAGTGCTGAGGTAATCAGAATATCAAAAATAAAACTTCAGGTTGATGATCTGGAATTATTAAAGATTCTGTAGATTTACAGGACTATACTAATTTCAAAAACGTCAGCTATGAGTTTAAATCAATTTATGACTGAAAACCTGGGGATCATAAAAGATGAGATCATCAAAAATATTCCTAATCCGGAATTTGATTCTCATGAATTTATCAGGCGTTTCGCTAAGAAATTTGAGATCAGCTATATTGAATTTTTAAGTTCCTATAAACATGAACCATTTAGAAACATTCATGCGCAAATAGGAAGGTTTTTAGCTGAGCACCAGGAACAGTTAGAAATAAAAGATTTTGGAACTACCCAAAGTCCAAATATCTTTGGAATTGAATCAACCAATGAAAGGTGGGTTAAAACAGATCCGGGAAGTTCTGTCCAGATGGAACTTACTTTTAAGAGGTTAAGGCTTGGTGGAAAGCAAGTTTTACTTTGAAATCCGATTTCTTCGCAACTGTTTTGATACTTGTGCCTGAGTAATAACGCAACATTCTAAACTTTAAAAATTTACTAAATACATCATCGCCGATTAAATATTTGTACATATATTTGTACTAATTATCGTACAAATAAACCGGTTATGCTTACAACAACAATTTCAGATTTTAGAAAAGACATAAAAAGGTATCTTGACAAGGTGACAGATAACTTCGAGACCTTAATTATCAATCGTGGAAAAGAAAGTGGTGTAGTTATTATTTCTTTAACTGAGTATAACTCTCTCAAGGCAACTCACTACGAACTGTCTTCAAAAACAAACGAAAAAAGACTTGATTCAGCCATTGAAAAACTAAAAAATGGAGATTCTTTCACAAAAGAACTTATTGAAGAATGAAGTATATATTTGTTGATGAATCCTGGGAAGACTATGTTTATTGGCAGAAGACAGATAAGAAAATGGTTCGAAGAATCAATGAGTTGCTAAAAGATATATCCAGAAATCCATTTTCAGGAATCGGTAAACCTGAACCCCTAAAGTATAAATATAAAGGCTTCTGGTCTCGCCGAATAAATGAAGAGCACCGTCTTATATATCAGGTCAGAGAAAACGAGGTGCTTATTGCAAAATGCCGTTACCATTATGACTAATCCTGAACCCAATAATGGTTTTAATAGCAACTATTAACAACGGTTTGAAAACGACTTTTTAGAAAGTCCTGATTAAGTTTCTGATTCCCTGTTACACGATAAACCAACAGCCATTTTTAGGTGTACAAATATCGCTTGATATTACGTTTCGGCGTTTTATCAAATTCCTTATCGACCAAAATAATTGAACTGAGTTGTGCAAATTTGGGAAGTTCCCTGTTCACATGTTTACAGTTATCAGCCATTATTTCCTTCAAATGCTTTTCATCAGGCTTTTCTTTCTCAATCCTTTCCGGGTCGGGGAATACAAAAGCAACCATCTTGCCTTCGCGTTCGGTAATCACACACTCAAGAACATAAGGGTAATTACAAAGTTTGGCTTCCATCTCTTCGGGATAGATATTCTGCCCTGATGGACCAAGCAGCATATTCTTGCACCGTCCGCGGATGTAAATAAAATTATCGGTATCAATGACTCCGAGATCGCCTGTATGCAGCCAACCTTCGCTATCGATCGCATCAGCTGTTGCTTCTTCATTCTTATAATATCCCATCATCACGTTAGCCCCCTTTACAAGGATTTCACCCACTTGGTTATACGGATTTTTCGAATCGATGCGGACTTCCATCCTATCCACTAACCTGCCAGCCGAAGATGGCCTGAAAGTCGTCCAGGGTTCGTACGAGATCAGTGGTCCGCATTCCGTCATGCCGTAGCCAATCATGAAAGGAAACTTGATTTTTCTGAAGAAAGCTTCCACTTCGTGATTCAGCGGGGCTCCGCCAATCACTATTTCCATGAAATTACCGCCAAAGACATCTACAAGGCTGGTCCGTACTTTTTTATACAGCAGCAGTTGAATACCGGGGACTTTTAGCAGAAATTTTACAACCGGTTTTTCAAGCGCCGGAAGTATCCGTTTTTTATATATTTTTTCGATGACCAGCGGAACTGACAAAATCAGTCGTGGTTTTATCTCCTGGAATGCTTTGATGATGAGTTGCGGCGTCGGAGCTTTCGAAAGGAATGTAATGTGGCAGCCGACTGAAACGGGGAACAAAAATTCGAATAACAAGCCGAAAACATGCGCCATGGGTAAAAACGAAACAATACGGTCGCCGGCTTTTAAAGGCATATTCTCCTGTGCGTAGATAATGTTCGAGAGCAAACTGCGGGCAGGAATCATCACTCCCTTGGTAAAACCCGATGTGCCGCTGGTATATGAAATAATACTCAGGTCTTCTGCATCAAATTCGGCCAGTTCATAGTTCCCGGGTTCGGCTACACCGGCATATTCAACGGTAAAGCATTTTTTCCAAAGCTCTTCTTCGGGCGATTTAAACGAAAGTGGTGAAAAGTTGGTAAGGCTGACCACACCTTTGACTCCCTGCATATTTTCACGGTCGAGTTTGTCAAAAAGGTTATCGGCCGCAAACAGGAACACCGATTCGGAATGGTTGAGGATATGTAAAACGTTTTCCGGATTAAAATCCGGTAAAATAGGAACAGTTATTGCGCCATAACCCGAAATGGCAAGAAAGGAGATCGCCCAATTGGATGAGTTTCGTCCAAGAATAGCAATCTTGTCTCCTTTTTGAATACCGGCTTCCCGGAAAAAAAGATGAATCTGACGGATCTTTTGTGCGGCTTCGCCATAAGTTGTTGTTAGTCCGTCGTAATCGGTAAAAGCAGGCTTTGACCAATTTTCCCGGAAACTTTGTGCATATATCCCAATTAGTTTATCGCGATTCATAAAATACTTCAAATTTCTGGTTTTGACAATTCAACTGATGACCGCCAAATTTACTCAAACATCTTTAATAACCCGCATCATTTGGAATACGGCATTGCTAACCTGCAAAATGCAATTCATACCGACGTTCGTATAATCAATATCATTGTGGTCAGTGACCTATCAAAGCTATATTTCGGGCTGGTTTTAAACTATATCATTGATAAAAATGAGTTAATTGTCTGTGATACTTCATCATTATTAAAGTTTTGTAAAAAGGAATAAATCTCATTTTTTTCTTTGCACATTATTGTTATTATTGTCAGATATATAATCCGTTAACATACCAAAATCAAATTTGAACATGAACATTAAAAAAGTTGGAATAATCATTCTTTCGGTTCTTATTATGTCCGTCGGCTCCTTGAAAGCAGACGAAGGAATGTGGATGCTGCCCCTGATTCAAAAACTGAACATTAAAAAAATGTCAGAAATGGGATTTAAGCTCTCTGCCAAAGATATTTATGACATTAATCACTCCAGTTTAAAGGATGCCGTTCTCCATTTTGGAGGTGGCTGCACGGCGGAAATAATTTCCAAAGACGGACTTGTATTGACCAATCACCATTGCGGTTACGGCACTATTCAGAAACTGAGCACTGTTGACCACGACTATCTTCAAAATGGTTACTGGGCCATGAACCGCGATGAAGAACTTCCATCGAAAGGGCTGACGGTTACTTTTCTTGACAGATTTGAAGATGTTACGCAAGCAGTAACAGATGCAATAGCTGCAGCAAATGATCCAAAAGCAAAAGAGGAGGCGCTGAGGACTGTTTCCGATCAGCTGACAACCAAAGCGGTAGGGGATAGCAAATACCTTAACGCAAGGGTCGTCTCTTACTTTGGTGACAATCAATACTACATGGTAATCACCAAAACATACAATGATATCAGGTTTGTAGGTGCACCCCCTTCCTCTATTGGGAAATTTGGAGCAGATACAGACAATTGGATGTGGCCTCGTCACACCGGAGATTTCAGTATGTTCCGTATCTATGCAGATAAAGACAATAATCCCGCAGAATTTTCGAAGGATAATGTTCCCTATCAGCCAAAAAAATTCCTGACTATTTCTCTTAAAGGGGTGAGCCAGAACGATCCGGCAATGATCATCGGTTATCCCGGAAGAACAAACCGTTTTATGACATCTTATGAGGTGAAGGAAACGAGCGCAATTACAAATGCAATTACAATTCTTGTAAGAGGAGTTCGTCAGGATGTATTAATGGCTGATATGGTGGCTGACCCTAAAATCAGGTTGCAGTATTCAAGCAAATATGCAGGATCCTCCAATTTTTGGAAAAAAGCGATCGGGATGAACGAGACTTTCGATAAGCTAAAAGTTTACGACAGAAGAGCTGCTGAAGAGAAGACCTTTACCGAATGGGTAGCAGCTGATCCTGTTAGAGTTGGAAAATATGGTAAAGCATTGTCGGATGTAAAGTCGGCGATTGAAGGAAGGGCAAAACTCCAGATCCTTGTAAAATATTACACGGAAGCCCTTAATCCAATTGAACTGACCTCCGCGGCACTGCGTTTTGGCCCGAAATCTGAGTCAGATACCAGGGACAGAAGAGGTGGCAGGCCAACTATCACTCCTGCCGATTTTTACAAAGATTATAGCGCTGCCACCGACAAGAAAGTCGCAAAAGCACTGATTACACTTTTCAAAGAGAAAGTACCTGCTGACGATCTTCCTGATTTCTATAAAACCATTGATGCCAACTATCAGGGCAGTATTGATGCATATGTTGAAGCAATGTTCAGCCAATCGGTATTTGTTTCCGAAGAAAAACTCAATGCAGCGCTTTCCGGTGATAAAAAAGTAATGGAAAATGATCCAGCCTTCGTGGCCGGGAAAGAAATCTCCGAGGCAATGATGAAATATTACAATGAACTTGAGCAATATCGTTCCTTATATGCAAAAGGACAAAAACAGTATATTGCAGGTGTTTTGGAGATGAAAGCCGGACAAGCCATCTACCCTGATGCGAACTCCACAATGCGTATGACTTACGGTAAAGTATTGAGTTACTCCCCTAAAGATGGTGTGATCTACGATTATGTGACTACATTGGATGGTGTTATGCAGAAAGAAGATCCAAAAAACTGGGAATTTGTTGTTCCTGCTAAGCTTAAAGACCTATATAACCATAAAGATTTCGGACAATATGCGTTGAAGGATGGCCGGATGCCGGTCGCTTTCCTGACCAACAATGACATTACCGGCGGCAATTCCGGCAGCCCTGTAATGAATGGCAAAGGAGAACTGATCGGGACTGCCTTCGACGGCAACTGGGAATCGATGAGCAGTGACATTATCTTTGAACCGTCGCTACAGCGCTGTATCAATGTTGATATACGCTATACCCTCTTTATCATGGATAAATTCGGTGGTGCAGGTTATTTACTGAACGAAATGAAGATTTCAAAATAGAAATAAAATTTTCTGTTTCTTCGCTTTATTAATAATGGCTGAGCTAATTTTCCTTTACGGAAACAAGCTCAGCCATTACTTTTATTTTCATTTTCCCTGATGCAGAAATTCATCAACTGCTGCGATAAAAAGAGAAGGTTGGTCCACAAAAGTCATATGGCCGCTTTTGGGGAAGATAACCAGTTTTGATCCTGCTATCTTTTCATTCATCTCCGTTGAAAGCGAAGGATCACACTGGTCATTATCGCCAACTGTGATGAGGGTAGGTACATTAATCGTGGAAAGCCGGTCGGTGTATTCGACAGAAGTTAAATTGCCATCAACGACAAACTCACCATGCGAACCCCACATTTCCCTGTAAAGATCCCAGGCCATTACCCCGTTGCCAACTGGGTCATAGTTGGGGTCGGGACGATTCTGGTAGAGGTAAGGGAAATACCCTTCCCCCCATGCAGCACTCATATATTCTGAGGTATACCGGTTTTTTTCATAATCCTTTCCGTGGCCATACAACCCGGCCTTTTCCAGCTTGTCAATTCTGTCCCTCAACTCTGGAGCCATTTTGCCCTTCATCTTATTAAAAACTTCATTAAATTTCTTTGTGCTATGGAAGGTACTGCACAGAATCAGGTGCGAAAGGTTCTCCTGGTATTTCAAAGCATAAGCCTGTGCCAGTACGCCGCCATAAGAGTGACCCAGTAGACTGATCTTGCCAAGGGCTAAAGCCTGACGCACTGCTTCTACATCATCGGACATGTTCTCAACTGTGTAGTCCGAAACATTCTCGATTTTTTGTGAGCGCCCGGAACCTCTTTCATCAATGAAAATAAGTTGATTTTTCCGGGCTAAAGGAATAAGGTACGGAAGAAAATAGTCGTGTGATGCGCCAGGGCCTCCATGAACAATCACAAGCGGTTGCCCTTTGCCAAAGCTCTTGTAATAAATCAGGACACCGTTTGCATCAATATATCCTTCTTTAATTTCATACACAGAGGATTCGCTTTTTGAAGAACTCTTTTCTGCTGGATTTCTGTCACAACCCACTAATAACAGCATGACTCCAAGCAAAGCAAAAACGATCTTTTTCATAGTTGATTTTTTATAGATTTTGAATGGTCAATAATTTAATTAATAATGTCTTGGATCAATCCCAGATTAGATATCGATTGCCGTAATTCTTTAAGAATTTCTCACTGGTTTTCTAAAAACCGCCGAAGATTTTCAAACTCCTTTTCAATAAGCGTGTAGCCGTGATTGTAGAGTGCCAATCTTTTTTCATAACTCTTTTCGGTGCGCCCGATGGAGAATTCCGGTGAGGGAGCCAGGATAAATAATTTTCCTTCCAGCTCCATCTGCTCGCAGAAATCAAGCGTCTTATTGTATTCTTCATTCCTATTAAGCAAGGTCTCCAGAAACTTAGGATGTTTTCTGAAAACGAGTTTAAAAACAAGTTGGGCGCCCATCTTCTCTTTTCGGTAGCCTCTGGGACGTGTCAGTATTACGACGACTTTTTCATGTTTACTCAATGCATATCTTATAGGGATAGAGTCAGATACGCCGCCATCAAAAAAAAATTGGCCCCCGATGTCAACCGGTTGAGAAAGAAGCGGGATGCTTGATGATGCAACAAGCGCTTTGCTTACGCCGATATTTGCAATATCACTTTTAGAAAGAATAACACGATCCCCCGAACTCAATGATGTGATTACAATGTCAAATTCTGCCTGATTTTTAAAAAATTCTTTCTCATCAAAAGGGGCAAGCCTGTTTGGGATTTCATCAAAAATAAACTTCATGTTGAAATAGGACCCTGTTGTAACGAGATGGCGAAATCCCATGTAGCGTTTATCCGCAGGAAATTCGACATTTACTTTCCTGTTTCTTCCTTTCTGCTTTGACTGATAGGAGGCGCCGGTGCATGCTCCTGCCGATACACCGATCACCCGATCAAAATCTAATTCCTTTTCGAGAAAGTATTCAAGTACTCCGCCGGTGAACGCTCCGCGAAGACCACCACCTTCGAGTACAATACATGAATTCTTCATATCAGCTCCTAACGTTAAATGATATTAGTGAAAATCAGGAACTAATGATAGTGATTTTTTATGATTCAGTCTCTCCCAAAAACTAAAAATCTTCCCTTACCTGGCGAAAAAAAACACCTGCTCGTTTTGCCGTGCAAGTGTTTGATTGTTTGGGTTCAGAAGGAGCTTATAAATCAAGATATGTTTACTTCTCTGAAAAAGAGTACAGGTATTTATATCCTCTTAATATCAGGTCATTGCCTGTTATTACAGGAGAAGCTTCAAAAGTATCATCCAGTGCATTCCGGGAAAGCAATTCAAAATTATCACCGGCTTTTATTACATCTACAACACCTGTCGCTGCTATATAAATCTTGTCCTTATTACCCGTGGGCGATGAAAAGATGTTGGTTAT
Source organism: Bacteroidales bacterium (assembly GCA_038236995.1). Taxonomy (GTDB): domain Bacteria; phylum Bacteroidota; class Bacteroidia; order Bacteroidales; family Prolixibacteraceae; genus JAAFHB01. Next base: position 29,744 of record JBBRZE010000002.1, on the reverse strand, counting down.
TCCATCCAGTTTCTGATTGCTGTAAATGACTTTTCCGTCTTTGGCATTGAGGCATGTTAAAATTCCGTTGTTATTTTTCAGGAAATATAATTTTCCATCCATCAATATGGGACTCGGTGTGTAGGGTGTATCCTGGTTGTATTCCCAAAGGATGGCTTTACTACCGGTCAGATCCCCTTTTGCCTGAGCCAAATCAATCGCCTTGAGGGCGTTGCCCCTGAATCCGCTCATCAGATAAACGATCCCGTCTGCGTAGATCGGACATGGAATAACGTTGCGCGTCATTCCGACGCATTCCCAAATAATTTCTCCTGACTCGGAATCGTAACTTCTGACCTTATTGGTTGCACTAGTGATTATCTGTGTATTTCCGCCTATTTCAACAACTAATGGTGTAGCCCACGAGGTGATTTCATCCCTCTCTTTTATCCAGACATCTTCTCCGGTCTTTTTGTTTAGTGCATACATAAAAGATTTTCCCTGATGGTCCCATTGAATAAAAACTTTGTCTTTACCAAGGGCAGGTGAGCTCCCTTCACCAAAACTAGCCACAATTTCCATTTGACCGAAATTACGTTGCCATTTTATATTACCTTTCATATCGAGACAGAACAAACCACGGGAACCAAAGCTGGCATAGATATATTCTCCGTCGGTTACCGGTGAATTAGAAGCCCAACTACCGAGATCATGTGTTCTTTCTGCTGGTAATTCTTCTTTTACAATGGTTTTCCAGATAATTTTTCCAGTGTTTTTATCAACAGAAATCACGATAAACTGATGAATAAATTCGGTTGAACTAGCTGCCATCGGACTTGCTGCAGATTCAACGGTTTTTTCTGGTTTTTTGTCAGTTGCAACCGCAGTCTGGATAATTACCTGGTTTCCCCAGACAATCGGTGTGGCATGACCTTTCCCTGGAATTTCAATTTTCCAGTTCAAATTTTTTGTTTCACTGAATTCATGAGGTGTGTTACCTCCGACTACTGCCCCTGAATTATATTTTCCACGCCATTCAGGCCAATTGTTTGATTCCGAAATGTTTTTTTGAGCCTTTATCCCGGACGATAAAATTAAAGAGAAAAATACAAAGCAAGAAGAAAGGATAACAAATCGTGCAAGTGATATCTTCATAATTGGGTTATTAATAAAAGTTTTAACGATCAGAAAATTAAATCTTTTATTAGACAAATATTTGGACTAATCGTTTAATGTTAAGGGAGGCTTAATTTTGAGAGTCCCCAAAATAGCTTATTAACTTGCGTAAACAAAAAACACCTACCCGATTGAACGGATAAGTGTTTGATTCAGTGGGTGGGCCCACCAGGGCATGATCCTGGGACCCCCTGATTATGAGTCAGATGCTCTAACCAACTGAGCTATAGGCCCTCAAAATTCGGTATTGAATTTCGGTTTGCAATTTTAGTCAATTGTACTGTATTTCGCAAATGTTTTTTGATAAATTAAATGGCTGGAATCACTTTTAGCAGAATATCGATCACGTTGTGGACGTTCTTTCCGAAAACAGCAAGGATTTCCTCCCACGATACGGGTGTTTCGTCCTCTTTCCAACTATCATAGTCGGTTGCCATGGCTACTGCTGCATAAGGTATTCCAATCTCATTGGCCAGCATACATTCTGGCGCGGTACTCATATTGATACTTATGGGTACAATGATATACCTATGATGAATTATTGCCAATTTTCCCCCTGAGATGGAGAGTTTAACCTCCCCGATTTTTTGAGATTCACCCGACCGGACGATTTAAACCCTGTTTGATAGAGAAATTTAATTTATCCTTTGCCTTTCCCTGGACCACGGAGTAAAACAATTCATAAATGGTACGGATTCATTTTGTAATACATTTATGAATTTAAAGTGCGGATGATTCATTAATTTTGTAAGTAGTAAAAAGGAAAGGAATAAACTGATTAGGCTTTAAAATTCAATTTTTAAGTGATACGGGAATGTTTTACACTTTGAGATTTTAAGAGGTTGTTGAGATTCTCCCAATAAATCGAAGTAAGATAATGGAGTAATCAAACCGGAATAGAGAATCAAAATTCATAGTATTACAGAATTATTAGTAATCGAGAATTATTTTATACACATTATTAACTCATATAGTGAAGGACAATCGGTAATACTGAAAAAATATTTATCAAATAATCCATTGCTTTTAAGAGGTTATTTTTAAAAATAAGTATGATTATCAACTTCACTAAAATAGTGCTGAAATTGAATTAAAATAATAGTTCAAATCGGTTTACATTACTGCAAGTTATACCCCTAGTAATATGTAATACAATACGTAATACATTAATAAAATTAAAACATACCTTCATTCTTTGTATTTTCAGATTGTTGAGGTAATTTGTAAAAGGAAATGATTTAGCCGTTCAAAAATTCGATTATTAATGAAATATTGTAAATAGTGAAATTTTACATACAAGTTATTAACTCATATAGTAGGAAGGGAAAATGTAATACACCAAAAAATCAAATGATTCTTTATTTACTCAAATTCCAGAATAATAAGGGTAATTTGTAATACATAGATAAAACCCCACCACAAAGATAATATTGCCGTTCGTGTTTTCGAGAGATACCGCGTGGTTAAGCGTGTGACCTGTTCCTTTGAAACCCCCCTCCCCCTTATGAGATAAAATTAATTTTCAGATAATCAATATATACAAGTCAATAGATTTTCAATTAATTAATGAATAACACTTTAAACACTATGAGAATTAAAAATATTACCAACTGAATTATGAATGTTAATCGAATTGTAATTGCACAATTGATTTTAAATGTTACCGCAATAATATTATTAACACTACTTAAATAAATAAACTATGAACATATTAACAAATGATGCCCAAATAATGATTAGAGTGACAAATGAAATGAAATCATTAATAACTAAATACGCAAAGATTAACCAAATAACAATTTCCCGATTGATAAGAGATGCAATAAATAATGAGATTGAAAGATTAAAAGTAAAAGAAAATGATTGTGATGATGTTTAAATGTCGAATGTTTAAATTGTTCCTGTATTAGTGCGGGAACTTTTTTTAAATGCGAAAAAACTTTTTTCAATCCTGAAAGTGAATATCTCCTATAAGATTATTTCAGAATCAAAAAAAGTTGAATTGTCCTTTAATTTGCTTTTCTTATTAACAGTTGAGTACTTGAATGAATAATAAATTAAGATACCATTAAACGCAATAGATTACCAATAAACAAATAGATATGAACATTTAAGAATTAAACAAAGAATAAGAATAAAACATTATGGAAAAACAAATTTACTTATCCGATTTTGAAGATTATAAACAAAACGGTTTGCCTTCAAACTGTGTATTTAATAAGGTTGCAACTGGTTGCGGTGGAACTACTTTAGAGATAGAGAACATGAATAGAGATTCAATTATTGCCGTGCCATTGGAACAAATGATTAATAACAAAGTAAACCAATACCCAAACACAAACGGAAGAACCCCAACCGATTTTAAAATGTTTGGAGTAAAAGCAGGAATAACAAAATATGATATAATTGAATTTTTAAAAACAAATAAGGTCCATAAAATCATTACAACTTATGATTCACTTTATAAAGTAATAGAAGCAATAAACGAATTAAATGAGAGTGAAACAAAACAAAGAAAGTTAAAAGATTACTTTTTATTAATAGATGAAGTACATTATATTATGAATAATTACAAATTAAGAAAGAACGCAATAAAGCGATTAATGGAAGCTTACAAACTGTTTGATAAATGGTGTTTCATGACAGCAACCCCGAATGAACCGGAATTTATGTTAGATGAATTAAAAGATATTCCTTTAATAATTGCACCGTTTGAACTTGAATTAATAAAAATAGAAAATGTAAGGACAATTCAAGTTGAGGCAACAACAAAGAAAGTAATTAATGATTACTTAACTAACAGATTACAAAACGCTCATATATTTGTTAATTCGGTTGAAATAATTGCACGGTTAATAAAAGCCTGTGAATTAACGAATGATAATTGCAGAGCCGTATGGAGTACAGGAAATAAGAGTTATAAAAATTCAGTGCAAGGAATTGTAAGAAGTGAAGTAGGAAGCGAAGCAAAGAAAATTAACTTTTACACCTCAACATGTTTTGAGGGTTCGGATATTTCAGACATAGAAGGGCAATATATAATAGTTTCAGACGGAAGCAAAGCATATACTTTAAATGATATTAGTACTTCATTTAGGCAAATATTAGGACGTTTAAGAAATACAAAGTATAGGAGTGAAGCATTGCACATTTTTAAAGAAACAAGATATAATAATTATAAAACATTTGAAGAATATAAGAACCAAACCAATATATTAAAAGAAGATGCAAATATATTTATTGAAACATATAATAAAGTATCAGATTTAAGTAAATCAAAAATTACGGAAGATGAATTAAATGAAAAGTACATTACCAAAATTAATGGAGTTTATCAGATTGATAATAATTTGATTTCGTATGATTTGAATAAGTATAAATTAGCAATGCAAACTTATTCAACTATTGCCATAGTAAAAGAAGAACAGGAAAAGAACAGTTTTAAAAGTGTTAATACTTTGCATAGGATTGAACCGACAGATTTACTTAAAACGAATAAAACTAAAAAAGTAAAGTTTAATGATGCTTTTGAACAATACGTTACTTTGAAAAATGAAACAACCCCGAACAAAGATTTTCTTTATTCAATGGTTAGTAAAACAGACGAAGAAAGATTTTCACTTTTAGAAAGTGCCTATGACATTATGAAAGATGCTTACAATATATTAGGAGTTGAGGAAGTAAGAAATTTAAAATATAATCAAACGAATATTAAACGAAAAATTATTGCCTGTTCCGATAGTACACAGGAAAATAAAATTGCACGTATTTTATCAAATGAAGGTGTTAGACGCAATGAGTTCATAAGTCTGGAAGATTGTAAAAGTAAAATTCAAAATGCCTATGATACGCTAAAAATCAAAAAGACGGCTAAAGGAAGCGATTTAGAAAAATACTTTATTATTGAGTTAAACACCCGAATGATTACAAAGAAGAAAAAGGAGGGTGAAATTTATGTGAAAATTAAAAAGATGGTTAAGGGTTACGTTATTGTAAAAGAAAAATTTATATTTATTCAAAATGATTAATAAATCGGATTATCAAAAATTATTAAAAATGCCAGAATGAAAAGCAAGGCGTAAAGAGATATTTTTATTAAGAGGTGAAGAGTGTATGCGATGCCACAGCAGGACAAATTTAGTAATCCATCATATTGCGTATAATGGCAAACCGTGAGAGGCAAAGGATAATTATTTAATTTGTTTGTGTGCAAAATGTCATAACAAACTTCACGATATAAACGATAGAGATTTTTTTAATACGGAATGTATTCAGATGATTAGAGAGTATGAAGATAAAAATGAAATAAATCCAGAAAATAGATGGGAAAATGATTTAATGTAAATAATAAAATGAAAAGAGATAAAGACAAAGAAGAAAAGAAATTAAGTAAACAAAAGACTAAATGATGAATTAAAAGCCTACTATCTAAATCATAGTAGGCTTTATTTTCCTTTTAAAAACACCTTTTAAAATTTCACTTTCTTCTTTGATTCTTAAATTATATTTCAATTGGTTCTTTAATTAATACAGTTGTAAATGATTTATCTTTCGTTATTTCTTCATAAGTTAATTCTTTGGTGTAAGCGGTGGGAAATTCGAAGTTAGTTTCAGAAATATTACTTGTATCATAAAATGGACCAATTACTTTACGTGTTAAAGGGTTAAAATTGAAGCTTTGAGGCAATTCATAAACTGATAAATTAACTCTATTGGTATAACTTAAAATACTTTTAAATCCGTTCTTAAATGTAATTACAATAAAACCTTTGTACTTTGTTACCGAATAATAAACCACCTCACTAATGAATTTTTTATAGATGGTATTTTTCTCAATATCCGTTAAATTTTCCATTAGTTCGGATTCTTCATAAGTATTAAAATCTTTCCTTTTAGTAAGTAGCTTTGTAAGTTCAATATTAAGTGATTTAATAACCTCTTTTAGTTCAGTTTGATTATTTACCAATTCATCAAATTTACGCTTAATAATTCGCCTCTGTTCATCAGTTGAGTTAATTAATAAATCTAATGTACTTTCGATTTTCTTATCAATTACCGTTAGTTCCTCCGATTGGTTATTTATTTTATTCTCTAAATGTTGAATCTCAATATCTATTCCTTTTCCGGCTTGTTCTGTTTTTAAAGCAAAATCAGTTTTATTTAAAAATGCTTTGGTTACTTTCCAAACTATATTATTTAAATTACTGGCATTTATTCCGACGTTGGTACAATTACAAATCTGATAATTACCCTGTTTTTTCGTACAATTATAGTATGTATTTCCTGTTCCCCTTTTAGTAATCATTAAAGAACTCCCACAGGGACACTTTGCCAAACCTTTTAATATATTGTAGTTTACATTTCCTTTATTAACAAATAGCTGATTACTTTTTAATTTTATTTGTGCCTTATCAAATAATTCTTTGGTAATTATTTCCGGTGTTTCAATTGTTTCGCCTCCGAACGTATATAAACCACAATATAAAGAATTGTGAATAATACTCTTAATTAAAAAGAATGTCCAATTTTCAATACTCTTATCAATTCCTAAATCATTTAAGTACTTTGAAGAACTTCTAATTGTGTACCCTTTGTTAGCAATTAAATCAAATATTAATTCAACTGTTTGCCTCTTATCTTCGTCAATTACTAAAAGACTTTTCCCGAACTCTTTACTACTTCCAACTCTCAATTTATTAGGAATTATTTTGAATCCATAGGCTACTTTGTGCCCACCGTAACAACCTTGTTTTACCTTACTAATTCTGCCAGATAAACAACGTTCTACAATCTTTTTTCTTTCATCAGAATTGGCTTTTGCCTCAACTAATAATATAATACATTCTTCAATACTTAATTCTTGCCCACCTTTTAAAAGCCTATTATTATTCAAAAAGTAAACATCTATATTTTCATCTAAAAGAATTTGAATATTATTTACCAAAGATATTAGTCTATCTTCACGGCTTAATCTGGAAGTTTCCGAGATAATAACCATATCACAATCATCTTTCGTTAATTGTTTAAGCTTGTTTAACCCTGTTCTATCTTTTAATGAACCCGACATTCTTTCTTCTTTGATTGTATCAACAATTTCATAGTTCATTGTTGAACAATGTTTCTCAATTAACTCTGATTGTCTTTCTTCATTTTGTGTGCCAGTGGACACTCTTAAGTAAGCAATAACCTTTTTCATACTCGAACTTTTTTAATTCGCTGTAAATATAGGTATATATTCGAGAGTTAAACTATCATGTCGCCTCCCCAGCTTCGGAACATATGGGATTCAGCCCGTGTTGAGAACCTGGGTCCTTCAATTGTAATTATGCAGCCGTTTTGATGAATGTTTAAATCAAGTTCACAACCTGCTGCTATCAGTTTCTCCCGGAGGTATTTATCAAAAGGGTCTGCCATAGGCGTGTGTTTCATATCATTGGGCAGGAACTCCTTAAAAAAGGTTGTTTCACGATACCGCGTAAAATCAATAAATTGATCGGGGATAACGAGGTCTCCTCTTCCTATATTTTCACGAAGACTGCCACATGCGGTTGTTGCAAGAATATGTGAACATTCCAATTGCTGAATGGAAAATAAATTAGCCCTATTGTTAACCTGTGATGGGGGAATGGTATGGTCACGCCCATGTCGCGATAACAGAACCACTTCCACCTGCCCGATCGTTCCGCAAATAAAATCGGAACTTGGGTCACCATAAGGTGTTTTTATCGAAATACGATCCGGATTTTTCATAATTTCAGGATTTTCAAGCCCTGATCCTCCAATGATTGCGATTTTTTTCATTATATGATTGTATATTGTTGGGGCGATCATGCAGAATCGCCCATATTCAACGCCAAAATGGTTAATGCGGCCTCTTTAATTGTTTTGCCGAATGCGATGATTCCTTCTTTGTGACCACCCATTACAAAAATCTTTCTATCTAATGTTTCCGGGTGGGTCATTATTTTACAGATTTCAAATGCCATTTCTGGTGTTCCGTATTCAATTTCTTTCGAAGTAGTCGGTAGCACATCAAGATATTTTTCCCATAATTGAAGGTTGTGAATATGGACCACTGCTCCGACCTCTGTACTGGAAGCGTAAATTGCTGCGTGGCTCATTGACTCTGCTGAAGCCTTGATCAATCCGCGGCACCAGATCGCATTCATCAAAGGATTGCATCGCTCAACCAAAGGATAGTGAATCTGATCGAGTTCCGGGATTCCGCCGGTGGCTGTACCTGAGATATAAAACTGATCGGTTTGAGGTATACGTATAGAAATATTACCATAACCAATTCCGTCGGGATAGGCGCCAATGAGGCATTTGCTCCATAGTTCGTCTCTCCAGTAGTTCAACGGATCAAATAGTTCTGATGGGATTGCGATCTTTTCGGTTGAAAGGTGACAATCAAATTTTATATAGCCATCCTGTGGCTGATCTGCATTCATAAATCTAGTTTAAGTTTGTTCAAAGGTAAAGAGTTTTTAAAGATAAAGGGAAAAGGTTTAAGTGAAAATGAGAAAGTAGAAAAAGTAAGATTCTTGTGCTTTAAGTTTTACCTGAATATTTTAAATATGTTAGCAGTTTTTCATCCTTTATCCTTATTCTTTTGTTCCGGGAATAAACTCAGAATATCCTCTTCGTTCGCTTTACAAATCCCTCTTTCAGTAATCAGTGCAGTAACATATTTTGCAGGTGTTACATCAAAACCAAAATTGGCTACAGGTGATTGCTCATTGACGGTTCTGACCTTACTGATTTCACCATTTTCAAGTTTACCTTCCATCCAACTAACCTCCTCAGAATCCCTTTGTTCAATTGGTATTTCGAGAATACCATTTTTCATCGTAAAATCAATCGAAGAGGAGGGGAGTGCCACGTAAAAAGGTATTTTGTTGTCGAAAGCTGCAAGAGCTTTAAGATAGGTCCCGATTTTGTTGGCCACGTCACCCGTTGAGGTGGTCCGGTCGCTTCCTACAATGCAAAGATCAACCTTCCCATGTTGCATCAGGTGGCCACCCGCGTTATCCGGAATTACCGTATGCGGAATCCCTTCCTGCGATAATTCCCATGCAGTCAGTCGGGCACCCTGATTCCGGGGTCTTGTTTCATCTACCCATACGTGGATAGGAATTTGCTTTTGAAATGCTTTATACATTGGTGCCGTGGCGGTTCCCCAGTCGATACAAGCCAACCACCCGGCATTGCAGTGCGTCAGGATATTGACTGGCTGACCGTTTTTCTCTTTGCTGATTGCTTCAATCAGTTCGCATCCGAAATCACCAATCGCTTCCGACCATGCTATTTCCCTTGATTTCATTAGGTTTGCTTCCAGAAGCGCAATAAGACAAGCCATCTTTAGTGTTTGGCAGTCAATAAGTTTTTCCATCATCTCATTAATCAGAATTGCGAGGTTGACAGCTGTGGGTCTCGCTGATTTCAGGTAATCAGCTGACTTCAACAGATTATATTTCCAATTCGCCTCATTACCGTTAATTAAACTGAGATAGACGCCATAGGCGCCAGTCACACCAATCAATGGGGCTCCCCGCACTGTCATGTTTCGGATGGCTTCAAAAGCATCAGCCGATGTTTTGAGATCAATGATCTGAAATTCGAAAGGCAATTTGCGTTGATCGATTACCTGGATAATGTGATTATTAGCGGGATGAACCCAGATTGTATGATAATTTTTGCCGTTAACCTGCATTTTTAAATGGAATCATTAATTTGCACCTAAGATAATATGCTTTTAAATAAAAACCAGCCATGTTTTTCAGCAAAACGTTATAAAGCCAATTTATTTAACAAGAAAAGGCCGGATATTCGTCCGGCCTTTCAAAATATTATTTCTTCAACTATCTGTTATTCTTTGCTGAACGCAGCATCGAAAGCCAATGTGCTTGGAGAGAAATCTTTCTTCTTCACATATTCGCACGATTCGGCAGCGCCCATTTCGCGGTCCATGCCGCTGTCTTCCCATTCAACGGAAAGCGGTCCCAGATATTGAATATCGTTCAAAGCACGGATGATCTTTTCAAAGTCGATCTTCCCACGTCCTACACTTCTGAAATTCCAGAAACGACGGTTATCGCCAAAATCGGTATGACCACCAAAAACACCAATGGTTCCGGGGTGGTCGTTCCAGGTAACATCTTTCATGTGAACATGGAAAATCCGGTCACTAAATTCGTAAATGAACCGAACGTAATCGACACCCTGATAACCAAGGTGACTTGGGTCGTAGTTAAAACCAAAAGCCGGGTGGTTATTTACCGCTTTCAAAGCCCTTTTTGCCGTTTCGATATCAAAAGCAATCTCGGTAGGATGTACTTCGAGCGCATATTTGATACCCATTTCCTGATAAGCATCAAGAATCGGAATCCACCGTTTGGCGAAATCCTTGTATCCATCTTCGATTGCTTCCTGCGATACGGAAGGGAAGGAATAAAGATAGGGCCAGATGGAGCTTCCGGTGAAACCGTTGACAACCTTCAAACCCAAACGTTTTGCAACTTTTCCTGTTTCAATAATTTCGGCAGCAGCCCGTTGACGGATTCCTTCTGCATCACCATCACCCCAGATAGATGCAGGGAGCATTCCTTTGTGGCGAAAATCGGAATTGTCGCAAACGGCCTGTCCTACAAGGTGGGTAGATATAGAAAATAACTTGAGATCATATTTTTTCAGCAATGCAAGTTTTGCATCGCAATAAGCCTGATCGGCTTTATCAACTTCGATATGGTCGCCCCAGCAAGCCAGTTCCAAACCATCGTATCCGAATGATTTGGCTTTTTGTGCAACTGTTTCAAGTGTCAGATCGGCCCATTGACCGGTAAAAAGTGTTACTGCTCTCTTCATCTTATAGTTGTATTTATTCTGCAAATTTTACCCATTTCTGCTGATCGTTGTACCCTGATTCTACAACGGTATCAATAAATTGCATTCCGCGGATCCCATCTTCAACAGTTGGGAAATCAAGCCATTCGGCTTTAGGAGTTTCACCATTCATTTTGGCCCTGACCGTCAATGAAAAATTGCGATAGATATTGGCAAATGCTTCGAGGTAACCTTCTGGATGACCGCCTGGTGTGCGTGTATTGTGTTTGGCGACATCGCTCATGTAACCATTTCCCACGCGTACAATTTCAGTCGGTCTGTCGCTCCATTTGACCAATAAGGTATTGGGTTCATGCTGGTTCCATTCCAGACCACCTTTATCACCATACATCCTTAATTTCAATGAGTTTTCTTCGCCTGCAGCAATTTGTGTTGCAACTAATACCCCTTTTGCACCATTGTCGAACCGGAGAAAAGCAGCGCCGTCATCGTCGAGTAGTCGGCCGGGAACAAATACATTGAGTTCTGCGCAAAGCTCGACCGTTTTAAGTCCGCTTACATATTCAGCCAGGTGGTGTGCATGGGTTCCGATATCGCCCATACAGCCAGCTTTTCCCGAACGCTTGGGATCTGTACGCCAGGAGGCCTGTGCATTTCCGGCATCTTCCAGTTTGGAAGAGAGCCATCCTTGAGGATATTCGACGAAAACCTTTCTTATTTTGCCAAAATCGCCGCGCCGTACACGTTCGCGTGCTTCCTTAACAGCAGGATAGCCGGAATAGGTATGTGTGAGTGCCAACGTCAGACCCGTCTCTTCAATCTTTGCCTTTAATATTTTTGCCTGTTCAAGTGTGAAGGTGATTGGTTTGTCGATCACAACATTGAATCCGTTTTCAAGAGCCATCATGGCTGGTTCGAAGTGTGCAAAATTGGGTGTCACGATGGTTACAAAATCCATCCTTTCACCTTCAGGTAGTTTTACCTCGTTTTCAAACATCTCTTTATAAGTTTGATATACACGGTTGTCTGGCAGGAAATAGGATTTTCCTGAAGAGACAGAGATCTCCGGATTTACACTAAAACAACCGCAAACCAGTTCTATCTGGTTATCCATAAAAGCTGCAAGACGGTGGATTGCACCAATAAAGGCGTCGCTTCCGCCGCCAACCATTCCCATACGTAATTTTCTATTCATCCGACAATAAATTAGTTGATAAATTATTTGTTTGATTTTTAGGATGGAACTTCCACAAAACATTGTGGTTCGTTTCGCGATCTTTATATTGGCAATAAAGTTACAAACAAAACTTAGATGAACCAGTTTCGCAGCGATTATTTTAACAATGAAAAAAAACATTATTTATTGCTCATATTCTGTAAAGTCGGTTGAATGGTATTATTTTCGCAGCTTTAATCGTTTCATCATAAAATTCTGATAGCTATAATGGTTTCAAAAAAGCGAAAACCTTTAATACAACATTTAATCAATACCCTCCTGTTTCTGATCGTTTTAACAGTCGGATACGTTTTATATACAATTGTTTATGACCTTCGGGTGCGTTTTATAAACCGCTCTGAACTGAATGAACTGGCAGGATTAAATGATGGTTACGCTGCACGCTTTGAGCATTTTGTTCAGGATGTTGAAAAAGAATCAGGTTGGAAGGTGAAGATTATTAGCGGACTGCGATCAAGGGATGAACAAATTCAACTGAAAAGGGATAATCCGCGAAATGCAGCCGTCAATAAAAGCCGCCATGTTATGGGACGTGCGGTTGACATTAATCTGTACAAAAGGGTTGGACTTACGACCTTATTGTTAAAAAAGAGCAGTTCGAAGGCTTCGTGGCGAAAGACCGGAGTACCTGAAATTGCAAAGCGATACCAACTTTTATGGGGTGGAACCTACCGGAATTACCACGACCCTGTCCATTTTGAGATAAATTAGATGGTAACCAGTCGCCAGCAAAAGAAACCCCGCCACTTTTCAGCAACGGGGTCTTGATTTTATTACAAGCTATTCTGATTAAGCTTTTTTCTCTTCTTTTGGTTTTCCAGGAACCATAACCACGTAACTGCTCATGTCAACCGGACCGATTTCCAATTTTTCAGGAAGGTAAGTCATTGTAGAGTTACTGATTTCATCCCATGTTACTTCAGCACCTGTGTAAGCCGATTGACGACCCATAACAGCAGTCAGACACGAGATGGCAGTTTCTTCTGCCTGGTTGATTTTTGTATTTGCCCTGATGTGATTCACGAGGTCGACATGTTCAAGCACATAAGGATTCGTCTGTTTGAAATCGGCTTTCTCTTTTTCGCTGTCGAATTTCCAAAGGACTTTTCCCTGAAGGTCGGTAATTTCCATCGTATTACTGCTCCATGCACCTTTTGTCCCTTGTAAATGTTCCGAAACATTGTTTTTGCATCCGTCAATCTGACGACACATACTATGTACGTGAACACCACCTTCATATTCGTAATCTACACTGAACATATCATATTGATCGCCAGATAACCTGCGTTGTTTTGCACCAAATCCGACTGCTTTCACAGGTTTTTTACCAAAGAACCAGTTGAATACATCGAGGTTATGAACATGTTGCTCAACGATATGGTCACCTGAAAGCCATTTCCAGTTTACCCAGTCGCGAACCATGAATTCCATATCGCTCCATTCTTTTTTACGCTCTCTGTACCATAACATGGATTGATTCCAGTAAACATTTCCTGAAACAATCTCTCCGATCAAACCACTCTGAATTTGTTTGAAACTTTCAACATAGCTTCTCTGGTGGTGACGCTGAGTTCCGGTAACGACACAAAGTCCCTGAGATTCAGCTTTTTTAGCGGTAGCAAAAATCGAGCGAGCTCCAACAGGGTCAACACAAATTGGTTTTTCAAGAAATGCATGTTTACCTGCTTCAACAGCTGCTTCAAAATGAATAGGACGGAAAACCGGAGGAGTAGCGATGATAACCAGGTCAACCCCGGCCTCGAGTACTTTTTTATAAGCATCGAATCCGGTAAAACACATATTGTCCGGAACCTCGACATTGAATTTTTCTTTCAGACCTTTACGGCAATCGTCGATACGATCTTGAAAAAGATCACCCAAAGCTACGATCTGAAGATTTGGACCTGCATCTAAAAAGTTTTGTGCTGCACCTGAGCCGCGACCGCCGCAACCGATAACACCTGCTTTAAGCGGTTTCCCATCAGCTGCTTTATCTACCAGGTTTGGAATGTAAGCTCCTGAAAGGGATGCAATAGGAACTAGTTTCTCAGCTCCCGGAGCACACGCCGCGAAAACGACACTTGCGCCCATCGTACCAACAGCACCAACTACAGCTGTCGTCGTAAAAAAATCTCTTCTACTTAACGAATTTTTTTTAGTCATGATCTTTGTGTTTAAATGGATTAGTATCTACCTAAAAATTTATTTAATAACTACAGAACTATCTGGTTCACATACAACCCTGAACCCAATTCCTTTAATATCGGAATACCACCAGATGCTTTTAGGTTGTTGAGGGTCGGTTTTCAACCAGTCATTTGTCCGCGTAAAACCTCTTGCTGCCGATCGGAGGTCTTTTGCATCAAATGAGTAATTTCCTCCGCGGATGACATGCTCCTCCCCAGATTCAGGTCCTTTAGGATTGGAGACGGTGGTTCCGGTTTTGGTGTAGGCATTATCGGCATAGAAATCGGAACAATATTCCAATACGTTGCCCTGCATATTCTTCAAGCCGAATGGATTCGCCTTCACAAATCCAGGTTCCTGTGTTTTGCCTGATGAGTTGAGCGCATAAACCACATACCGGCTGATCAATGAAGTGTCGGCTCCGAAAATTTTGCTCATAAATCCCTGTTCCGATAATCGTTTAGGATCGCCAGGAAAAAAATAGGGGGTTTCGCTACCCGCCCTGCATGCATATTCCCATTCAGCTTCGGTTGGCAGCCGGTAATGTTTGCCGGTTACTTTCGAAAGCCATTGGCAATAAATGGTAGCGGAATATTGCGTCATCGTAATGGCGGGTCGTTTTCCACTTCCCCAGCCCTGATCAGGTATTCCAAAAGGTGGCGTAGGTCCGGTGACAGCATCAGGCGCATTGGCATTACGTGCTATCACTAAGTTGGGATCAACACGACCCTCTGACATTGTCGATGCGAAGAACGTCCAGAATTCGTCCCAGCTAACCTCAACCTCACCCATAAAGAAGGGTGAAACAGTAACATTACGTACAGGTCCTTCATCATTTTTACGGTATGGCTCTTTTTCGGGACTTCCCATTTTAAAGGTTCCACCTTTTACAGCGACCATATTAAAATCGATGGGACTATTGGGAATAAGTTCCTTATAGTTTTCAAAGGCAGTCACAGTTGCCGGAACTGTATATAAAATTTTTGATGCCGCGCTGGTGACTGGCACACCTGTCATTTTCCCGTGTTTATAGTTCGGATTGTAGTGACCGACATCAAGATGGCAGTTAATGCATTGCAGATTAAGTTTTTCTGCATTATTCTCATAATAAAGATGAGCTGTTCCTCCTTCAGTTGACAGACCTTTGGAGAACAAATTTTGATGACACTTGATACACGACTCGTTATAAACAATTTTTACAGCGTGTTCGAGCAGTCGTTTGTTTTCCCAGTTAAAGGATGCACTGTCCTTAAAATAGAATCCATATAAGTCTTTTAAACCTGTTTTCGCTTTTATAAGCAGATATCGGTTGTCCTCTTTAGGCGGTAAATGGCACTCTACACAATGAACCCTGACACCACTCGGGTTATAATAATGCGTTGATTTTTTCCATGATGCGTCGGCATCCGGGTGAATATGACATGATTGGCAATATTCGTCAGTTGAAGTAACGTGTAATGCTTTGTTGCTGGCAAACAGCAAAATAGCACAAACAAATAGTCCGGTAAAAAAAACAAACCAAGACCATTTGGTAAATTTGAACTTTTTGATCATAAAAGAATAAAAAATGGTAACCGAAAATTGAAATTAGTCGTTCTATGGCGTCAAATATAACGAAAAAAGAGTATGAACCGACAAAAACGGAAATCTGGATTGATTCTTAATAGTATGGATTGTTTTTACTAAACAAGTTTGAGATAGATTGACAGTTAGAATAATAAATCAAGTTTGTTGATTTATATATGATTAATATTCAATGGGAATAGAGAAGCTTTCTTTAAAGGATGTACACGAAAAATGTTTAAATTTTCAATAGTAAACAAGGTGAATTTATTTTCATTTCCGGTAAGAAAAGAAGGGGTTGAATGCAAACGAGATTTGTTTTTCTGCATGAAAATTACTGAATTTATTATGAATGTGTGAAAATTAAATTTTAATTTTATCAGTATTATTCCCTAAAACTATAAAACATGGAAACACTGAACAATCGATCCAAACAAATGGTTTTTAATCGCGCCAGGCAAATTCTTCTTCAGCCTAAAGCTGCCTGGGAAGAGATAAAAAATGAAGAAATATCAATTTCTAATCTTTTAATAAGCTATGTATTTCCGCTCGCTTTAATTCCTGCGATTGCTTCGTTTATTGGCTTTGGACTTATCGGATTTAACGCTGGTATTTTTGGCCGGTCAGCAAGTTTCGAATGGGGAATCAACCAGGCTTTGACCATTTTTGTGGGGACTTTTGTTGGGATTCTCATTAGTTCCTGGGTAATAAGTCAGCTCGCTCCGAAATTTGGTATTACCTTGAGCTTTGCAAATGCCGTAAAGCTTGTTGCATATTCTTATACCCCTTCCTTGTTGGCTGGTGTATTTTACCTGATTCCTGCATTAACAGCACTTGTAGTGGTTGGAAGCATTTACAGTCTTTATGTTCTTTATCTTGGATTCCAACCAATTACGAACGTAAGTGAAGCGCAGAAAACAAACTATTTTTTGCTGAGCCTGGTTTCTATTGTAGCAATTTTTATTGTACTCTCTATAGTGCTTGGAATCTTATTTACAACCAGCGGCTTTGCCAGTTATCGGGCTGTTGGTTTATAATCTTTGATAGATTCACTTTAAATAATTTGCGGTTTAGTAAGGATGTTTCCAATTAACCAATTTACTTCGTCGACCCCAATCTGTTAGTATAAATATTCCGGACATTATATCAATTGTTCAAGGAGTTGAGGGTGATTTTTCTAACAAAATAATTTTGATGGGGGGTTGGTTTTAATTGGGGGAAAACTATCTTTGGCAAAAAAACACCTTTGAAAACACTTTTTTTCACCATTGTATTATATGATTAGTCAGGAGCCTGGTTTGAATTTAAATTATTTTAGCTAACTTCGATTTTATTGGATAATTAAAAGTTCAGTGATGTATACGAATATTTTTATGAATTAATGAAGGAACCTTCTTATTTACTGCCTAAAGGCTTTCGGTCTGCGGGTGTAATATTTACAAGTGTGGGCACAATTCTGGGCATCATGAGGTTTTACTTTGGTGTTAAACCGGATCTTCTTGATCAGAAGGTTTTTGCGGTTTATTCAGTTTACCTTAAAACCAGGACAATGAAAGTTGAAAGTAATCAGCTGATCGAGGAAATAGTGGGGCTATTGGTTATTCTTGGTCTTTTTATGATTGCTTTTGCACGCGAGAAGAATGAAAGTCCTCAAATAAGCTCAATCAGGCTGAAGGCATTTTTTATTTCTTTTTATATAAATATGGCTTTTCAGATATTTTCTATCTTATTCACTTTTGGACTTGCATTTATTTATATGACGGTTCTCAACCTGGTTTTACCATTATCGATCTACATTATCGCATTCCAAATAATGGTTGGTATTGAGCGTAAAAAAGTCCTTGTTTAATTTCCGGATCTTTCAACTTCCCATAACTCTCTGTCTTTTTTAATCCTCGGTTGATAAACAGGCGTTTTCGGAATAAATGAAATATCAATAAAGGTAACCTTACCGTTTTTGCCGATCTTAAGAATGAGTGACTGGTAAGGACTGAAAGCAAGTTTCACAGGTATTTTTTTCCCCTGATATTGAATTTCTACTTCGAAATTCTCCATTTTATGATTCAGCGATTGGCCATACTCAAGCGGGAAAGTGAGGTGTTGGGATTTTGGATTCGCAAAGAAAAAAGTTAATCCATCTTCAGTTGACCGGCACCAGTAATCGAACTTTTCTGTTCCAGAAATCAACGGTTTGATATCTGCCATTGCATTCCATGTGGTTTTAACATTCCCTCGTTTTTGGAGTTTTTTAATCAAATTCTCAAAATCAGGATTGGGTTTATGAAAACCGGGTTCAGAAGGGATCTGCTTCAGGCAAACAGGAAATCCTTCTCCGGCCAATTCGGCTACCCGTCGAAGGGATTCAATATCCATGTATTTCACATCAATATAAAGCGATGAAAAGGAGAAGTCACCCACATATAAACGTCCGTTCTCGTAAGTTGACTTTCTTAAAAATTCTCCATTAATCCACAATGGACGCCATGCTTTCAACTCTTCGGGCAGATAGGTAGATCGCTGCTCGTATGCGCCCCATGCCCATATGAGTTGCTTCTCTACCGGCAATTCTCCGGCAATCCAACTGTCTTCAGTCGGCATGTAAACAGCCACATCAGAATACGTAACTCCTTTTTTCATATAGGAAGAAACCGTTTCCATATACTTGTTAAAAGCCGGGATCTCTTGTGCAAGGGAACCGCTTTTGCCAACATGAACTGAGGCATAAAATTTAACAGAGTCCACACCTGCGGGATTAAAAGGTTTGCCATGCCATATAATATGATTGACGCCATTGGCAAAGAGCGCATCGGCCAATAATTTCAAATCGGCAGTCTGCTCCTGTGAATGATGGTTACTCGGCCAACCATAAAGACAGGTGAAAGTTTCGCAAGTCACCATTTTCTTACCCGACAACCCGGCGGCAGAGGCCACTATATTGGAGTAGGATGGCTCGTAAAGCAAGGCCTCACTTTCGGGCACATCGACAGTAGCATAGGACGAAATAATATCGCAAGGTGCACCGGAACATTGCACCCTTGAATAGGCACCTAAATCATGGCTTTTTTGGGTAAATGGTTTGTAGAATTCTTCGATCACATAGCCTGAAAGGAGTTTCATATAATCATACCTGACCTGCTTGTATGGTTCATTCGGTGAATATAGGCTATCCGAATAGCTTGCCAGAGAATAACCATATTTCTTCGAAAAATCAGCATCGAAACCGGGAGTCGTTAAAAATTTGGTTTCAACTTCCCACGAGTCACAAAACAAGCCGGACAACGAACCTTTAAGGGCCGATTTCAATCCATTACCAGTTCTTTCAGCATAATTAGAGAATGCTTTTTTGTTAAGATGGTCAATAACATATCCTGTTTTCGGGTAATCCCATGTCCGGCTGATCTCCTGACGCCAGGTTGGATCTTTCATATTCATTGACGCTTCAGAGAATGGGACTTTCATATCTCCGAATGGCCAAAGTGATCCGAAAGTGAAATCGCAGCCAAGGCCCATGCTATCGGTACATTGTTTTGTAAATGCAACCATTTCTGACCATTCCGGACTGAGCCATTCCTGCCGCGGCGTATAATGAATGGTATCCTTTTGCATACGGTTGAGCGGGTAGACCCAGGCAATCTCCACACCTCCAAACCCATTATTTTTCAACCACTGCAAATTATCTAGGATCGCCGGTTTTTCAATTATAGAAGCAAACCACCACCATCGTGTCCATGGACGGCTATCTTTATACAGCTGGGATGTACTTAAATCAATCTTATCTCTTTTTGCAATTGTTTGGGCAAAAGAGCTGACAACAAATCCGGTAAAAATGAGGAGTAGTAGAATTGATTTCTTCATAGCTGATTTTCAGAACAAAGATATCAGATTGGGGTTTAAATACCTAATTTTACCTTGTTCAATTTCTTACGTTAACTAATTTTGAATTTATCTGACAAATGCTTTAGGTTTACTCTTAAAGGAATCAATATATTTGTGATGTACAAAGCATAAACTTTCAAATGTGGAATATTCTAAACCATTAATAAAAAACGATATGAAGCTAACATTCAATTTGCTGATTCTACTTTTCTTATGGGCAGGCACCTGTTACGGACAAGTGAATTTCCGGACGGAAAATGATCTTACTGACAAATGGAAGACACAATTAAATTTACAACTCCAGTTGTTGGGACACCGAAACTGGATTTTAGTTGTTGATAAGGCTTTTCCGGCACAAAATGCTGCGGGCATTGTCACAATCGACACGGGTGAACCATTGTTGCCGGTTCTACAATACACACTGGATCAGATTAATTCTTCAACACATGTTAAACCCATTATTTTCACAGACAAGGAGCTGAATTACATTACAGTAGAGCAGGTTCCTGAAATTGAAAAGTTTAAAACCAAATTATTTGAAATCATACCTAAGGATCAGGCACAAACAATGCTTCATGATTCAGTTTTTGTGAAGATTGCTAAAGCTTCGGAGTTATTCAGGATCGTTGTATTAAAAACTGAGCAGGTAATCCCCTATTCATCGGTTTTTCTGCAACTCGACTGTAAATACTGGCCGGCAGAAAATGAAAAGCAACTTAGAGAATCAATGCAGAAAGGCAGTATTAAATAGGAATATGCGATGAAGAAAAACCTGATAATATCTGCACTCCTTTTATTTTCAGCTGGATCATTTGCCCAATCCGGAAATGATTACCCGGTTCTGAAACACTACGATAGAGATCATCTGCTGAATATCGCATTGCCTCTGGGAGGTATTGGCACCGGAACAGTTTCGCTGGGTGGACGTGGCGAGTTACGCGACTGGGAAATTATGAATAAACCCGGAAAGGGTTACAGCACAGTCACCAGAGGGAATGATGCTCCCTTCTTTGCAATATATGTCAAATCGCCGAACAGCCTTGCAATTACGAAAGCTTTGATGGGACCGCTGTATCCTTCAGAGCTAATGCAGGCTGAAGGCAGGCCGGCAAATAACCATGGATTTCCACGATTTGCCGAAGCCAGTTTTGACGCTGCATATCCGTTTGGAATGGTGAACCTTTCTGATAAAGCGATGCCTGTATCAGTTCGGATTGTAGGTTTTAATCCGCTCGTCCCCGGTGATGCAGATGCGAGTGGATTGCCGGTTGCGATTTTAAGATACGAGGTGAAGAATACAGGAAACCAGCCTGTTACTGTTTCAGTCTGCGGCAATATGCGCAATTTTGTGGGCCAGGATGGAAGTAAATACATTAAAGACTGGAAATCGGATGTGATACCAATTGGTGCCAAAAACAATCAGAATGTATTCAGAAGTTCAGAAATTGCACAGGGTATCTTTATGTATTCCGACAGCATTAAAAAGACGGATGCTGCTTTTGGAACGATCGCTTTGGTTACTTCAGAAAAAAAGGGAGTTACTTATCGCTGCTCTTCTGAAAGAAATGATTGGCAACGGTCAACACTTGATTTCTGGGACGATTTCAGTGCGGACGGCGAATTGAGCAATAAAAGCCGATTATATGATAATGATCCGATGGCTTCGTTGGCTGTTAAAAAAGAGATAGCAGCGGGAGCCACTGAAACTTTCAGCTTTTTCATTACTTGGAATTTTCCGAATCGCTATGCCTGGTCAAAAGAGATCGTCGGCAACTATTATAGTACCAAATACACGGATGCGTGGGATGCCGCTCAAAAAATTATTCCCCAAATTCCTGATCTTGAAGAAAAGACCAAACAGTTTGTGAATTCTTTCATTTCAAGTTCGTTCCCGGAAGTCGCGAAGGAGGCTGCATTGTTCAACCTAAGTACCTTGCGTTCACAAACCGTTTTCAGAATTAAAACTGGTCAGATGATGGGCTGGGAAGGGGTGATGGATGAAGTTGGTTCGTGCCAGGGATCGTGCACGCATGTTTGGAATTACGAACAAGCGACAGCTTTTTTATTTGGCGATTTGGCCAAAACCATGCGCAACGTTGAATTTGGAGTTTCTACCGATAGCACAGGTTTGATGAGCTTTCGGACCGAGTTGCCGATCGAAACCGCAAAGAGGAATGGCAGGGCCGCTGCCGACGGGCAAATGGGAACCATCATGAAAATGTATCGTGATTGGCAATTGTCGGGTGATGAAGTCTTTTTGAAGCAGAACTGGCCAAATGTAAAAAAAGCCCTGGCATTCTGTTGGGTAAAAAATGGCTGGGACAGCGATCAAGATGGTGTGATGGAAGGTTGTCAGCACAATACAATGGATGTTGAATATTATGGCCCAAATCCTCAAATGGAATTCTGGTACCTCGGCGCTTTAAGGGCGGGGGAGGAGATGGCTAAATATATGGGAGATAAGGAATTTGCAAAAAAATGCAAAAGTCTGTTTGAATCCGGAAGTGCCTGGACCGATGCTAATTTATTCAACGGGGAATACTACATTCAGGATATTCGCCCACCAAAATCGGCCGGAGATATTTATCCGGGTCTCCGGATTGGGATGGGTAGCCGCGATCTATCAAATCCCGATTTTCAGTTGGGAAAAGGTTGTCTGGTCGATCAGCTTGTCGGGCAATACATGGCGCACATTTGCGGGTTGGGTTATCTGTCTGACCCGGATAAAGTGAAAACAACGCTCACAAATATTCAGAAAAACAATTACATAGAAGACTTTTCTTCCCGATTCAACAACATGCGTTCGTATGTTATCGGCAAAGAAAGTGGTTTGATTATGGCAAGTTGGCCAAATGGGCGGTTAAAGGTTCCGTTTCCCTATTTTGCAGAATCGATGACCGGATTTGAATATGCCGCCGCTGTTGGCATGATTTACGAAGGTCAGACGGATAACGGACTCCAATGTATCAAAGCTATCCGCGATCGATTCGACGGACAAAAGCGGAACCCGTTTGATGAACCCGAATGCGGGCACCATTATGCAAGGGCAATGGCGAGTTGGGCTGCTGTTTTAGCATTGTCAGAATTTCAATATTCAGCAGTTAATCAATCAATTCAATTTACGGGCAAGCCAGGTACTTACTTTTGGTCAAACGGATACAGTTGGGGAACCTGCGAAATCAAATCTGGAGACAAATCAACCGTTGTAACGCTAAAAGTCCTTCATGGAAACCTTGATCTGAGGTCTGTTTCGATATCCGGGCATAAGCCAATTTTAAAAAAATCAGGTGTTAAAATCGCTGCGGGAGAAGCACAGGCATTTGTCTTTTAACTTTTATATTATCCCCGACAGCCAAATGGGTTTCCGGAATAACAGTGTAACATAGCCAGCCATAAAAAGATTAAATGCATTGTTTTGGCCGATAATAAAAAAGTATATCTGGCCAGAATTAAAGTTTATTCTACATATATGGCTGAATAAATTTCCCAAATTTTATAACTGCTGTAAACTTTAGAAAAATGATGAGAAAATCGCTGCAAATACGAATGAAATTGCTCTTATTAATCATGTCATTGCAATTTTGGGTTGGCCCTTCCTTTGCACAGGATCAGCGGCTGATATGGTCAAAACTGGCATCCGGCGTGTGGGTAGCCAGGGCCGGACAGCCTGAAAAAGTCAATTTTACAAGCACTTCGGGAGTAGCGCCAAAACTGGAAGCGCTCAATGCCATGCAAAATTTGGAGTTCCCGCTTCCGGAGAATGAAATCAAGGCGGTTGTTTTTGATGGGAAAACTTACCTGCAATTTCCGCTTGAGGTTGCCGAAAAAATATTCGGACTAGGCCTGAATTTTAAAACGGTAGAACAACGTGGCCGGATTCTTCGGCTGCATGTCGATCATTATGGTGGTGAGGACAATGGACGGACGCATGCCCCGGTGCCTTTCTACGTTTCGTCCAAAGGTTATGGTGTCTTTATCAACTCTGCCCGCTATCTCGATGTCTGGATTGGTACGGCGGTATTGAAAGATAGCAAAATCCCCGTGAATGCCAGGGATCGCAATACAGACAAAAATTGGACTTCGCAACCATATTCTGATAATGTATCCTTCTTGGTTCCCGCCGAAGGAGTTGAAATCATGGTGTTTGGCGGACCAACAGCGTTGGATGCCGTGAGCCGGTTCAATCTTTACAATGGTGGCGGATGTTTACCGCCAAAATGGGGACTTGGATTCTGGCACCGTACACCAACACTTTACAACGACGTAAAGGTATTGAAAGAAGTTATTGAATTTAAAAAACATCAGTTCCCGTTATCTGTAATCGGACTTGAGCCGGGCTGGCAAAGCAAATCATATCCATGCACTTATGAATGGGATCCGGGTCGCTTTCCTGATCCTGCGAAGTTGATGACTCAGTTGAAAGAACAAGGTATTCAGACCAATCTTTGGATTAACCCCTATATTTCGCCCGAATCGGAACTGATTAAAAAGTTGAAACCTTACACCGCCTCACATACTGTTTGGGATGGGTTTGTTCCCGATTACGGTTTGCCGGAAGTTAATACGATCATTGGTGACCATATGAAGAAATACCTGCTGGATCAGGGAGTAAGCGGTTTCAAAATGGACGAAAACGATGGTTACGACAATTGGCTGTGGCCCGACGTAACACTTTTCCCATCGAAGATTCCGGCAGAACAGATGCGTCAGCTTTATGGTGTGATGATGCAGAAAATGACGACGCGGCTTTACCACGAACGAAACCAACGTACTTATGGATTGGTGCGGGCATCAAATGCTGGCGGTGTCTCTTTCCCATATGTTATTTACAACGATTATTACAGTCACCGCGATTTTATTACGGCTTTGATTAACAGTTCTTTTATCGGCGTGCTTTGGACACCTGAGGTTCGTGGCTCCAAAACTGCCGAAGAATGGCTTCGACGGATGCAAACGGTTTGCTTTTCACCTTTGGCTATGCTGAATGCCTGGTCTGATGGAACAAAGCCTTGGTCGTTTCCCGAAGTTGAAAAACAGGTTGCCGATGTTGCCAATCTGCGTATGCAGCTGATTCCATATATCTATACCTGTTTTGCAGAATACGCCTTTTATGGCAGGCCACCCATGCGCGCGATGAATCTCGTGGATGGTTTCACTTCAGCGGGCGAAACGGTGGCGGGTAAACTTAATTCCACCGAAAATCCTTATGCCGAAGCCACGAAAAAGGAGATGAAAGATCAGTTTATGGTTGGTGATAATCTTTTGGTTGCACCTCTTTTTACCGGAGAAACCGAACGCAAAGTAATTCTTCCGAAAGGAAAATGGTACGATTTTTACACTGGTAAATTGGCTGGAGAAGCTGAAGTAATAAGTGTCGCTTCCGGGTTGGATAAAATTCCGGTTTATGTCAGGGATGGCGGAATCATCCCGATGTTTGAATCTGCTCAAGCTTCGTTGAAAACCGGTGAGAAAAATAACCTGATTATCCGTTATTACGGTAAGAAAGAAGCCGCTTACAAATTGTACGACGATGATGGCGAAACTTTCGATTATGAGAAAGGGGCGTTTTCGTGGCGTGAGCTAAAAGTTATTGCAGCAAAAGGCGGAAAGATGAAGGGGTCAATTTCGAAAGCTGAAAAGTTGAAACCTGACAATATCGGGACAGTAGAATTTCAATGGATGACGGATTAAGCTGCAGATATATTGATGTTTTTCAAAGTGCCTGTTTTGTACATAATTTTTCAGGCGCTTTCTATAAAAACTTAAGGATGCTTTTTAACCGGCAGATATGCCTGTGTTTTTATCAATGTTGCTAAAGTTTCCGAAACACTTTCTGCGAAAAATAATTAGGAAGTGTTTCATCCGTGTTAATTACAATGCCACCCAGAATATATACCGGAAACCTGCTAAGCAATGTAGGGTGATGTTGTATGAGTGCGAGTATTTCTTTTTCAATTTCGTTATAGACAAGATGAGTTGTTTTTAGAATTGGAACAGCAGAATTGCGTATTTCATCAACCATAGGCAGCAGACGCAGCGCCAGAAATTCTGGTTGAAAAACTGAGTAATCGGCCGGATCAATCTGATGGATTGAAGTTGACAGCACATGCTCCTGTACCATCATCAGTGCCCCGCATGTATTGGTGTGGCGATGCTGCCCTACACGTTTTATTTTTCCTATTTCGCCAGAGCGCGAAAAGCCAATATGCGAACCAAATATAAACAGTGCTGCTCCGCCGTCAGGAATGTGATCGGCGAAGGCGGTCAGACCAATTTCTCCCACAAACGGATATCCTGCCAGACCTCCCATAATAAAAGTCCCTTGTGGTGCCGGTAGATTCATCTTGCTCTGCTGGTGATTTAATTCGTCGAAACAGAACGATGTTGCAACGATAATGCTGTTCATCTCAATTTTTTCACGGGCGGCAATTTCCATTACCGCATTATAGGAAGCTTCCGACATGGTAGAATATGCGTCGAAGTGTTGATCCAGTATTTTTTGCATTGAAAGTAATATATAAGTGTGAATTAAATGTGGGATTCTGCCAATGGCTGCCAGTGATCAGTTATCCGGTAGATCCCAAAGCATTTGCAACAGCATTTATCGTTTTTAATAATACTATATTCTGATGATCTGCCATTTCAGCGGTTGCAATACCTTTTTCGCTGCGCCAGCTACGTAACGTGTTTACCTGCAATTGATGCATTAGTTTAAGTGCAACCGATCGTAAACGTGTGGAGTAATAATGATTGCTGCGACGCTCTTCGAAAGGTTTTTCGAGCAGTTCAAACAACAATCTTTTAGTTAGTTCCAATTCCGAAAGTATAAGCGGTAAAATATCATTCTTTATCTGCTCATCGTCTACCAAGGAGGCATAAAGAATTATTATAGCCGGATCAGTTGCAGCTAAACCGGAATCAATATTTGTAAAGATATACCTAACTAACGGATGATTTGACAACAGCTGCTTTAGCAGAATATATTTTGCGGGTTGTTGCTCTTTAAGAAGTTTCAAAGTGCTGCCGACTCCATACCAACTTGTAATATTAATACGGCTTTGTGCCCAGCTAAACACCCAGGGAATCGCCCGCAGGTCGGCAAGTGTTCGTTGATTGGTGCGCCTTGACGGTCGCGAGCCTATTTTAGTGGTTTCGATTGCATCAATTGGAGTTGCCTTTTCAAAAAAACTGATAAAGTCTGGATGAGCTACAAGAGCAGTGTAGGATTTTATACTTTCGTTGGACATATAGCGCATCAGATCAAATAGTTCCCGTCCTGGTACTTCGTTGTTTATAAGCGTGTTACGTAAAATGCCTGAAGTAAGTAACTCTATATTATAGGCGGCATTTACCTTGTTAGCATATTTTCGTTCAATGGTTTCTCCTTGTTCGGTAAGTCGTAGTTTACCGCATAAAGATGATGGCGGCAGGCTTCGTAAAAACCAGTTCACAGGGCCTGCTCCCCGGCTGATACTACCTCCTTTACCGTGAAAAAAACGAATATCCACGCCAAGCTTGCGGCCTATTTCGGAAAGTTTGTATTGGGCTTCGTAAAGATTCCATTGGCTTGATAATATTCCGCCATCCTTGTTACTGTCACTGTATCCAATCATTACCTCTGCCACCGGATGCGTATAACCTTTCTGTCTCATTTGGAGGTTAAGCGTATTTTGAGTTACCGGGTGTGAAAGAAATTCAAAGAGGATTTCCGGAGCATTCTTTAAGTCGTCAATGGTCTCAAACAGGGGAACAATGGGCAGCAGACAGGCTGGTCCATGATCCGTTTTTACGAATAAGCCAGCTTCGCGTGCCAACAGGTAAAGGGTAAACTAGATCTTCTACTTTGCGTGTCATGCTGACAATAAGCGAACCAAGCGCATAAGAACCATATTTGTGGATGTAATCTGTCAATACGCTTAGATAGCTCAGCGCATTCCTCGTTTCATCCACCTTCCCTACATAAGTATGAGTGAAAGGCCGGTAGATAGTGAGTTCGTGTAACAAAAATATTTTGTCGGGCGATCCGTCTGTGTTGAGTGAATAGCTTGCATTGTCGATGTCTTCGAGCAAGCCTAAAAAAGCTCTTTGGTAAAATGCACTGTTTTGACGGACATCTAAATGAGCGAGGTGAAAGCCAAAGTTACGAACAAAGCTCAGCGCTTTTAACACTTCATTTGTGGCAAGTGAAGGAGCTCCCCAAACTGACAGTGCTTGCTGCAAAATTTCAAGGTCTTTCAATAATTGCGCCGAATAGGTATAAGTCCAGGCAACATCCGTGAGCAGGATATTTCCTGAAAGTGAATCCTGTCTGACAGGAAGTTTCTCAATAAGAAGCAGAACATACTGTTTAAATGGTTCATGCAATGCCGATGTATATAATGGCTTGGACGTAATATCAGGTATTTCTTCAGCTAAGATTGATTTGTGCCTGCAAAATTCCGGAAGAATCTTGCTTTCAACTGTATAAATACTTAAACTTTCAGCGAGCAATACTAATCGTTGCCGAACGAGTTGTAATGCCGCGGTACGGAGTTTTTTAAGTGCATAATTTGTTATTTCGGATGTCACCAACGGATGGCCATCACGATCGCCGCCAACCCATGTGCCCATGCTTATCTTAGGCAGATGAAGATAGTTTTGCAATGCTTCGGGCTGAAACCCGACATCGCTCCAGGCTTGTTTTACCTGTCTGTCGTGAAGATCGAAAACGTCAGGAAAAACGGTGGTAAGATAATGTAACACGTTTTCGAGTTCGGTTTCAATTTTAGGCTTTTCAAGATAAATATCGTCAATAAACCAAAGCTTTGTCAGTACTTCTTTTATCTCTGTTCGAATGCGTTGGCGCTCAATAGCTGTATAGATCGGGTTTTCGAGTTGAACCAACGATTGGTAAAGCTCCCGATAATATTTAAGGACGACCGTGCGTTTGGCCTCGGTGGGATGAGCGGTTAATACCGGCTCAACTTCTAACTGCGACAACGCTGCAACAATTTCAGTCTCCGAAATACCGGAGTTTTTTAACTCCAAAAAAGTATCTGCCCAGCTTCCGTTCACACTTTGAGGCCCTTTCAATTGCTGCTTCTTACGTCTGCTTTGCACAGCCCAATTTACTTCGCATAAATTGAGCAACTGAAAGCAAATGGAATAGATTTGAATGGTTTTTTGTTCGAGCTCATATGCCGGCACCGCAACTTCATCGTTAATCCAGGGTATGTAAGCAATCAGCTCTTTTTCGTTGTTTGATTCAAGCGATTCGGCAAAACATTCGAGTAAAAAATGCAGATCGGAATATGGTTTGCCAACCATATGTATGTTTTCGCGAAGGATAGGATGCATCATTGTTTTTATTTAATAACGCATATCACAGTCATATTGTTGATGATACTTCTTTCACGATTTGTTTACTAAAACATAGGGAAGAAATTTCTAATGTATATAAGGACTTATATATCTGAAGATATGATTGATTATACAGCAGTATGATAAGGTGGATATCGGGTGGAAATGGATGGAATAAATTTATCTTTACAGCTACAATGTCACCGGAAAGATTGTGACTACGCCAAAAATATAAAATAATCAATTTATGAAAAGAAATTCGTTTTTTGCATTCAAAGGTAATGTTATTGCCTTTACGCTTATTTGTTTCTTCATCGTTCAGGTTGCTTTTGCACAAAAGTTTACCATTCCAATCCTTCCTGATACGCAGTGCGAAATCAACTATAATCCGGCGATGTTTACTAGCCAGATGAAATGGATTGCTGACAAAAAAGATTCATTGAATATCCCGATCGTATTGCATGTTGGCGATTTGGTAGATTTTAACAGCACCGACCAGTATGACAGGGCAAGCGAGGGGTTTAAAATCTTAGATAACGTTCGT
>JBBRZE010000001.1:0-146193 GCA_038236995.1 Bacteroidales bacterium | reverse complement strand
AATCGACCGGAAAAGTCACAAACATCGTCTCTCTGGCAGCAGCACCTTCGAGGCTTGAAATTTGCTTCGAAATAACATCACCTGCCATCTTATACAATCGCTTCCGGTATTCTTCCTTTAGTCGGATGTTTTTTTCAGCGGCGATTTGCCTGTCCATGTAAACAAAAAGGGGCATCAGGTTGAGCGACTCATGGAAATTATAGGCCAATAGTTCGAGTTGCAGAATATTTTCATCCAAAGAGTGGGAATCCTTGAGAATGGTGCCAAGAATCGAGTTGAACATATCTTTCCTAAGCGCGCTTTCTGATTGTTCCCGACTGCTCATTAATTGAGTATAGAGACTTATTTTGGCCTCATTGTTCTGCTTGTTATTCAAATAAGAAGAGCCATAGTAACTTACCAATGCAATTGTCAGGGCGGTGAGCAGACCTCCAATAGGTTGCATGAGAATTTGTATCTTGTCCCACGTGTCCCGCTTTCCCTTTTTTGGTTTTAAAGGCTCTTCAGTATCCATTTGTCACCGGCTTTATTCATCAATAGATTGTAACGCGTTGATTTGTTGGATGAAAAAACTTCAAAGTCGGCATCTTTGTATCCAACAACTTCGAGTTTAAATTTTCCTACTTCCTTTAATGTTACAGTAAAATATCCGTTCGTATCGGTTTTCGCGGAGGCAATTACTTTGTCATTTTGCGTGATTTGTACAACCTGATTAATCAATGGTTTTCCATCATCACCCTTTATTGTTCCATAAATATCACCAGCCATTGATAGAAATGGGACGAACAATAAGATTAAAAAAAGTATTCCTGTCGTTTTCATAAAGCCTTTATTTATTAAAGTTTAACTTCCTGATTTTTAATTGAACCATAACAAACATAAGCTAAAAAATAGAATTATCCTATATCTTAGGCATATTTAACTCATTTCATCTTTGTTTGAACAGCCATGAGCACACATAGCATAAATGATGCCAAATTCATCTCATTAACCAACATATTTCAAAGTTTTTGCCGGTAGAATTATAAAATGAGTTTCAGATTATTCAGATGTATTATCCAACAGTACAAAACTTTAAACCAGATACATTCACATAAAACTATTGCAACTTTTGAATGAAACGGAAGAATACAAATTCTACCGGTTCTTTAAACGCTTACGATCTATTCTTCTGAATACCATTTAATTTGCTGTGATGCACGCATGATAATTGCCAGAATTATAAACAGTCCGATGCTTCCGGCTAACAGCGCGTAGTCCTGCAACTGTAAAATGGTAAACAGGAACAGATACAAGCCCGTTTGTAAAAGCGTTACCCAGGCCACCATTCGTACATTTCGCAGTATGGTAAAAGTATACCATGAAATCAGCAAAGTTACAGCCACTGCCGAAATCAGATAAGCCAGGTTGAATCCGGTTTGTTCACCGATTGAAGTCAGGAGTGCATAAAAGATCAGCAATGCAAAAGCCACTAATGAATACTGGAACGGATGAATCCTGAATTTGCTTTTAATTTCAATGAAAAGAAAGATGATAAAGTTCAGGGCAATAAACAAGATGGCATACTTTACCGAACGCATCGATTTTTGGTAATGATCAACAGGAATGAGCAGTTCAACACCTAATTTTGCCTCGTGTGCGTTAAATTTACGGTCGGTCCATTGCTGCGGAAAATTACGGTTCATGTGGGTCACCAGCCAATCAGCCGTAAATCCTTTTGCGGTAACCCGACGATTTGCTGGAAGAAAACCACCCGTAAAACTTGGCTGTGCCCAGTCGGACTTCATTGTAACTTCTGACGTTTTCCCCAACGCCTCCACTGACAGGTCCTCCGATCCATTTAAGACCAGCTCTATTTCAAAATTCATGGGCTTTTTCAGGTCAACAGAATTGGCTTTTATGGTCATCCCCGACTGAAACAAATCGATATCGGCAACACCAGGTTCAACCTTGCATTTCTGACCATTAATAACCAGTTCCGGAAGGTTTTTAATCCCACGCATATCCGAAACACCAATTGTGAAATAAGCGGCGCTCCAATTATATTGTGCATTTTGAAGATCCAACTGTGAAACATCAGGCTGGGAAAACGATCCTTTCAATTTGAGATTGCCTTCGTAAACCACGACTTTATAGATCCCACGTTGCCTTGTTTCCGGATACAGAACCCCATCTGTTTTTAATGTTTCAGGCAGGAAATGGGCAACCCCACGCCGTTCGCGGTTTGCCTGATTATTCTCCCCCGGTTCCATCACCAAAAACGGTACATTTAATACAGGACCGGCTACTACCTGTTTTCCACCCCACTGCGCATAAAGTTCATTTTTCACCTTTAGACTGAGAGCAATTCGCTCGTTAATAACTTCCATTATCAAAAACGACGGGATAAGCAGCAAAATGGCCAATCCTGAAACGATGATCATCTTAACACTGTAACTGTTCATGAACTGTTGAATACCTCTTGTTTCCATTGTTTTAAGTATTGAAAGTACTTTGATATACAAAGTGCTTGGTTAAAAAAATTATTGGTTTTTTATTAATTTTTCAAGTGCCGTCAAATGCTTACGAAACAAATCCCTTCCCCGCTCGGATGCCTTATAGGTTGTACTTGGCTTCCGTCCAATAAATTGCTTCGAAACCACAATAATTTCCTGTTGTTCCAAAGCTTTCAAATGACTGGCAAGGTTCCCGTCAGTCAATCCGAGCAGTTCCTTCAGCGCATTAAAATCAACCGTGTCATTCACCATAAGTGCCGACATGATTCCGAGCCTGATGCGGCTTTCAAATACTTTCTGAAGGTTTGAAATTGGATTCTTCACAAGAAATTATTTACTGTTTAATGATTTGCAATTTAAATTATACTACAGATTATGAAAACTTCGACATTTTTAACGTTCGTGCCTGTAAAACATTACTGTACCGTAAACGATATGCATCAAACCAAAACCTATTGTCCAGAAAAGTAGTCCGTAATTAATGAAGACACCAGCCAGAATGCCCAGCACAATTTCTGTCAGTCCAAGGTAATGAATCTCGCTAAAAGTAAACTTCCCTGCATTTACCAGCGACAACCCGTAAAAAATCAGCATTACAGAAGCGACCAGTTCCAAATTGTTCCGAAACACCAAAATCAATGTGAAAATTCCTCCTGAAACCAGTGGAATCAATAAATTGATGAGTAACCGTTGGGTTGTATTCGTCCAAAACGGTTGACCAGCCTTCCTTGCCTTCCTCTTTGAAAAGTAAATAGCTCCCAAAACTGCAAATCCAAAAACCAGCATCGCATCCATTGCGAGATAAAACCTGATGCCTGATGTTGACCATCCCCCTGGAATATGCATGTATCCGTCGTACTGAAAGTAGCCCGAATCCAGCATAAAAAACCATGCAATTGCAGCTCCTATCAGAGCACATACACCAGCAAAAATACCAGATAGTCCGCTTAACGACAAATATTTGGATGACCGTTCCATCATTTCACGAATGGTCTGAAGATCTAAATTGGGATTTGTTGAACTTGTTTTCATTTGAAAGTACTTTGTAATACAAAGCTAGGAAACAAAATTGAATATCCAATAGTCTGGACAAAAAAAAACCTAAAAAATTTCGTCGTGTGAAGAAAGGCGGTAAACTTTAGAAAGTAAGTGTAGTTAAAACCTGATATTCTTCAGGAAGAACCTGAAAAGTTTGACCTATATTTCGCACTTTAAAAAAATCAGAAAGATGAACAAAACATTGTTAACCGTCGGTTTATTTTCCGTGCTGACCTTAAACAGCCTTGCTCAGAATGTAAGCAAAGGCAAAATAATTATTGAAGAAAAAGGTAAAGGTTTTTACATTGAGTCGATCCTGAAGGATGTGACTGCCGTTGAAGAAAAACAGGCAGAAAAAGAGCCGTATAAACGCTTTGTGATGGATCAGTCGGGCATGGATTTGCCTAACAATCAAGCCTTGTACAAAACAGTTTGGAGCAATGCAACCCAGTCGCAGGGAAATGCCGGAACTTGCTGGAGTTTTTCAACGATTTCCTTTTACGAATCGGAAGTTCTGCGCCAGCAAAACAAAAAGATAGAAATCTCTGAAATTTATACTGCCTATTGTGAATACATCGAGAAAGCCCGGCGGTTTATTGAAAAGAGAGGTAACTCTGTATTTTCAGAAGGATCAGAAGGAAATGCAGTGGCCCGTATCATGAAAATGTATGGCGCTGTTCCTGATGATGCCTATACCGGATTAATCGATGGACGGAAATTTCACAGTCATGCCAAAATGGTGCAAGAAATGACCGCCTTCCTGAATTCAATGAAAACATCGAATGCATGGAATGTTGAATATGGTTTGGAAACCATCAAATCGATTATGAACCATTACCTTGGCGTTCCACCGACCGAATTTGTCGTTGATGGCAAAACTTTTACGCCGAAAACTTACCTGAAAGATTACCTGAAAATTAATTCGGATGATTATGTGGAAATCCTTTCTTATAAACAGGAACCTTACTGGCAACAAGTTGAATACAAAGTGACAGACAACTGGTGGCACAATAAAGAATACTACAATGTTCCGCTTGATGATTTTATGGAAGCACTCAAAAAAGCCATTAAAAATGGATTTACGATGAGCATTGGCGGTGATGTATCTGAATCGGGTTTCAGTCGCGAAACCAATTGTGCATTGATTCCCGATTACGACATCCCTTCAGCTTATATCAATGAAGATGCCCGTCAGTTCAGGTTTTCGAACGAAACAACTACCGACGATCATGGAATGCAACTGATTGGCTACTTAGAAAATTATAAAGGCTCCGGTAAAGATTGGTTCCTGATAAAGGATTCAAGTTCAGGATCAAGAAATGTAGGCTCAGACAATCCCAATTTTGGATATTATTTCTTTCACGAAGATTACATCAAACTGAAAATGATGGGATTTACGGTACACAAGGATGCTGTAAAAGAGTTATTAAAGAAATTTAAATAGTCAAAATAAAGGTCCAAACCGATTGGTCTGGACCTTTTAATAGTTTAAAATATTATTTCAAAATTTTTGTGGTAACATTTTTAATACTGGTTTCAATCCCTTCAAAAGGTTTTCCATTACCTTGATTATCATCTTCAACGATAAAGCATTTCGCTCCGGCAATGTCTTTTGCTGCAACGATCTTCTTGAAATCAATTACGCCCTCGCCAACACTACAAATGTCGTCTTTAATCACGGTAAAGAATGGTGGCTGATTGGTCTTCATATCTTTAAAATGGAGAAGCTGGAACCTTCCAGGATACTTGTTAAACATTTCTACCGGATCCTGACCGGCTTTAGCCGCCCAGAAAAGGTCTAATTCCATCGTGATCAGATCAGCATCCATTTCCTTTAAGAAAATATCATAGTAAGGTACTATACCATCGGTATTGAGAAATTCAAAATTATGGTTATGATATCCAAACTGAATACCTACGCCTTTCATAATTTTACCAACCTCATTACAGTCTGCAATCATCTTTTTATATGATTCAACATTTCGGTCTGGCTCTTCGATCCAAGGTTTTATGCAATACTTAACCCCAATTCCAGCATGCGCTTCCGCCATTAGTTTGGCTTTATCCATCGTAATATTTGCTGACTCAACCTGGGAGTGACTACTATAGCACACCATACCTAAGTCAGCAACAATCTTCTTGAATTCCGAAGGTGCATATCCATAAAATTTGCCTTCCGCATAATTCGCAAGTTCCAGATTTATATAACCCATGTCCGAAACCTTTTTTAATGTCCCGGGAACATCAGCTGTCATCGCATCACGAATACTATAAAGCTGAAGACCAACGCCGAAGCTTTTTCGGTCAATCGCAGTAGCAGATTTGCATCCGGCTGCACCTAATAACAGCATACCGACTGATCCAGCAGCTGAAATTTTTAAGAAATCTCGTCTGTTTTGCATAATTTTCAATTGTTTATTGTTTAAATTTAATTTGCGCTGAAAATCTAAAAGTAATACTCTCATTCCAATTTAAAAGGTTTTCGTCTTTTTTGTTTTTCCCATTTTGGAATATCGAATCACAAAATTAAGAATATATCTTCAAACTTATTGATAATAAAAACAATCCCTATTTCTTCCGAAAACCAATTATTGATTTGCTTGAAGCCTGCAAGAGCGGCAGATAAGTTGTTCCAGAATCATTAAGCTCCAGGGAAAAATTCTAAAAGCCTGATAATAGAAGGAGCAGTCGAACTGGTTTTTTAATTAACTTTACTTCAATATTCATTTTTGACAGTTTTTAGGAGCCAAATCAGATTGCAAAGGATACCTACGATTTAGTATGATCCAAACTGTCAGAATTAGGATGGTTATCTCACGCTGATTCGCTCAGATTATTGAAATAAAGTTAGATACAAAAATTCTACGATTATGAAAATTGGTATAGCTTCCGATCACGGCGGATTTGAATTAAAACAATTGCTGAAACAGCGGTTATCTAAATTGGATTATACGATTGTTGATTTTGGCAATGAGACCTATGATTCAGAAGATGATTACCCCGATTATGTGATTCCGCTTGCAAAATCAGTTGCAAATGGTGAGGTTGAACGAGGTATTGCAGTTTGCGGTAGCGGCGTGGGTGCTTCCATTGCTGCAAATAAAGTTACCGGAGTAAGGGCAGCCTTGATTAATGATCATTTTGCAGCCCATCAGGGAGTAGAAGATGACAACATGAATGTTTTATGCCTGGGTGGAAGGACAACTGGTGTTGAAACATCAATGGAACTGTCACTTGCCTTTTTGAATGCGAAATTTTCGCTGGAGGAAAGACATGTCCGCAGGCTTGGAAAAGCAGATCCAGACGGAATGTAATTCCCGAATACGGTAAGAAGCTGGAGTAAGCACCTATTTTGGATAGTGGTGGGAGCACTTAGAAATTTGATCTTATAAATCGTCACAGATAATCACAATTTATTTTTAGCCTCAATTCCAAAAGTAAATCCACCTTTCACCCTTTCAATCAATTCAGGTAAAATGTCCTGGTATTCGCCGACAATTCCAAAATCGACAAAATGAAATATAGATGCTTTTGGATTATGATCAATGGCTATGATTTTCTCCGACTCTTTCATACCGGCCAGGTGCTGTATTGCTCCTGAAATACCCACTGCGATATAAACTTTCGGGCGAATCGTTTTTCCAGTTTGTCCTACCTGATGTGCATATTCTGCAAACCCTTCATCTACTACCACACGACTGCAAGCCCACTCCGTTTTTACACCCTGTTCTTTCAAGGCTTCTGCCAGTTTTTTAATCAATTCCAAACCATCGCCGGTCGCTCCTCTGCCGCCTGAAACTACAATATCAGCTTCAAACAGATTTTGCAATCCTCCCTCCCCGCGAACCGTTTTGAGTATCTCTACCGTGAACTCATTGTCCGTCAGTGCTGGTATGAATGTCGATAAAATGCCAGTGCGTCCTTCCATTTTAGCAGGTACTTCAAAGGTTCCGGCGCGGGCAGTTGAAATCTGAGGATAAACAAATCCCAAAATGGTAGCCAGCTTGCTCTCACCATAAGTTGGCCGTCGGGAAAAAAGAATCGGTTTATTGATCAGTTTTTCTTTGCGGTTGATATATTCGCCAATTTCAAGTCCTGTGCAGTCAGCTGTTACGCCACTACCGGTTTTCATTCCAATTCGCGGAGCAAGTTCGCGACCGGAAGTTGTAGCTGCAAACAGGGCAATTTCAGGATTGCGTTCTTTAATTACCTGGTAAAAAATAGATGAGAACGGAAGTACCAAGTATTCTTCAAGTTTGTCATCTTCTACAACAATTACCTCATCCGAGCCATGCTCAAACAGTATTTTCGCCTGATCTTTTACATTTTTACCAACCAGCAGCGTTATGATTTTGGTGTCGTTTCCCAATTCATTTGCCAACTTACGTGCGGGAGTGAGTATCTCGATTGAAGGACGAGCAATTTTTCCGTTGGCTATTTCAGCCCAGGTGATGATACCTTTAGCGCCGTTTCTGTTGTCGTAATAAGGAAAATCGGGAGCCTCAGAAACTTTTTTTTCTGCTGCTTCCTTCTTCTCAAGCACATTTCCTCCTTTTTTGATGTTGGAGATCAGACTGTCTACCAGTGACGCATCATTATGTCCTAAAGACATTGTTATCGGAGCCCTTTCACTCACGATATTTACCACATTTGATACGATGGTAGGTGATCCGCTCAACCCGATTTTCTCGGTTCCAAGTCCGATATCAGCAATTCCGAAAACAGTAATTTGAGCATTGCGTGCTTTTATTGCCCCGGTAAGTGACGGTTTCCGCGGAGGAATCCCGGTAGGCGTCAGCGAAACAGCGCAAGGCATGGGCAATTTCATCATTTGGTAACCACCTTCGATAATGCGTTTTGCAATTACATTTCCTTCTCCATCTGATTTTACACTTTCAACAAATGTAGCTTGCGGAATGCCCAGGCTTTCGGCAACCTGCGAAGGAACGTGTGCTGTATCACCATCGCTGGTTTGACGGCCTGCCAACACGATAAAAGGTTCTTTTGAGTCTTTGGTAAAACCTAAATGTTTCAGCATCGTTGAAATGGCCAATCCTGTGGCATAGGTATCACTACCGCCTAATTTACGGTCGGATAATAGGTATGCTTCATCATAACCCATCGAAATGGCAGTGCGTAAGGCTACTTCGAATGATTGCGGTCCCATGGAACAAACAATTAAACGGGCGTCGGGATTTTGTTTTTTGAGTTGCAATCCGGCTTCAAGTCCAAATTGACAGTCAATATTGATAATCGACTTTGCCTTTGTCCGATCCATCAATCCATCGTCTCCCATTCTCATTTCAGTCGGGAGTGGTACTTGTTTTATTAAAGTTATAATTGTTAGAGCCATAGTTTACTTATTTCTTGTTTTTTACTTCCTGTCAACTCATTCATGACATTTGCTTCGCGTTATTAGGCAATTTCGTATTATATTGACTATTAATGACTTTTTTTACTACATATTCTGAAATTCCGGACCATTGCCGCCATTAGGGACCGACCATGTGATTCCGTCGCCCGGTGTTTTGATATCGCAGGTCCTGCAATGCATGCAGTTTTCGGCATGAATCCGGATTTCCTGATGTCCGTTTTTGTCGGTATGAAGTTCATACACTTCCGAAGAACAAAAGAATTGTTCGGGAGCACCGTATTGTTTGATGTTGATGGCATTAAACGATTCCGGATTATTTATTTTGACATGAACCACCTGTTGTTCATCATGATGAACGCCGGAATAAAAGACATTTGTAGCTTTGTCGAAAGTAAGAATTTTATCAAATTCAAGTTTCCCTTTGAATCTTTCTTTGAAAGGTATTCCCTTAAATTCACTCAATGTTTTGGTTGCTTTCCGGTCTGGGTGCGATTTTAACCTTCCGAAGAATCCAGCTCCTCCGGTTATTAATTGAGTTCCAAAATGAAGAGAACCGATGATCAGGCCTTTGGAAAAGCCTTGTCTGAAATTACGCACCGGGTACATATCCTTGTAAATCAAACTGCTTTTCATTGACGATTCGTATTGGCTAAGCACATTTTCCGAAAAATCGTTTTTACTCAGCGCTTCTGCAGCAGTTTTAGCTGCCAGCATGCCGGAGGTAATAGCCAAATGTATACCTTTTAACGAAGGCATCGCCACCAATCCGGCGCTATCACCAACAATGAGTGCATTATCGGTATATGGCTTAGGGATAGAATAATATCCTCCTTCCGGAAGAGTTTTGGCACCGTATTCCACCAACTTTCCACCCTTCAGGAATTTTGAAACAAACGGAGTTGTTTTCCATACATTGAAAGCATCGTGTGTATCGAAACCCGGATCTTCGTATTCAAGTCCAACCACCAAACCAACAGCAACTTTATTATCATTTAATCCATATACAAAGCCTCCGCCAAATTCTTTCAGATTCAATGGATAACCCATTGTGTGATATACTTCTCCTGGTTTGATATTTCCTTCAGGAACACTCCACAATTCTTTACAAGCCAATGAATAGATCTGGCAGTTTTTGCCTTTATCGAGTTCAAATTTTTCTATCAGTCGTTTAGCCAATGGTCCTCTTGTGCCTTCAGCGAAAATGGTCAGTTTTGCTTCAATCCGGGTTCCCGGTTGAAAATTCTCCAGTTGATTTCCATGATGGTCAACACCCGTGTCAATAGTTTTGGCACCAATCACCTTTCCATCTTTATACAGGATCTCATTAACAGAGAATCCGGTATAGATCTCAACGCCCTTTTCTTCCGCTTTTTTTGCAAGAAAACGGCAAATTTGTCCCAACGAAGCCGTGTAATTACCTTTGTTGCTCATATATGGCACATGAACCGGCAATTTGAAAAATCCTTTTTCAGTCAGTATCACCGTAGAATCGGTTGTTACTTTTGCATTGAAGGGAATCTCTGTGAAGTCGACATCCGGCAATAAGCCTTTGAAAACATTTGCTTTAATAACAGCACCAGACAAAATGTGGCTTCCGATGGCGCTTCCTTTTTCAATTAGCAATATTCGTTGATTACTCCCTTTTGACTTTAATGTATCCGATAAATGAATTGCCGTGGCTAAGCCAGATGGTCCGCCTCCGATTATTAGCACATCTGTTGACACTGTATCAGCATTATTCATCTTAAAGCCTCCTTTATAGTTTTGGTGAGTTCTGAATCTTTTTATACAATTAAAAAATACCGAACAGATAAGTTTGTATCTTTCAAGTTGGCGTAAACGTACAAAATAGTTCCCTGCAAGTCGGATAAAATGACGAGGTGTTTAATTAATTTTTACGACCTGATTCCGGAGGGTCCCGAATAGTCTCAATAGCTGCACGATTTGAAGGTTTTCTATTTCAGAAATACTTTTTAATTTTGTAATTGAAGCATTTGTATTTACTTCAGATGACATATTTTCTATCCAATCATCATCTTGTTGCAGAATCGTTTCTGGTCAGCCGGCAGCAGAAAGAGGCTCTCAACCGGCAAAAAGCCTTTGTAATTTGGCTTACGGGTCTTTCATGTTCCGGAAAATCAACTATAGCGCGTTATCTGGAAGTAAGGTTGTTTAATACTGGTATCCGGACCTTGGTCCTCGATGGCGATAATACAAGGATGAGCATCAACCGCGATTTGGATTTTTCACCGGAAGGAAGGGCAGAAAATATCCGCAGGGTTGCCGAAATAGCTAAATTATTAAATGATGCCGGAATTGTTGTAATCACAGCATTTATCTCCCCTTACCGAAAAGACCGAAAGGTTGCAAAAGAGATCATTGGCGAAAATTGCTTCATCGAGATTTTTGTGGATGCACCAATAGAAGTTTGCATCCAAAGAGATACTAAAAAATTGTATCAGAAGGCAATGAAAGGCGATCTGAAAGATTTTACCGGCGTCAGTAGTCCTTATGAAGAGCCCTTGCAACCACAATTATCAGTTTATACAGGCAATCAAACACCTGAAGAGGCGGTTTCTCAAATCATCAACTTCCTGTCTTTAGAAAATTTAATCGTTTAAAATTGCTAACAAATTGTCATAAAATGTTATCTGTGGCTTTATAATTCCATCGACGGATATATTTACCCCACTTTTCTTTTTCTGCCACCAATAAATGCTCTTCTTGTAAATTCAATAAGAGAAATATTAATCAATGGAAATTTGCGGCTCATACAGAATCAATCTAAACCAACCTTGAAAACCGGACATTTGAATAGGGGAAAATCGACCCCCATTGCAAAAAATATAAAGAAACAAAAAGAATCAATTCGATTCAAAGTAATTTTTCTCTGGCAATTTACTGATGAATGTTTAAATCCCTGCGACTTTCCCAAGTATAAAAAACGAAAATAATAAGATTTAAACGGAGATGTCAAATATTGCCTTTTTGATGAGAATGTATTGGGTAATGTTTGCGATATTTCATTTTAAATATTTGGAATTCAGGCTTAATGAAAGATGTACGAAAAGAACGGTGTCCGCTGGATCGGTCCGGGTCAGATTGCTCATCTTTCAAATTATTATACAGTCAATTCAGCGACTATCCCACTTTCATGAAGGACTATATTAAAGGTGTAAACGAAAGGCGTGGATGAACCGGCAAAATGTTTGTAAGTTCATTCACCAGCAAATTCTAATTCGAGCAAAAAACCGACGGACATAAGCGATTTTGGGATCTCGACCAACCCCTCTGAAAATCAATATCTGCTCCAAAATTAAACACTTAGAAAACTGTCTTTCAAGCATCCGCTGAAATAGCGCTCTACCATGTTTATGG
This sequence comes from Bacteroidales bacterium, assembly GCA_038236995.1. Lineage (GTDB taxonomy): Bacteria > Bacteroidota > Bacteroidia > Bacteroidales > Prolixibacteraceae > JAAFHB01. The sequence continues at coordinate 133,908 of JBBRZE010000001.1, read as the reverse complement.
TATACAGAATGCCGGGAAAAAGGTATTGTAAACTCCTGCGAATAAGAACAATATTGCAAAGTGTTTTTCGGTGGTTCGGAAGTAGCGGTAATGTCTGAAACCCAAAAAACAAATCAATATTAAAGTTCACAGGCAAATACACTTATGAGTAACAATTTTGCAACACCTCTTACACCAGATCAATCTGATACTTTCAGACAGCTTACCAGTTCATTAAATGAAGTGCAACTGGCCTGGATGTCTGGTTATCTGGCTGCATTAACCGCACAAAATGGAAATAAGACTTCCGTTCCGGTCAAAAATGAAATCATTAAAAATCAAAATCTTAGCCCAATTACCATTCTTTATGGTTCACGCACAGGGAATGGCGAAGGATTGGCGAAGAAAGCGCAAAAACTGGCCACTGAATTTGGTCTGACAACGATTTTGAAGAATATGGACGACTACAAACCGCGTGATTTACAATCTGAAAAAAACCTGCTAGTGATCGTCTCCACACATGGCGAGGGCGAACCACCTTTTGCGGCAAAAGAGCTGCACGAATTCATCTATGGGAAACGTTCAGGCAGGCTCGAAAACGTAAACTTTGCGGTTCTTGGACTGGGAGATTCGTCTTACTTCCAGTTTTGCAAGACAGGAAAGGATTTCGATCTTCAACTTGAAAAATTGGGTGCAAAACGTTTGGCTGATATGAAAGGGTGCGATGTCGATTTTCAGGAAACAGCAGACCAGTGGTTGAGATCAACATTATCAGCCTTCTCAGGTCTGGAAGGAAATAAAGTTACAGTTACCTTGGGTGAGAATGCTGAAACTTCAACTTCACAAAACTATTCAAAGAAAAATCCCTATCAGGCAGAATTACTTGAGAAGATCAACCTGCATGGTCGTGGCTCAGAACGGCAAACCCTTCACATTGAACTCGATGCTGATTTACCTTTCGAGCCTGGAGATTCAGCTGGAATTATGCCGGTGAATTCTTCGGAATTGGTGACCGAAGTCCTTTCTGTAACTGGTTTAAAACCTGAGCAAGAGGTCGAAATAAAAGGTTTAAAATTCTCCCTTTTTGATTCCCTGAAACACGAATATGAACTATCGAAAATAACAGTAGATGTGGTAAAACGCTACCTCGAATTTGTAGCTAACGAAAGGCTCACCTCAATTTCTGAATCACAGGAAAAGTTACAGGAATACCTTACCAACAGAGATATCGTCGATTTTTTTACCGATTTTCCTGTTAAACTTTCTGCACAGGACCTGATAAAATTATTAAGACCCTTGCAACCGAGACTGTATTCCATTGCCTCAAGTCCTAAAGCGAATCCCGGAGAATTGCATCTTGCCGTTGGCGTGGTTGAATATGAAAACGGAGGAAGAAACCGTCGGGGTGCCTGTTCAAATTACCTGTCAGATTTTGACGGAAATGAAAACAAAATACCTGTTTTCATTGAAAAGAATCCCAACTTCCGGTTGCCGGAAAACGATGAAACACCCATCATCATGGTTGGTGCCGGCACAGGAATAGCACCATACCGCGCATTTGTTCAGCATCGGGAACAAGCTGACAAACAAGGCAAAAGCTGGCTTGTGTTTGGAAACCGCAATTTTGAAACCGAGTTTCTGTATCAAACTGACTGGCAGAAATTTTTGAAATCGGGGGCATTATCCAAAATGGATGTCGCTTTCTCGCGCGATACCGAAAAACGGGTTTATGTACAGCATAAGTTACAGGAAAATGCCGCTGAAATCTATCGTTGGCTCGAAGATGGTGCCCACTTCTACATCTGTGGTGACATGAAAAAAATGGCGACTGATGTGCAAAACACACTCGTATCGATTGTCGAAAATCAGGGTGCAATGAGTAACAACAGCGCACTGGATTACGTAAATAAAATGCAGAAAGAAAAGCGGTTGCAACTTGATGTCTATTAATTAAAAATTAAAATGGAAGAGAACAACAATATCTCAGCGCCTCCCAGTGCGATTGAAATCATCAAGGAGAACAGCAACTATCTGCGTGGAACCATTACCGAAAGCCTGAACAATCCGCTTACTGGTTCAATGAAGGAACAGGACCAGGTGCTGATCAAATTTCATGGAACCTACCAGCAACAGGACCGTGATCTTGATGACGAACGCAAACATCAAAAACTGGAACCGCTGTACAGTTTTCTTATCCGCATTCGGGTTCCTGCCGGAATTACAACACCTGCTCAATGGCTCGCGCTGGATGAGCTGGCCGACAAATATGCCGACAGAACATTAAAACTCACAACGCGTCAGGCTTTTCAATTTCATGGTGTTTTAAAACGCAATCTGAAAACCACGATGCAGAAAATCAACAATACCTTGTTGGATACGTTAGCTGCCTGTGGTGATGTGAACCGCAACGTAATGACCTCTGCCAATCCGTTTGAATCATCCGTACATGCAGAAGTGGCCGAAGACGCAAAAAAGATTTCGGCCTATCTCACGCCTCAAACAGCAGCCTATCACGAAATTTGGCTCGACGGAAAACTGGTTGAAGGGGGAGAAAAGGAGGAAGAGCCACTTTACGGAAAAACCTATCTGCCCCGCAAATTTAAAACTGCCATTGCCATTCCTCCACGCAACGACTCCGATGTGTTGTCGAACGATCTTGGCTTTATTGCCATTATCGAAAACGAGCTACTCGCAGGTTACAATGTTACAGTAGGTGGTGGCATGGCTTACACATTTGGAAATAATAATACTTATCCTCGCGTGGCCGATGTGGTGGGATATATCCCTAAAGCGGAAATCGTAAAAGTATCAGAAGCGGTTCTTGTCTTTCAACGCGACCATGGCAATCGTTCTGACCGTAAAAATGCCCGGTTAAAATACACCGTCGATCGTTTAGGCCTCGATTATTTCCATGCTGAATTGAAGCGGACACACAATATTCAGCTCGAAACAGCAAAACCTTATCAATTCACCACACTGGGTGATAAATTTGGATGGTTGCAAAGTGCTGATGGATTTTGGCATTACACTGTTTTTGTGGAAGGAGGCAAACTGGTTGATCGCATTGGATACCCTGCCAAGACTGCGGTCCGCGAAGTGGCTAAAATCCATACAGGAAGTTTCATCCTGACAGGAAATCAAAATGTGGTGATTGCCAGGGTTTCGGAAAACCTCAAACCTAAAATTGAGAGCATCCTGAAAAAGTACAATGTGGCAGACCCAAAAAGTCTGTCACAGTTACGCCAGAATTCCATCGCCTGTGCAGCTTTACCCTTATGCGGATTGGCTTTTGCCGAAGCCGAGCGCTATTTACCTTCGCTTGTCGATAAATTAGATAAGGTACTCGAAGCAACCGGTTTGCTTAACGAACCGATCTCCATCCGGATGACAGGTTGTCCGAACGGTTGCGGTCGTCCGTTTTTAGCCGAAATCGGCTTGGTCGGAAGGGCTCCGGGCAGATACAATCTCTACCTCGGCGCCAGTTTCGTTGGCGATCGTCTGAATAAACTCTACAAAGAGATGCTTTCCGAAGAAGAAATTATCTCCGCATTAACGCCAATCCTTGAAGATTTTGCCAAAACCAGGGATAGAAACGAGCGCTTTGGAAATTTTGTGATTCGCAAGGGATATGTGAAAGCAACCACAGAAGGAAAGAAATTTCACGACTAGCATATGCAAAGAGAAGACCTGGTATTCATGCCCATCTTGTTGAATGTGACCAACAAGAAAATTCTGCTCGTTGGTGGCGGGAAGGTGGCCACCCACAAGGGGAGCATCATGGCGCGAATTGTGTCGAATGTAACTGTCATTTCACCCGATTTTACAGATGAGTTCCGGCAGCTGCCTTTCACTTTTATTGAAAAAGAATATGAGAAAACCGACCTCGAAGGATTCTTTTTGGTTTATGTCTGCACAGGCAACCACGAACTGAACAGTCAGATCAAAGCAGACGCCGAAGAACTGGAAATTCTAACCAGCGTATGTGATGCACCAATGTTATGCGATTTTGTGTCGCCTGCAGTTCATAAACAGGGACACGTAACTATTTCTGTCGGCTCTAACGCACAGAATGTCTATCAATCTGTTGCAATACGTAACCAGATCACGCAGCTGATAGCTGATGGTCTGTTAACAATCGATTAAGCTTAAGCCATCCACCTGAAATCTTTCAATACTTAAAAAAGCGGTTTGGTCTCAAACAAGGTAGCAATTTTGCTGAATTTCTGTATTTTGTAATCAAACCTACCATAAACATGGTATCCTAATTTACCCATTACAAGGGATTTCGGGAACCTTTTACATCTGCGTTATTTGTGATATAGATTTTCTTACCAAAATACAAAAACAGATGCCCGATACGTTGAACACTTTGAAAGTAATTACCAGGAATGGTGCACTTGAATTAAAACAGGTGAGCAAGGTGTTCGACCACTTTTCAAACGTGCAATTCAAGTTGATTTCACGACCATCGGTTGGCGTATTTCCTAGCAATGCATCTTCTGAAAATAATCAGGATGAAGCAGATAATACTGTATTTGAAGGGAAAGCAGATTTGATATTCCAGACGCTGACTGATTTGCCTTATCCATTGCGAGCAGGACTAGAAATCGTTGCCCTGTTAGAAGCATCAGATACGGACGATTCAACCCAGAATAAAGAGCAGTTCGCAATTGTGGCTCTGGCAAACAGACCGGAGCTTAGGGCGCTTTTTGCAACTCATGACATTCGTAATCAATTTGGAAAGATTACCCTCGTTGGATTTGGACCTGGCAATCCGGATTTGCTTACCTTAGGAGGCGACAAAGCACTGACACAATCAGATATCATCTTTCACGACGATCTTCTTGATAAAGAATACCTTCAAAAATACGCTGCAGAGAAAGTATATGTTGGCAAACGAAAAGGGAGTCATTGTTTTGAGCAAGCTGAAATCAATCGTTTGATTCTCGATGCTGCAATAGCAGGCAAACAGGTTGTTAGGCTCAAAGGCGGTGACCCAATGATTTTTGCTCATGGAGGCGAAGAGGTCGAATACCTTGAGCGTAATTTTATAGAAGTAAATGTGATACCTGGTGTTTCATCGGGTATTGCGGTGGCATCACTTCTAAAGATTCCGCTCACACACAGGGGAATCTCCTCCTCAATGGCTTTTATCTCGGGGCATTCCGAAAAGGTCCATCTTCCTGATGCAGACACGCTGGTTATTTACATGGGTGGTTCAAATATCCGTGCAATTGCGAGGAAAGTCATTGAACAAGGCCGAAATCCGGAAATACCGGTGATGATGGTTTATAACCTTTCTTTGCCTGATCAGCAGGAATTTTTCTTCACCTTGAAAGAACTCGCCTTAACAGATCAGAAATTCCCAACTCCGATCATCATTGTAATTGGCGAAGTGGTCTCCTTTCGAAATAAGTCAGCAACTGAATTCTTTAAAAACAATATTTCGATTAAAGATACAAATACCTACCTTTTTAATGATCTGGGAAAAGAGTTTGAAAGGTTAAAATCATTTGATTGGCTGGTTTTCACCAATCGCCAGATGGTTAGTATTTTCTTCGATAACTTTGAAAAAAGCGGAAAAGACAGCCGTTTCTTTGCCGGAATAAAGATAGCGGCAATTGGAAAAAATACGGGCGCAGCGCTAAAAGAACATGGAATTGTTGCCGATATCCGCTCGGAATCGTCACAAGGATTAATTTCCAGAATGAAAGATTCGGGAATTTCTCCGTCGAAGGCGCTTATACCCTATTCTATCCAGGTGTTTTCCGTTTTGCAACAAAACTTAAAAGAACTGGGCTGGGAAGTATCTAAATTGATTTTCAATCGAAATGATTCCCGTAAGAACATGAGTCCACTGGCTTCATCCGTGGGTAAAACCATACTTCCACCAGCATCGGCGGTTCCAATACCTTACGTCGATAAAGTAACTATTGTGTAAATATATTAAATATGAGACATCGGGAATTAACGCATCTTAAAGAACTGGAATCTGAATCGATCTTCATATTGCGTGAGGTTGCCGCCCAGTTCGAACGTCCGGCATTGCTCTTTTCAGGTGGTAAAGATTCGATTGTTATGTCGTACCTGGCCCGCAAAGCCTTTTATCCGGCGGTCATCCCTTTTCCATTCGTCCACATTGATACGGGTCACAATTTCGAGGAAACGCTTAAATATCGTGACAAGCTTGTAAAACGGATGGGTGCTAAACTAATTATAGGTTCGGTGGAAGAATCGATTCAACAGGGTCGGGTTTTCGAAGAGAAAGGGTACTATGCCAGTCGTAACAAACTGCAAACATCGACGTTACTGGATACGCTTGAAAAATACAAATTCGATGCCGCATTGGGTGGCGCACGTCGTGATGAAGAGAAGGCCCGTGCCAAAGAGCGTTTCTTTTCGCATCGGGATGAATTTGGCCAGTGGGATCCAAAAAATCAACGCCCGGAATTATGGAATATTTTTAACGGGAAGAAACATTCAGGTGAACACTTCAGGATTTTTCCGATCAGCAATTGGACTGAAATGGATGTTTGGCAGTACATTCTTCAGGAAAACATCCCGTTACCATCGCTCTATTATACACACGTTCGTGAAGTATTCGAGCGTGACGAGGTTTTTTATGCAGCCTTGCCTGCCATACCGCGGAAACCAACCGAAAGGGTTGAGCTGAAGAAGGTGCGCTGCCGTACAATTGGCGATATCACCTGCACCGGATTGACCCTTTCAACCGCCAATACGCTGGAAGAGATCATTTCTGAAATAGCTGGTTCACGCGTAACCGAACGTGGCGGACGTGCCGACGATAAACGTTCGGATGCTGCGATGGAAGACCGTAAAAAGGTGGGTTATTTTTAGTGTAAGAACGCTAAATATCAGTACGATTACATTTCGAAAGCTTGATTAAAATCAGAAAACATGCAACAACAAATAATTAAATCAGCAATAAAACCCGTTCTTTCATCCTCACTTTTGAGAGAAGAAAACATCGTTCACTCAGGTTATCTGGATATGGAATTACTCCGGTTCAGTACGGCCGGGAGTGTTGACGACGGGAAGAGTACCCTTATCGGGCGGTTGCTTTATGACAGCAAATCGATTTTTGAAGATCAGCTGCTATCTGTAAAAGAGGCCAGTGAGCGATTAGGTGGAGACGAAGTCAACCTTGCCTTGCTTACCGACGGGCTTCGCGCTGAACGGGAACAGGGAATTACAATCGATGTAGCCTACCGCTATTTTGCCACACCAAAACGTAAATTCATCATCGCTGATACACCCGGGCACATTGAATACACCCGCAACATGGTGACTGGTGCCTCAACCGCAGATGTGGCCATTGTCCTGATTGATGCGCGAAACGGAATTATAGAACAGACCAAACGCCACTCCTATATTGCTTCGCTACTGCAAATACCGAATGTGATCATTGCCATCAACAAAATGGATTTGGTCAATTTTTCCGAGGAAGTTTACTACGCAATCAAAACTGAATATGAAAAGATAGCTACAACATTAAAACTTCAGAAAATCTATTTTATTCCTATTTCAGCCCGAGATGGTGACAATGTGGTCAATGCTTCAACAAATACTCCCTGGTACAACGGAAAAACGTTACTGCACCTGCTTGAAACAATTCCGGTGCATAACACAGACAGTGAACTTCCGGCCCGTTTCCCGATTCAATACGTCATTCATCAGGATAACGACGAATTTCAAGATTACAAGGGCTATGCCGGCCGCGTCTCTGGTGGCGTATTTAAGGTTGGAGACACCATTCTTGCATTACCATCAAACAGATTATCAACAATTAAGACAATCAATGAAGGTCTCGTTGATTTAAATGAAGCCTTCACACCTCAATCGGTCACAATCAGGCTGGCCAGCAATCTTGATATTAAGCGGGGTGACATGCTTATAAAACTCAATGCGAAATATCCAAAATACAGTTCGATCATTACATTGCATGTTTGCTGGCTTAATGTGCGACCTCTTACCGTTGGCGGGAAATACATTGTGCGTCACACAACCAGCGAAACACCTGCCTCAATAGAGGAAATCCGTTACAAGGTCAATATCAGTACCCTTGAAAATATTGATGGCGATAAAACCGTCCTCATGAACGACATAGCCCACATTACAATTAAAACACAAAAACCGTTGAAATACGACGATTACAGCGAGAATCGGATAACCGGTAGTCTTATCTTAATTGACGAAAACACATTTGAGACAGTGGGTGCGGGAATGATCGTATCTGACCCGGAAGTCTATTCGTATAATATCTGATCATTATTTCAAACCCTCATGTAGTTTACCTAGCCCGTTACGGACAGTTGAAACGATCGGTTATTCTCAGATAGTAGTAAGGGTCGGTGCCAGCAGTGACTATTTTAAGTTATATACTTTTACGATCAGATATAAATTCAGATTACAACTACCTGGATCTTAAATATTGAAGTGGCCAGGATATTTCATCACCTAAAAGATCTGCTGCCTGCAGTGCAAAATAGGGTTCCCGGAGCGACTCCCTTCCAATTAAAACCAGATCTGCCTCTCCCTTTTTAAGGATATGTTCTGCCTGCTCCACTTCAGTTATCAATCCAACCGCACTTGTGAGAATACTTGCCTCCTTTTTTATTCTTTCTGCAAAAGCAACCTGGTAACCAGGTCTCCATGGAATTTTAGCATAAGGGACCAATCCGCCTGAAGAACAATCTATCAGGTCAACACCTGCCTTTTTAAGTTTAGCAGAAAGTTGTATGGCATCATTGATATTCCATCCCCCATCGACCCAATCGGTCGCAGAAATTCGCACAAACAATGGAAGGTTCTGGGGCCAGACGGTTTGTATAGCCGCCACAATTTCCAGTAACAGACGTATCCTGTTTTCGAAACTTCCACCATAGTTATCCGTTCGGTGGTTGCTAAGGGGAGAAAGAAACTGGTGAATCAAATAACCATGTGCCGCATGTATTTCTATCACTTTATATCCGGCTCGAACAGCTCGTTGAGCTGCACTTTTAAAGTCGGCAATTACTGTTTGTATGCTATCTTTTTCCAATGCGTTTGGAGCTTCATCTTCAGGATTAAAAGCAACTGCTGAAGGGGCAATCGTTTGCCATCCCCCCTCTTTTTCTTTCAATTGGCGACTGCCTTTCCACGGAACGGCGCAGCTTGCTTTTCTTCCTGCATGCGCCAATTGAATTCCTGCCAAGGCACCCTGTTCATGTATAAATTTGGTAATCTGTTGCCACTTCTCAACATGCTCATCTTTATATAAACCAGCATCGGCCGGTGTGATTCTACCATCTGCAGCAACGGCTGTTGCTTCCTGGATGATTAACGCGGCACCGCCAACAGCACGGCTACCCAAATGCACTAAATGCCAGTCGTTTGCAAATCCATCGACAGCAGAGTACTGGCACATGGGAGAAATGACGATCCGGTTCTTAAATTCAATACCCTTGATTATGAGTGGAGAAAAGAGTTTTGACATCACTGATATTCTTAATTAGACAACTTCAACAATAACCTGATTTTATGCTAAAATAATCATTGCTTTCTTTAACGCCAAATTTAGTCTTTGCGTATGTAAACTTCCTTATCTTTGGCTTCCGGAAAAATTAACAAAACTAACGATGATAAAAAAATACATACTATTGAGTTTAGTGTTAATCACACTATTAGCTTTCAAGAGTGATAAAAAAGCATATCAGTTGTTTGACGAAAAAGGGAAAGAAGTCAATTACAGTAAACTTCTGGAAGCTGCAAAAGAAGCCAATATAATTCTCTTTGGCGAGTTGCACGACAATCCTATTGATCATTGGCTGGAACAGGAACTGACCAAAGACCTCTACTCCGATAAAAAGGAAAATCTTATTCTGGCTGCCGAAATGTTTGAGTCTGATGATCAAATAATTGTCGATGAATATCTCTCTGGTGCTGTTTCAGAAAAGACGCTGAAAGACGAGGCCAAGCTTTGGACAAACTTTCCAAACGATTATAAACCTTTATTGGATTTCGCAAAGAAAAACAAACTAAGATTTGTCGCCGCAAATATTCCAAGACGTTATGCCAATATGGTTTACAGCAGAGGATTGGAGAAATTGGATAGCATAAACGGGGAAGCTGCAAGATGGATTGCTCCGCTTCCTATCCAATATGATAGCACACTGACATGCTATAAAGACATTTTCAATCAGGCCAAAGGTCATGGAGGACAAAACCTTCCCAAATCGCAGGCGATTAAAGATGCCACAATGGCTTACTTTATTTTGAAAAATTTTTCTACCGGGAAAACGCTGATTCACTTCAACGGCTCTTATCACAGCGACCACCATCAGGGAATCGAATGGTATCTCAAAAAATCCAATCCTGCCTTAAAAATATTGACAATTGGATCAACGGAGCAGGACAACATTGAGGAACTTGACAAGGAAAACTTCGACCTTGCCAATTTTATACTTTGTACACCAACTTCAATGAGTAAAACCTACCGTCCCTAGTTTTTGAATAAGTATCAGACATTTGATTTGCAATTCAAAGATTCGATTTTAATCCGAAAGCTGTTAAAGCATCATACATTCGTAATAAATACGATTTACTGCAATCACTAATTTATCATTTTGCAAAAGAAATCTGGCCAAATCAATTGTATCCGTTGCCTGAAGCAAGCGAAATACGATCAATGAATCCCTGTCTATCTGTCAACGAAGTTGGCTGTCCGACCTGAGCGTATTTTGCTGTTAGCGGTCCGTTGTTTTTTCTTTGTCATTTACATATTCGAGAATATCGCCTGGTTGGCATTCCAATACGCTACAAATTGCTTCTAAAGTGCTAAATCTGATCGCCTTTGCTTTACCGGTCTTTAATATTGAAAGGTTCGATAAAGTCAGACCAACTTTGTCAGAAAGTTCATTTAGTGACATTTTTCGCTTTGCCATCATCACGTCTAAGTTTGCAATAATTGGCATAGCTTAAATTGTTAAGTCATTTTCAGATTTCATATCTACGGCATTTTGCAATAATTTTTCAAATATTGCCGCAGCAGTTGCAACTACGATAGAAGCAAAAGTTGTTACGATACAAATAGCAAGAAAACCCGCAGGGTCGTCTTCTTTACTATGGAATATCCTTATGAATAGTCCTGCCGCCACAATTAAAATACTTAGTACGATTGCACAATACTTTATACTCCTCAAAGTCCTGACAGAGTTTGATGAGAATACTTTATTATGTCCGATGTAACCAAGTAATTTGAATGCTTTGTAAAGCGATATAAAAAAAGCGATTGATGCTGCGTAAACATACAAGATAAACGGGTCAGCGTAAATGCTGAACAAGTCTAAGTTTGTGGCTCTTCCCTCAGTTAAGGGAACCCGAATCAAAATGGCAAGTGCTACAATGCCGATAAGCACTATGACTGACTGAAGAAATACGGTTGAAATTTTTTTCATCTGTTTCTAACTTGTTTTTTAATTGCCATTGCTTAAACAGTTAAATCATTTTCGTTCTGTATATCAACTCCTTTTTTGAAAATAATTGCAATAATATAAATTACAGCTCCCATCAAAATAAATGCCTGACTGTCTGTCCAAAATTGGTTTAAGGTTTCGGGAACAAAACCGAAATGTGTTAAACTAATCGTTACCTGTCTGGCAATGTGACTTAACACTCCAATTGAAAGCGTGTAGTAACCAATTAGTAAAATTTGTCATGAAACAAAAGTGTTGAACGGTTTTGACAGATCCATTTTATGCATAAGTCTGATAACGATGTAAAAAAGGACAGCTTTTAAAATTGAAATGGTAATGATAAAGCCATAGATACCGAAAAAAACCATTTTACTCTCTTCATACATTTTGCTTAAGTCCAACTTTTGATAAAGATTTTGGACAAAATCAGGTCTATACAGACTGAAAAAGAAATTTACGATCAAGCCACCGGCTTCAATACACAAGCCAACAAAGATGACCCAGGCCACAATATGTAAGCCTTTAAATACCAGGTTATTTGTTTTTGACATCATTGCTAAATTTTAAATTGACATCGCAAAGATAATAAATATTTGTTGATAAGCAATAAATATATGTCTTTTATCAAATAATATTTTCGTCAGCTACGCCCCAGTTATAATTGATGTCTGTGAAAATTGTCGATTTAACCTTCGTTGCAGAAGTCTGAATGCGAAGTGGCGTTCTGCTGTCTTTGGTCGTATCGCTGTCCTGCAATGCCCGATAATAAGTTAGGCTTCATGTTGGGGTCTCGTGCCTCAACCACACGAAGCCTTACTTATTCCCCGCAGTTCATTATATGAGGTAAGTTCGTTATTCAAAAGTGTAAGCCGATCATTTGTTCATCGCAGGTCGCAATTCGTTGATGTCAGGCGATTATTATAATCTCGCAGGTCATTATTAAAGGATGCAAGGTGATCATTACAATCTCGCAGGTCATTATTAAAGGATGCAAGGTGATCATTACAATCTCGCAGGTCATTATTAAAGGATGTAAGGTGATCATTATAATCTCGCAGGTCGCTGTTAAAGAATGTAAGGTGATCATTATAATCTCGCAGGTCGTTATTAAAGAATGTAAGGTGACCATTATAATCTCGCAGGTCGTTATTAAAGAATGTACGGTGACCATTCAAATCGATGTTGAGGTAAGTTGGTTAAACGTGTAAGCCGATCATTTGTTCCTCACAGGTCACCAAATGAAGAGCTCAAATGGTATAAAAAAAGCCGCGGTTGACGAAATACAACCGCAGCTTACAAATAGACAAATGCACCAGTATATTTAAAAATCACAGAATCAGTTTGAATTTATTACTTAATTACGCTAAATCTTAATTTTGATATTTGCTTGTATTGGGCGCTGGAGGCTCCAAACAGTGATCTAATATAAGATTTTGTATCCAATGCCAGATCGACAAGGCCGGAATTTTGCTGATAGAAAACTTCGTGTCTTAACAGCATTGCATTATCAAAACGCTGATGGGTGCTGACTACGGCATCGTTCAATGTTTTTAAATTTTTGTAGTATGCGGTCAATCCGGCAACTTGTAAATCCGGTTCGTTTGGAGTATAAAGAGGTATACTTGCTAAAAGGCTTATAAGCTTGTCGAAATTGGCTACGCGGTCATCGAATCCCAACTGGGCGTTAGATATTTCATTAACTACCTTGCCTTGAGCTTCAAGGGCTTTCTTTTCTTCGGCTGTTTTTTTAGGAGTCGCCCTTGACCCCCGCAGTTTCCGGACAATTGTTCTTGCCTGATCGTCAACCACACTGGAGGTATCAGTTGATTCAAGCTAATTAATGACCCTTGTAATCAGCTGGCTGAATGTGGCGAACGCTATTTTTCGTGCCGCAATAGCACCACTGTTAACCGAAAAGGCATCAAATACAACTTTCATTGCATTTTTTGCGTTTTGGGAAACGTTCTGCAACGACGGAAGCTGGATAGCGCTTTTCGATGGTTTGAAAACTGTGAGCTTACTCAGCACAAAGGCGATTAAAACATCAAAGTTGGCCACATTTTTTGCATGGCCCATTTCGAATCTTGTTGCCATAATTTTATGATTTACAGGTTAATTAAAAATGAAAATGAAATATTTATTTGAATATTATTAATGTTAGTTATGCCGTTATACAGATACTGAAGATAAAAGTTTCGAAAAACTGAATAATAATTTCAAATATTTTTTTTGCGGTACTTCAATCCGGCATTTACACGATTTTTAAAATGCTTCGATCTCCCGAAGGCGCTGTTTTCAGTTGATATTAAAATTGTGGTTTGCAAGGAAATCCTGCAGGGCAATAGTGATTGAACATTAAAATAAAAAGATTACAAATCCAGGGTCTATTCAGAAATGAATTGCAACTACCGCAAATAATCCGTTAACTGCCGACCGAAATGCACCTGAATTATTGAATCCCCCTAAATATCTAACGCGAGCCGTGCAGTTCGGTAGCGGATTTCGTGCAACCGGGGCTTCAAGTTGGGTCTTGCAGACCACATGAAGTCCTATTTATTGGCAGCTGGCATTTTTATTTAGAATCTAACAAGTCATTCAAATTAATTATTTCGCTACCATTTTTTTTGTAATAATTCAGCATTTCGTCAATTTTCTTTTTATCATAACTCGTAATACAATCTGATAAGACTGTAACTTTGTAATTTTCCTTGCACATATTAAATACGGTTGATTTCACACAGGCAATGGCGTCTGCTCCCGTAATGTAAAATTCGCTTATTTCATTTTTTTTGATAAAGTCTGCGAAATCATCGCTGGTCAATGCGTTGCCTTTGGATTTTTCAAAAATGTTTTTGGAAACTAATTTCATGTCCGAAACTAATTCAGACCCACGAGTATTGGGTTTGAAAGTCCTTGTGCCGTCAGATAAGTTATAATGCTTTATGTAAACGACATGAATTTCATTTTCCACTGCCCAATCTATTGCCCGATTAACATTGTCAATGATTTCTTTGTAGTTTTTGGTAATGTCATTTTGAATGTCAATTACCACTAAAGACTTTTTCTGCATGGGATTTCCTTCTTTTATTTTTATGTTTTACTTCAATTTTCTATTTCATTGTCCATCGCACTGCAGGTGGCTCGCTTGCCGCTAACGTAGGAAGCTATACGCAGGGGCGGATTGCGGGTCCCGAATCTTCGGGATCAAGCCGAAAAGCAGCCCGAGCGGAATCGAAGATCAACGAAGCTAAAGATCCCGCAGGTGCGGGACCGAAAACCATCCCGAGTATTCGGGGCCGCACTTGACTGGTAGCTGAAGTTAGCGGCTGGCAATTGTTGTCTTCAAATAATTTCCTGGAGTCATTACTCCAAGAGAGCTGTTCTTAAAATCTTTGATATTTCTCGTGATAATTAAATCAATATGTCCATTTAATTCTGCCGAATAGTTTTGCAATGCATCTTCAAAATCCCTAAAATTCGAGTTCAGAGCCTTTAGGATAATATCTTTGTCTGTTGTAAGTACTTCTGTAATCGTAATTAATTGTGTTAGTTTTTCGATAACTTTCTCATGAGTAGCGTTTTGCCTTAGCAGATAGTACACATTGCTGATTATCACAGATGTGATGAAGCCTTTAATTTCTCTCGATTCACATAGTGACAAAACTTTTGCAGCATCGTCCGAAAACGGCTTTCTGTCAAAAAAGAAGTCTAAAATTACGTCAGTATCGATAAGAACTTTTTTCATTTGCTAAAGATATTTTTCAGTAAGTCTTTTGGAAAGTTCCTTTTTGTAGTCGATGTTTTTGGGAGCCTTAAACGTACCTTTTAATGATTGTACAATCGGGGTTAGTTCGATACTTTCATTATTATCCTCTTTTGTTATGGCTTTTAGATAGTTCTCAACAATGTCGGATAAACTACGACCTTTACCATTGGCATATTTCTTTGCCTTTTCGATAATTGTTTGCTCAATAGTCAATGTCAATTTTGTATTCATGGTACAAGTGTTTTGTCAATTAAATTTATACGTGCAAATATACAAATAAAAACACGAGGCGTGCAAATATATTTCATGTTGCACGTGTCATTTTGCTTGCCGGTAACGTAGGAAGCTACACGCAGAGGCGTATTGCGGGTCCCGAATCTTCGGGATCAAGCCGAAAAGTAACCCGAGCGGAATCGAAGATCAGCGTAGCTAAAGATGCACACCGAAAACCACTGCTGCCGAACTTGATGGGTAGCTGATGTTAGCGGTTCGGTTTCCCGGTCACTTGAAACATTTGCATATTTTGTCTTTTTGTAAATCACTATTAAATGCTGTCAGTCAATAATTTTTTAGTCAAATTGCAAAGTTCTCTCAACCAGATTATCCGCTTACGTGTCCAACGACGAAGTTAAAAACTTTGTCTGCGAAAACGTCTCCGTTTGCAGTCTCTGTCAAGTTGAAAAAGAACGTTTTGGTCGAAATGCTTGTTTCTCTCAAAAAGCGAAACCCTGTCAAACCCAGAAATTATCTCAAACTGTTCGAACAGTTAAATTCAAAAATCTGTCAAAACCAATTACGTTTCAAGGAGCGGCTAAACAGTCACTTTCCTGCAGGTCTGATTTGTCAGTCAGGTAAAACTCCCGCCTGCCATATACAATTTATTGTGTGCAGTTTACTGAATATAAATTGGTTTGCTCATTTTTGTTATTATTAGCCCTAATATTGGAGTGAACACAAGTGACCAAAAAACTGATTTCCCATATCCAATTTCTCGCTTTGCTCCAATGTGTTTTGCAATTAAATGAGTCAGTACAATGTAAACTACAATTATAGCAATCCAAATGTATTCCATAATTTTAAATTTTAACTGGTTTCAAACTAAGTGAATATTTCAAGAACCGATACTGTTTCAAGGAGCGATTAAACTGACCGCTAACTAGTAAATACCGGCAATTATATAGTACTTCAACAGTCTTTAACTTCCCTCAATTCGTTTTTTCCCTTTGTGTATTAGATATTTGGTTTTGCACTATCACAAAAATAACGAATACATAATTAACAAAACTATTAATTGTCTTTTTTATTTTATTAAATTCAAAATTATGATGGAATATACGATGATTCGGCTCTTTCCTGATACAAATGAATAAAAACGATCCTAAGAAAACCTTTTTCACACAAAAGAATGACCAGTTGACGAGTTCAATCTCCCACACGTGCGGGATTAAAAACAAGATAATAAACTGAAGATTGAATAACACGGACTGTTTAATATTAAACACACTGAATTTGATATTAAACACAGGCTGTTTGATATTAAACACACAGGATTTAATATTAAACACGGGAGATTTAATACTTAGCGCTTTCCTGTTTTCTGTCCCGGAGCTTTTTTGTAATCTATGATCATGTATAACTTCAAATTAGCCCAAAAAATGTAACACAGCGGGATAAGGAGAAGTCACCGTCCACCACTTTGCAAACTTCGCAATCCACCGGTACCAGAACTTCCCTGATTATTGGGATTGTTTTCATCATTCTCGCCAGGATGAGTTGTTCCTCCAAACTTAATCGGTTTGGGAAAGTTTTTAGTTCTGAAAATTGGGAAGCGGTAATAGAACCCAATTGAAAAATCGAAAGGGACTGCACTGGTCGTTTTTCCAATTCCCGGAATAATATAAGGTTTGATATTTTGGTCTTTTGTCACTGAAACCGGAAACTTCGCCCTAAGTGTCCATCCAAGGAAAAAATTGCTGAAAAGTTCTCCCTTCATCCCAAAAACCAATTCAGCCCAATGGGCATTCATCGTTCGCAGGGGAACCGATGAAGCAACAGTTCCCCAATAGTTTGAATAACCGATCGCATCTGTTTCCTGGTTGAAGAGCGAATATCCGTAGCGGGCACCGATAAATACCAAATCGTGATCTTTCATCGATTCGAACTTTACAATATTCATGTCGACGCCCAAACGCGCATAGGTGCCATTGTTCTTGTAATGAAAGCCATCACGTTTATCATCAAACCATTGCATACCCAACTCAAAAGTCGGGAACCAGTTTCCTTTGTATGGTACATCAGCCTGAATCTCCCAGCCATTTCGCTTACCGGTTTGTAAATACGGGACCAGAAACCGCGACAGATCAATTCCAACACGAGGACCTTCGTATCGCCAAACCTCGGCTTTCTTCTGCGAAAAACCCTGAAAGCTACTAATGAGCAGCAGAACTAAAGTAGATGCTAATATTTTGGTCATTCGTCGTTTTCTCTATTGATTGTGGATTAACCTTTGTGTCAGTGATGATTACTGAATCGATCCCTGTTGTGTGCTGTAAACCTGAAATAACATAGTCGGGTGCAAAACCGCAATCTTCCGATACAAAGCCTAATATCATGGTATGTCTGATAAAAAGGGTGTCTTTCCTGCCATTGACATCAAGGACAAATCCTGTCGAATCAGCAGACAAGGAAAGTGGAAGATTATACCTTTTAATCAGGGTCGAATCCTGGTCATTTACAAGTGTATCTCCCACATCATTGCGATCAATACCCTTAATTACCAATGTCTTAATGTGTTTTAAGTCATTTATAGAAAGGGATGTTACCATTAAAGTATCAACCGATTCGTAGCAACCGTTACCATTGCTGCACGATACCAATGTAAAAATGAAGAGCGAAATTATGAACAGACAAAATCTCATGAAAAGATTAATTTGTTAATTTACAAAGATAAAAAAATTGAAACGATTGTTTCCAGCGCCTGAACAAAGTTGGCGGCACTATTGTCAATTGAGTCTGATCTTATTCTGTCAATAAAGTCTATTTTTGAATAAAATATCTTCTCTTATGCGAACAACATCATTTTTAATCTTCTTCGGAACTGTATTACTGATCTATTTTTCAATTAATTTTCTCATTTATACAAGGGGTTTACAAGCATTTTCATTCACCCCCGCCTGGCGTAAGAGCTATATTACAGCATTTTGGATAATCGTATCCTGTTTTATTGTTGGCGAAATTCTCGAACATACCCGCTCCTCTCTTGTTAGTGAATGGATTTACCGGATTGGCGCCTTCTGGCTCGCCTTTATGCTATACTTCGCACTGACGATTCTTTTATTTGATATTATCCGTCTCTTCAACCACTTTTTCCATTTTCTTCCGGAGATGACTCAAACTTTGCGGTTCAGGATAGGCCTGTTTACAGTAGCTTTTGTCTCGTTAGTGGTTCTGGCTGGACATATCAATGCTTTAAATACGCGGGTCCGGGAAATTTCGCTGAATATTCATAAGAAGGTCACGGGAAATCGAGGGATGAAAATTCTGATGGCATCAGACATCCATCTTGGCGCTTTAATCGGGGAGAACCGCGAAGAGCGGCTAGTGAGCATTATCAACAAGCAAAAACCTGATTTAGTGCTTCTTTGCGGTGATCTGGTTGATGGTGACGTGGCTTCGGCACTTCGTAAAAATCTGGGACGGCACATCCAGGAGATCAAGACGCCGCTGGGTGTTTACGCAATTGCAGGAAATCATGAGTATATCGGTGGCATTAAGAAAACCTTACCCTACCTGGAGAGCATTAACATCAATATCTTACGCGATAAAACCCTTGTCTTGCCAAATGGAATTCAGATAGTTGGACGTGACGACCGCGACAATCGACGTATGGGAGATGAAAACGGACGGAAAACACTTAATGAACTTATGGTTGGTTTGGACAAAGCTTTTCCCGTAATCGTGATGAACCATCAGCCGTTTAACCTTGATGAAGCAGTGGTCGAAGGGGTGGATCTGCACCTTTCGGGACATACGCATCATGGTCAGCTATGGCCTTTAAACTACATTACAAAAGCCGTGTACGAACTCAGCTGGGGGTTTCTCAAAAAAGGAGATACCAATTTCTATGTCTCATCCGGTTTTGGTTCGTGGGGACCTCCGGTAAGATTGGGGAATACTCCTGAAGTAGTTGTTTTCAACTTGAAATTCGATGGACCTTCACTGTAATCCAATTCATCTGACACTGAAATTCAAATGAATCAAAAGCGATTGGTCTGTCTGTGTAGTCATGTTTCGGAGATCGAAATAAAAAAGAAATTACGCGCAGGCGCACGCTCAACAGCCGAAATTCAACAGTTTACAACTGCAGGAACCGGATGTGGCCGTTGCATCAGGGAGATTGAAGCGATCGTAAAAAAGCATTTGGACGAACCCGGCAAAGATCCGCAGACCAGAATAGATTTTAAGTAAAAAGAGCGAATCATTCATTACATTTGTAAGTCTCAATAGCACAATTAATAAACCACATATTATGAATAAGTTGATTTCAAAAGTATTACAGGCACTTCTTTTACTTATCTTCTTTTGGGGATTAGAAACTCAGGCTCAGCCACAGACCAATTTCAAAGCACAGGACATTGGAAAACCGGCCATCAAAGGAGATGCACAAATTGTTACTAACGGTGTAGATATCAAGGCAGGAGGGGAAGATATCTGGATGAATTCCGATCAATTTCACTTTGTTTACAAACAAATTGAGGGTGACTTTGATTTCGTGGCGCAGCTTGAATCTTTGGAAAGGTCGCATTTGTATACCAAGGCCGGATTGATGGCACGCGAGAATCTCACTTCCGGATCGCGCAACGTGATGTTTCTTGCTTTTCCGGGTAATGACAAAAGAAACAACAATCGTGGAGGTTACGAGTTTCAATATCGCCTTTTGAAAGGGAAAGAAAGCAAAGCCATCTACCCTTCATTGACCGATTCTGTTGCCCAGGCAGCCTTTCCCGTCAATTATCCCAATGTATGGATGAGATTGAAAAGAACCGGTGAAGTCTTTTCAGCATATACAAGTCCGGATGGCATCAACTGGGTTCAATATACAGAATTTTCGATGAAGATGCCGAAAAAAATCTACTTAGGAATGGCTGCAACGGCCCATATCAAAGGAGCAACAACGGTTGCCAAATTCCGTAATTTGCAGATGAAGGAAAAAGTTGCCGAATAACTGAAAAACAGATCCCATTTTAGATATTTGTGGAATCATCATAAAATTGAAGCGCCAGGGTAATCCTGGCGCTTTTATTTTGGGAACAAATACTCAATAATGGCCTTTTAGCGAATAAACTAACAGTTTATCTTCAACTATCTCGTAGATTAAACGATGTTCCAGATTTATTCGACGAGACCACGTGCCTGAAAGTTCGTATTTCAAAGGTTCTGGATTACCAATTCCTTCGTATGGGTTTTGAGTGATTGCTTCAATCATTAGGCCAATTTTTTTAAGAATAGCTTTATTACCGGCTCTCACCCAAAAATTTAAATCATCTTTAGCTTTAGGCAAAAGGACTATTTACATAAATCATTGAGTTCTTCAAGTGAAACAACGTTTCCTTTTCCATCTTTATAATCTTGTCTGCATTGATTTATTTTTGCAACAAACTCCGGATTATAAGGTTTCTCTTTAGAAATCTCAAATTTAATCTTAAGTGCCTTCAGAACAGACTTAATAGCCTCTATTTGCGCAGCATCTTCAGTATAAGCAGTGATATTTATTGTTTGCATAAAATAGTTGAATTAAATTCCGGTTACAATGAGAATCCAATTGCAAATTTAATGAAAAATCGTTAGTCGTAATATACTGCTCCTCTTCCTTTATAAAGAGTCAGAGTTTATATACTCTCACATAGTCGATTAAAAATTTCTGAGGAAAGATCGAATCATCAATATCACCGCCCCAGCTTCCGCCGACTGCTGTATTGAGCAAAAGATAAAGGGGACCGGTGAAGGTATTTTCATAGGCAGTTGCCGGTGCAGCAAATGTCAGAAGATTTTTTCCATCAATAAACAACGAAATGGTCTTCCCTCTTCTTTCAAGTGAATAGACGTGGAAAGCAGTATGCAAATCGCTAATCATCAAATTATTTCCCTTACTCAGGTGTTTGTCATCCTTTGCGGTTGAACTGTCCCACCAATGGAGCGTTCCAAAAACTTTTCCTGGTGTGTGACCAACGAACTCCATGATATCGAGTTCACTGCATTTTGGCCAGCCAACCTGTTTAATATTAGTACCCATCATCCAGATAGCAGGCCAGATTCCCTTTCCCTGCGGAAGTTTTGCACTTACTTCAACACGTATATCTCCTTCAAATGATTTCTTATCCAATGTATTGATACTTCCAGAAGTGTAATTTGCACCCTGAAAATCCTCCTTCAGCGATTCAATAACCAGGTTGCCAGCCTCCTGACGCACATTCTGCGTCCGTTCCAGCGTGTAATATTGTTTTTCGTTGTTTCTGACAAAACCCACCTCATATCCCCATTTTGAAGCATCGGGTAATCCGGCACCATTGAACTCGTCAGCCCAGACTAACGAAGCTTTGTTTTTTTCAGTTGCAACATTTTGGGCTTTCGTACAATTTACAATCATCAGCAACACCAGTAAGGTGGAAAATAATTTGATTCGTTTCATCATTATCATTGTTTGGTTGTTAATAAAAGGATCTCAAATATAGCATAAAAACGATTTGCTTTTAACTTTAGGGCTACGTTACGGCATCTTCGAAAGGTTTTCCCAACGTACTTTCCAGCTTCCATCTTTTGGAAATCCAGGGAGATCCGTACGATTACCGTCAAACCCGGCGCACATCATAGCCACAGCAGCCAGAACGCCTCCGTTTCCAGGAAGATAAAGCCGCAGCCGTTTATCCTGATAGTTATGACCGTTAACAAGATAGGTGTTTTTTTCGATATCCATAAAAAGCGCATCCAGTGCCTTTTCCGGCATTCCCAATCGTGTTGCAGTCATTGCTGTTAGCGGGAAGTCCCATCCCCATGTTTTCCTCCATTGCCAGTTCTCCCACACATAGTTAAATGTTTTTTTCATCGTTAATGTATCGACAAGAGGAGACCCGGGCAGATAACCGAACGCACCAAGAACAGCCGGATGGTCAGCAGTATACCGTGGATTTGTATAGGAATCGGGAGCACTTTCGGCAGCAAGATAGATCCCGTCTGATTGTGCAGGAACCGAAAGTTTAGCCAAAACCGCATCCCATTCTTTCTTAGGCTCAAGTCCGAGCCGCTTCCTCCACTGTTGCGCCATGGCAAGTCCCCAGTGCCAGTAAGCCAATTCGAACGGTGGGTTGAATGTCGTGTTCGGGTCGAAACATTCCTGTGCCGGAATAAGTGGTGGCCCAAGAACATACCTGTCCGTTTTCTGATCGTAGTAAGCAAATGAACTCATAAAATCAGCTGTTTCGAAAACAAGATCAGCATACTTACGAAGTGTTGCGGTGTCCTGATGACTGCGGTAACACAATTCAGCAAAATAAATGATATGAGGTTGCTGCCAGATCAGGAACGCTCCTACACTTGACGGACTATCAAGTCCATCATGTGCAACCATTTTTGGCCAGCGAACACCTTTAAATGCCTGTCTTTCTGCAATTTTTCGTGCTTCAGCACTTATTTTATTGTACCAGTCGAGACTTTTCTCCAGCAATTCGATCCGGTTCCAAAGTGCAAAATGGACACCATGCCACCAGTGCATTTCGAGGTGTGGTTTGCCATACCAGCTATTGAAGGTCAGTCCTGTTTCCTGCGGAGGAAAACTCCCTGCACATTGAACTTTTGTAAGATACTGTGATAAAATAACTCTCCTTTCGAGCTCATTGGCGCGCGAATCGGTGCTTCCCGAGAAATCGACTGCACCGCCAATTTCCCAGAATCTTTTCCATCCCATCTGGCTGCTCAGTTGCGTTTCATTAAAACCTGCCAGTCCGATTTTTGCAGGAGCAATTGCAGAAAAGCAGGTTGAAAAAGAAAGTTTTTCCTCCCCTTTACCAGCCACAATCTCAAATACATGTGTTGAAGGCATCGTCATTAAACCCGTTCCACTCCATCCGACTTCGGTATAATAGCTTGCGCTGTCCAATTGATGTTTTATCAGCGCACGTCCCTGACTTTTTTCAATGATCATCGTTTGATGCTTCTCAGGTTTTGTCCAGTCGCAACCCGAATCGACATGACCGCCGGACGGGTATGGAAACCGGAGCTTTACGCTTAATAAGCCGTTGGCTATCAACTTTGATGAAATCTCCGCCGAAATCAGGTCCTCTTCCTGACTACAACAGGTCGTCACTGCTACTTTTTCGCCATTCACCATAAAGCTACTCCTGATCACTCCTTCCCAAAGATCGAGTTCCTGATGGAGATCATATATATCATCCGGTGTAATCAATTTACCATCAGCTGTTTTTATTTCCATTCCGACGATTCCAAGGTGCAATCGGTGAGGGTTCTGGCGAAAATAATTTGCAGCACCAACACTCCTCTCGGGCTCCTTCGCCTGAACATCGTATGGAATCGGACGCCCGTGATAATCGAAATTCTTAAGCGTTTCTTCAAACCGATAACCAACAGTATCCGGAAAACTATGCCAGCCCCATTCGGACTGCGTTCCAAGCGAGATCCCCTTATCATAGTACTCAGGAAATGTTTGAAGTCCCGTTGCATCTACCGTAAAGGCAAACTTTCCATTGCCGACAGTCAGAGATCCCAGCGTATCGAATTGAGTGATTTTCACGGTATGACGCCTGACAAGCGCTTCACGATCAATTTTATTTGAGGTTGATATCTTTGAATTACAGGACGATATAACCATGACGATCATAATCATCAACATTAATATCCGATAGTTTTTGGTTGCCATTTTCAAGTGATTTGTTGGTTGAACGGACCGGGAGATTTGGTTTACGGGGAAAAGTAAATTTCGATCAAAATAGTTGGTCAGAAGGCGAATAAACGGAGAAATAAAAAAATGGAATAATGGAAGGATGTATGAATACAACTTTTCCACTATTCCATCCTTTAAAACATAGTTATTCAGGCCGTCTTATTTCTTTACTTTCGAAAGAAGTAATTCAACGAGGTTATTGGCAGCTTTCAGATTTTCGAAGTCGGCGGGAAGCATGGCATGATCGATGTATTCGTTGTACAACCATGGATCGCCAACAGCCAAAACGTACCCTTTCCCGAAAGAAGTTTCAGCAATATACACCTGCTTGTTGTCTGTCAGAACAGCTTTGGCAGCACCACCTAAACCAATCGATGAAACTTCTTTCATATATATTTTATTCACCCCTTTAAATAAGGGATGATTTGGCAGATTAGTTTCGGCAGCCATATTCCACTCCCTGTTGGTCACCGGATTCAGGGTCACCGGATTAAAATGCATACCAAACTCTTTTACAAGTTGGTTCAGATGTGTAAATTCACAGTTGGGTTTGTCGTTGGCCAAAATCAGGAGCACACCCCCTTTTTTCACCCAGGCCGAAATTGCTTTGGTATCTTTTGGCAGGATATAATTTGGTTTCGGATTTTCGGTAGTTGTGTCAGGGTCAACAATAATATAGACGTCAATACCGGCAAGACTTTTCTTATCAGCGTTCGCCACAATGGTCTTTAATGAAGCCCCTTTGCTTTTAAACAGGTCACCCAGTTGCGAAAAACCGCTGTTTTCGGTATCATCCCATGTATAATGGAAGATCTTTCCGGTCTTTGCGTTGGTTTCATGGTTATACCAGTTGTCGAGGCCAACAGTTTTCTGTGCAAAACTATCAATTGTTACCGCACACAAAATCAACAATATAATACCCTTTAAAGAAAAATAAATCTGCTTCATCATGTTATCGTTTTTATTTAAAAAATTTCGGATCATCATCCAACGGTAATGCAGGAAGTTCAAACAAATATAAGCAGATTGCCTTAAAACAATCGATTGCACAACTAATAAATAGAATTTTTCCGCAAATGAATCTTTTCAACAGCAATCGAAACAGCAGGTGAACATTATTTCACATGTCTTGCCAATGGCGCTTTCATTTTGTGAACAGCTTCAGCAACCAACCCTGCAAATGTTTTGGCACCTTCAACAGACAAATGAGTGTCATCTTTCCTCCCTTCCGGGAATTTTGGATCAGGTGCTGTCCAAAGATATATTTTTTTAGAAGGTTCATCTCCAAGCAAACTGATAAGCGCATGCGTCAACTGCTGCATATCAATAAGTTCAACTTTTAGATTTGCAGCTACTTCACGAACTGCGTCGGGATACTTTCCATGCGTATCAAGGAGCGTTCCGGTTGCATCGAATTTCCGTCGTACAATTGGAGTGAGCAGAATCGGTGTTGCCCCTTTGGCCCTTGTTTCAGTGATATACTTCCCGAGGTTTTGACGGTAACTTGTTTAGGGATCGCTATAAACTGCCGGCTTATCTGCTTTTTCGTCGTTATGGCCGAACTGGATGAAGACATAATCACCCCGTTTCAGACTGTCAAGAACTACTTTCCAACGACCCTCATCAATAAAACTTTTTGAACTTCTGCCATTTACAGCGTGATTGCTAACTTTAACTTTCGAATCAAAGTAGCTTTGAAATTGCTGACCCCAGCCTGTCTCGGGATAAACATCCGCTTTTTTATTCGCCATCGTAGAATCACCTATTGTGTAGACTGTTATCATCTTTGACGGAGCACATCCTGTAAATACCGAAAACAATAAGAACCAAATTAGATTACCACTCTTCATGATCATTTTTTTGATTAAACCAGATGGAAATTAGCTATGAAGAAGAAAACTAAAATCATCGCTGTCATTCAATTCTTTTGGAGCATCTCCTTTTTTGAAAATCCTTGCATTCCGGCTGCCAATCATTTTCAGCGAATTGTTCTCACATTTTAGCATCGTCCCTTCCCGAAGTCCTACGACCGTAATTCCCGGATTGACCTCCAAAAATTCTTCAATACGTTGTTCACGTGTCTCCCCTCCATGACCTGCAGGATTGGCATCCAGATAATGTGGATTGATTTGAAAAGGCACCAACCCCATGCAATCAAACCCCTTTGGATCGACGACAGGCATATCATTTGTCGTTTGAAGTGTTGGACAAGCGACATTCGATCCCGCGCTCCATCCAATATAGGGAGTTCCCTGATTTACCTTCTGACGTATTGCTTCCATCAATTGGTTATCGTGCATCATCCGCACGAGCTGCCATGTATTACCGCCGCCAACGACAATTGCCTCAGCATTTCGGACAGCCTCAACAGGATCGCTAAAGTGATGAACAGATGTAATATGGTGTCCTATTTCAGCAAACCGTTCCTCCACTTTCGATTCATATTGATCAAAGGAAAATGTCACCGCAGCATAAGGAATAAATAGCGCAGTAACCATTTTATCACCCAAAAATTTCTGAATCTCATGCTTTGGATAGTCGAGATAGGACTCGCCCTGCATCGTAGAATTGCTAATTAGTAGAAGTTTCATAAAAAAGATTAATATTGCAGCCGCAAGTAAGTAAAAAACCTGCTGAAAGAAAAACTAACCCCGATCTGAAAAACAATTTCCGAAACAAACCTGTTAACGGAAGTGAGCTCTCCAATTTGTTTTGTTTGAGTTGAATATTTTAAGTCATTTAATCTAAGTATGGAACAAAAACCGATTAAGAAGGTATTGGTCGCCAACCGGGGAGAAATTGCGATCCGCATTATGCGCTCTTGCCGTGAGATGGGAATCGACACCGTTGCAGTTTTTAGCGATGCTGACCGCACTGCCATGCATGTGAGATACGCGAACGAAGCATATAACATTGGTCCGGCACCTTCTTCTGAGAGTT
Source organism: Bacteroidales bacterium (assembly GCA_038236995.1). Lineage (GTDB taxonomy): Bacteria > Bacteroidota > Bacteroidia > Bacteroidales > Prolixibacteraceae > JAAFHB01. The sequence continues at coordinate 106,796 of JBBRZE010000001.1, read as the reverse complement.
ATCTCAACATGGATAAAATCATCGCAACTGCTAAATTATCAGGGGCTGATGCCATCCATCCAGGTTATGGATTTCTTTCTGAGAATTCAAAATTTGCCCGACGGTGCCGCGAAGAAGGGTTGCGTTTCATTGGACCTTCACCTGAATCCATCGAGATGATGGGGGATAAAATCAGTGCCCGCAAAAAGATGATTGCGGCAGGAGTACCTGTAGTTCCCGGTACGACTGAAAAAGTGACAAGTGAGGTGGAAGCAGCAAAATATATCCGTGAGATCGGATTACCTGTGATGATTAAAGCCTCAGCAGGTGGCGGCGGCAAAGGGATGCGCCTCGTAAAGAAAGAGTCGCAGATAGCAAGTTCACTTCGTGCTGCACGATCAGAGGCTAAAACAGCCTTTGGCGACGATGCTTTGTACATTGAGAAATATGTTGATTCACCACATCATATTGAATTTCAAATACTATCGGATAAGTACGGAAATACTGTCCATCTTTTCGAACGCGAATGCTCAGTTCAAAGGCGCCATCAGAAAGTGGTTGAGGAAACACCTTCACCAATTATGACCCCCGAGATTAGAGAGCGAATGGGAGCCTATGCCGTTGCGGCTGCAAATGCATGTCAATACGAAGGAGCCGGTACCATTGAATTCATTGTGGACGATAAATTGAATTTCTATTTCCTTGAAATGAACACACGTTTACAGGTCGAACATCCAATTACTGAACGTGTTGTAGGAGTCGACCTGGTAAAAGAACAGATAAGAATTGCTGAAGGGTTTGAACTTCCGTTTCGTCAGGAGGACCTGAAACAAAGCGGACATGCCATTGAGTGCCGGATATATGCCGAAGATACCGACAACAATTTCATGCCAAATCCTGGAACTATCACCCATATCACTGAGCCTTTCGGTTTTGGGGTCAGGTGCGATGGCTATGTATATGAAGGATATACCATTCCAATTTTTTATGACTCATTAATCAGCAAATTGATTGTTTGGGGACGAACCCGTGAAGAGGCAATTGAAAGAATGAGACGCGCACTCTATGAATATAAAATTACGGGGATTAAAACAACAATCCGGTTTCTCGAAAGAATAATGAATACGCCCGACTTTCGAAAAGGAGAATACAATACCCATTTTATTGAAAAAAACAGTGAGCATTTGCTTGCGGATGGCATCTGCGACCGGAAATGCGAGGACATGGCAATGATTGCAACATTCGCTCAATACATTTCCCGTCTTGAGGATAGCAAAAAAACGAATGCTGCACCTTCAGAAAAAAAGGAAACCAACTGGAAAAGGCAACTACGTAAATTTACATCGCGAATATAATCCCAAACTAATTGCAGAAAAAAATTTAAATGGAACTCGAATTAAAAGTCAATAAACGAAATGCAATCGTCAAAGAGATAAAACGCGAAGGAAATATCCTCACGCTTGCTGTTGACGATGTGGAGTATGAAGTCGATATCGTTAAGGTGAGTAACCAGGAATTTTCAGTTTTATACGAAGGAAGATCCTTTAACATCGAAGTCATCGAAAGCAAAGAACCCAAACATTACAATGTAAATACGCTGTATTTCAAGTTTGATGTTGAAGTTGTCGACAATGAATCGCGCTACCGCCAAAGCAGACTGCAATCGAAGCAAATGCTCAACAATAATACAATTCGGTCCCCTATGCCTGGAAAAGTAGTCCGGGTATTCGTGAAACCAGGAGATATCGTAGAAGCAGGACAGTCGTTGATTGTACTTTCGGCAATGAAGATGGAAAGTGAATTTAAAGCAGGCCAGCGTGGAATCGTAAAAGAAGTACCGGTAAAAGAAGGCGAAACAGTCGATAATGACCAGCTTTTGGTGGTTATTGATGACATAAAGGAAATGTAAAAAGCGTGAGAAGTAAACTAATGTCAGTCAATTAATTGAAAAATATGTCATCACAAAAAGATAAATTCGAAAGGCTTGAAGAGCGAATCATGGAAGCTGAAGCAGGAGGTGGACTGGATCGCATTGATCGTCAACATGCTGCCGGAAGAAAAACAGCCCGCGAAAGAATTGATATTTTAATAGATCCGGGAACTTTTGTCGAACTCGACAAATTTGTGATTCATCGTTCCCACGATTTCGGAATGGAAAAAAACAGATTTTCAGGAGATGGTGTAGTAACTGGATATGGAAAGATCGACGGCCGCCTTGTGTATACTTTTGCTCAGGATTTCACCGTCTTTGGCGGTACAATGAGCCGGGCGAATGCCGATAAAATTGTAAAGATCATGGATCTTGCCATGAAAATGGGAGCTCCGCTGATTGGTCTGAACGATTCAGGTGGAGCCCGAATTCAGGAAGGAATCGAGAGTCTTGCTGGTTATGCCGATATATTTTACCGAAATGTGATGAGTTCCGGGGTAATCCCCCAAATTTCGGCCATTCTTGGGCCATGTGCCGGAGGTGCAGTCTATTCACCAGCTATCACCGACTTTATCGTGATGGTGAAAGATACAAGCTATATGTTTGTGACTGGGCCTGATGTGGTAAAAGCGGTAACACACGAAGAGGTGACGATGGAAGAACTTGGCGGAGCCACGACACACCATGTAAAAAGTGGAGTAGCGCATCTGACTGCGGATAATGAAGACCACGCCTTATTGATGATTCGCGAACTGATCGGGTATCTCCCATCCAATAACCTTGAAGATCCGCATATTCTTGAATGCAAGGACGATATTAACCGGGAAGATAAAAATTTGAATACGTTGATTCCTGAGGATCCGAACAAACCCTATGATATGAAAGAGTTGATCACGAGCGTTGCGGATGATCAGAATTTTTTCGAGTTACAACCATCGTTTGCTGCAAATATCATCATCGGATTTGCACGTTTCGCAGGCCGTAGTGTCGGTATAGTTGCCAATCAACCAGCAAGTTTAGCTGGAGTACTCGATATTAACTCATCGGTGAAGGGTGCACGATTCGTACGTTTTTGCGATGCATTCAATATACCAATTGTAACCTTTGTTGATGTCCCTGGGTTTCTTCCGGGAACAGTTCAGGAATTCGGAGGAATTATCCGTCACGGCGCCAAACTGCTTTACGCCTATGCGGAGGCAACTGTACCTAAAATTACGTTGATCACGCGTAAAGCATATGGTGGAGCATATGATGTAATGAGCAGTAAACACATCGGTTCAGATATTAACTTTGCTTATCCTTCGGCTGAAATTGCTGTAATGGGAGCAGAAGGAGCTGTGAAAATAATTCACCGCGGAAAGATGAACGAAGAGGAACTTTCGCAAAAGATCGATGATTATCGCGAAAAGTTTGCCAATCCCTACAAAGCAGCTGAACTTGGATATATCGATGAGATTATTTATCCTGCACAAACAAGGTTCAAACTGATACAGGCACTCGAGATGACCCAAAATAAGCACAAGACAAATCCTTTGAAAAAACATGGGAATATTCCACTTTAAAGAATATTTATTCTATAAGTAAAATCAAAAAGCCCTGTCACCAGGGCTTTTTGATTTTACTTATTTTATTGCAACTTTATCTCCCTAAATCTGTCATATACCACTTGAACCCAATTATAAAAAATAACGTGGATGATAAAGAGTTGGTTAATCGTGTACTGAAGGGTGATACCCAAGTCTTTGCTATTATTATTAAAAATACCGAGGGTCTGGTGGCTCAAATTTTATTCAAATTATTAAACAATCCGGAAGACAGAAAAGACATTGCTCAGGATATTTACCTGAAAGCCTACAAAAATCTTCCGGGCTTTAAGTTTCAATCAAAACTGAGTACCTGGATTGGTCAGATTGCTTTCAATACTTGTTTTAACTATCTTGAAAAAAAGAAAGTAATTTTGCCCGACAATAAGTTGCCAGAGAATGAAAATAGTAATTCAGCATTGGAATTGGCAGCAAATAAATTAGTCGACCTGTCGAATAATGAAGCTGAAAATATACTTTTCAGATCTGAACTTACTAATATATTGCATTCAGCTATTGATTATCTTACGCCTCTTTATAAAACATTGATCACCTTATTTCACTACGAAGAATTGAGTTATCAGGAAATTTCAGAAATAACCGGATTGCCAATAGGAACAGTGAAAAATTATTTGTTCAGAGCAAGAAAGGGTTTAAAAGATAATATTTTGGTTCACTACAAACATGAAGAACTATGACAACAAAACATCTTTCGGAAATCGAAATCCAACAATACGCATTAGGCACGGAGAATAGCAATTCACAAACAATTGACCACATTCAATCATGTGAAATTTGTCGCGTAAAAGCTGACACCTATAAATTGATATTCACTGAAATTAAAGCACAACCCGAACCGGTATTCGAATTTAACCTGACCGATTTGGTGATGAATCAATTGCCACAGCCCAAACAAAAAACTTCATTTGAGAATATCGTGCTTTATATCACTGCCATTGTTTCGATCCTGATTGCAGCCTTTGCAATCTTTTTCTTCAGGTCTTTTTTATCAAACGCGGTCACGGGAATCACCCCAATTGTATCATATCTTGTAATTACAACATTAGCAAGTATTTTATTATTCCTATGTATCGATATGTTTGCCAAATATAACAAACAGATGAAAATCTTAAATTTCAATTGAATTTTGCAACAACTGGTTTAAGCACCTGTCTAATCCCAAATAAAACATTAAAATTCATAAAATGAAAAAAATTTTAAGCCTATTGGCAGTAGTTGCCACCCCGTTTGTAGTTTGTGCCCAGGACGGAAATTCAACTGAGTTTGACAGAAAAATTTTCGAAATCTGCGCAACAATTTTTGTGGTAGGATTATTTATGATCTTTATCCTGACTATCATGAAACGAATCCTTGACCATCGCCTCAAAAACAAGATTTTGGAAAGAGGCATTACTGATAGCGTTGCGTTGTCTATTTTACAGACAAATCCCAATGAGAACAGGAATATTAATATTAAATGGTTTGCTATTTTGGCAGGACTAGGTGCAGGACTCACAATTGTTAACTTTACCCGCCCATTAGGTATCCACTCTTTAGCCATCATGGCATTTTGTATTGCAGTAAGCTTTTTAGGCTATTTCTATTATCTAAAACAATCAGAAAAATAAAATCTTTGATAAAGATTCGACGATGTCGGAGGTCGAACACAATGTAGTGATTGAGATTGCCATCTAGAACGCATTGAGATGAACAGCATCATCATTGCCATCTCATTATGTTTCGACGAACTAAAACACCAACCCTCCAAAATGAACCTTCCGGCACCACTGGGAACTTTTATTATCGGAGGGTTGGTTGGGGGTGAAAATCGATCTGACGGCTTTCTTTAATCATATCCCCGACGGAGCGGCTTTGTTTATTGTGAGCCCGCATATAAGTCTTTCGCGTACGGGCGAATTCAGTAAAATAAAAAGGTTGGGGCAGCATCGATATGCAACATTGAATTCGGATTTTTGGTACTAAAGAAGGATATTTAAGGGTTGATATTGTCGACGGAATTGTTGATGTGAGAACGTTTCTGTTTCTTGCAAAAAGTGGTACTCCCGAAGGTGATTTGCAGAAAAAAATACGGAAATTAATTTGTTGGATTAAAAATATCTCTCAATAGATAAACTAAGTACTTTTAATTCGTCGGATATAGATAAAAATGAGCAAATAAACAAAATATTTTTGGATGCAGGCTGCCAGTGTATGTTGGAGTTGTATGAGAAAATTGACCAAATATGTACCCAACACTTCAGTCAATCCACATGCTTGCTTAAGCTTGATTTTTAGGGCACATAAAAACCCCGGTTAAGGAGGCGTTACTTGAGTAACAATCACTGACAAATCAACTTATAGCATAGATATCGGCCAATAAATACATTCAGAAAATATTAGTACCTTTGCAGGTGGTAATCGCACAAATACACTTCAAGTATTCCCCGGTTGTAAAATCCAACTTTTGTTGGTTTTCTTCGGAAAATTGCTTTTTTTGAGTATTTTCATTTACCTCAGATTGTTCATTTAGAATCGTCTATATATAACTTATTAATCAATTATTTAATGGCAAAATCGCAAGATACCTTTAACAAAAAAGAGAAAGAGAAAAAACGTTTAAAGAAACGTAAGGAAAAAACCATCAAAAGAGAAGACCGCAAGTCAAACTCAGCAGGAGGTGATCTTGAAAACATGTTGGCTTACGTTGATGAAAATGGCAACCTCACAGATACTCCACCGGATCCCTCAAAGAAAAGGAAAGTCAATGCGAGCAGCATAGAAATCAGTGTACCCCGAAGAGAAGAAGAAGAGATTGACCCAATAAGAACGGGTAGAATTGATTTTTTCAATGATTCGAAAGGCTTTGGTTTTATCAAAGAAAAAGATACCCAGGAGAAGTATTTTGTCCATGTTAACGGTCTGTTGGAAGATGTCCGTGAAGGTGACAATGTCATTTTCGAGCTTGAACGAGGCTTGAAAGGCTTGAACGCTGTCCGCGTGAAGAAAGTGTAATTTTCGATCCAGTATCGAAATTATCTTTAACTTATTTGAAGTAGCGAAAAGGAGAAGAGGAAAAGGTTAGAAAAGGCAGGATAAGCAAATCCGACCATTTGAAAACCATTTCACTTTTCACCCTAATCTTTAGCTTTGAACTTTTTGATCCTATAAGTTCTTGCTAGAAATTCTGAATCGTTTGTAAACCTGCCCCCCCATTTTTTCCATTTCGGACCTAACCTTTTTATTATCTTCCAGTTCAAGGTGTGAATCAAGCATAGTTTTCCCAAGTTTGGTTGCTGTTTCCATCATCCTGGCACCCATCATTACATCAAGTCCTTTGCCTCGGTATGCAGGATCGATTCCTCCAAGCAACAAATTCAATTGTTTCGATTTCCGTGCAGCTGCAAAAATTTTGAAAATTCCGAAGGGAAATAGCTTGCCTTTGGCCGCAATAATACCATCACCAATATGAGCCATACCAACAACAAACGCCACTAATTCATTCTTGTCGGTAACAATCAGCTTAATAAAACGTGGGTTGATCAGAAAAAGGTAACGGTTGGCAAAATTGTCCATCTCCTTTTCCGAAAAAGGAATAAAGCCAAAAATTTCGGTAAAGGTCAGATTAAGAAGACGCAGAACCGAATAAATATAAGGCCTTACCTTTCTTCGGGAAGTAAATTCGAGAACATGCAGCCCTGGATTCATTCGTAAAGCTCGTTCCTGAATCTTCTTGTAAAATTCAGGAAGCGGATCAGGAATTTTAATCTGGTAAACCACCAGATCAGCTTTTTTTGAATAACCATTCTTTTCAATCAATTCAGACTGATAGGGGAAATTGCAGTTCGAAGCTATAACGACCGGCTCGTCGAACCCGTCAATAAGAATGCCTTGAGGATCTTTTTCTGAAAAAGCCAAAGGTCCTACAATTTGCTCCATCCCTTTTTCCCTCCCCCAGTTTTCAACTGCCCCAAATAAAGCTGCTGCAACTTCGTCGTCGTTGTATGTTTCAAAAAAAGCAAAACGTGCATGCTTCTCGTTATGCAATGCATTATATTTCAAATGAACAAGACCCATAATTCGGCCCACAACCTCATTTGAACGGTAAGCAAGCAACATGATGGTTTCGCATGATTGGAAGGACAAATTTTTCTTCGGATTGAAAAACTCCCATTCATCTATATAAATCGGGGGAACCCAATTGAAGTGATCTTTATGAATAGCTGCAGGCAAATAAATAAATTGCTTCAGCATCCTTTTTGAGTCAACTTCCTTAATCAATATTTCTTTCCCAGGTGGAGGATAAACGATTGAATCATTGACTGCCCTAAGTCCGCGTATATATTCTTTAGGGGGAATATCGAGATGAATCATTTACAAGATTTGAAGATTAGTTGCAAGATTGAAAACGAACGCGCAAGGTATTTTTTTTTAACAGAACTAGCAAATTACCAGGTGAAGCTTTTTCTCACTCCGTTTTTATTTCCTTATCTTTGATTAGAAGAAGGAAACACTATCAATCACTCTGTTCTCATTGTTATTGATTCTTTCTTACTGCTCAGAAAACAAAAAAATTAATTCTTATAATATGGAAACGAACTATGAAATTGCGATTAATGACAGCTTCCAAATTGAGCTAGATTCGAATCCGACTACCGGATTTGCCTGGAAATGGACAAATAAAGAATCTGTTTCAATTGTTGACTCAACTGGCACAGAGTATATTCCCAATGCCCCCGCTTTAACAGGAAGTGGCGGAAAAGAAATATGGAAATTTAGAGGGTTAAAAAGCGGGACCGATACAATTAAATTGGAGTATTGCCGCCCGTGGGATCCGGCATCTACGGTTAATACAAAGAATATTACCGTAACGGTAAGATAGCAATACGTTTATTTATGTTGGTTATCGCAGAAAAATAACAAAACAGGAGGAACTACAATGTCAATTCCTACTTCAAGAACCCGGGAAAAAGGGAAAATAACTATCTATCCCGAAAAATGCAACGGATGCGGATTGTGCGTTTCTGTTTGCAAAGATTTCAGTTTGCAGATGGCGGATGAAAAGGTTGCACTAACCGAGGTCCCCTTATTTGGCTGCATTGGCTGCGGTCATTGTATGGCCATTTGTCCGACCGGAGCCATTGAAATTCATGGACGGGAGCTATCCTCTGACGATCTGTTCGTCTTGCCAAAAAAGGAAACAGCAGCAGGTTATGATGAATTACTTAACTTGCTGAAAAGAAGGCGAAGCATGCGGGAATTTAAGGATATGCCCTTAGAAAAAGAGCTAATCGAAAAAATCCTCAACGCGGCCAGTACTGCACCAATGGGAATTCCTCCATCGGATGTTAATATTTTGATGCTCGATACTCCTGAAAAAGTGAGGAAGTTTTCCAACGACTTCTGCGCCTATCTTGAGAGTATTCAATGGATTGTTTCCAAATGGTTCCTTGCTCTCCTGCGACCATTTATTAGCAAATCAAATAACGATTTGTTCGTCCGGTTTGTTAAACCAATGTTTGATATTTACATCGGGAACATGAAAAAGGGGGTCGACCTTGTAACCTATGATGCGCCCATGGCCATGTATTTCTATGGCTCGCCCTATTGCGACCCCGCTGATCCGCTGATTGCTGCCACCTTCGCAATGATTGCCGGTGAATCACTTGGACTGGGAACCTGTATGCTGGGCGGCATTCACCCGATGATACAAAGCGGAAAGAAAGCGAAAGCGTTCCGCGAGAAACAGGGGATTAAATTCGCAAGCCGCGAAGGATTATTTGTGATATTCGGATATCCGAAAGTGAAGTATTCAAAAGGAATTCATAGGACTTTTGCCTCGGTTTATACACCAAACTAGAAAACAGGTAATGGTAAATCAATACGGATAAGTAAATGTGGGATGTGGGTTATTCACAGTCAAGACCTGCAAAATTCGTTTTTGGCAATCATGATTTGCCACCTGAAACTACAATTCCAGCGAATTTGGAAAGCGTGCCTTTATTTGTTGTACCTGCAAGCAGAATTAACAGTGTTTAAGTTCAAATAAAGGGTATCTTTGTATGATTTGATAGTAAAAATTTATAAACAAGAAAATCATGAGTAAGATCATTTTGAATAGGCTTGATTATTCAAGGATTAAACAATGCCTTAGCGATGCAAAACTATTTAAATCGATAAGTGCATCCGAAGCAGAAAATTTACTAAAAGAGTTGAATTCTGCCAAAATTGTTGAACCACAAGAGATTCCTGGTAATATTGTAACGATGAATTCTATTGTGAAAATTAGTTTCTCAAATATTAACAAACAGGTTGAATTTCAGATTGTCTATCCGGATAAGGCAGATCTGAAAAAGAATAAAATATCGATTTTTTCACCAATCGCAACTGCGCTTATTGGTTATAAAGTTGGAGATGAAATTGAGTGGCTTGTTCCTGCCGGTCTCACCAAAATCACGATTGACGAAATTATTTTCCAACCTGAAGCATCAGGCGATTTCAATATGTAGTTATTAGACTACGCCGAAAACGATTTTACTTGCCATCATTCTGCAAAAGCGGAATGGTGGCATTTATTTTTTGACCATCCAATATTCCCTGCTAAAAACTTATTTTTCAGTCTAATTCACAGACTAACCCAAGCTTAAAACTTCATTCCAAACCCCCCTGTTCACAAGAATACCATCCAGCAGATTTGCAGCCCTGATCTTCAAAATCTGCTCCCCCGGATACCGTATGTTTGATTTTTCATCAACCGGAACAGATTCTTTATAATCTGCAATGATTTCGGATATCGTGTTTCGAATGGAAGGGAAGTTCTCAAGTTTGCTGACATCAAAAGCAATAAAAACCTGGGATACACCAGACTCATCCTTTTTTTTACTGATCTCGCCTGTTGACAGACCACCCGATAAAATAGCAGCCATGATATCGAGCAATAAAGTAAGTCCCGACCCCTTCCAGAATCCAATCGGTAACGGACGTTTCGAAACGAGAATTTCCGACGGATCGCGGGTAAGTTCGTTGGACGAATTGTATCCTCCCGGAAAATCGAGCATCGAATGGTCTAACGCCTTCGTCTCCATTTTACCATATGAATACTGACTCATGGCCATATCCAGAACAATCGCTTCATCCCCATAAGGTACCGCGATAACCAGCGGATTATTCCCGAGTTTATTATCCGTTGCTCCCCATGCCGGCATCAATCCGATCGTATTGGTCCAGCCAATAAAAACAAAACCAGCCTTTGCCGCCTTCCATCCGTAAGTTCCCCCACGCATCCAATGATTGGTATTGCTCAAGGCCACGCATCCGATGCCTGAATTCCGGGCAAGTTCCATCGCACGTTCGGTACATTTAAAGGCATTCAGCGGACCAGGTCCCAAATTGCCATTCCATTGTTCAACAGCACCTGAAGAATGAACGAGCATCGGTTCTGCATCAACATCAACCAGGCCACTGATGACATACTTTACGAACCGGGAGAACCGGTTCACACCGTGCGACAAAATACCGTCCACGCTATTGGTCGTAAAGAGAGACGCGCACCTAATTGCTTTATCTTCACGGAAACCATGTTTCAGCAATATTCGGGTAAACTCGGCTTCCATTTGTACCGCAGGTATTCTGATTGTATTGGAATCTTCCATTTTTATACGTTTGTTTGAGAGAACCTCAAAAATAGATTTTTATCACTATTTTTGTTGGGAAGATAATTGATTATTCTGTCAAAGCACATGAAAAAAACAATTTACCGGACAACGCTTCTTAAAACCTATCGGCGATTATTCAATTGCCTGATGTTCTATAATTAAACGGCTCCCCGCACGTTTTTCTTTTTGTTCCGATCCTGATTTTTAACAGATCGGAATCCAGTCAATTTCTTATTTCAACCAATTTAAAACCGGAAAGCCATGTTCGAGAAAATAATCCTGCATGAAGAAACTCCTGAAAGAGCAGCATCAACAGAAGGCAATTTCTATCCGCCCAAAAATAATCCCATTGGTCCGGGGATGAACGAACGCATTCAGAAACTCCGCAAACTGAGTGTCGATGCCGTACCAACTTTATCGATCGAACGGGCGCTGCACGAAACCGCTTTTTACCGTGAGAACTACGGGAAGCTTTCTGTTCCGGTGATGCGGGCAGCCAACTTTCTCGATCACTGCAGGAAGAAAGCCATCTATTTTGGCGAAGGGGAACTGATTGTCGGCGAGCGAGGACCAAGACCTAAATGCGTTCCCACCTTTCCGGAACTGACCTGCCACAGTATTGAAGATCTAAATGTTTTGAATACACGTGAATTGCAACGCTATACAATCAGCCAGGAAGATATTGATACCTATGCCCGCGAAATAATCCCTTACTGGGAAGGAAAAACCCAGCGTGAACGGATTTTCAGTCATGTTCCACCGGAATGGAAAGCGGCTTACGAAGCGGGTATGTTTACCGAATTTATGGAACAACGCGCACCTGGGCATACCGCACTCGACGGGAAAATCTACCAGAAAGGGATGCTCGGTTACAAACGCGAAATTGCTGCCAATCTTGCTGCACTTGATTACCTGAACGATCCTGAGGCTACGGACAAAGCCGAAGAGTGGAAAGCTATGGATATTTCATGCGATGCCGTTATCGTTTTTGCAGAACGCCATGCCGACCTGGCTGAAGAACATGCCAAAAAAGAACCTGATCTGATGCGGAAAGCCGAACTGCTGAAAATTGCAGAAGTTTGCCGTTGGGTACCGGCCAATGCCCCCCGCAATCTGTGGGAAGCCATCCAGATGTACTGGTTTGTACATCTTGGAACCATTACCGAACTGAACGGCTGGGATGCAATGAATCCGGGTCATTTCGACCAGCACCTGGCGCCTTTTTATTACAACGAAATCGCTGAAGGAACCCTCACACGCGATCAGGCTAAAGAGTTAATCTCCTGTTTCTGGATAAAGGTCAACAACCATCCTGCACCACCTAAAGTCGGAATCACAGCACGCGAAAGCGGAACCTACAACGATTTTACGAACATCAACATAGGCGGTGTAAAAAGCGATGGAAGCGACGGCACAAGTGAGGTTTCGTATATCATGCTCGAGGTGATTGAGGAACTGCATATTTTGCAGCCGGGAAGCTCGGTTCACATCAGCGCCAAAACGCCCGACAAATTTCTGAATGCTGCCACGTGTGTGATCCGCCAGGGACATGGTTACCCTTCTGTCTTTAATCCTGATATCTACATTCTCGAATTGCTGCGCCAGGGCAAATCGCTCCAGGATGCACGTGAAGGGGGATGCAGTGGTTGCATCGAAGTGGGCGCTTTCGGCAAGGAAGCCTATTTACTTACAGGTTACCTGAATGTTCCCAAGATTATGGAAGTAACCCTTAACAACGGAATCAATCCGGTTACAGGTATCCGGGTTGGGCCAGAAACGGGCGATCCACGAACTTTCTTAACCTACGAAGAACTCTATGATGCCTTTTTGAAACAACTTCACTACGTGGTTGAACTAAAGATGAAGGTAAGTAATTACATCGACCGGATGTTTGCCAAATATGCTCCTGCCCCTTTCCTCTCGGTGGTGATTGAGGACTGCGTGAGCCGCGGCAAAGACTACTACGATGGCGGACCTCGCTATAACACAAGCTATATTCAGTGCTGCGGACTGGGAACTGTTACCGACAGTCTCGCCGCTCTTCAAAAACATGTTTTCGAAGACCATAATTTTGATATGGACCGTGTATTGAAAGCGGTTCTGAATAACTTCGAAGGAGAGGAAGTGCTGCGTCAGACGATTATGAACCGAACACCTTTCTTCGGAAATGATGATGACGCTGCAGATTCAATTGCGGTGAAGGTATACAACGATCTCGTCGAAGCGATCGACGGAAAACCCAATATCAAACCAGGAGGAAAGTATCACCTGAATATGTTGTCGACCACCTGTCATGTCTATTTTGGGAAGGTGATGGGGGCAACTCCGAATGGTCGTCTGGCAGGAAAATCCATTTCGGATGGAACTTCTCCCTCGCATGGTGCCGATACGCACGGACCATCTGCTGTTGTGAAATCATTGACTAAATTCGATCATGTTAAATCGGGTGGAACGTTGTTGAACCAGCGATTTCTTCCGGGTTTATTGAGAAAAGACGAAGATATCAAAAAGCTTGGGCAACTGATCCGGAGTTATTTTACACTCGGAGGACACCATATTCAGTTTAATATTGTCGATACAGCAACATTGCTTGCTGCACAGGCTTGCCCTTCCGATTACAAAGATCTGATGGTTCGGATGGCTGGTTACAGCGACTATTTTAATGATATGAACGCTGATCTTCAACAGGAAGTGATTGAACGAACTGAAAATATTGCGTTTTAATGCAAACTCCTCTAATCTTCGATATTAAACGCTATGCGATCAACGACGGTCCCGGAATCCGGATTGTGATCTTTCTGAAAGGGTGTAACCTCAACTGCGCATGGTGCCACAATCCTGAAGGCATTTCGGCTGAAACCGAAAGGATGTATGCACCCACTAAATGCATCAGATGCGGAACCTGTGTGATGGCTTGTACACAAAAGGCATTGACCCTGACTTCCGAAGGGATTGTTACGGACACGGGACTTTGCAAACTATGCGGTAATTGCGCCGAAGTCTGCCCTACAAAAGCCATTGAACTATCGGGGAAACCAGAAACAATCGCCGGAATAATGGATGAGATCGAAAAAGAGCGGATCTTCTTTGATCATTCAGGTGGCGGTGTAACCTTCTCTGGAGGAGAACCTTTATTGCATGCTGATTTTCTGATCGAACTGCTCGACGAATGTGGACAAAGAGGAATACACAGAGCTGTTGATACCGCAGGACTGGCAAATACCGCATTCCTTTTGGAAGTAGCCAAACGAACCGATCTTTTTCTGTACGATCTCAAGATGATGGATTCGGAAAGGCATCGGAAATGGACAGGCGTTCCCAACGAAAAGATCCTCGAAAACCTCCAGGTTCTGGCCGAAACCGGGGCAAATATTATCATCCGGATTCCGCTGATAGGAAACGTAAACGACGATATCGAAAATATTACCTCAACTGCACAATTTATTTCATCACTTTCCGGTCAAAAGAAAATGGTAAACCTCCTTCCCTACCATAAAATTGCCCAAAACAAATACGGGAAATTAGGCCGTTCCGAAGATTTCATACTCCTCGAAGAACCCACTTTAGCATCACAATTGCGGGCTATCGCTATTTTTCAGGAATTTGGAATTGTAGCGAGTATCGGGGGCTAGCAAATAGATCGTTGCAAACAAGCTGTTTAGTCAATATAAAATCAGTCAATTAAAATTATTTCAAAATATTTTTAATTACATGTTTCAACATATATTGTTTCCACCTATATTTGCAAAGTATTTTAAATATCAATTTGTATGGAAACAAAAACATTATTCAACGAGAGACGTTCAGTCAATTATTTTGATAAAAATAAATCCATTAGCGGGGAGCTGTTAAAAGAGATCATTAACATGGCAGTTTTAGCGCCGTCGGCCTTCAATCTCCAACCATGGAGAATTATCGCGGCCAAAACAGAATCAGGCAAACAAAGGCTTTTTGAACTTGCCAATAAGCAGGAAAAAGTTTTGGATGCACCTGTAACACTAATTATTGTTGGTGATAAAAATGGCTTTGCCGACACCAATCCGGTTTGGGAAGAAATGCTTCAGAGTGTTGGGGGCAAAGCTGAAATGGTTGCAGGGGCCAAGGGAGCCGCAGCCTATCTTTATGGTTCGTCAGAAGAAAGAAAACTCAAATTTGCCGAAAGCAATGCCGGACTACTTGCAATGTCGCTGATGATTGCGGCCCACGATTTTGGAGTGGATTCGCATCCGATGAGCGGAATTGATTTCGATGGTATTCATAAAGAATTTGGATTAAAAGAAAGCGAAACAGCGGTAATGCTTATTTGCCTGGGATATTTCGATTCGTCAAAACATTCGCATCCGCGCCGGCCACGTCGCTTATTCGATGAAATCGCAACGATTGCATAATACATTAAAATTAAGACCATGAACACAGAAATATCAAAAACAAGTAAAATTGCAGCATGGATAATTGCCGGATTATTGACAGCACTTTATTTCTATAGTGCATCGGGTAAATTGTTTCTGCATCCCGAGCAGATGGAACAAATGAAACTAGGTAACTGGCGAATTATAATTGCAATTGGTGAAATTGTTTCTGCCCTGTTGTTCCTGTTTCCTAAAACCAATAAATACGGAACATTGTTGCTTAGTTCGTATATGGGTGGCGCAATCATTATTCATATGACAGGTGGTATGAGTATTGGAATGCCTGCTGTAGTATTAATCTTAGTTTGGGTTGTTGCCTGGTTAAGAAACCCCGAACTCTTCAAAATATAATAATGATGTCAACGAAAAATATTGAATTAGTACTTTCACCACCGGAACCGCACTTTGTAGGAGATGGGTTCAGGGTTCACAATTTTATTCCAGGTGGCTACCGCCTCGATATGGAGCGGATGAATCCCTTTATTCTGCTCGATTACGGCGCAAAATTCTATTTCCCCCCTTCAGATCATCCGATGGGTGTAGGAGTACATCCGCACAGGGGTTTTGAAACTGTTACGATTGCCTATAAAGGGCGCGTGGCTCATCACGACAGTGCGGGTAACGGCGGAGTTATTGGAGCAGGTGATGTACAATGGATGACCGCTGCATCCGGGATCTTACACAAGGAGTACCACGAAAAAGAATTCAGCAAAGAAGGCGGGGAATTGCACATGGTTCAGCTTTGGGTAAACCTTCCCGCACAGTTCAAAATGTCGCCGCCAAAATACCAGGGTATTACAAACGATCAGATCAGCAAGTTTAAACTGGCTGATGATGGAGGAGTCGTCGAAGTAATTTCCGGAGAATATGAAAATGTGAAAGGTGCTGCAACGACATTTTCTCCCATCAACTTGTTCAACGTTAAGTTGAATAAAAACGGCAAAGCCGGTTTTTCTTTTCCGGCCCGCTATAACACAGCATTGCTCGTTATCGAAGGAAATATAACAATCAACGGAACAGAAGAGGTTCCTGCTGATCACTTTGCCCTGTTTCAAAATGACGGAGAAGATTTTAATCTGAGGACGGATGAGGGGGCCGTCGTATTAGTGATGAGCGGTGAAAACTTGAATGAACCCATTGTTGCTCACGGGCCCTTTGTGATGAATACCCGGAAGGAAATTCTTCAGGCTTTTGAGGATTTTAACAACGGAAAATTCGGATCTTTGAAAGATTAATATTTAAATGGTTTCACAATCTTACGAATAATAACATGTCTATTGAAGATGAATTAAAAGGGCGGTTTCGGAACGATTACCATAAAGGATTGATAAATCTGACTTATACTGCGAAGCAATTAAGTTATGAATTTTTTCAGTCACTGAAGAGGTATGGACTTGCAGAACAACAGTACAATGTTTTGCGCATCCTGCGTGGTTTTCGTTCCGAAGCACCGCTTTCGATCGGTTTTATTAAAGAGCGGATGCTTGACAAAGATTCGGATGTGAGCCGGATTGTTGACCGGCTTTTTGAAAAAGGATTCGTCAACAGAACCGAGAATCCTGCTGACAGGCGTCAGAAATCGGTTGAAATCACAGAAACGGGATTAGAACTACTCGATAAAATGTTTAGCTGCGAACAGAAAGCAGACACGTTGCTGGATAATTTAACACCGGAAGAAATTAATGAGTTCAACCGACTGTTAGATAAAATCAGGGAAAGAAAATAAAATACAGCAGACCAGGAACATATCCACTCACAGTATCGTGAATATTTCCCTCTGAAAAATAATGAAAATTTGGCTAGCCCGAAGATTTCAGATCGCCCGGAGAACCCACTTCAGCAGCACAATGAAGGGCTATAGCTATTTTTCAGGAATTTGGGATTGTAGCAAGTATCGGAGGATAGATTATTATGGTTCTATGACGTTTGGTATGGGTTATTGGGTTTTGTAATGATTGCAGCTGGCAATTAGTGACTGGTCCCGATACATCAGCGATTTTTAAGAGTATTGCTTTTTTACAAATTAGAGATTTATATGTTTGGATATGAATGATATACAGAAATATTTACTCATTTAGAAAATGGCGGAGTCAGGTGATTTTTATTAGGTTGTTATATTGATGACAAATAAGGTAATAAGGTTAAAAATTACATACATTAATTTTCTACTAAGGTTAAAATATTGAATATATGGTTTTTATCTTTGTAAATAAACCTTATTTTTTTCATCAAACCTTAGTAGAAAGGGTAACAGAAGAAAAACCAACCTTATTACCTTATTAAAATGAAAATCTTTTGAAAAATCGCTGATACATCGGGAGCGGACTCACTTACTAAAAAAATCAGGTTTCATATTAATTTTTAAAAGATTTGGGTCAAAAAGTTAGCACTATCATGCCAGTGGCAAGTTGCCAAAAGCCACCACTTGATTGTATAAACCATTTGAAAGCGGTCGCAAAATTTACCCACACAAACTCAGAAGAAGCTGAATGTGAAATAAATGACACAGCGTCTCACAGGGTAAAGCACAGATTTACACGGTTTAGTTTTACTTTCGAGCATCAAATCGCTTGCTGAAAAACATTGTACAACACTGCCTGAACTCTGTGAAACATTGTGTTACTTTTCCTTTAAATTATAAAACCAACAAATGATTGGAATATTGATTTCATAGTAATATGATATTACGTTATTTTGTTAATGTTAGAAATGCATGCAGTTATTTGAAACTAAAATACGCCGGTTATTGTTTTTCACCTAAAACAACAATACCGGTTAAAGAAAAATTAGAAATCATGACAAATACAATTCTTCATAAAGCCGAAACACGTGGTGATGCCAACCACGGTTGGCTTCACAGCAGGCATACTTTCAGTTTTGCAAACTATAACAATCCAGATAGAATGCATTTTGGTGCATTACGGGTATTGAATGACGATGCGGTAGATGCCGGCATGGGCTTTGGGACACATCCGCACGACAATATGGAAATCATTTCGATTCCCCTTGAAGGCGACCTGGAACACAAAGACAGCATGGGCACTGTTTCTGTAATAAGACATGGCGATATACAGGTAATGAGCGCAGGCACTGGAATATTTCACAGTGAATACAATAAGAACAAGGACCAAAAGGTGAAGTTCCTGCAGATTTGGGTGATTCCAGACAAGAAAAATGTAACGCCGCGTTACGATCAGGTTACACTTAACAAGGAGGATCGTCACAATAAACTGCAACAGGTTCTTTCTCCCGATCCCGATGATGCGGGGGTTTGGATTCATCAGAAAGCATGGTTTCATCTTGGAAAATTCGACAAGGGGATCAGCGCCGAATACACTGTAAAAGCAAAAGGGAATGGCGTTTACGCTTTTATCCTGAACGGTGATGTAACGATTAACGGTCAACCATTAACTACCCGTGATGGATTTGGAATCTGGGATGTTGAAAAGCTGTCAATCACAGCTGATACCGATGCAGAATTTTTATTGATGGAAGTACCCATGACTTTTTAAGATAGATTCAATCATTGATCGTCATCCTTAACACGCTGTAAAAAATGTGGTTGCTTAAAAGCAACTGCATTTTTTTTCAAATTCTATAAATAAAGATCGTGCCACGGGTACAAAACAGAGGCAGTCCCGAAAGGCTTTTGAACCCGATAGTTTTGCGATCCATTATTCAGGTACCGATTTAACTTCCAGGTCATGTCCTGGTTTTCTAAACCGGTTCACAAAAGTCTTCTCAACCCTTTCCGACATCATAAAATAGGGGACCCAGATTCCGACACTGAAAATTTCCCTCGTCAGTTCCGCCCTGTCTATCTGAACATCCATCATGGCAAAGGATAATACGGTATCCAGAAGGATTCCTCCCAGTACAATGATCCGAAACCAAATATAAAATCTTGGGAATGTGATCCTTTTCTGTACCATTAATACAATCATAAATATGGAGGCAATAACAATCGATACATTGAATAATAATTCGAAGTAATAGAGGCTCCCCATTAAAAATGGCTGGCCCGTATTCTTTGCCAATAGGTTATCCCAAACAACCTCGTTAAAATAATCGGTTTTAAAAACCTGATAAACCACTTTCATCGGCGTAAAGTAGACGCCAATAATGGGAATAATCAGCCAACCGCCAAAATCCAGCGCCCTCTTTCGTGTACTTTCAATACCCAAATCCGACCGGTAAATAAAACCAAGCATCCAAATCATCAGTCCTGCAAACAGCAACGAAATTAAAATGGAAGGCCAAAACACTTTATTGTTGGGTTCCTTTTCTATTCCCCATTTAATATATGCACCGCATAAGTCCGACAGCCGGTCATAATCTTTAAAATAGGCTTTTTGCTGATCCACCGGAACAAAGTCGATCTTGGTCTTATAGGTGTAATTCAAGGTGTAGGTATGCATTTTCTGGTCAACAGAAGTTTTGCGGTAGAATGAACAGGCATTGTTAACGACACTGTCAATCGCCGGTTTAAATCCTATTTGTTTATAGGCCGGAAAATGGATGATGATGGAATGGTCAACATCAACGGGAAATTGGATGGACAATGGCATCTTCCGCGAACGGTCTTTTGAGTAACTCAAAAACTCGTACATATTATAGAGGTGAAGCGAAGCATACAATTCCACCGAATCGGTTGCAGTATGTTTCCATAAATCAGGAATGACATACGATTCCTTCACTTTAAACGAATTTATTTCAGGATAATCGGTGTACTGCAAGGCAGAATCACTGGCCCATTTCAGATTGTTATAATATCCGCTGCAAAAATTGATGTAGTTTTCCCTTATCTCGCTAAGTGAGGTCCCCAAATGGTAACTGCGCTTTGAATTTGCAGGGTTGCCGGAATAAACCGATTCAACATCATACTTTATTTCGGAAACAGTATCCGTCATCCACATATTTTCACGAATGACAACGCGGTCGAGTTTAGAAACAGGGATCGTCTCTGGTCCTTTACTGCTTTCGCCAAGTACCAGTGCTTTCTGATAATCGGGCAAACAGAGATTTGACAAAGCGCCGCGTTGCAGATTTATAGTCGGATCCACCCAATAATCAATATTATCCCTCCGAAATTTTACAATCACATGGTTAAATGCAAACGGTGAAGGAGCAGCGTCTTCAATAGAACCCAGGTTAGTTGTATTCACATAAGCCGGCCAGGCATCGACACCAAGTTTGCGGAGCATAACCGTCAACAAATAGGTTTTATCCTTGCAATCGCCAAACCGGTTATTGAATACTTCCTCCGGGTGATGTGGCTGATGCGAGTTACGACCTGTTTCGATGCCCATGTACCGGACTTCGTCCTGTACAAACCGAATAACGCCAATGATTCCCTTCTCGTTTGGTTCGAACTTCCGGTCACGCATAAAAGCATCAATCTGCGGGATAGTTAATTCGTAAGGAAACAATTCTTTTCCCCATTTAATTACTTCATCCCAGCCTTTATAGGAACTGACTTCGCAGGCAGGAAAGGCATTGTACCACGAAGGAATATTGGCATCGTTGTAAATAGCCGGACGATTGGCCAAATCCCAGACCAGCGATTTGGTGCTTCCGCTGTTTGTTATTACCGGTTGCTGACCACCCTGAATACTCTTCACATTCAGTTGTTCCGAAAGCGGAACAATTAAACGCTGGTAATTATGAAGCACTTCGTTGCTGAATGACTGACTGACATATTTATAGGTATGACCTGAAAAAATCGGGTTCTCCCCTTTTATTGTGTATTCATACTCGAGGACATCTCCAACCCGAACATCTTTTAGGATAATAACAGCCGACCAGGAGCCGTCGTATATCCACCGGTCGGCATTTTCTTCATTCCGCATTAACTCAATTTCACTGCGTCTTAAATGACTAACCGCCTGACTTCCGCGATGAATTGTAATCTTATTTATTGCCAGCTTTTGGTAGGAAGGATCAAAAGTAAAGGATAATTGCGAATAGTTCTGAACACCTTCTTCGTTGTTTAAACGCAATACATACCGATAGTTCGATTCATGCAGAATTTGGTTCTCCTGCCAGTCGAGCAAAATATAACTCAGATCTCCCTTTGCTTTGAAGTCCAATTCGCGCAGTTCGAACGGGATTTTTGTTTTCCAGTCCGGAGACTTTTCAATGTCATACTTTGGCAAACCGGCCGCAATGGAATCCATGCAAACAAAAAGCAAAAGGCAGGGAAAAATGAATTTTAGCTTCATAACATGATTTTTCTGATAAGACCGTAAGGTTAAGTTGTCAGTTTCTTCTGAAAGAATAAGGTTATAAGTTACAGCATTATATAGATTAGAAAGTAATTTTAAACGAATTTCAGAAAAAGCTTATAAAGCCGAAAATTAACAAAACATTTTAAATAAGCTCAATGTAAAAACCAATTATTATTACTTTTAATCGGCAAATTATTTACAGGAATGAAACGCTGTGAGGAATGCATGAAAACCCCTTCCATATTTTTTCCGTCCCCTCTGTGATTTTTATAACCTTTGCGCGAATAATAAAGCAAACAAAAAGTTGAACGCTTAATTATTATTCAAATGAAAAACAAAGAAATTAAAATGGGAACAATCGTCGTAGCGCCATTCACAATTTTTACAAACGGATAAGGATGAATTCAACGGATAAACCGAAACTATTTCTTTCAGTTATTGAGTCGAACAAAGGCATTCTCTTTAAAGTTGCAAACTCCTATTGCAAGGACGGAGAAGACCGGAAAGACCTTGTTCAGGAAATCGTTGTGCAGTTGTGGAAATCGTTTGATCGCTTCAACGATCAATACAAATATTCCACCTGGATCTACCGGATCGCGTTGAATGTCGCAATCTCCTTTTACCGGAAGGAAAACCGCAGAAAGCTGGTTTCAAATCCGCTAACCGACGGGATTCTGAATTTTGCGGATACGAATGTGATCAGCGAAACAGACGAAAACATCTGGCTATTACAGCAATTCATTGCTGAATTAAAAGAGCTGGATAAAGCGCTTATGTTGCTCTATCTCGAGGAAAAAAGCCACAAGGAAATTGCCGAAATCATTGGAATTTCGGAATCCAACGTGGCGACCAAAATCGGAAGAATCAAAATCCTTTTAAGACAAAAATTTTCATCCCGGTAACAGCCGGAATAAACTGAATACAAATGGAAGACACAGAAATTATCAATCTTTGGAAATCATACGACAAAAAACTGGAAGAAAACCTGCAATTCAACAAGAAGAATGCAGAAGATATCACCAAAATAAAGGTGCAGTCATTCCTTTCATCAATGAAACCGATGAAAATCTTCATCGTTTTGTTCAGCATCGTATGGGTTGGCTTTGTGGATATTTTGATTATTAACATATTTGACGTTGCAAGTCCGTTTTTCCTGGTTTCGGCAGCCATTCATGTCCTGCTTACCAAACTGGCCATTGGGATCTATCTCTACCAGTTAATTCTGATTTACCAGGTCAATATCAATGAACCGATACTGGCAACACAGGAGAAACTGGTCCGGCTGAGATCAACGACGCTGTGGATTTCCCGCCTCCTTTTTCTGCAGCTTCCGGTCTGGACCACCTTTTGGTGGAATGAAGTTATGCTCAGGGAATGGGATGTCTTTCAATGGTTAATTTCAGGAAGTGTAACACTTGCGTTTGCTTTTACAGCGATTTGGCTTTTCTTAAATATCAAATATGAGAACCGGGATAAAAAATGGTTTCGACTTCTGATTACGGGAATAGAATGGAATCCCCTGGTAAAATCTATGGAACTTTTAAGCCAGATTGATGAATACAAAACTGAAAATAAAACCGTCAGCAAAGACGAGGACCAATAGCAGTAGAACAGCCACGATGTATTGAAATGCAACAACGACACTTTTTTGTACAACAAACATTTGTGCTTTGTATGTACGCAAATGCTAAAAAAATCCGATCTTCGCCCGGTCTGAATATATTGAGCTTAAATAAATAAGTAGCTTCAATATCTGACGGCAATGCAATATATTATCAGTAATGATCGAGACTTTTTTAACCACCGGCGCTGTTTTATTGAGAATCTTTTCCAATCCTTTTGGGAACGTCTTTCAAAAACAGCTCACAAAAGAGAATCACCCGCTACTGATCAATTTCCTGACTTACCTGCTGTTGTCCTTCTTCTGCATTTTCATTGTGATAAATATACAATGGCAGGAGTTACCCCGGCAATTTTGGATTTATTCGATTCTGGGTGGAATTACAGGGGCTTTGGGAAATGGTTTTCTGGTGAAAGCGCTGCAAAAGGGGGACCTCTCGATACTCGGACCTATCAATTCTTACAAATCGGTGATCGGACTGGTTACAGCAATTTTTCTGTTGCATGAAATACCAAATCTATCGGGAATTATGGGCATCGCCTTCATCATTTATGGAAGCTATTTTGTGCTCGATACCACCGAAGAGCGGTTCTCGTGGGCTTTGCTCAAAAAAAGTGAAATACAATACCGGATTGGTGCAATGATACTTTCAGCGATCGAGGCTGTATTTATAAAGAAAATAATTCTGGCTTCGTCCGTAACGCTGGCTTTTGTCAGTTGGTGCTGGTTTGGCGCACTGTTTTCGTTTCTCCTGCTGTTTGTTTACCGGCTCGATCTGAAAAAGGAAATCAGGAAAGTAGACCGCTCAAATATAAGGAAATACTTCTTCCTGATCGTTTGTGTTGGAACGATGCAGTTCACGACCAATTACACCTTCGATCATATGCCGGTTGGATATGCGTTGTCTCTTTTTCAGCTTTCTACGATTGTCAGCGTACTGCTTGGCCACCGGCTCTTCCAGGAAAAAGATATTCGTAAAAAATTAATTGGTACGGCTATCATGATAGCAGGTTCAGTTATAATTATACTTTTTAAAGACCTTTAAGATAATGCAAATAGAAAATGTAATTTTTGATTTCGGCGGTGTTTTGGTTGAATGGAATCCAAGATTTCTTTACCGTGATTATTTTCAGGATGAAAACGAAATGGAACACTTCCTACATACTGTTTGCACCGATGAGTGGAACCTTGAACAGGATAAAGGGCGGACTTTAGTCGAAGGCACTCATTTATTGCAAAAGAGATTCCCCGGGTTTCATGATTTGATTCAGCTTTTCTACGACAAGTGGGAGACAATGCTAAAAAGGGAATTCCCCGAAACAGTTTCGATCCTGTACAAATTAAAAGAGAAATACAAAGTCTATGGCCTCACAAACTGGTCGGCAGAAACAATAGATATTGCTTACGAAAGATTCCCGTTTTTTAAAGCATTCGATGGCATTGTGGTTTCGGGTGAAGAAAAAATGGTAAAACCCGATGAACGGCTTTACCATCTGCTGCTTGACAGGTACCACCTAAAAGCCGCCAATACGATCTTTATCGATGACAATTTAATGAATGTAATAGCTGCCAAAAAGATTGGTTTATATGCAATACGCTTTGAAAACCCTGCACAGTTAGAAGCTGAACTTTCAGCAATCAATGCGATATAAGGAGAAAAAGGGGTTGGCAATTGGATCGGACGATTTCCCAATCGTCCGCTTTTGCCCCCGCGATTTAAAATCGCGGGACCCCAACAACATGCCATAAATTATTATTAATATTTTATTTGTAAATATAAAATGTCTATATTTGTTAGAACTAAACTATTATAATAACCTTAGAATTCTACCCTTTAATACTAGATAAAATGAAACTAAACCTGGCTACACTCACTTCCCGGGGGTAAAAATATTTCCGGATCCACACGACAAATTGGCGATGCCGTCTTTCAGAAAGCCGATGGAAAGTCAAAAACTGCCGTACGCTATTTTTCATCCTTTCCGGTCATCAATGCCCTCGAACGGGATATCAAACCTGGTCCCGGGCAACTGGCACTTGTCGCCACCGGATGCTTTCTGATTTATATTATCAACCTGCGTAAAAAGAAAACAATTCAAAGAATATAGTTGCTTTTTTATCCTGTACTGAATTTTATTCATTTGATTTAGTCCAGTTTCCTGCAAATCACCCTACAGGATATTGTATGCAATAAATGTATTTTATCTTCTGTGGTAAGATTGCATACCACTCACAAACAAGTTATATTCCTTCAAGTCATCAGAAAGAATGCACCAAACAATTCAGATGGCTTATGTATTTATAGGATTTATTCGGGTGCAAAAATTTCTTCTAAAACATATTGTTTTTAATATAAAATTATTTACTTTTAAATCGGTAAATAAACCAGCCTTAAACCTTCAATAACGATGAAAAACACTGAAAAACCCGTGATCACAAATGCAGACGCGTTAAAGGAATTCATCAATTTAAACCGAAGTCCCGATATTATTGCCCTTCCAACCGCAGAAGGAGTAAGTTTTTATGAAAAAAATCGCATCCTGCTTTTCCAGTCAGTAAAATTGAAGTCATCAAACAGATCGTATTGGGAGGCCATGTTGATTGACAACTCACTGATAAAACTTCCGAATAAGGTTACAGCCGAAACCATCATTAATCATTGGTTCAAAGATTCCCTTTTTCAGATCAATCAATCGTGCATTATCAATCGCGCTTACTTAAGTGGTGTCACATTTAAAACAAATGTTTGCAAACTTTTCGAACCTTACGATAAAATCAAGCTCATCATATCTCGCGCTCAGCTGATTAAGATGAGAGCAATTTTTGAAATTCAATAATACAAAAAATATTTATTTGCCAAATTTGACTCTTATTTACCGGATTTCGCGCTGCTTGACCTAATTCACATAAATCCCTGTTTTCCCGTTTTATAATTATCTTTTTCTGTTTTAATTTTACTACAACAATGACAATAAACCCATTGGATGGGCTTGCCGTTTGCATCAACAGGTAATCTGAGCGTTTGAAAAAAATAAGCATCAACCTTGAAACGGGCATTAAAATATAACCCAACGAACCAGAACTCCCCTTTTTCTGGTTTCACCCCGGAACTTCCACTTTCGATGGGAAAAAGTCCAATTAGGAATACCAAAAAATCATTACTGATTGAATATCAACATTTTCATATAAAATGGAGAAATTTATTTATTCATCAGAAAAGAATCTTATTCAATAAGGAAATTTTCCTGGTGAATCAGATAACATTCCTATTCAATCGGGAAACATTTCCATTGAATCAAAAAACATTCCTATTTAATCGGGAAATAATTCCAATGAATCAAAAAACATCCTTATTCAATCGGGGAACTTTCCTGATGCATCGAAAAAGAAATATCATACAACGGTTTTCTTTCCGGATGAATGATAATTTAAGACTGCTGCGGAATAAAAGCTTCATATCCGGAAACACAGCTTTTATTTTCGTTCGTACCTTGTTCCTGAAAAGGACAAGCCTTTCCCAATCAATAGGGGGATTATTCATGTAATTGAATAATGCCTTAATGTTTTGGTAAGAAAGTGTATTTATAAATTGATTAGTTTGAATATTAATCCATTAAACTTATTATTTATGTACAATTATGTACCAATAAAAGATGCTGATTTTAACTCATGGCAGGCCAATCTGGTCGAGAATACAACTGCCAGGGTCGAAGCCTGGGGAATTTTGGCCGATGATTTAATGGCCTTAAAAACAGCCCAGACAATCTGGAATGATGCGTATGCGTTAGCAAGCATCAAAAATGACAGGACAAGCGCTGAAGTGCAGGGCAAAGATGATGCACGAGAGGTGTATGAAAAGGAGTTGCGTAAATTTTACATGGAATGGTTGGCCAATAACCACCGTGTTTCAAACACCGATCGCGAAAGGATGGGGTTGACCGTGAAAACCGACAAGCGCACCCCTTCACCAAAGCCTGCAACATCACCTGTTGGATCCATTGATTTCTCCGCACGTTTGCAACACCAAATCCATTATGCCGATCAGGCTACTCCCGGAAGGAAAGCCAAACCGGTGGGGACGCGCGGTTGCGAAATCTGGATTAAAATTGATGGAACTGCACCTGTTGATGCCTCCGAATTAGCTTATGTCGCTACGGCAACACGCTCGCCTTACACCAGAACATTTGAAGGCAAGAGTGCTTCAAAGACTGTTTATTACTGGTTACGCTGGGTAAACACCCGCGGCGAATTTGGTCCGTGGAGCAGCACCGTTAGTGCGACCGTGGCAGGATAGTTTCAAAATCTCTGTCGCGATTTTAAAACCCAACAGGTGTCCGGAAACTGGTGGGTTTTTTTTTAAAGATCATCAATAAAATAATCGATTAATACGACGTTTTGCAAAGTATAAACATTATTTTTACAAGATAAGTCTGACACTTGTCAGGCCTATACGTCCAAATTGGGACGCCAGGCCTGATTTTATCAGGCGTATATACGAGTTAGGTTGCATTTAAAAACGGCCGCACGATCAATTATTTAAACAATGAGATTAAAATTGTATTAGATTTTTTTACTAATTAATCATATGAGTAATAAGACAATGTCACGATTTATATATGGATTTGCAATCATTTCAGGATTGTGTTTGTTCTCTTTTTCCATATATGATTATTATATTAATGATGCTCTTAATGGACTAGAATTTTATCTTATTTTTATTCTCGCTTGGTTGATTAGTTTTTTAATTTCAATAATTTATGCATTTAAAAAAACATATCGCCGGATAAGTCGATTTTCGTTACTTGTAAATACTATTACACTATTATTAATATTTGTTTTCCTATTAATAATTCCTGAAACATCATTAAAGAGATACACTTTACCTCGAAAAATATCCGACGAGGACTTAAAAGCATCCAATTTTATTGCGTATTCTAATGATAGCGCCTATTTTATTGTTTTAATTCACACTGAATCAGGCATGGCATTTGGAAGTGGGCACAACCTATTAGGATTATATACAAAATCAAATAGAATTGTGGAAGAATGTATTTTTGGTGAGTTTCCAATATATTTTGATTCTTGGAAAGAGAATACGATAGCTTTAAAAACGAAACCTCACGATAAGGCTAGTTACAATATCGAATATATCAATTTTTGGATTGCCAGAAATAAGAAAATTAAAAACTTTAATATTCATTTTGAAATAGAATAAAAAAAAACGCAACCTAATAAGTAAGGCTTCGTGTGGTCGAGGCACGAGACCCAACATGAAGCCTTGTTGCACGAAATCCCCCACCGACTAGTATCTCCGAAAACCGGTTACTATGGGGATTCAATAATTCATGTGTATTTGAGATCAGAAGGCAGTGAGTTAATTTTAGGTAGTACTCAATTCTTTTTGAGTAGAGCAGGTGTTATATAATCTATTGTGAACCTGGAATTCCAATATTTTGTGACTTTTATGCAAAAAGGTATCATGTCCATTCCTGAACGGTTTTAAAGGTTGTTAAAATTTCACTAATAATTCCTGCAATATTGATGGTTGCAGAGGCGGAGGTCGTGCGGGCAAAATCATTTCAATCGTTACCATTCGGCCTTTGCCACATTGTGGGCACGTATCAGGGTTGTAATTCAGGTGTTCCCGACAGACATCCTTCCAATGCTTCTTTTCTTTAACCTTTGGGACATCGATTCCAAAAGCATGTTGCAACTCACGAAGTTGTTCACGGCGGGTAGTGGATTGCAATCCATAATGGCGTATACGGACAAATCTGCGGGGAAGTATATGCTGGCAGAAACGTCGCAGGAACTCAGTACCATCAAGAGTCATTACTTTTTCCTTATTGTCGCGGTAATCACGCCAGCGAAAAATTACTCCCTTTTGATCAACGTTTAAAATCCGGTGATAACTGATGGCTACTTTGTGCGTATATCGTCCCAAGTATTCAATTACCTGCTCCGGTCCCGCAAATGGCTCTTTGGCGTAAACAAACCAATCTGTTTTATATAGCTCGCGGATAAATTGCTTTTCCGGTGGCAGTTGTTTTTGTAAACCGGCAATAAATTTCCCCCGGAACACCATGGATAAATATTCAACTCTGAACAGAAATGATTTCCCGTTGACAGAGGTATTTACCTGTTTCCATTGTCCTTTGAAATTGATACCCCCGCCGGGTACAATACAATGAATATGTGGGTGAAGGCTCAGATTTTGTCCCCACGTGTGCAGGATGGCGACCATGCCCGTTTCTGCATGCAGCTTTGTGTACGAAAACTGAGCGATCGTTTCCCACGTGCTGGCAAACAGAAGATTGTAAAGCATCACCGGGTGTTGAAGAAACAGGCTGTTCAACTTATCAGGAACCGTAAAAACCACATGGAAGTACGGAACCGGCAACAGATCCTGTTTGCGGTTTTCTACCCATGCTTCCTTTTGTATGTTCTGGCACTTGGGACAATGACGGTTACGGCATGAATTATAACTGATACGGATATGCCCGCATTGATCGCATTTGTCGATATGTCCGCCCAATGACGATGTCCGGCAACGCAGCAATGCACTCAGTGTACGTTTCACATAACTGTTAGGTGAATACTTCCGTTCAAACTCATCTCCGAAACGCCCGATTATCTCTGCCAGTTCATGCCTGGGCTTCAATTCTTCTTGTACAACCTGTCGAACGGGCTAAACAGGTTGCTCCGGTTTGGCTTTGCTACATGCAAGTACACCAGCGTTGTTTCAATACGTTCGTGCCCCAGCAGTTCCTTAATGGTTACAATATCCATCCCGAATTCAAGCAAATGTGCTGCATAACTGTGACGCAGCGTATGCAGGGTTATGCCTTTCTGAAGCTTGCATTTCTTTACCGCTTCGCGCAACGCCCATTGCATTCCTCGTACGCTAAATGGGGTACCGGGAGTATTACCGTTAAACAAATATTCTTTCGGCTGGCATGCATAGTAATACTTGCGCAAGCCTTCCAGAATCAGTGGTGAAAGCGGAACATACCGGTCCTTGTTGTACTTGCTCTGACGGATATGGATCATCATGCGCCCTGAGTCAACGTCGGCTATGTGTAAACGGCTTACTTCACCTGCACGCAGGCCTGCGGAGTACATCAGCGACAGCAGAACCCGGTGCTTGAGCAGTTCCGGTGCATTAAACAGCGCCCGGCATTCTTCATAGTTGAGCACAACGGGTAATTTACTGGTGTTTTTAATGCTGGGCAGTTTGACAATCTTGTCGGTCATCCTAAGCAGACGGTAACAGTACCTTATTCCGTATACCGCAAACTTAAAATCGCTCAGCGATGGCGTTTTACTTTGCCGGGCCAGTTGAGCCAGGTATTTGTTTAGCTCTTTCTCGTTGATATGTTGTGGTAGTTTGCCAAAGTGAAGGCTTAGCTGTGCTAGTTTCCTCGCGTAATTAGTCAAGGTACTGGGCGATTGTCCGGACAACCGTATTTTATCATCCAGTTCCTGGTAAAGATTTCTGAAACCTCGTACCTGATGAATAGCCTGTTCAACTACTGTGAACGACTTTTTTCTTAACTTTGTTTGTGTTTCCATATTGAATGAATTTGTGGTGAACGAATTTAATATGGATTGCACAAAAACGAGCTATCCCGCCCCTCTTTCGGGGGCGGGATTTAGTGCAACAGCTGTTTGGCGTCAGGCGGGTGACGTGAAAACTTGTAGCTTTGTACTTTTAATAAACTTTAGTAGCGGATTGAAAGTTGGGTGCTCCGAATTCCCGCCCGATCGCCAAGCCGCCATCGTTACCTTGCATAATATAAAAAATATGAAAAATATTTACTACTTATTAATTTTTGTTTTAGTTGCATGTAAATCAAACAATAAAAACAACGACATCTTTGATAATTTTAACAAGGAGTTAAAAGTCGAACTTGAATTAAAAGAAATTCGAAATACTAGGCTAAACGATTATTTACAAAATCTTTATATACATAATCCTTATAAATTTGGGTCCTGTTATATCAATGGCAAAGAAGTAGCGAATAGAACAATCCAAATTCTTGAAGAATATAAAAAGTTCTCCAAAAAGAATCAAATAGATTCAGCAGTTATGATACTTCAAAACCATCTAGATTGGTTTAAGAATACGTTTCCTGATGAAAGCTTTATCCCTGAACAGATTAAAATAATAGAAATTCAGATAGACAACATAAAGACAACCAATTATATGAAAGATAATAAGGAAAACTATTATTTTTCAAAGTTATCGGTGGGATTATTGGATTTAGAATTTGAAACAATAAGCTTTATTAAATTCGATATTACTGATGCTGAGTTTACATTTAATAGGTTGGAACCTGTTTTAGTACAAGATAAACCAATAAATCAAAAAGGAAGTATATTTTCAGCCAGAATTTTACTTTCAGCCGTTGATACCACACAAGCTTTTTCTATTGTTGTAAAAAACAAATCTGAATCATCGATTATACCAATTGTAAATGGCGCTGGTATTTATAAATCAATGGAAAGAAAAAATGGAATAAAAAAAATCAAAGGAATTTATAATTATAAGTCAAGAAATGGCACATTAATAGAATATCCTTTTGATTTTGAATATTTTATTGAGTAGCTTACGAACTGCTAATCGGGTTGACGGTCAAATAAGCGCAAGTGTGCCTGTTACACCACTAGTCATAATGGTCTCATATGCTATTCTGGAGTTTTTATTTTCGATTTGTTTAGTAATAGCCTCGGTGATACTGATATTATTGGTGATATCGGTGATACTTATAGCTGATTCCCGAAAGGAACTTTGGTTGATGTATTATCAAGACCTAAGTAAGATTCATTTTAAACTACTCCCATACTATATTAATTATCAATTACTTAATTCACCTTCACATTTAACTATACCACTTTAGTGAAATAGCGGGCTGACGAAAGCCTTCCGCTAATCGAATAGCCCGCCCCATCAGCGAACGCTGACAGGGAGAGGCTTTCACACCACTGTACCCTTTCGCTGCGCTCAGGGCAGGCCAGGCGGGTCTCGTATACTGCGGTTTCCCGAAGATTCGGGATGGCGCAACTTTCACGTAATACGTTAGCAATGCATCGTAACCTCTTTTCCGCAAACTTTCTAAGGTAATGGTAGTTACCAAAATCGGACTTTACGAACGAGTTTAATATTTAGGGTGTTCGTGATTACTCTGTAAGTGGGCAACTGCCCAGCCTCCCATTATTCATACGATTGTTTATTTTTAATGGAATTCATGAATTCGTTCCTCATTTCGGGTTCCACTACAGGAATAAGCATGATCCAGGTCAATACCCAGTTGAATGAGGTTCTTTCTCTTTCGTTCAGGTTTCTTCCAATCGGTCCAAATGCAAGATCGTATCCGGATGCATATCCATGCGTTCAATATGTTTAGCTTATTTCTTCCTCAAATCCTTGCGGCATCTACTACAAAATGATCTTTATTTTCGGACGTTTGAATGATGTTCTTGCTTATCCTCGTTTTATGACTAAGTGGTATACTTTTCGACTGAAAAGTTGAGTACTCCCTAAATATCATAAACAGTTTTTGTTCTTCAGTACCTGATTTCGCCGTTTATCTGCCTTCTGTGCATGGATCACCCCAAACCGCCTTGCCGCCAACTGGCGGAAAATACTTCTCCCGAGGCTTCGGGATTACCCCGTCGCATATGGGATTTGCACCTTCCGGAAAAATTGCACATTTGCTGTTTGACTCTTTAAATGTTATTTGTATTTTTAAACTTTTTCAAGAGCTTACAACAAGTGTGCACTCCTGCTTATGCAGGGCGCACACAAAGGCTATAAAAAATGGCGGGTGAAGTACATAATTGAAAGCTCGTAACCCGCACCAGCATTGGAGTTGGTTGACAGCGGACAACCACGCAAACCGCCACTATTTATAGCCTCAAACGTTAGTGGCAACCATGCGAACAGACTGTGCAATAATTGACTATGACAACAACTAACCATTTGGATAAAAAAGCGAGATAAAAACAAAGTAAATGAATTGGATAATTTTGGTTATAGCAGGTTTATTTGAAGTAGCCTTTGCTTTCTGTTTAGGAAAAGCAAAAGAAACAACAGGAAGCGAAATGTATTTATGGTATGCAGGATTTCTGGTTGCACTTACTGTAAGTATGGGCCTTTTAATTAAAGCAACTCAAACCTTGCCAATCGGGACAGCTTATGCTGTATGGACAGGAATTGGAGCAGTTGGAACAGTTTTAGTTGGGGTTTTGGTATTTAAAGAACCTGCAACTTTTCTGCGACTACTTTTCATTACTACATTAATTGGCTCTGTTATCGGACTAAAAGCAGTTTCTCACTAATAAATATTAGAGCAAACACATTTTCAAGTTAAGAAATGACGAGCAGATAAATATTATGATAAAATCAGCAGACGACCAACTAATGACAAGAATGGCAGCCACTAACAGCCGTTTTGCAAAAGCGGGGGGGTTTGTACTTCTAATGAAGTTTAGTGCTGAAAATCCCCGCCTTCGCAAAGTTGTAAACCGTTATGGGCAATTGTATTTGCGTCACACATAAGAATTTTAGACAAATGACAATAAGACTGTTTTTAATTATTTTGATTGTTTTTTTACTGTTTGGATGCAATGGAGGTGGCCATAATTCAAGCAACAGTAGTGCTACAAATATGCCAATTCCAACTATAGATTTCGTTTACATTAAATCGTACCCGCATGACACGACTTCCTTCACAGAAGGGCTACTAATACACAATGGTGATTTATTTGAAAGTACTGGCTCACCCATTGATTTACCTTGGACAAAATCATTGTTTGGCATCGTTGACTTGTCAACTGGTAAAATTGACACAAAAGTTAAGTTAGACAGAGTTAAATATTTTGGAGAAGGCATAACATTTTTAAATGGGAAAGTATTTCAACTTACTTATAAAACTAAGGTTGGATTTATTTATGATGCGACCAGCTTTAAGAAAATAGGTGAATTTACTTATCCAGGCGAAGAAGGCTGGGGCATGACAACGGATGGGAAATATTTAATAATGAGTGACGGTACATTTAAATTGACTTATATAGACCCAAATAATTTTCAGGTGATTAAATCAATTTCTGTTACTGAAAATGGATACGTAAAAGAAAATTTAAATGAGTTGGAATACATAAAAGGTTATATTTATTCTAACATCTACACGAAAAATATAGTAGTAAAAATAGACCCGACAACAGGCAAAGTAATCGGTCAAATTGACTTAACTCCTTTGACCGATGAATGTAAAAACATTAACCCAGGTTCCTTAGAATTGAATGGAATTGCTTACGACTCAATTAAAGACAGGATTTTCGTGACTGGTAAGCTCTGGCCCAAAATTTATGAGATAAAAATTAATGATTAGTGAACAACAGCCTGTATCATCAGCTACCCGGCAAATGCGGCGGCAGTGGTTTTCGGTGTGCATCTTTAGCTACGCTGATCTTCGATTCCGCTCGGGCTGCTTTCCGGCTTGACAGGAATCGAAGATCAGCGAAAGCTAAATCGCCCGCAATCCGCCCCTGCGTCTAGCTTCCTACGTTATGGGGCAATAATAATCGAACTGATAAAAATGAGTAGGTAGACATTACAATGCGATGAATAAAGATACTGAAACTCCCGTCAAATCGTTTGCATCCTCAACGCAATGGAAGGAATGGCTTGTAATGAATTATTCCACATCCAATAGTGGTATTTGGCTTCGAATTTTCAAGAAAGATTCCGACGAGGCAACGGTCACCTATGATGAGGCATTGGATGAAGCTCTTTGCTTTGGCTGGATCGACGGTCAGAAAAAAAGATTTGATGAAAAATCGTGGCTTCAAAAATTTACACCACGCAGATCAAAGAGCATATGGTCAAAGCGAAATAAAACGCGAGTAGCCCAGCTTATCGAAGAAAAGCGAATGCAACCATCCGGACTCAAAGAATTAGAGAGCGCAAAAAAAGATGGCAGATGGGATAATGCCTATGATTCTCCCAGCCAAATGGAAATTCCCGCTGATTTTCTAGCGATACTGGAAAAAGACCAACAGGCCTACGAATTTTTTAAAACGCTGAATAAGGCAAATACATATGCAATTGGCTGGCGATTACAAACAGCAAAGAAACCAGAGACCAGAGAAAAACGGATGCAAATTCTTCTGAAAATGATGAAGAACCGACAAAAATTACACTAATTTTTTTAAGTTTAGTTTGAAATCAAATACTGTTTAACTGATAACTGCGCAGACAACATCCGGGCTGGTGCGAATTTAGCTTACGCTGATTTTCAATTGCAATCCGGACCAACGGGAAAATGGGTTAAAATATAGGATATTGTCTTATATTTGCTTCTCAAGGCAAACAAAGCAAAAATGAAAATAACAAAAACTAAAAAGAGGTGGGGCTTCATTTTGCTGTTGCTTGCGACAATTATCATCCTGGCCTTTTATCCACTACCGTCTCAAGATCCCATTCAATATTTTGAAAGAGAAAGTGGGCAAATAAAAACAGAAAAGGTGGCCGGAGAAAAGTGGCTGGTATGGTTGTATTACAATCCTATTGGAGAAGCAACCTTGTGGACGTTGGTGAAAAGAAAACTGGTTTCATCCATCTATGGTAATATGATGGATCGCACTTCTTCAGCGAAAAAAATACATCCATTTATTGAAGATTTTGATATTGATATGAGTGTTGCTCAAAAACAGGAGTTCAACAATTTCAATGATTTTTTTACCCGAAAACTAAAGGATGATGCAAGACCGATTGATACTTGCTCTAATATTATAGTATCACCTGCCGATGGGAAAATTTTGGCTTATGCCGATATCATCAACTCCGATTTTATCGTGAAAGGAGTTCGCTTTAATGTATCCTCCTTTATTGATAATCCAGATCTTGCACGAAAGTACGATGATGGCGCCCTGCTTATCATCCGGCTGGCCCCGGTCGATTACCATCGTTTTCATTTTCCAGTCAGTGGAAATTCATCTCCAAACAAAAAGGTTGATGGTGACTATTATTCAGTCAACCCCTATGCTTTGCGAAAAATGGCTGAAATATTCTGGCTAAACAAACGAGAATATACAATCATTTCAAATCCTTTGTTTGGTGATGTTGTTATGGCTGAAGTTGGTGCCACCATGGTAGGAAGCATCGTACAAACTTACAAGGGAAGTTCTGTAAATAAAGGCGAAGAGAAAGGCTACTTTAAATTTGGAGGCTCGACAGTCGTACTGCTGTTTGAAAAAAGTAAAATCCATATTGATGAGGATTTATTGATCAATACAGCAAAGGGCTATGAAACTTCTGTTAAGATGGGAGAAAGAATTGGAGAGGAAAAATAAAAGAGATATTCAAAGAGTTTGTACCATAAAAAATCAGCCCCTCACAAAAAATATAGCGCATTTGACAATTAGAGTAAAACATGAACATTTGCTGCATAAATAATAATTTTTGCAGTTTGATAATAAGGCGCTTATAAACACCAAACGCGCCATATCAAAACCGTTAGCGGCAAGTGTTCGGACATCTGACAACCAACGCGATGACTTAATTGTTTCCTGATAAATAAAAATTTTAAGATATGGCAACGATTTTAAAAGCAGGCCAAAGAGAATTTATAGAAAGTCCGAATAAGATTGATAATTTCAGAATATTCACAGATGGTTCAAGAATTAAAAAAGGACTAAATCCTGAAAACCTGAACTTTGATTTAAGACAATTAAATCCGGACACATATTCAGCTCCCTACCATTTTCATAGATACGCAGAGGAACTTTTTATGATACTTTCAGGCTCTGCGACATTGAGAACTCCAAATGGATTAGAAATCGTAAATAATGGTGATTTGATTTTTTTTGAAAAAGGGGAAAC
This sequence comes from Bacteroidales bacterium, assembly GCA_038236995.1. Lineage (GTDB taxonomy): Bacteria > Bacteroidota > Bacteroidia > Bacteroidales > Prolixibacteraceae > JAAFHB01. The sequence continues at coordinate 69,510 of JBBRZE010000001.1, read as the reverse complement.
AGGAGCACATCAATTATATAATCACACGACTGAAACTTGTGTGTATTTGGACATTAGGACTTATTTAGGTTATGATATAGCTGAATATCCAGACTCGGATAAAATACTATTAGCCCCATCATTCGAGATTTTTAATAAAGACTCGCAAGCAGGCTATTTCGACGGAGAAAAGAATATTAAGGATAAATGGAAACAAATTGAGAATAAAAATGAATAACACCGAGTTGGTGCGTAGGTAAGGCGATGAGCCATTGGTAATATTGTTAAAATTTACATTCAAAGAATAAGGGTCATTGCAGGACAACACTGCAATTATTCAAAGGATGAACAATTAAAAAGCAAAATATGAGAAAGTTAATTGCAGCAATTAATATGACCCTTGACGGGTTTTGTGAACACACGGCAATAATTCCGGATGATGAAATACATCAACATTACGCTGACCTGTTAAGGACAGCAGACACCATTCTATACGGAAGAATAACGTATCAACTTATGGAGTTTTGGCGAACTGTGCTGGAAAATCCCACAGGTAACAAATCAATGGACGAATTTGCTTTGATAATGGACAACGTTCCAAAAATTGTTTTTTCCCACACGCTGAAAAATGTAGAATGGAAAAGTGCAACGTTGGCAAAGCGAGACATTGAAGCAGAAGTTTTAGAACTCAAACAACAATCGGGTAAAGACATTTTTGTTGGCAGCCGGAGTTTAATTCTACAGTTAATGAAACTTAATTTGATTGATGAATACCAACTTTGTGTTCACCCTGTTGTTGCAGGAAGTGGTTTGCCATTATTTGAAAACATAAACGACAGGACTATTCTTAAACTAAGAAAGACGAAAATCTTTAAATCCGGGGCAATCATACTTTACTATAATCGCGTTCAGTCTTAAATGCAAAAATACATATCGGGAATTGCAATAGTTTTTGTCGACAATGATCGCAAACACAGGGCAAACCTCATTGCCGGTTTTTCGTTTCGGAAAGTTTTTCGTAACAAAAAACTTTATCTTAGCGTACAGTAGTCAGTCTGTTTCGCCGCAACAAAGATCTGCCCGAACGTATTAGGCCATTTACAGAATCTTTTTTTGATTCAAATTATTATGAAAAAACTATTATTTGTAGCTGTTATTTCTCTTATTTCAATTTGTAATGTAAGATCACATGGAAAACTGACTGAAAAACAACAGTTAGTACAAAAAGTAATCATTGATATGTTCCAGGCATTGTCAGATCGGGATACAGACAATTTAAAATCTAATTGCACCCCGGACATCGTAGTGCTAGAAAATGGTATTGTTTGGAATTTAGACACATTAACACCAAAAAATAATCAAAATAAAGCGATAACCGATTTTAATCGAATTAATACATATGGTAATTTGATATTTGAAATAGTTAAGGACAAACCTCAGGTTGATTTTTATTTTTACGTTTATAACAACCAAAATAAATGTATTAAAGACTACCTTCGGGACTCCTTGACCAGTAACAAAATATAAATTTGCGCCTTTGAAAGATAATAAATAAATGCATTAAACTTAGAAATTATGAAAAACCTGGCTTTAACAATTTTGATGATGGCAACCCTGTTTGCCTGCACAACTCCCGAAAAACCAAAAACTGTATCGTTGTTTAACGGCGTCGATTTAACCGGGTGGCATGTCGATGTTCCGGCGATGGACCAGCATCCCGACACCATTAACCCGTTTATTGTTCGCGATTCGATGCTGGTGAGTCTTGGCACACCCGGCGGCCACCTGATTACCGATTCGGTTTACCAGAATTACCGGATTGTTGCCGAATACCGTTTTGCCGGAGTCCCCGGAAATTGCGGACTGCTGGTACATGCATCCACACCGCGGGCGTTGTACGGAATGTTCCCGAAATCGATCGAAGTGCAGATGTTACACGAAAATGCCGGTGACTTCTGGTGCATTGTTCAGGATATTGTTGTGCCCGACATGGAAGCCCGCCGCGGTCCAAAAGAGGAGTGGGGGATTACAGAAGGTAAACAACGCCGCATCCCGAACCTCACCGACGGCTCAGAAAAACCCGTTGGCGAATGGAACAAAATGGTCGTTGAATGCGTGGCCGACACAATAAAAGTATGGGTAAACGATACACTGGTAAATTTTGGAACCAAATGTACCGCCACCCGTGGCCAGATTGCCGTACAAGCCGAAGGTTCTGAAGTTGAATTTAGAAAACTGGAATTGGTTCCGATTAGGCAGATTACAAAAACGGAGTAACTATTTTTGCTTAAAAAGGATTTAAGACATCCCGACTTGTTGAACTATTGACAATAAAGCACGATTGCATAACTTCAGCTACAAGTCTGGTTTAGGTGCCTGGTTGACAGGAAAAAATTATATTTGAAGTGCTGTTCTTTGCGGGAGGTTCTGTGGCTAAAATCCCGGCCTTCGTGCAGCTGAGGAAAGTTGGTCGTAATACATTGAAGATAAGAATAGAGATGACCAAAGAAAATAAAAAAATGAGTTTCAATGCCACATGGTCAATGGCTGTGGGAGGCATGGTGGGTGGAGGAATCTTTTCAGTTTTAGGCGTAATTATTAGCATAGCCGGGCAATGGGCCTGGTTAAGTTTTGTAATAGCAGGACTTATAGCACTGATTTCAGCATATAGTTACAGTCAGTTATCTGTTAAATACCAAAAAAGTGGTGGTGCGTTTACGTTTCTCAATGAAATCAATCATCAGGGTATAGCAGGGAGTTTATCATGGATACTAATTATTGGATACATTTTAACTATCTCCGTATATGCGTTTACATTCGGACATTATGTAGCTCACGTTTTTAATTTTGGGAGTTGGTTTCCACGGGTACTTTCATTCACCATCATCGCTGCATTGGCTTTGGTAAATTTGAGGGGTGTGGGCGATTCATCCAGGGTAGAAATAATCACAGTTTGGGGGAAACTATTTGTTTTATTAGGACTATCAATATTCGGAATATTTCATTGGAATCCGGAACAGCTGACGGCTGGAATTGAAGCAAAAAACTGGAACTCAGCAATTATTGGCGCTGCGACCATATTTATGGCCTACGAGGGGTTTCAGCTATTGTCCTATGATTATGAAGATATTAAAAACCCGGAAAAGACACTACCCAGGGCTACAATTTCAGCTGTTGCTGCAGTTATTTGTATTTATATTTTAGTTGCACTTGGTGCTACCATGCTGGTTGGTGCTGATACATTAATTCAGGAAAAAGAAGTTGCCTTATCAATCGCAGGAAAACAAGCATTTGGGATTACCGGATTAGTTTTAGTCACTGTTGCAGCTGCCTTTTCGACTGGTTCAGCCATTAATGCGACACTATTTTCAACCGGAAGATTAATGGAAACTGTTGCCAAAAAGAAAGATTTACCAACTATTTTTGTAAAAGAAAATCAAGCGAATATACCTTATTACGCCATTTTAATTATGGCAGGATTAGCGGCAGTACTGGCAACTATAGGATCGTTGAGCACATTAGTTGATGCAGCAAGTCTGATTTTTTTAATCACTTTCGCCATCGTCAATTATATCAGTTATCAACAAAAAGTTAAATACAGAATAATATCTCTTATAGGTTCTATTGCTTGTTTATTAGCTATTCTGCTTTCTTCTTATGTGCAGCTCCAACAAAAACCTATTCCAGTAATTATCATATTGGTTTTAATATTTTTTGCAATCATTGGACGACCTTATATCTTAAAGAAGAATGAATAATAATACATTCAGTTCTTTCAAAAATCGAAACTACCAATTGTTTTTTATGGGACAATCTGTTTCGTTGTTGGGAACCTGGATGCAAAAAACTGCCGTAAGTTGGGTTGTTTATACGTTGACACAATCGAAATTTATGCTGGGGGTTTCAGTCTTTGCCACACTTTTTCCAACTGCATTGTTTTCGTTGTATGGCGGAATAGTAGCCGACAGATACAGTCGTTATAAAATATTATTGTCAACGCAGATAATTTCCTTATTACAAGCCGTATTATTAACCCTGTCCATAGTTTTTTTCAAAGAATTTGCAGTTTGGGCAATCATTATTTTAAGCGTAGTGCTTGGAATAATAAATGGTTTTGATGTACCTGCACGACAATCGTTGATAAAAGACTTAGTTCAGAATAAAACCGACCTGCCCAATGCTTTGGCATTAAATTCATCAATGGTTAATTTGGCAAAACTCATAGGTCCTGCCATAGCGGGTATAATATTGGATAAATACAGCGATGTAGCTTGTTTTGGTTTAAATGCAGTAAGTTTTATTCCTGTTATTATTTCATTGCTTTTAATGAAATTACCAAAACCGGAGTTACACCCAAAAGCTGACAAGAACCTTAAAAAGGAGTTTTCAGAAGCATTTTTTTATATAAAGAACACGCCTGAAGTAAGTTCAATAATCGTTTTTGTTGCTGTTATGGGCTTATTGGTTTTACCTTTTACCACATTAACTCCTGTATTTGCCAAGGATATTTTTAAAGGTTCAGCATATACACTTGGAATAATTGACGGGGTCATAGGTATGGGAGCACTAATTGGTGCTTTGTTTTTAGCATCATTAAAACAAGGCACTGATTTAAGCAAGGTGTTGGCTATAAACACTTATGTATTCGCTTTAGGGCTCTTACTATTTTCGCAGACATCGATATTTGCGTTGGCGCTGTTGTTTATTACGATTGGAGCCTTTGGCATGATGTCCGTTAGAACCATCAGTAATACTGTAATACAAATCAATGTTCCAAACCATTTCCGTGGCAGGGTTATCAGTATTTATTTGATGGCATTGACAACTATGATGCCGATTGGCAGCTTAATAATAGGTGCTGTTTCTCATTATATCGGAGCACAGACTACCGTTTTAGTAGAGGGATTTTTTGCATTGATAATAGCCGTTTTCTATAGCCGGTATCTAAAAAAAGTTAAACTAAAAAAAGAAGCAGCATCACTTTTAGTAAACCAACAGGCAGAAGAATTAATATAGGCACAAACGCATAATAATATTATTATCTAAACAGATAAAAACACGGCATTGGTAATTCATTGATTTTCAGAAAGGCTTGTCAAAAAGGTCCTTTATAACACCAATTGATGAAATTTTAAAAAATGTTACAATATTGGTTTCGGCATTTCGAAAATCGAACTTATCTGTTGTTATTGTATAGGTATATTTTACGTTTTTCTAACTAAATGGATAACTCTTTCAATCGGTAAAAAAACACCCTCAACATCAAGAATAACACCTTTGGCATATTCTGTTTTTACACCGGTAATTAGGGTCTGCTGAAATCTATCTGACATGGTTGATGTGTGATTAATAAATACCGGATTTTTATTTAATGATTTGATTTCCTACCAGGATACCATTTCCCCGATGCGGTGCCGGTTACGATGTGAAAAATTTATCATCCTGCCATTTTGAAGGATTATTAATGATATAATCTGATATTCGTTGAAATGATTCTTCGTTACGGATAATATGATCATGAAAACGTGATTGCCATCCAAAATTGGCGTTTATTTTCTGGGCGTTAATGGTTACCGACGATTTGAATCCCCGAATTATCGATGCCAAATTCTTGGATTGTGGTGCAAATGTATTTTGGTATTCGGTGGTGGGGGTGGTGGTATTGACGCGATGCGTCGCGTCTCTACGATTAATGGCGTCTGTACGATCATCCATCGCGTCCCCAAAATGATGCGTCGCATCCCCATCAATATCACCACAATCCACATCATGATCCCCATGATTCAACACATGATCCGTTCCGCATTGGCGATTTGTATTGTATTTATTTTCCCCGATGATTATTATCGCATGAAAATGATTTGGCATCACCACAAATTCACCCATTTCAAATTCATATCAGGGCGTATTTCCGGCGTTTTTAACCATTCGGTTTCAACAATTTTACCAATTGCGGATGTAAAGACACGATTCAATGTAGAGACGCGATGCATCGCGTCTCTACCATCATGCGTCACATTTATATCATGATGCGTCGCGTCATTACCATAATTGATTATTTCCCCAAAAAAACATTCCCTGCCTTGGGTACAGATCGTTACAAAATAGGTTGCATCGGAACCATAATCCCAATTTCGCAAACGGGCCGACGGTATTCTGTATTTATCCTGAAATCTATCTGACATGGTTAATGCGTGATTAATAAATACCGGATTAAAATTAATGATTTAATTTCCTGATTCAACAATATTGAGAGCAGCACCTTGACTTTAAAAGTAGTTGAGTAGGGATGTTTTAAATCTGGACTTCTTACTGAGTGCTGTGAACAGTACAGAGAACTATATATTTGTGGTAGAACAATCTCAATGAATCAATTTTTCTTTATTGTTTATGTAGGCCTGATCTTTCGCCTTTTTAATAATCACCAAATCATTAATTATTTTATTTAACTTATTAGCTTGTAAAGTATCTCCATTAAGATTCAAATAGTATCGAAATATTATAGCTACTTTCAGATCACTTTTATCTATTAAATATGCTCTAGATAAAAGCTGCAATGCGCTAGGTTTGTTATTTTGCAAAAATTCTATTCGTCCCAATAAAATATAAAATCTCGAATCGGTATTGTTTTTTTCTATAGCTTGTTCAATAAATTCAATTGCTCTTAAAGTATCTTTTTTCGATAAAAATATATTTCCTTTAAAGAAATATGATTCACCTACTTCAGGATTAATTTTGATTGCAGCATCTATATTTTTACCTGCATTTATAAGATCTTTTTTTTGCATATAAACCGAACTAATAGCACAACAGGCTCTTTCAAATTTTTTATTCCTAGCTAAAGATTTCTGATAGTATAACATAGCCTCATTATAATTAGTGTCCTTTTCGGCTAAAACACCTAAGTTATAATAAGGCAGAAAGAAAGAGGAATCTAAAGCAATAGCTTTATTAAATTTTTGTTTTGCTTCCTTATTCAATTCATGTTTCATTAGTATCTTTCCCCATAGGTTAAAGGCCCATTTATTATCTGTCTGCGGTGGAGTTGAAATAGCATAGTTGATAATTTCCACACTTTCAAAATCATTATCATATGATTCATAATAAGATGCAAGTATATATGGATCAAAGTATTTAAGCAGTTTTTCGGCAGATTGTTTAGCAAGTGTTTTGTATTTTGCAATATTCCCACTAACTATAACAGGTGCATTAGTTTTGTATCGAGTTGTAAGTTCTATTAGACTATCTTGACCAAGCATACGAATATCCCCTGTTATTAAATTTGGGTCGATTCCAAAAACTTTTTGCAAAAATGATTTTGTTGTACCTATTGAAATTGCCGTATTAACAAAAGGAATATTCATGTCAAGTTCTTTTTGATATGAATATTCCTTTTTGGCATATAACGTTTTTGCAGTTTTACTTATATTGTTTATTTCATCAAGGTATACTTGAGTAGCACTATTTTCAGTATAATTTAAATCTATCATTTGTTTAGGAATCGAAAAACGTGCAATAGAAAGGTTTTTATCTACGATTGATTTTACGACATAAAAAGTTACAAGTAATATCGCAACTAATGATAAAATTGAAAGTGTTCCGTTTTTAACTTTATCAAGAAATATAAGCAAATCAAATTTTTTCATATGCTCCATATTATGGTTATACTTTAAAAAGGTGGATTTTTATCATATCGTAAACTCTTACAAACCTTCAATAAATCTGCCATTTATCTTATGCAATTTCAGAACAAGCAAAACGCCGGTGTGCAATATTTCATCAAATATATTTAAAAATTACCCGCTACTTTTCTTTAAACGCTGTCGGCCTAAAATTGTTTCACCAGACAGATGCGATATAAAACAACCTAACTTTTGCTTGATTTATTATTTAGTTAGTTGGACATTATAGTTACGAACAGTTTATTTGTCAGTTGTTTAAAGTGAATAGTAGTAATAAGTTTAATTGTTTGGAGAGTCTCCACATCTTAATGAAACAATGTATAAAAGAACCTTATTTATAATGCTGTGAGAGGTGCTTCCTGTCAGCCTGGCTGGAACTGCCGTCTCGATTAGATGTATGTCGGCTTTCTAAAAATTATATTTATTTGTGATTTTCCAAGTTAGGTACCACTGCTCTTATAATCATAAGCGATTTTATTTGAAACATAGTAATCCTGTTCAATAATACGATCTTTATTATTCCGAACATCTTCATAATCAATTTGCCAATTTATTCTAGCTTTTGGGTAAAATCCAAAAGGAATAATTTTAATACATAATTCTTCACCGGGACCTATTTGTTGAGTACTTTTAGAATTTATATTAAAATTGTACGTATCACCTTGAATAGTTAAACTATGGAGATATACACCTGGCTCAATAAAAACAGTAACTTTAATTTGCCATTTAATAATATCAGACTTTCCTCTATTAATAAATAATAAAGTAAAACTCTCTTCTTGTTTTGCAGCATCAGGTAAATTATTCATTAATATTTTTTGCCATTGTTGATGAATTTTAATAGCATCCTCAGAAAAATCAACAAAGTCGTTTAATTCGGATTCCACTGGTTTTGCCACAAGAAAACTACGATATTGCAATATTGTTTGCTCATGAATCTCCATAAGTGATTTTGTATGTATTTTAGTTTGCTCTTTTATTTCTCTAAAGGTTTTTATAGTGAACCATACATAAAATCCCCAAAGAACAGTTGATAAGGAAGAAACAACTAACGCTATTATTTCTATAGTATTATCTGATAATACTGCAAGAATATTTTTTAAAACTTCTTCCATATTTAATTATTTAGACTATTAATAATAGACATAACATAACCTTGAAGAATATTTGAGTCATGTTCATTGAAAGTCCTATAATATAAATAAAGGGTGGTAGAGTTAATTTGAGCTTTCATGGCATAATTTGTCGTAATTGTTGATTGAATACCTGTAATGCTTTTTAAAATTATATATGAAATGGCTAAATCGTCCTCGTTAATAGAAAAATCAAAAATTGCTTTGTCTGTTAATAAGGAACATTCCAATTGTACTTTATCTTTGTCTTGGACAATACAAACAAAATAGGCTAATGTATTTAAATTATAATTATCAATCTGATTTATCAAATAGATTAATCTTTCATTCGTAAATAATTTATTCCCTAATGATTTAATTGAATTTTGAATTTTTGTGTCCATAATTTTTTAAATTAATTATTGATATTTTGACTGTTAGCATTTTTTGCCGATTACTTAATACGTATTTTTAGCCACCACAATAAGGTTGTTTCTTCACTGTTTTTTTCTTAAAGTATTCACATGACTAATGATCTATTCCAAATCTAAGAGTTACTATTATGCAGATTTATCTCTTTCATAATCCCCCTTATATTTTTTACCATTAATTAGTCCTCCAAACTTACTAATAATAATCAAAGAATTAATTATTATTTAAACTTTTTATTTGCCAAATTCTTTGATAATGACGGTCGTAAATATTCCGGTGATCAGTCTGTATTTATTGCTTTATTAGCATATTAATCCATTCCGAATTGCCGAATTGTCACATTTTCAAATTGTCCTTTATTTAACACACCCTGTTTTTGAAGGCCAATCCGGCCAACGCGGCAATACTATGCACACCGAGTTTTTGCATCATATTGTAGCGGTGGTTATTGATGGTTGCCACGCTAACAGACAGGAGGGTGGCGATCTCTTTATTGGATTTGTCATTAAGAACCAGGTCAAAAACCTCCTTTTCGCGGGGGGTAAGGCAGTCGAATGTTGCGTTATACTTATAATGGTCTAACTCCTTTTCAATTTGCAGCAGCATATTTTTTGTATCGTGCAATTGGCTGACCAATTGGGCGTAGACCATTACTTTTTTTAACGACCCGTCACTGAATGCCTCCATCACCCTTTTCGCACATAAAAACCAACTGTATTGATCGTCTCCTTTTGGCTTGAACCGGTGGAAGAAGACCAATAATGTTTTGGGCTCTACCTGCTGTTTTTCTTTCAAAATAGTGCTGTACATTTTTAAATCGTCGGGATGAACTGCCTGTAAGTAAAAATCGAACCCGAGTTGGTCGACTTCGGCCTGCGTGTAACCAATAAAATCGAGCCCAGACCGGTTAATGTAAGTGGTTCGGCATGTACGGATGTCGCCCGGGATGGCCAGTTCGTTCACATAAGCATACGGGAGATTTACATGCTTATCTGCCGTATCAAAACTGAATGCATATTTAAACCATTCGGGAAGATTGTTTTCAGTCAGTGTTTTCATGGCTGGCAAGATTTAGGTTTATCATGTAAATATAGGACATTAATCCTATTGTATTTGCATAATTATGGTTTTAAATTTGATTAAAATTCAGTATTATTAAAAACAGGACCGGCACAACCAGTTTAAACAAATACAATTAGCGTCAAACTGGTTTTCCGGCCATCAGAACCTGGTAAAACGTTTATTGTTATCGTTCCTTGATTTGAATGATTCGCGTTATTATCGGTTGGAACACCTTCCTGAAGCGCGGAAATTACTTTTTGTTGAAACGAACATCAGATCGGAGCAAACGGATATCCGATCAGACAAAACGGACATCCGATTGGAACAAACGGACATCCGATCAAACAAAACGGATATCCGATTGGAACAAACGGACATCCGATCAAACAAGACGGACATCCGATCGGAGTAAACGGACATCCGATTGGAACAAATGGACATCCGATCGGAACAAATGGACATCCGATCGGAACAATCGGACATCCGATCGGTCGGGAATCGATTTTAACACGACGGGAAGGATTTTGATCTATTCGTCCCGATATTTTATTTTACATTTTTGGGCAATCTATTTTCATATTTGACTGAAATACATTGAAATAAATGGAAATATACAGAAGGAGATTGAAACTTTAGTTCAATCTATTTCAACCTTATTTTAAAATTTTAGTTCTGGCTTGTCCAGGTTAGGATATTGCAAAAAAGAGAGACCGTTCATTGACACGATGGAAAAAAATAACCCAACAACCAGGTTATCAGCTATATTTTTTAATTATTCTGATTGAAAATTAATATTAATACTAAAAACTATGAAAGTAAAACACGTAGTTATTGGTTTTGTAGAATTCCCGGTTCCCCAAAAGGTAGATACGAGTAAAAATGTTTATGGATGTATGTTGGAAAATAGCAATTTTCCGAACCCTGATGTTCCGCTGGCTAAGATAAAAGAGGTAACCGATGAACTCGATGCCGACTTTATTGCGGCAATGAACGGGGGAAAGCCCGAAACGGCAAAGATGCATAAGACCGAAAAAATATGGGATGAACTGATGCGTCTTTTAGCAAGGTATGTTGACCGGATTGCCGCCGGCGACGAAACAATCATTGTGAGTGCAGGTTTAAGCTGTTCGAAGCAACCTGTACCCGCGCAAAGGCCCGATTTTAGTGCTGTATTAGGCGAGAAATCTGGTTCTGTTGTACTCAGGAGAAAAGCTGTCCAGGGCGCTAAATCTTATATCTGGCAGTATTCCTTCGGTGATGTGGTCACCGATAAATCCGAATGGGTACTTGGCGATGCGACTACCAAAGCAACTACCGAGCTGAATAACCTGACGATAAAGACCATCCATTGGTTTCGGGTGGCTGCTGTCACAAGTGAAGGTACTTCGGCCTGGTTGGCACCAATCATGCTGATGGTGATGTAAACAGCTGGTACAGCCTGGTTGTTGGGGTTGGGTTTTACTTTACAGCGTCAAATTGTTTAATGAAAAACATTGTGCGACACAGCGTTAAATCTGTGAAACATTGTGTAACTTTTACTTTAAGTTATGCAAAACCAATCATTGGTGTCCGGTAAAAATTTGAAAAATTAAAATGTCGCAACTACGTTGCTTTCGAAATAGATGCAATACATTAATCTACAAAGATATTGCAACTACGTTGCTTCTAAAATGGCTGCGTAGTAGCCGAATCTTTGTAGAAAAAATAATGCAAGGAAACAAGCCACTTCGTGGCGATATATCTGCAATAGATTAAATAATAGCAGGTTAAATTGGTTTAATTAATATTTACCGGACACCAATGAAAACCAATAGATGTTTGGAATATTGAATTTATATTAATCACATATTGCCCACATCAAACGTCATAAAGTTTTTTGGTTCCTAACGCAGAAGTCAATTCAAAAACCTTGTTGATGATATTTTGTTATAATAGTTAAAATTACTATATTGGTGAAAATAGAAATTAAAAATTGATTACATATTTATGAAATACTCCCTGAAAATAAACTCAATAAAATCAGTTGATGAACTTGAAGGCTCCTGGAACAATGATGACTTTGCGGCACTTTTAATAAAATTCGATTACGCGGATGCCGATAAATTGAAACAAAATGAATTAAAAGATTTTCTGTTTATGGCTATTTCTGACTTTGAGCCGGATGAAGCAGCAAAAATTGTTCTTGATTACAAACTTTCGGACGTATTGACAGAGGGACAAATAGACAATCTATCGCACGAAATGATACGGGAAAAGGTTTCTGAAAACTACTCCGATATTTCGATCCACAATATCTTATTCGACATTAATCAATTGCTTTATAAAGCCTATAACGGGAAGTTCCCAAAAGCCATCGCGAATGTCATCGACTTCGAAATGCGGGCAGAAAATGATGAAGAAATAACAAAAGCAATAGTTCTACAATCGTTTGCAATTGGTCTTTCAGACAGGAATTTAATAATCAGGTTATTTAAAGAACAACTGGAGGGCAAAGCACAGTTTCCGGAAGCAGAAGGAATACTGTGGAATTTGGAAAGCAAGGGAAACGATCAATTTCGGGTGACAACTTCGGAAAAGTGGTTAAAGAAAGAGGATTTCACAAATCTGGAATTTGAATGCGATGTAACTCCGTTCATTGTAAAATCCGATGAAGAATAGCTGTTGATCGTCCAGGAGTAGACAACGTTTCAAATATATTTGCAAATATCAATTGACAAGATTGAACTAACAAAAATCTTTGAAATATGAATTCAGAAGAACTAAAAAACTTGCAGGCTCCCCTTAAAGAAAAATACCGGGAGCAGCCCGATTTAGCGATAATCACGCTCAAGGCACAAGGCAAAATCGGCGAAGGAATATCATGTAAGGTTGAAACAGGCAGGGCCTTAGTGGAAGCTGGTCTTCATCCCGCAACAGGCGGGAATGGATTGCTTGCCTGTTCGGGGGATATGCTTCTCGAGGCATTGGTAGCTTGTGCAGGTGTGACGCTTAGCGCTGTTTCAACCGCTATCGGGATTATAATAAAAGATGCAACAGTGAAGGCAGAAGGTGATCTGGATTTTCGCGGGACTTTAGCTGTTTCAAAAGAAGCAGAAGTTGGATTTAAGGCGATTCGCCTTTCATTTATTCTGGACTGTGATGCGACGCCGGAACAAATACAAACGCTTGCAAAACTGACGGAGAGATATTGTGTCGTATATCAAACGCTTGTTAAAGGTGTTCAGATAGAAACAGTCTTTAATAAAAAGTGAGTAGCTGCCAGCACTTAAAATTCTGAAATCAGATCAATGGCAGTAAGGGCTTTTGAGAAACACAACAGTGGAATTGATGCGCTTAGGGGTATAGCGATACTTTCGGTAATTCTGCTTCATATCAATATCCGGATCCCATTTAGCGAGACTTTTTTAGGAAGCATCCTGCCAAACATGATTTACAAAATCTTGTTCTGGAGCGGATATTACGGTGTTTGTATCTTTTTTGTGATATCTGGTTTTCTGATAACGACTTCTACGCTTCACAAATGGGAAACGCTTCCAAACATTAGTCTACGTGGATTTTATGAAATGCGGTTTGCACGTATTGTGCCGTTGCTTATCGGCCTGATATTGTTACTTTCGTTCCTCCATCTTGCAGGAGTATCGGGATTTGTTATCAATCCTGCTCAAACCACACTCGGCAGAACCATCCTGGCGGCACTCACATTTCATATCAATTGGCTGGAGATTAGTACAGGTTATTTACCCGCATCGTGGGATATTCTTTGGTCTTTATCAATTGAAGAATTTTTCTACCTTTTTTTTCCGGTTGTTTGTTTTCTGATTGGCAAAGAAAAATATTTTGTTTTTCTCGTGATTGCTTTTTTAATTATTTCACCTTTTGCTCGTACCGTCTGGTATCCGGGAAATGAACTGGCCGACCGTAACTACTTTGCTTATTTGGATGCACTATCGCTCGGATGTATTGCGGCATTGGCAGCAAAAAGGATTGAGATAAGTAAGCTGGCACTAAATGCAATTGCGTTATCAGGCTGGGGATTATTTCTATTTGTGCTGGTTTTTCGGAAATGGGTTTCGGGCCTGGGCTTGACTAATATAGGGCTGAATGTCACCTTTTTAGCCATTGGTACAGCGTTGGTATTAATTTGGATGCAGAAGCGATTTATAAGCGGTCAGCAAATCCCCTCACGATTTACCGGATTCATTCGATTTCTTGGTCGCAATAGTTATGAGGTTTACCTTACTCACATGTTTGTTGTTTTCATCTTCGTGGAAGGTTATCATACATTAAATCTTTCCGGCGAATGGGCCTGGATACTTTATCTTACAGTTTTGCTCTTCTCATGTGTTCTTGGTGAGCTTGTTGCACGGTATTTTTCAAATCCGTTGAATAACAGGTTAAGAGAACGATTCAAGATAAAGTTATCAGTTCCTAAGGAAGATAACCCAATTAATAAGAATTAGATGTTAACAAGAGGAAGTGATTCATTGCACTTACAAATGAATATAATGCAGCTTAAAATTAAGGACAAGTAAAGAATATTACTCTATCCTGATATCTGATTAAATCACTATTACATCAATCCGTTCCCCTGCAACTGCAGATACCATCTGTAATGGTCAATTTACTGGTGCAGGAATTTTTCAGTCCTTGCACAAAAAAACTAATAATAATTCATATTTTTACACGCATCGTTCAGCACATTTGTTAAACGAAAAAATCTGGTTTATATGAAAAAAATACTTTACCTGTTAGTTGCTGCTGCACTTTTATCGTCTTGTAATACGAAACCGAAAGAGCCCTCTTATATTATTAATGGTAAGATTATTGGAGCGGATGGAATTACTTTTTATCTTCAGAAAAGAGAGGCCGGGAGTTTTGTCAAACTCGACTCTGCTGTTTCAGCAAAAGGTGAGTTCACAATAAAAGGTGGTTCAGTTGAATACCCAGACAAAGTCTATCTGTCGCAAAAAGACAAAAAAGGAAACTTATCTTTCTACCTCGAGAATGCAACGCTAACATTAAACGGATCTGTTGATTCACTTGCCTATGCAAAAGTTACAGGTTCAAAAACGCAGGATGAGTATTTGGCTTACCAGGAATCATTAAAGCCATTTGAAAATAGTACCAGCAAATTAGATGAAGAATATGAGGCAGTTAAAAAAACAGAAGATAAGGCCAAAATGGCAGAGTTTGAAAAGAACAGTGAAGCGTTATACAACAAGATTTCTGCCGAACAGAATGAGTTCAACAAGAAGTTTATAGCCGATCATCCTAAATCATACATTACTCCATCGATCGTAAACAATTTAAGTTACGAACTTGAGGCTGCTGATATTGAAAACTTAATTAATAAGTTGGACACAACCATCGTTAATGTAGCTGTAATTAAGAATATTAAAGCAAGAGTGGCCGTTATGAAAACTGTGGCTGTCGGTCAAAAGGCTCCCGATTTCACAATGAATGACGTAAACGACAAACCGATTGCGCTTTCATCAAAAATTGGCAAATCAAAGCTAATTCTTATCGATTTCTGGGCATCATGGTGTGGACCGTGCAGGCAGGAAAATCCGAATGTTGTGAAAGTTTTTAAAGAATATAATAAAAAGGGATTTGATGTTTATGGTGTTTCATTGGACCGGAAGAAAGAGGATTGGTTGAAGGCAATTGAAAAAGATCAGTTGACATGGACGCATGTATCAGATCTTCAGTTCTGGAATAATGCTGCTGCAAAATTGTACGCAGTAAACTCCATTCCATCCAACTTACTTATCGACAATACGGGCACCATTATCGGCAAAAACCTTAGAGGTGATGCGCTCGCGGATAAAGTAAAGGAAGTGCTTGGCGGAAAGTGATATTTTTCAGATTAAAAAATAGCTGATCTATAATTACAGCCAGCCTCTCAACTTAGAATTGAGAGGCTGGCTGTAATTCGTTTATAATAAAAACACGACAGGATAATGTGCGCAATCTACTGCCGGGCCTACAAATATAACTGATCACCCAATGATCAAATGCGTGAAACCACCTGTCCGGGTTAGAAAAGTTCTAAGCCAACTGCGGCATAAAACAGACGATCATTAACCGATATTTTTGTGTGCGCTAATTTTAGCTACAGGTTCCAAGAATCACCCAGATGACAATAAAAACAACAACCGTTCCTACGATGCCTCCACCTAATTTTGATGCTCCATATCCTGAAATCAGTCCTCTGAAAAGATTATTCATGTTTTTTGGGTTGAAATTGTGAATACATTTTCACCTGACAAAGATGCACATGTTCCTAAACGGCTGAGTTACACAATTCCATTAAAGATTTACATCATTCCCATATTTCGCCAGGGCTGTATTAAAAATACGGATGATATAATTGCAACAGAAATCTGTCAACGGGTTATATCATAGCAACAAAGAAGATGTCTCGGTTTTTTCTTTTGAATATCAGACAGGCTTTTATTTCGACGCAGCCGGAACAAAAACAAGGGAGATCGAATTCACACAATGACGCGTATCCTTTCGAGTGAAACCTTCACCAAGAAACACGTGACCGAGATGTCCTCCACATTTTGCGCATACTATTTCGGTGCGACTGCCATCGATATCCGGAATACGTTTTACTGCCCCCTTTATTTCATCATCAAAACTTGGCCATCCACAATCTGATTTAAACTTATCTGTCGAATTGTACAAAGGGGTATTGCATTGCTTGCAATTATAGGTCCCTGCTTCGGAAAAGTTGGTGTACTTGCCTATGAAAGGCCGCTCGGTCTGTTTATTCAATATTACCGCTGCCTCTTCAGGCGTAAGTTGGTTGTATTTTACATTCTTATTGTCCATTTTCTTGTTATTTTCCGTTTGTGCGCATCCTGTAAAGACAGATATCACAATACAAAAGAGTAAAAGTGAAATTTTCATATTCGTATATTATTAAAAACTGTCTCAATTATCAATTAAAACAAAGTAACACTTTCAGAATAGAAATTGTTGTAAAACTGAATAAATCCTTTAATTTCAATTTCACTATTCTTATTTAGACTTAATCTAAACCTTTTTCGCCCTGATTCGTTATACTGGAAAAACAATTTAAATAAAGAAGTCATGAGTTTTACATTACCTACATTAAAATACGACTATAAAGCGCTCGAACCATACATCGACGCTCAGACGATGGAAATCCATCATTCAAAACATCACGCGGCTTATACCAACAACCTGAATGCAGCGCTCGAAACCAGTGATCTGAAGGGGAAAAGCATCGAAGAGATTATTGCAAATGCATCAAAAGTTGCTCCTGTTTTAAGGAATAACGGAGGTGGTTTTTACAATCACAATTTATACTTCGATTTACTGACACCAGGAGGGGCATCTGCACCACAAGGCAAACTGCTCGAAACGCTGAATGGCTCTTTCGGATCGTACGATTCATTTAAAGAGGCTTTTACAAAGGCAGCAGCAACAAGGTTCGGAAGCGGTTGGGCATGGCTGATTCAGAAAGGCGATTCACTGGTTGTGAGTTCCACCCCAAATCAGGACAATCCGTTGATGGATGTTGCAGAAGTGCAGGGATCGCCTATTCTTGGAATTGATGTCTGGGAACATGCTTATTACCTGAAATATCAGAATCGTCGTCCAGAGTACATTGAGGCATTTTTCAAGGTCATCAACTGGGATGAAGTGGCTAAACGGTTTAAAGCATAGTCCTGTCTATCCGGGCTGTATCACATTTCGTAACGAGGATATTCGATTAATAGCGGCTGGCAACTAGCATCTTGTAGCTGGCTGGGTTTACAGTCGAAATGATGTTTTTCACCAATGAAGTCAAAAAAAGAATTGCCACCTCCCGCAAATGCAGGAGGTGGCATTTTTTTATTTACAGCCGAAAGACTTTATTCTTTTATTATTGAAGGACCCACTATGCAAGTAAGCTTTTAACTTTATCAGAAATCAGTCTGCCATCTGCTTTTCCGGCCAATTCTTTAGAAGCTAACCCAATCACTTTACCCATTTCTTTAATGGAAGTGGCTCCGGTTTTTTCGATAATGGCTTTAATAATGACAGTTAATTCAGCATCATCCATCTGCTTTGGCAGATATTCCTCCAGAATCTTCACCTGAACCATTTCAGGCTCATAAAGATCCATACGGTTTTGCTCCTTGTAGATCTCAGCCGAGTCGCGTCCTTGTTTTACCAGTTTGGCAATTGCCCTGATAGCAGCTTCATCACTTAACTCTTCACCGCCAGTTTTAGCAGTTTTAGCTTCAATCAACACTTTCTTCACATTTCGTAAAGCTTCGAGCCGCCCTTTGTCCCTCGCCAGCATGGCCAACCGAATGTCATCGCTGATCTGATCAAATAGATTCATAATATTGTTCTTTAAAAATATTTAATATTCAAGGATTGCTGCTTTTATTCTGCATCCTCTTCATATATTATAATTTGCGGCGCATACAGCAGTATCTTTACTATTATGCTTCGCAGATGCGCCTTTATCACTTCTTCATTATATACCCCGGGGTGCGTCGTTCCTCCTTACCCAGGGTTATTGACATTAAACCCTTTCAGGGTAAAAAATTAGTACTCTAACTTCAAATTGCAGGACTTTAGAGGACTGATCAAATTATTGAAACAAAGTTTGAAGAAGTCAATTGTCTCCTTTTCTCTCCATCTCCCTTTCTCCCCTTCTCTCCCTCTTCCTTCTCAGTCCGCCTTATCGTGCAGAAAAGAGTTGTTTTTCCTCAACCGGGGACCTTCGTCTGGATTACCTGACAAAGTATAACGTGACACTTCCTTAGCGTTTGCCAGCGGATTACCCGGATTCTTGGCTTTCCTACGTTCATAAGCAGGTATCTTGGAAAGTTCTTCAATATAGTCTTCAGTCTCGTTAAAAAAGTTCACTTGCATCACTTTCTTACCGCCTTCACCAGTTCCGTCACCAAAAGGATCTATCCTGATGGGCGGATACAACTGTTTGATAATCTCATCTTTTTTATCAACAGCCGTTGGTTCAGTAAAAACGGGGCGTTTTGGCTGATTGGAAACATTTTCGTTGCCAAAGAATCCTGCCGGAAAGGCGTTGGTATCATCGAGTAGCGGAACTTTCTCACGCTGCGGCTGCGTTCCGCCATTCATTTCGGGAATCGAACTTGTTTTAAAACCTGTGGCAATTACGGTCACACTTATTGCCTCACCCATTTCGGGATCGACAGCAACGCCATAGATCAGATCGGCATTGTTGCCGGCCATCTCCTGCACATACTCGTTAACCAGGTTCATCTCATCCATTGTTACTTCGTTGGTCTCACCTGAAGTAATATTAACGAGGATATTTTTTGCTCCGCGGATATCATTGTTATTTAACAGCGGCGAATTGACGGCTCCTTCAACGGCCTTGCGCGCACGGTTTTCTCCGACTGCCATAAATGATCCCATAATCGCGACACCAGAATTAGACATCACTGTCCGAACATCTTCGAAGTCGACATTGATAAACCCAGGGCAGGTGATAATTTCAGCAATTCCCTTTGCCGCAATGGCCAGGACGTCATCGGCCTTTGAGAAGGCTTTTGAAATCGGGAAGTCACCATAAATCTCCCTGATTCTTTCGTTGTTAATGACAAGTAACGAATCGACATGACTCTCCATTTCGCGGATCCCTTCGATGGCCTGTTGGATACGCAGACGTCCTTCATTCCGGAAAGGAATTGAAACAATGCCAACCGTTAATATTTTTCGGTCGCGGGCCACCTGAGCAATCACCGGAGCTGCACCAGTTCCGGTTCCCCCGCCCATTCCGGCCGTGATAAAGACCATCTTGGTATTGCCATCCAACAACTTCTCGATGTCTTCGATGTTCTCAAGCGCTGATTCGCGTCCTACATCGGGCTTGTTCCCGGCACCGCGACCTTCAGTCAATTCAGAACCGAGTTGAACCTTAAGCGGTACAGGGCTATTCATCAACGCCTGTGCATCTGTATTACAGACAGCAAATTCAACATCCTTAATACCTTGACGGTACATGTGATTCACAGCGTTTCCGCCGCCTCCACCTACTCCGATTACTTTTATGATTTTATCGCTGCTAACGGGTAAATCAAATTCTATAAGATCTGCCATTTTATCACCTTTTAATTGTTATCCGACGTGGGAAATCATTCATCAATTTCAGCATCGTCTTCACTAAATAGACTTCCAAATTGTCTCGTAAACCAATTACTTACTGGTTCATCACCATCCGCTCCTTTGGGTTTGGAACTTTTCTTTTCAAGCTTTGAAACACGCTCCTGCCGGTCGGCATCACGGGTTTTTTCATCTTTACGAACTGTAAAACTCTCATCAGGGTCAAAGAGTGGATGAGGTTCCGCTGGCGGACCAGGGGGTTCTTTAAACGTCTCCGGTTCCGGATTTATATTTTGATTGATCGTTTCTGTTGAAGGAATTACCACCGTCTCTTTTACGGGTTCCGGTCGAAGAATCCTGTTGGGATTTAACTCAAATCCAGTAGCGATTACGGTAACACTAATTTTATTACCCAGCTTGGCATCGTAACCATTCCCCCAGATAATGTTAGCATTATCGCCGGCTGCATTCTGAAGGTAATCGATAATATCGCCGATCTCTCCCATGCGAACCTCATCGTCGCCGGAAGTGATGTTGAGCAGGATATTTTCGGTGCCATAGATGTCGTTACTATCGAGAAGTGGCGACTTAAGCGCCTCTTCAGCAGCCCGCATCGCGCGGTTTTCGCCTTCGGCAAAGCCGGTTCCCATAATGAATACGCCACTTTCGCGTAAGACGGTATTTACATCGGCAAAGTCAATGTTGATATTTCCGTGAAGTGTGATGATTTCGGCACAACCTTTTACAGCAGCAGCCACAATATTATCGGCCTGCGCAAAAGCCTCACGTGCCGGAAGATCGCCATATACTTTGTGCAGGTTTTCATTGCTGATTACGAGCAGACTATCGACATAACGCTGTAACCGTTTAATCCCCTCAATGGCCTGTTCGTAACGCAATCGTCCCTCCTTGATAGAAGGGAGTGTGACAACAGCAATCGTGAGAATATCCATCTCGCGTGCCAATTGCGCGATTACAGGAGCTGCTCCGGTTCCTGTTCCACCGCCCATACCCGCTGTAATAAAAATCATTTTTGTCCCCGTCTCGAGAACTGCCCTGATTTCAGCAAGATTTTCGATAGCTGCCTGCTCACCACGCTTGGGTTTGTTCCCTGCCCCACGACCTTCGGTGAGCGAAACCCCGAGTTGAACCTTTACCGGAACAGGGCTATTGACAAGCGCCTGTGCGTCAGTATTACATACCAGAAAATCAACACCGGCTATTCCTTTATAGAACATGTGATTAACAGCGTTTCCGCCACCGCCTCCAACCCCTACAACCTTAATGATTGATTGGTAATCGTGTTGAAACCCAAAGGTCAACAAGTCGTCTGATACATCTTCCATTTGATAAACTGATTGATTTTAATTTAATTCGCTGTCTTCATCGGATATCAGTCCGTTGAGACCCTCTTTTGCCCTGCCAAATAAATCGGATACCATCGTCTTTAGTCCGGCTCCCTGATTTTTTACGGGTAATTTCTTTTTAACCTCTTCCTGCGCGTCTGAAACAATCATTCCAGGAGGATACTTATTTCTGCGTGCAGCATATAAGCCATTGATCAGCAATCCGATCAAATTAGCCGATTCGGTATTCATTATCTGTTCGTTGAACAACTGTTCCTTTATAGCAACTACGGGTTTCCCGAAACGGACATCAATACCGGTCATATAACTGACCAATTTATCGATTCCCCGCATATTCGAACCGCCACCTGTTAAAACGATACCAGCTCCAAGTTTAGGCAATAAGCCTGTTGCTTCGAGTTGAAAGTTCACCCCTTCGATGATCTCTTCGAGCCTTGCCTGAATGATTCCTGAGAGGTTGCGGAAGCTGATCTCTTTGGCCTGCCATCCTTCCACTTCGGGAATCTGGGCAAATTTATTGTCGGGAACCAATTCCGAAAAAGCATAGCCACACTGGACTTTTACCATTTCGGCATGCCGCGGAATGATGTTACAACCTTCCCGAATATCATTCGAAATCACATTTCCACCGAAAGGCAATTCTGTTGCTAAACGGAGTTTATTTTCGTAGTAAAGTGACATCCCTGTAGTTCCGGCACCGAAATCAAGCAGGATAACTCCTGCCTCTTTTTCATCTTTCGAAAGAAACCCTGCTCCCTGCACAAAAGGATTGATAAAAGCAGAAACTAATTCGTATCCTGCCTTTTCGATGCTTCGCTTAAGATTCAATTCGTATGATTCGGAGGCAGAGATCACCGTGAAAGCAGCATCAACGCGACGCCCGGCCATTCCGACAGGGTTATTTACACCGCGCTCACCATCCACAATAAATTCCTGGGGAACCAGGTGGTAAACTTTTTCACCGGGACCGCTCGAGTAACGTTGAGCCTCATCGATCAAGGAATTGATAATGGCTTGCGTAACTTCTCCGTTTTCGGTCATCCGGTAACCAGTGACCTGTCGGTTGTTAATTTTCTGTCCCGAAATTCCGGCGTAGATCTTCTGCACCCGTAAATTCAGCGATTTCTCAAGTGAACTGATTACTGTTCTGATCGATACCGCTACTTCGTCTATATTCACGACGACTCCGTTCCGGACACCTTTTGTCAAAGTATCGCCTACGGCGACGATTTCGAGTTTCCCATCTGTGGTGAAACGGCCAATTGCCGCCCTTGTCCGCAGGGTTCCAATGTCAATTGCTGCAACCAACTCTCTTGTCAGGTTCATAGCTTTTTATTTTTTTGTGCAAACTATCTGATTACGAAATTCTACATTGATGGTTTTGTAAATACTCCATCCGCCATTCTTGAACCCATCGGTATATAACGCCTTAAGGTTACGAAATTTAATCTGAAAATCCTCAGGTTCACCGAAAAGAATTAGCTGTTCGCCAACCCTGGGAATCATTGAAAGCTCGCCAACCGAATTCACATAAACCTGGTCGATCTGAGCACTCCAGAAAGGATCACCGTTGATGAAATTGATCAGCGGGAGAAGCCTTTTCCGGGCATAATCCGTTGATACAATGCCTCCAACAATCAAAACCCTTGGTGTATACCTTGGTGACCAGTCGATTACCTTTCCAAACTTGTCCATATAAAAGGCACGTCCCGAACTAACCACCCTAAAAACGGGTTCCCTTTGTTTAATTTTAACGACAAGTGCTCCAAAACTCCTGACGCCATTGTCGAATACATTTGTATAAACTGCAACATCTTCAACCGATTGGAGCTTTCGCAATCCATCTTCAATCTTCCGAAGATTGACTGATCCGAGCGGCTGACCAAAAATCGCAGGATGGTTTCTGTTTACCCATTGACGAATGTCGTTACTTCTCACAAACTTTTCCTGAATCGAATCGGTGATGTCAACTTTAACACCAGCACATTTTAATTGTCTACTTTGTTTTATCGAAAACCCTAATGATATTATTATCAATATTATAGCAGTACTCCAAAAAATCATATGTAGTACTTTCTTAAACATCTTCTTTTTTAATAAGGTATGAAACGATGGGGGCAACCAGCCGGTCAATATCCCCAGCACCAAGTGTCAGCAATATTTCAGGATGATATTTGTCCAGAATCTCCGGGAAATCAGTTTTCTGACACCGCACACGACTCTTTAATTTCATCTTACTCAGAATAATATCCGTATCGATTCCTTCGATTGGCAATTCACGTGCAGGATAAATCTCCATTACCAACGCATCGTCGAGCAGATCAAGTGCAGCTGCAAAGTCCGCTGCAAAGTCTCTAGTTCGTGTGAAAAGGTGTGGCTGGAAAATTCCTGTCACCCTTTTGCCCGGGTAAAGATCGCGGACAGACTGAATTGTTGCCTCGAGTTCGCGCGGATGATGCGCATAATCGTCGATATAAATTGTTTTCTTCCCTGTATACCGAACATCAAAACGGCGAACAACGCCAGTGTAATTCGGAAGTGCGGTACGAATTTCATCTTTCGATACGCCACTAAAAAGCGCCATTCCGCAGGCAGCCACGGCATTTTCGACATTCATCAGTCCCGGATAAGTAAGGGAAAGATCTTTGATTTCGCCAAAGGGAGTTTTCAGATCGAAATGGTAAGCACCATCAACGATATGGACGCTCAGTGCCTGAAAATCGGCCTCTTTCGTAATGGAATAACTGAAATAGCGAATGTTTTTATTCCACTCAAAATCAATAGCTAAGTCTTTTTTGTACAGTAATACGCCACCATCCTGGATTTGCGAAACAAAATCTGCGAAAGCCTTGATAACACTTGCAAGATCGCCGTAAATATCGAGGTGATCGGCATCCATCCAAGTAATTACAGCCAGTTCAGGATGAAGCTGAAGAAACGAACGGTCGAACTCATCGGCTTCAGCAACAATAAAATTGCTGTTATTTTGAGGTAATAAAAGGTTTGTTCCGTAGTTCTTGGAGATCCCACCCATAAAGGCATAGCAGTCAACATGCGATTGCTTGAGAAGATGAGATGTCATCGTGGTAACTGATGTTTTGCCATGTGTACCAGCAATTGCAATGCACCGTTTCCCGGAGGTAAGAAGGCCCAAAATCTGGGATCTTTTATAAAGTTGAAATCCATTCTGGCGGAAATAAACAAATTCAGAAAAATCAATCGGTACGGCTGGCGTATAAATCACCACCGTTGTATCCTTCTCTCCAAGGGTTGGAACCTTCTGCAAATCTTCGTTATAATGAATAAAAATGCCCTCTTTTTCAAGATCGAGCGTCAGTGGCGACGCAGTTTTGTCGTATCCTTCGACTTTCTTCCCGATAAATTGGAAATAGCGAGCCAAAGCACTCATACCAATGCCACCAATTCCCAGCAAGTATACCCGTTCTATTTTATAAATATCAACCATCTTCATTTTTTTAGTAAAGTTGCGATCACCTCAACAATATCTTCCGTTGCATGAGGAGTTGCCAGCCTTTTTATATTTTGTGAAAGTTTGAGGCACTTATCCCTTTGATTTACCAATGCCAGCGCATCGGGAATCAACTCCGAAACAGCAACTGAATCTTTTACCATTATTGCAGCATCTTTCTCGACAAGCGCCATTGCGTTACTTGTCTGATGATCTTCAGACACATTTGGTGATGGAACCAGTATCGACGCCGCGGCGACCATGCAAAGTTCCGAAATAGTTCCGGCGCCAGCCCGCGAAATCACAAGGTCAGCTACCGAATAAGCCAGATCCATGCGCGGAATAAATTCCATCAACCGGATATTGGGAACGGGGTTTTCATAGAGCTGTTTCTGAATTGACTCGAAATAATATTTACCTGTTTGCCAGATTATTACAACATCGGACTTTCGTATCAACTCCAGATTTGCCAGCATGCTTTGATTGAGCGTCCGGGCTCCAAGACTTCCTCCAACAACCAGAATGACAGGCTGATCAGTTGTGAGATTAAAGAATTCCTTTGCCTCTGCCGTGCTTGGTGTAATTGATTCTAATCCTTTCCGGATCGGATTACCAGTAAAAACTAATTTTTCTGCAGGAAAAAAGCGTTCCATTTTATCGTAAGCGACACATATTTTTTTGGCTTTCTTACCTAGTATCTTGTTGGTTACACCAGCAAATGAGTTTTGTTCCTGCAAAACGGTGGGGATTCCGAGACTAGCCGCTACGCGCAGTATTGGCCCGCTTGCATACCCGCCTACTCCAATTACGACATCCGGACGAAAACCTTTCACCACTTTCTTAGCCTCGAGCATCGAACGGATCAGTTTGGGGATAAATGCTAAATTCCGCCAGATTTCGCCACGATGAAATCCCGCAACAGGCAATCCTACAATGCGATAACCTGCATCTGGAACCTTCTCCATTTCCATTTTCCCCTCGGCACCCACAAAAAGAATTTCACATTCAGGAAACCTTTTACGAAGTCCGTCGGCAATTGACAAAGCCGGGAAGATATGTCCCCCGGTTCCTCCGCCACTTACAATAAATTTATAGTTTCCCATTTTCTAATCTTTTGTCAATAAAATGTCTTCATCCGCAAGTACTCCATCCGGACTGAAATTATTTTCCACCTCTCTCTGCGCCTCCTGATCGGTTTCGGAGCTAACACTCAGCAATAAGCCGAATGTCAGCGCAGTAAATACCTGCGAGGTTCCACCCCAACTGACCCAGGGGAGTGGTTGTCCCGTAACAGGAATCGCTCCTGCCGAAACTGACATGTTAATGACGGCTTGCAAAATAATAATTGTGACCGCACCCGTTGCCAGAAATGTTGGGAATGTTCGGTTGCATCGCCTGATAATGATCCCTCCACGGGTCAGAAATATAAGATAAAGTAGAGGAACAAGTATTCCTCCAATCAATCCATACTCTTCAATGATAATCGAATAGATAAAATCGTTGTACGCAGCTGGCATAAAATTGCTGATCTTGCTTTTGCCTGCCCCAACACCTGTAATGCCGCCCATGTGAATGGCTATCTTGGCAAAATCACCCTGTGTAAGTCCTTTAACCGACGATTTTTCACCATTAATATGCCGATCAATTCTTCCTCTAATAGTCTGAATTCGTCCAAAGTTCCCTTTTTCAGGGAGCAAAGGCGCTGCGAAATAGATTACCAGCACGAATCCTATACCAGCCAACATTGTAAATAACAGGTATTTTAAAGGAATTCTTCCTACAAACATCATAATCAATGCAGTTGTGAAAAGCAGAACCGCAGAGGAGAAATTGGCCATCGAAATCAACAAACAGATGATTCCAATTCCAATTATAATTTTAGCATAGGCAATTCGAAGAAGCCGCGGATCTTTCTGATTATTAGCCAACAAACGGGCAACCCAAAGTATAATTGCTACTTTGGCAATCTCTGCCGGTTGAAAGCTTATAAAGCCTAAGGGTAGTGTTCGTCCTGTTGCTTCGCCCCCACGCCCAAAAACCAATCCCAGCAAAATAAAGGCGATCGCGATAACGTAGCCTGCGTTCGCAAACTTGTTATACAATTTTACCGGAATATAATTCAGCATGATGATGATAGCGCCATATCCCACACACTGAAAAATCAACTGACGTAAAATATAATGCGTTGTATTTCCTTCGGCCTGTCGGTAGGCAAGCGCACCGGTAGAACTATACACAATCAACAGCGAGATACACGTCAACGCGACGAGCACAAACCAGATGATTCTGTCTCCTTTAATGTATTTTTTTAATTCCCCGGTATCCATTTTATATTGAATTAAAGATTTCGGACGGCATCCTTGAATTGCCGGCCGCGTTCTTCATAGTTTTTGAACAGATCGAAACTGGCACATGCAGGCGATAATAATACAGTATCACCCTTTTCAGCAAGGAAATAGGCGCTTCTGACCGCTTCTTCAATGCTTTTTGCATCAACGATTTGCTTTACTTTACCGTCGAAAGCTGCAATAATTTTACTGTTATCTTTTCCGAGGCAAACAATCGCTTTAACTTTCGCTTTCACAAGATCGAACAACTGTGTATAATCGTTCCCTTTATCAATCCCACCCACAATCCATACAACCGGCGTGCTCATACTTTCGAGTGCGTACCAAACCGAGTTGATATTGGTTGCCTTCGAGTCATTGATAAACTCGATATTGTGCACACGCAAAAATCTTTCAAGACGGTGCTCAACTCCCTGAAAGTCGCTGAGGCACTCGCGGATACCCTCTTTACGCAAATTCAAAATGCTCCCAGAGATTCCGGCGGCCATCGAGTTGTTCAAGTTGTGTTTTCCCTGTAGTGCTAATTCGTAGATTGTCATATCGAAAGTATTATTGTTAACGTTTAGTTTCATCATGTTATTTTCAACCCATGCACCTTCTTTCAAAACCTGCATGATGGTAAATGGGACTTTATGCGCTTTAATATCCCGTTTCGTTAGTTCTACCTGAATAATCGGGTCGTCGGCACAGTAAACGAACCAGTCTTCTGGACGTTGATTCTGCGTGATTCGCATTTTAGAATCAGTGTAGTTTTGCATCTTATAATCATACCGGTCAAGGTGATCAGGCGTAATATTCAGTAACACGGCAATATCGGCCCTGAACTCAAACATTCCATCCAGCTGAAAACTTGAAAGCTCGATGACGTAGTAGTCAAAATCATCTTCTGCGACCTGCAACGCAAAGCTTTTTCCCACATTTCCGGCTAATCCCACATTTAACCCGGCTCTCTTAAGAACCTCGTAAGTGAGCATCGTCGTTGTTGTTTTACCGTTACTCCCTGTTATACAAATCGTTTTTGCTGTTGTGTATCTGCCGGCAAATTCAATTTCCGAGATTACCGGAATATTTCTTTCGTGAAGTTTAACGACGATTGGCGCTTTCTCCGGTATCCCCGGACTTTTCATAACAAGGGCAGCATCCAGAATAAGTGCTTCGGTATGCTGCTTCTCCTCATATTTCAATCCGCGTTGGTCCAGCATTGCTTTGTATTCATCTTTTATCTCTCCAAAGTCAGAGATAAAAACTTCGAATCCTTGCTTTGCTCCAAGTATTGCAGCACCAATACCGCTCTCTCCAGCACCAAGTATTACAAGTCTATTTTTCACCATAATTAACGCATTTTAAGTGTGGCAATCGTTACAACTGCCAGGATGATTCCCACAATCCAGAACCGGGTAACAATCTTAGGTTCAGGGAATCCCATTTTCTGATAATGATGATGTAAAGGAGCCATCAGAAAAACCCGTCGCCCTTCACCATATTTTCGCTTCGTATATTTAAACCATACTACCTGAATCACTACTGACATATTTTCAATCAGGAATATCCCGCAAAGCAATGGAATAAGAATTTCCTTGCGGATGATAATGGCAAAGACAGCGAGGATTCCGCCCAGTGCCAGACTACCTGTATCGCCCATAAATACCTGTGCCGGATACGAATTATACCACAGAAAGCCGATACATGCCCCGATAAATGCAGACATAAAAACCGTAAGTTCACCGCTGTTAGGGATATACATGATATTTAAGTACCCAGAATAGATGATATTACCCCCGATATAAGCGAAAACACCAAGTGTGGCCCCGCTAATTGCCGAGGCACCTGTCGCAAGGCCGTCAAGCCCATCAGTGAGATTAGCACCATTCGAAACTGCGGTAATGATGAATATCGAAATGATCGCATAAAGAAGCCATACCCAGGTATCAGCCCCTTTACCTAAAAACCAGAGCAGCCATTTATAATCAAATTCATGGTTTTTAATAAACGGAAGCGTTGTTTTGGTCGATTTGATCTCTTTGGTCATCTGGCGGGTCTCACTTTTCCCGGTTTCGTAGTTAAGGCCCATTTCGGTTTTTGCCTTGCCCGTCGAATCGTACATCTTTTCCCTGATCGAGACTTCATCACTTAAATAAAGTGTGGCTGCAACAATTACTCCCAGTGAAATTTGACCAAGAATTTTAAACTTCCCGGCAAGCCCCTTTTTGTCTTTCAAAAATACCTTGATATAATCATCTGTAAATCCGATCATTCCCAACCAAACTGTCGTTATGATCATGAGCAGGATGTAGATATTATCCAATTTTGCAAAAAGCACCGTAGGCAAAAGGATCGAAGCAAGAATGATGATTCCTCCCATCGTAGGCGTCCCCTTTTTCTGCATTTGACCTTCAAGTCCAAGGTCACGAATCTCCTCACCAATTTGCTGACGTTGAAGTGTATAAATTACTTTCTTACCAATGATTGTTGAAAATAGCAAAGCTGTGATAACTGCCATTGCCGAACGGAACATGATGTAATTGAACATCTGTGCTCCGGGAACGTCCAATGATTCAAGATATTTGAAGAGTGGAATCAGCATATCAGTTAATTTGGATTTGTAACATTGAATATTTCACGTATAACTTCCCGATCATCGAAATGGTATTTGACACCCTTGATTTCCTGGTAATTTTCGTGCCCTTTTCCTGCAATCAAAATGATATCGCCCGGCTTGGCCATCATACAGGCAGTTCGAATCGCCTCTTTCCGGTTTGTGATGGCGAGTACAATTGCTGTTTTATGTGCAGGCACACCTTTTAACATTTCCGAGATAATCACTTCGGGATCTTCGGAGCGTGGATTATCAGAAGTAAGAATCACTTTATCACTTGCAACAGCTGCCTCGAAAGCCATCTCAGGTCGTTTAGTTTTATCACGATCGCCACCTGCCCCGACAATTGTGAATAATGTTTCGTTTCCGGTTCTCACTTCATTAATGGCAGAAAGAACATTCTTGATGGCATCCGGCGTATGAGCGTAGTCAACCACCGCATATATTCCTGTCGGAGATATAAAAGTCTCGAACCTGCCATCAACCGGCTTAAGCATACTGATGATACGCAATATTTCTTCTTTGTTTGCTCCGAGCGAAATCGCAGCACCATAGACTGCCAGCAGATTATAGGCATTGAAGTTCCCCACGAAATGGGTCCAAACCTCAGTCCCATCAATGCTGATCAGCATTCCGTCGAAATGACTTTCAACAACCTTTACCTTGAAATCTGCCATCGTCTTTCCGGCATAAGTAAGCTTCCGGGCTGCTGTATTCTGAAGCATAAACAGGCCGTTTTTATCATCTATATTCGTAATGGCAAAGGCTTTCGGACCGAGCTGGTCGAAGAATTTTTTCTTGGCGTTGCGGTATTCCG
Source organism: Bacteroidales bacterium (assembly GCA_038236995.1). Classification (GTDB taxonomy): domain Bacteria; phylum Bacteroidota; class Bacteroidia; order Bacteroidales; family Prolixibacteraceae; genus JAAFHB01. The sequence goes on along the minus strand of JBBRZE010000001.1, from coordinate 38,530 downwards.
CAAATGTTTTGTGATAGTCGAGATGATCGTGCGTAAGATTTGTAAATATGCCACCATCGAAATCGATTCCGGAAATCCTGTCCTGGGCAATTGCATGGGAACTGACCTCCATGAAACAGTAAGTACAGCCAGCTGCAACCATTTCTGCCATCAGTTTCTGCGTCTCCAAAGGATCGGGGGTTGTATGAGTAGCTTCAACTTTCTTACCATCGATGTAGTTGCAAACTGTTGATAATAAGCCAACTTTATGGCCAAGTTCTTTATACAACCGGTACAGCAAGGTGGCCGTAGTTGTTTTTCCGTTGGTCCCTGTAATTCCTACAATTTTCATTGCAGATGAAGGGTTGCCACTAAAGTTCGAGGCGATTTGTCCCAACACAAATGAGGAATTTGCAGCTTTAATCCATGTAATATTTGCATCTGGATTCTCTGGAAGTTGTTCACAAAGTACTGATGTTGCGCCATTCGCAATTGCAGTCGGGATAAAGCGGTGACCATCAACAGCCGTTCCCGGAATTGCAGCAAACAGGAATCCCTGGAGTACTTTTCTTGAATCGAAAGCAATTCCAGCAACCGCACAATCATTGTTTCCAATTACAGTGATATCGCCAACCCCGTTTAATATTTCAGATAAAGTCTTCATTTCTTACCCTTTAACTTAATTTGAGCACAATACTTTGCCCACGTTGTATTTTTGAACCGGCTCTCACCGATTGTGATTTAACCTTTCCGCGACCTCGAACCGACACTCTCATCCCCGTATTTTCGAGCAGATAAACGGCATCGGTAGCTCCCATTCCCCTTACATTGGGTACAGTTCCCTTTTCTACCTTACGATTTGTGAGTTCAAGTCCATCTTCATCGGGTTTGGCTTCAACCCATTCGGATTTTGTGAATGCGAATCCGTTAAGTATATCCAATTCGTCCAGGACATTGGCAATGTCTTTTTTTCGACCGGCTGTAATACCCGGGATATCATTTTCGATTTTGGCAAAAGGTAATTCCACTTCATCGTCAAGTCCCAATTGATAAGCGTAAACATAGTCTGAGATCATTCTGAATACCGGACCTGCCACCGAGCCTCCATAGTAATTTCCACCTTTAGGATCATTGATAACTACGATACACGAGTATTTTGGATCATCAGCAGGAAAATAACCGGCGAATGAGGATTGGTATATTTTCTGTCCGCCGTGGCTATATCCTTCTTTATTATTGGCGACAAGCGCTGTTCCTGTTTTCCCTGCAATTTTGTAGAACTTTGTCTGCAATGCCTTAGCCGTTCCATTGGTAACGACTCCTTCAAGCATAGCCTGAGCCATGCGTAATGTTTTTGCGGAACAAATCGACCATATCAGTTTTTCTGTGCCTATTTTTTCACGAATCGTCCCGTTTTCGGTAACACCTTTCACGAGGCGGGGTTTCATCATCGTCCCACCGTTAGCAACTGCATTATAGAAGGTAAGTGTTTGAAGCGGCGTTACTTTTAGTTCATATCCAAATGATAACCATGCCAAGGATACACCGGACCATAGTTTGTCTTCGGGTGTACGTATATAAGGTTTAGCCTCACCCTGAATTCCAAGTTTAAGCTCTTCCAACATACCAAGTTTGCCGATCCTTTTGACGAAATCTTTTGGAATGCCGTCATAGCTTTGTGTAATCAATTTAGCAAGACCCACATTTGATGATAATTCAAAGGCGCGTTTGGCTGTAATCTTGCCATGTCCGGGTCCGCCTTTCTTATATTCACTGTCTTTGATCTCCTCTCCTTTGTATTTCCATAACCCATTTCCAGTGTCAACAATTGTAGAAGTATCTATTTTCCCATCGTCGAATGCAGCCATTAATGAGGCCAGCTTAAAAGTTGATCCGGGTTCGGAACAACCTGCATTCCCAATGGCATAATTCTGATATCCACCCATCAACTGACCGCTACTGTTTCGTCCAAAATTTGCAATGGCCTTTATATCACCTGTTTTAACCTCCATTAGAATAGCAGTACCATAAGCGGCCCTGGTCTTCTCCATCTGGAGTTTGAGAGAATAAGTGACCTGATCCTGCATTTTGACGTCAAGCGTTGTAATGATGTTCTTGCCATCTTCCGGGTCTTCCTTGCTGATAATGAACCATCGGCCCGACATATTTTGCTTAACGGCCACTCCGTCTTCTCCTTTCAACTCTTTCTCGAACGATTTTTCAAGACCGAATGCACCGGCATTTCCTGTTGAACCTTCAGTTTCGGTTTTCGTCAGTTTCCCAAGGGTTCTCATCGCTAGATTTCCAGAAGGATAAACCCTTTGGTCCTCCTGTTCAGGCATTAATCCTCCCTTATTTCGCCCCCTGCGAAGAATAGGAAACTTTTTAATCTCCTGTAATTCAGCATATGAAACTTTGTGCGAAGAGAGCAGAAAATAATGCTTTTGTTGTGCAAAAGCTCTTTTCAGCTCCGACCGATAGGTCCTGGCCGATTTATCTCGCAAAAATCTGGAAAGACAATAAGCCAGCGAATCAACCTCGTTATAAAAAAATTTGGACAGACCTGGCGCTCCAAGATCTATCCGTAATTCGTAATAAGGTACAGAGGTTGCAAGTGGGCTGCCATCTGCCGCGCAGATATCGCCTCGCCGTGCAGCCAGGGCAAACTCTTTGATATCCAATTTTTGAGCTTCCCTATCCCATCGGGGCATGTGTTGAATTACGAAAACACGCACAATAATATAGATGCAGAAGAGCACAATGATGGCATACACCACTCCAAAACGTGTCAATATTGCTTTTCTGATCTCCATTCTATTCTTTGTCTACATATATTTTTCGTGGAGGTTCTTTCGAAGTCTCCAGATCTAAACCACTTTTTTTAACACGATCTATAATTACAGAGTTTCTGCCTAGTCGTACCACGTCGGCAGCAATTGAAATCGATTTCGAACGTAATTCAATCAGGCTATCTTCCAACGATGTCATTTCACGAATGACCTTCTCAGATTTGTAACGCACTGAAATATTTGTCAATAACATCAGGAAGATCATAAACATTAAAATTCTGTTCCGGCGAAACCATTCGCTTTCGAAGAATCTGCCGTTGAGCACTTCCCTTACCGTGACCTTTTTTTTCCTTTTTGCGGCAACCATTATCGTTTTTCTGCAATTCGTAATTTTCCGCTCCTCGCCCTTGGGTTTAAAGCAATTTCCTTTTCACCCGGTATGATAATTTTCCGGTTGATCAATTCGAATGGCGAAGAACGGTTGCCAAAAAAATCGTTCTCCTGCACCCCGTCAATCCGACCAGATCGCATAAAGTTTTTTACAATCCGGTCTTCAAGCGAATGGTACGAAAGCACAACTAACCGGCCTCCCGGTTTCAACAGATCGGCTGTACTTTCCAGAAAATCGCTGAGTACACCTATCTCATTATTCACTTCAATCCTTAATGCCTGAAAAACCATCGCGAGGTATTTTTTTTCAATCTTGGCCGGCACACAAGGCGCAATAACTTTCAGAAACTGACTTGTTGACGTGATTGGCTCATTCGACCGGGCAGCTGTAATAAGTGAAACCAAGTGCCTCCAGTTTTTTATCTCACCATAATCCTGGAAAATCGTCCAAAGTTGAGCCTCATCGTATTCGTTGATGACCTTTGACGCATCGAGAGCGGCGGATTGATTCATTCGCATGTCGAGATTTCCTTCGAAACGGAAAGAAAATCCGCGATCCGGAACATCAAAATCGTGCGATGACACACCAAGATCTGCCAGTATTCCATCTACTTTGTCGATTTGATAATAGCGTAAAAAATGACGGATGTATTTGAAATTATGACGGATAAAGATCAAACGATCGTCATTGGGAAGATTGTCTTTGACATCAATATCCTGGTCGAAAGCAATCAGTTTTCCATCACCTAGTTTTTCAAGGATCTTTGCGGAGTGTCCTCCTCCGCCATACGTCACATCGACATAGGTACCGCCAGGTTTAATATTCAACCCTTCAATACTCTCTTCAAGCAATACTGGTACATGATAATCGTCCATGTGATCAATGTTTTAGACATTAAAAGCTTTCCATCGGACCACCAAGCAACTCTTTATATAATCTTGCATAGTCATCATCACTAAGCCTTGACGCCTGATGGCGTGAAGGTTCCCATAATCTCATCCGGGATCCCTGACCAGTAAATACGGCCTCTTTGGTGATTCCTGCATATTCAAGCATTTCATCGGGGATATTTAATCGCCCGTTTTCTGCCATACTTACTTTGACAATCTCCTCGTAATAACGCGAGAGCATTTTGCTTTGAATGGGATCGTCCTGGTTCAGCCTGCGGCGTAATCTGTCGACTTTTGCCAGCCAGGTTGAATGGGGATATATATTCAGACACTTGTCGTAGACATCCTTTTCGACCACAAACGATGGCTCAAGCGCATCCCCCATCTCCTTTTTAAAGGGAGAGGGCAACACTACGCGGCCTTTACCGTCCAGAGTTACTGGGTATATGTTCGAAAATGAAACCATCTGAATATAGTTTACCAATTGTATGTAAAAATAGTAGTTTTACACATCATGACAAAGTATGACACTTCATTCCACCAACAACTTCTCAACATTTTGTTGATAAACTTTAATATAACAGTTGATAACTTGCTAATTGGTGTTGACAACATGCCAGGATCAGCAGTTTTTGTATGGAAAACCTCAACAAACAGAAGGGATTTGCAAAATAAAGGAAATATTTTCATTTCATAATGCAACTGTAAATCAAAATGAAGGAATACGAAATTTAAGTGTTAAAATCCTCCTTGAAACTACAATTAGGCGGATTGAATCCTCCGCCGTGACATTGAAGTATGAACCAAACCGGGCTAAAGTCATCAACTATCACCCTAATTCCGCCTGAGTCACCAACTATTATCACTTACTTTAGACAGATATCTCCCGATGGTTACAATAATTCCCTGATGCCTTATCATTTCGGAACCTTTTTTTATTTTACTTTGAGGGAAAATAAACCCAGAATTGCAGGTATGGAAATCGAAAGGGATACACCCACTCTAAAACCAATTGTTTTAAAGGAACTGGTGGCGGAAAAAAATAAGAAGTTGGCAGCCAGAATACCAGGTTTTGTTTACGGACTGATAAATCGGTTATTGCATATCAGGGAAATCAACGAAATAATCAGAAAATACGGACATCTTAAGGGGGTCCCTTTTATTGAGGCGGTTCTTCAATATTTCGATGTGAAAGTTGTGCTCAAAGGCGAGGAAAATCTTCCGGCATCAGGAAAGTATATCTTTGCATCGAACCATCCATTGGGCGGATTCGATGGTTTGATGTTGATCAAGGCTGTGTCAGACCGTATGGGAAAATCATTGTTCCTTGTCAGGGATGAGCTTACTAAAATACCTCCTCTTGCAAGTGTTTTCATCCCAATCAATAAGTTTGGAGACCAGCGAAAGTCGGCCAGTTTGATCAATGAAGCTTATGATTCAGACAATCAAATTCTTATTTTTCCAGCGGGGTTAGCCTCTCGAAAAATCAGAGGAAAGATCATCGATTTAGCATGGCAGAAACACTTCGTTCAAAAATCGATAGAGCATCACAGAGATGTAATTCCTGTCTATATTAACGGAAAAAACTCCTGGTTTTTCTATTGGCTTGCCAATTTCCGTAAAAAAATTGGAATCCGGATTAACCTCGAAATGTTCCTGCTATCGGATGAATTATTTAAAAACAGAGGTAAAACGTTTGTTATCAGTTTCGGTAAACCGATACCCTGGAACCATTTCGATCGCTCAAAATCTCACGCAGAATGGGCTGGCAACGTAAAAGACATTGTATATGAGTTGACTAACAAATAACTTTTTACGGAATAATCACAGCCATTTATTACTATTTTTGAAGCATCAATTCAATTGTTTGAAAAATGAAGGAAATAATTCCACCCGTGCCAAGGGAGCTGATCGAAGCAGAACTTACCACCGATAAATTTCACCGGAAAACGAACAAAGCCGAAAACGAAATATATATTCTTACTCACCACGATTCACCAAATATCATGCGTGAAATCGGACGATTAAGGGAGTTGACTTTCCGGACTGCAGGTGGAGGAATTGGCGAAGAGGTAGATATCGATGAATACGACACCAGAAAAGAATATCCTTATAAGCAGTTGATTGTATGGGATCCAAGCCGTCGTGAAATTTTAGGTGGTTACAGATACATACATTGCGCAGGTCTTCCCCGAGATGAAAATGGCGAAGTTCAATTAGCAACAACACATCATTTCCATTTTTCGGATGAGTTTATTGAAGATTACCTTCCCTATGTAATTGAGTTGGGTCGTTCATTTGTACAACCAGATTACCAATCAAGTAAAGCAGGAGCGAAAGCGCTTTTTGCGCTCGATAATCTTTGGGACGGTTTAGGTGCACTTATGATTGATTATCCCGATATCAGGTACTATTTTGGGAAAGTGACGATGTATCCGCAGTATAATCAAAGTGCACGAAATCTGATTCTCCATTTTTTCGGAACCTACTTTCCCGATCCTGACAAATTGGTCCGGCCCAAAAAACCAATGCCTTATACTGCCGATACGGCACGAATGGATGAACTATTCTCCGGTAAAAGTTATGAAGAGGCATACAAAATACTTTCGGCGGAGGTTCGCAAGCATGGTGAGAATATCCCGCCGCTTATAAATGCCTATATGAGCCTTACCCCGTCAATGCGAACATTCGGAACAGTAATCAGTGATGAATTCGGGGATGTGGAAGAGACAGGTATCTTACTCGATATTGACGACATGTACGATTCAAAAATAGATAGGCATGTAGGCACTTATCTAGAAGAATTGGCTGATAAACAGGAAAATCCCAAGGTGAGATTTCAATAATATCCTGGAATATAATTATAAAAAAAGGGCAGAGAAACGATTAAACGCGTCTCTGCCCTTTTTTATAAATATCAATATGCCCTTCCTTTTATTCCTTCTATAAAGTTTATAAAAGAAGTATTCACTACTTTATTTCCTCCTGGAGTAGGGTAATCGCCGGTGAAATACCAGTCACCCAGATCATTCGGGCATGCAATATGTAAATTATCAACAGTTTGATATACAATTTCAACTTCAGCTTTGCAATCGTCAGGTTTGAGCAATACCGCAATTTTCGCTGAAATCTCATCATCAGTGAAAGGTTTGTAAATCTCTTTCACATAATTGACCATCTCTTCTTTTGGCAAATGTTGCTGTTCCTTACATTTACGGTATACCTCGTCAATTATTTTTGATCGCTTACTCTCTTTAAGCAGAACAATCGCCGCCTCGAATGCGACAAACTTTCCAAGAATGGCCATATCTATTCCATAGCAATCGGGATAGCGAATTTGGGGAGCTGATGAGATGATGATGATCTTCTTTGGTTTAAGACGGTCGAGTATTTTAAGGATGCTCATTTTTAGCGTTGTCCCGCGTACAATTGAATCGTCGATTACAACCAGCGTGTCAGTGTAATTCTCAACAATTCCGTAAGTTACATCGTAAACATGTGCCACAAGATCATCGCGGCTTGTGTCGTCAGCAATAAAGGTACGCATCTTCACATCCTTAACGGCAATCTTCTCCATACGGGGTTGAAGTGAAATGATCTCCTCGATATCGGTGTCGCTTATTGCAGTTCCTAATGCCCGGATTTGCTTCTTTTTCCAACTAATCAATGCGGCGCGAATCCCTTCCATCATTCCATAGAAAGCGGTCTCAGCCGTATTGGGGATATACGAAAAAACGGTCTTTTTAAGATCGTGATTTATTTTATCAAGAATCATCGGAGCCAGCAGAAATCCCAGTTTTTTACGTTCGAGATATATATCCCGGTCTGAGCCCCTCGAGAAATATATCCTTTCGAAGGAGCATGACTTACGAGTCTGAGGTATTCGTACAAGTTCATGTTTTACAGTTCCGTCTGCTTTGATGACCAAGGCATTACCTGGTTCAATTTCACTGACCTGATTCCAGCCCACATTCATTACCGTCTGAATAACCGGCCTCTCGGAGGCTACTACAACAATCTCATCATCAGCATAATAGAATGCAGGACGAATGCCCCATGGATCGCGGACAACAAACGCATCACCATGACCGATAATTCCACCAATCGTATACCCTCCATCCCAGTCACGGCTTGCCCGTTCAAGGATTTTCCGGACATCCAGTTTCTCTTCAATCAGTCTCGAAATCTCTTTGTTTTTGAACCCTTCGTTTTTATACTGTCTGAATAGCAATTCATTTTCTTCATCAATAAAATGACCAACTTTCTCAAGAATTGTCACCGTATCAGTGAAGCCTTTGGGGTGCTGGCCCAATCCGACTAGCAGGTCAAACAATTCGTCAACATTGGTCAGGTTAAAATTCCCAGCAAGAACAAGACTACGTGAACGCCAGTTATTCTGCCGCATCACAGGATGTGTATATTCTACACTGTTGCGACCAAAAGTTCCGTATCTCAAATGTCCAAGGTAGACCTCCCCTGCAAAAGGAAGGTTCTCTTTTGCCCATACGGGATCATGAAAGCTTTGTGGAAAATTGGTTGCTGCGTGATTAAACTCTTTGTAGATTTTCCCGAAAACATCTTTTATTGGGTTGGGATCAACAGAACGGTGGCGGAAAATATACTCCTGGCCTGGAGAGACATTCAGTTTTACGCCAACCGCTCCTGCACCATCCTGACCGCGGTTGTGTTGCTTCTCCATCAAAAGATAAAGCTTATTCACACCATATTGCCAGGTGCCATATTTTAAGCGATAGTATTCCAGCGGTTTAAGTAATCTTATCAGGGCAATTCCACATTCGTGTTTAATTTGTTCGCTCATCCTTAAATTATCCTGATTAATTGATTGTTGAATTAGTTACAAGTTCCGGAAAGGCAATCTCATCGGCAACAATAAAAGCATTCGGGTACTGAAATAAAAGTGTTTTCTGCATCTTTAATGCTTCACTTTTAGTTCTGAAATTTCCAACTCTCACAATGAAATCGGGTGACTTGAAAAGCAGGTATGTTTTAACGTTGGGATTGGATGAGAGAAATTCAGTTTTAATCTTGATCGCCTCAGTATGTGCCTTTTCTCCTGAACCAAAATAAATTTGCAGTCTGAATCCACCGATTGTTTCATTCTTTTTACTATGCACTACTTCCTGTTTGAGTAGCTCGATAATTTTAGGATCGCTCTGTATATTTAATTTATCCCAAATCATCAACGAATCTGCAGCACTTTGCGGATCGACTCGGGTAGTCGATTCACGGGTTGCCGAAAACCCTGTAATAAAAGCCAGTACAAAAAGCAGGATGATCGATTGTTTCATTTTTCCTGTATTTTTATTGATCTGCAAATATACGCAAATTCAAATGGCATGAAAACAATGTCGCTGAAGCTGTGCTAATTGATTATTAACTTTAGTATTAAGCTGGCTCAAAACAATATACCAACTTTAATCTGCTTCTGATTTCCATTTTGCTCAGGCTATTTTAAATTGCCCTTTTCTTCCATATTGCTGAAATGGTGATAACTTTGCCCGAATAATTTTTAAAGATCAAAATATCAATGCACGACAAGAAACTCTATATAGAAACCTATGGCTGCCAGATGAATGTGGCAGACAGTGAGGTTGTTGCCGCAGTAATGGGTGAGCGTGGATACACAATGACAGATCAATACATCGAGGCGGATACCATCTTGATTAATACCTGTTCTATCCGTGACAATGCCGAACAACGCATTTGGGGAAGGCTTGATCTCTTTAAAAGTATCAAAAAGAAGCGTCCGGGATTGCTTGTTGGTTTGATTGGTTGCATGGCTGAACGACTCGGTGACGAGCTTCTCCTGAAAAAATCGGTCGACCTTGTGGCTGGTCCGGATGCCTATCGTGATCTCCCGTTCCTGTTGGATAAAGCTCAGTCCGGCGTAGCGGCTATTAATACGGAACTTACAATAGATGAGACATATGATTCAATCATTCCAAAACGGATCGGAGAAGGAAAGATTTCCGGTTATGTATCAATAACACGAGGTTGCAATAATTTTTGCACCTATTGTATTGTCCCTTACACGCGTGGTCGCGAACGAAGCCGTGATCCAAAAGACCTGATCAACGAAGTAAATGACCTATTGAAGTCAGGATATAAGGAGGTGACCTTGTTGGGACAAAATGTCAATTCATTTAAATGGCATCCCGAAGGCGAACGGAAACCAGTTCGATTCCCCGATTTACTTGAGATGGTTGCAGCAATTTCGCCGGAATTGCGTGTCCGGTTTACGACATCTCATCCTAAAGATCTGTCCGACAAATTATTGAAAACGATGGCAAAATATCCCAATATCTGTCGTCATATTCATTTGCCTGTTCAATCGGGAAGCAGCGTTATTCTTAAAAAGATGAACCGCAAATACGACCGCGAATGGTATCTCGACCGCATCAGGGCAATTCGTGAAATAATTCCGGGATGCGGCATTACAAGTGATGTATTTTGTGGTTTTTGTACCGAAACGGAAGAGGATCATCTGGAAACACTATCGCTTATGGAGCAGGTTCAGTTCGACACATCGTTCATGTATAAATTTTCGATGCGACCTGGAACCTATGCCCATTCACATTTCGAGGATGACGTTCCGGAGGAGACCAAAGCAAGAAGGCTTGAAGAAATCATTGCATTGCAGAGCCGGATTTCGGTCGAAAGTAACCGTCGTGATATCGGAAAAACCTTTGAAGTATTGGCGGAAGCTGTCTCGAAAAAGAAAAAAAGTGAGTTTTCCGGAAGAACGTCACAGAATAAACTCGTGGTATTTTCGAATAAAAATCTTCAATTTGGTGACTATGTGAGAGTTATTATTAAAGATAGCACACAGACGACACTTATCGCTGATGTAATTGAACGGATTGATTGTCCGCAGGAATGAAAAGACAGGAGGTTTGTGGGCTGAAGGCTTTAAGAAAAACCGATTAGTTTAAAGGACGATTGTCATATTTTCTACAACATAAGCAGTTTTAGCACAAATGGCTCAAAAAATATCTTATTCTATTTAATGCAATAAAAATCTAAATATGAGTGATTTAATAAATGATTTTCGAGTATATCGGGAGAAGATGAATGAAAAGATTCTTGCATCCGACAACAAGGTGATGAAGCGGATTTACAATATTGATACAAATACTTACATGGATGGCGCGCTCACCTCTAAAACAAAGGAGATGCTCGGATTGGTCAGTTCAATGGTTCTGCGATGTGATGACTGCGTTAAATACCATCTCGAAAAATGCTGCGAACTGGGAGTGAACACAGAGGAGCTTTTCGAAATTTTCTCAGTTGCCAACCTCGTTGGCGGTACAATTGTGATTCCTCACACTCGTCGGGCACTTGAATATTGGGAAGCACTTCTTGAGCAAAAAAATAAAGTGGATATTGCGTAGATTTGCTCTGACTGTTTGGGTTAAGCAAAAAACTTATTAGTGATATAATTTCTGAAAACCTTCAAAATGTCTTCTAAAAAAAATATAGAACTGTTGGCTCCTGCAAAAAATCTGATTTGCGGCCGGGCTGCAATATCACATGGAGCAGATGCCATTTACATTGGCGGTCCAAAATTTGGAGCCCGTGAAGATGCTGGTAACTCTATACAAGACATCGAAATATTAGTTAAAGAAGCACAGGTTTTCGGAGTCAAAGTCTACGTCGCTTTAAATACTATTTTGTACGACAGCGAATTGGAAGATGCAAGGCAGCAAATTAAGAATCTGTACGAAATTGGTGTTGATGCTTTGATTATTCAGGATATGGGAATTCTCGAAATGGATCTCCCCCCAATTTCATTACATGCGAGTACCCAGCTTCACAACTATCTTCCCGGGCAAATTAAATTTCTAGAAGCCGTTCATTTTAAACGTGCGGTCCTTGCCCGTGAATTGAGCACTGAACAAATCCGTGAAATCCGAAGCCAAACTTCCATCGAATTGGAAGCATTTATTCATGGATCACTCTGTGTCAGTTTTAGCGGACGTTGTTACCTGAGTAATGCAATCGGCGGGCGGAGCGCTAACCGTGGAGCATGTGCGCAACCTTGCCGGAAACGATATACCCTCTTCGATGCCGACAAAAAAATAATTTCGGCCGATCAACATCTCCTGTCCCTAAAAGATCTGAATCATTCGGACTCTATTAAAGAACTGGCAGAAGCAGGCATTCAATCGTTTAAAATAGAGGGACGGTTAAAAGAGGTCGACTATGTAAAAAATATCACCGCTTTTTACAGGAAGAAGATTGATGCCTTTCTCGAAGACCAACCTGAATTTAAATCTGCTTCCGCTGGAAAAAGTTATATCAGTTTTGAGGCCAATCCTGCAAAGTCATTCAATCGTGGCACAACCGACTATTTTTTGCACGGCAGATCAAAAGATATTGTATCCTTTGAATCGCCTAAGTTTTTGGGCGAATCGGTTGGTGAAGTAACGCAAGTTACGACCAAATATTTTGAAATTAAGTCAGCGCTTGAAATCGCCAACAACGATGGCCTCGTGTTTATTTCTACTGCAGGTGAAAGTGTTGGTATTAAAGTGAATGTAGTAGAAAGAAGTCGTATTTTTCCTGATAAGATGAATGGAATCTATCCCGGCGCCAAAGTTTTCAGAAACTACGATCACCTTTTTCAACAACAACTGAAATCTGATCTTACAATCAGAAAAATCGCAGTAAGAATTGAAATTAGTGAGACGGATGACGGTTTTGAACTAACAGCAAATGACGAGTCAGGAATTGTTGTAACATCGGAATATGACCTGCCTAAAAATCCTGCCCGCGATATTTTAAAGTCAAAAGAGGCAATCACACATCAGTTGACAAAATCCGGAGATACACCTTTCCTTGTATCAGGTGTCGAAACCAATGGAACCGAAAAGTTTTTTTTCCAGGCATCTGCGCTGAATGCCATGCGTCGTGATCTGCTTGACCAAATCACGGAAGCCAGGAAGAAGAAAACCAGAAACGAAATCAAGCATGAACCAAATAGTTGTCTTTATCCTGACAAAGAAATTGGATTTGAAGGGAATATCAGCAATCGGCTGGCCAGGCAGTTTTATATACGTCACGGAGTCGAGAATCCTGAAATGGCATTTGAAAAACAATCGGACCCACATGGCAAAACAGTGATGACAACAAAGCATTGTCTAAAATTCCAAATGGGGTTCTGTCCTAAATTTGGTGGCAAAAAGTCCACTAATTTTAGTGAACCATTTTCGCTGAACGATGGAATAAATGAGCTGCGTCTTGACTTTGACTGCCTACAGTGCGTTATGAAGGTGATCTATTGACATGAACTTAAAATTACTCAAAATGATTGCCGAAGGAGAGCACCAACGGCAGGATTTTAAATATTGCATCAACGATTCGAGGAAAATTGCACGTTCGATGGTGGCATTTGCCAATACCGACGGCGGTCGTTTATTATTAGGAATCAGAGACAACGGCTCTGTAGCTGGCATTCAATCTGATGAAGAATATTATATGGCGGAGGCTGCTGCTAAACTCTACAGTAAGCTTCCCATCAATTTTCAGACAATACAGTGGCTGATTGACGGAAAGTCAGTCCTCGAAATCGTAATCCAAAAAAGAGATGATATCCCCCATTTGGCACAGAATGAAGATGGCAAATGGCTGGTCTATATCAGAAAAGGCGACCAAAATATTGTAGCGCCTGGAATTCTTCTGAAAGTCTGGGAACAACAGAAAAGCCCACAGGGTGTTCATATCCGATTTTCAGACGAAGAGAAACGACTACTTTCGCTAATCGCATTGAATCAGAACCTCTCGCTAAATCAATTTTCCCGTCAAGCCAAACTTCCCCGTTGGAAAGGCGAAAAAATTCTTGTTAAACTGATCGCTATCGGAGTTGTGGGAATGAAAATCAGTGTAACCGGAACCTACTTTTTCCTTCGTGATGATTTTGAACCAGAGCAGTTCTGAATTATCCTTATTTATTACATTTTGGAAACATTTTGGGTTTAACCAACTCTGGTTGTTTCTTCATAGAATTCAGGTCCATAATATTTTTATATTTGCAGAACGACACAGTAGAATTTTGTGGCAATAGGAGTAATTCATTTAAAATATTTATATCTACAAGTAAATCAGGCCATGGAAATATTTTTTACAGCCGAAGCATGGATAGCCTTGCTCACGCTGACTTTTCTGGAAATTGTTTTAGGAGTTGACAATGTCATCTTTATTTCAATTGTCACCAATAAGCTTCCTGCCAGCCAGCAACAATACGCGAGGCGATTAGGATTAAGCATTGCACTCATATTCAGAATATTTCTTTTAACAATCATCTCGTGGATGACCAAGAGCATGACTGAACCGCTCTTTTCTGTTTTCAATGTCGGATTCAGTATCAGGGAACTAATTCTATTGACCGGAGGATTGTTTTTGCTTGCAAAAAGTACTTCAGAAATTCATGCAAAAATGGAGAACCTGCACGAAGGAGGTCCGTCTGGTGGTGTCGCGGTATTATCTAAGGTGATCATTCAGATCATCATGCTTGATATTGTATTTTCGTTCGATTCGATCTTAACAGCCGTCGGATTAACAAGTCATCTTTCAATTATGATTCTGGCAGTAGTTATCTCATTGTTTATCATGATCTTCTTTGCCGACAAAATCAGTAAGTTCATTGCCACTCACCCAACCCTCGAAATACTGGCACTCTCATTCCTGATACTGATTGGATTTATGCTCGTATTGGAAGGTGTTCATGTCGAAGTTCCCAAAGGATATATCTACTTCGCCGTATTTTTCTCCCTTCTTGTCGAAATGGTCAATATGCGCATACAAAAGAAGCATCATCCTGTGGTTCTTCGCCCGGGTATTGAAGCAGGCCTAATTGATCAGCCAAATAAAAAAAATAATTCCAAATCTTAGTAAATAGCTCTAAAGTAATAAATTCCAAAATTAAAACAGCAACCATGAATAAAACAAGCAGGCTTTTAAATCATTTGATCTTTAGCATTTTGATAGTAGGTTTTATATCCTTTACCGGTTATGGACAGGAGGAATATAAAGATCCTAAAAATAAGGCATTAAACGAACTTTACCCCGGTGGCTCATTTTATGAAGTACAGAATTATGTGCAGCCAACCGGTAAAAAACTGCCGAAAAACATTATCCTGATGATCGGTGACGGGATGGGACTTGCTCATGTTTATTCAGCAATGACTGCAAACGGAGGTCATTTGTTTTTGGAAAACTTTAAAAATATTGGGTTTTCAAAAACGTACTCATCAGATAATTACATCACAGATTCGGCAGCAGGCGGAACGGCACTCTCCGCTGGAATTAAAACGTACAACGGTGCGATTGGAGTCGGTCCTGACAAAAAACCTGTTACAAACATCCGCGAAATGGCTGAAAAAAAGGGACTTAAAACAGGCCTCGTCTCCACTTCTGCTATCACACACGCTACACCAGCTTCATTTATTGCCCATGCGTCTTCAAGAAGTAGTTATGAGGATATTGCGGCCGATTTTCTGAAAACCAATATTGATGTTTTCATCGGCGGGGGAATAAAGAATTTCGAGGACCGAAAAGATGGAAAGAATTTAAGTAAAGAATTGAAAGATAAAGGTTACCAGGTTTTATACAATATCGAGGATATTCAGAAAATAAAATCGGGAAAATTGGCCGGATTTACTGCTCAGGAACATGATGCGCCCATGCCTGAACGGGGTGAAATACTCGTTCCTGCAACACAGACAGCAATCAACCTGCTTTCACAGGGTAAAAAAGGGTTTTTCCTGATGGTTGAAGGTTCGGAGATTGACTTTCTTGCCCATGAGAATAAGACACCAGGCGTAGTACTCGAAACGCTTGATTTTGACCGAGCAATCGGAGCTGCATTGAAATTTGCTGCTTCTAATGGCGAAACTTTGATCATCGTAACTGCTGACCACGAAACGGGTGGAATGACCCTCAATGGTGGCGATTATAAAACAGGAAAAGTGACTGGCAAATTTACTTCCGGAGGCCATACCGGAATAGCTGTTCCAGTTTATGCTTTTGGCCCCGGTGCCGAGCAATTTACAGGATTCATGGAAAACACCGACATTGCAAAAAAAATGATGAAACTATTGAACCTGAATTAATTGGATTCAATAATCAGACCATGTAGAAGCCAGTGTTAATGCATTGGCTTCTTTTTTTTAATTTGAAAAACCATTTTCTGCCTCTTCGGAAACCTCAACAGGAACAGCAAAATAAAATGTACTCCCTTTATCTTGTTCTGATTCTACAGTCAACGACCCATTAAGTAGCCTGGTGATTCTTAACGATATGGCCAAACCAATTCCGAGTCCACCATATGCCCGGGTTAAAGTATCATCTCCCTGCCGGAAAAAATCAAATATTACCGAAAGCTTTTCCTCCGGTATTCCTATACCTGTATCCTTAATATAGTAAATTAGTTGATTTTCATTACTGATATTGAAGCCTACTTCAATCATCCCACGACTGGTAAATTTTATCGCATTCTTAAAAAGATGAACTAGCACCTGATTAATCTTGCTTTTGTCGGCTATATAATACTCAGCCAATGATTTTTTTTCAGGTCTAAAAGTCAATGTGATCTGATCTTCTTTTCCAGATGCCTGTAGTATATTTTCAAAGGAAGACTTATTTTCAAGAAACTGATCCATCATTCGGAAAGACTGTTTGCGGATTTTGATTTTAGCTTCCTCCGCTAATGCCAGATCGAAAACATCTTCAATGATTGTTAACAAATTTTTACCGCTTGTCAGGATATCATTTGCAAAACTCCTTGCTTCGTCAGGATCAACGCCTGATTTAATTAATTCGCTGAAACCAAGAATATGGTTTAAGGGAGTTCTGAGTTCGTGGTTCACAGTTGCTAAAAAAGCAGACTTTAAGCGATCGGATTCCTGCGCCATCTCTTTCGCTTCAATAAGTTCAAGTTGGGTTTTCTTTAAGTCCGATATATCCACAAATGCCTCAAGCAAAACTTTTTGACCATTGTATTCAATCTCCATGGCAGATTTTAAAACCGGGACAATTGACCCATTCCGATTAATTAATTCCGATTGAACCGACTGATAAGGCCCGGTAAAAGCGTCAGGCGATTCCGACTGACTTTCAGGATGAGGACTTTGGTGACTTATTTCTGTGATGTATTTGGGCTTTTCAGTATACCCCAAAAATTTGAGGGCAAATTGGTTGATCTCAATAATCTCGGAATTATTATCAATCAATACAATTCCATAAGGCAGACTCTCGAGAATTGCCTGTTCATTCCGAAGGTGATTCTTTAGTTTTTCATGCGCAGAATTCAAATCTTTTGTTCGGTCATCAACCTTTAATTCAAGTATTTCATTGGAGCTTCTAAGCTCCGCTTCCGTTTCGAGCTGTTTGTTTTTCCATTTTGCCAACTGGCTAAGCATGTAGTTATATCCATGAATCAATCCCCCGATTTCGTCCTTTCTGAAAATGTCAATGTACTCATCAAAGCTATTATCCTTCGATATATTTCGCATTTTCGCAGACAAGAGCAGAAGTGGCTTAGCCATTGCACCTCCTACAAAATAAGCAAGGACCATCGATATAATAACCAGAATAAAAAACAGGACAATAAAAAATATAATTTCTTCCAGATTTTGCTTCTCCCTAAAATTCAAGTCAATTTCTGCAATAAGTGCGCCCAGCCTTTTACCGTTAAAACTTATCGGAACACTCATAAACATCGAGTTATTTCGAAACAGGATATCCTTCAAAAAGAATTTATCACCTTGTGAAATTTTTTGAACTGAGTCAATTCCAAATGATGCAAAGGGAACATATTTTGTATCGTAAATAACAGCAGAAACAAGATGTGGAATTTTTCGAAGCTTTTTCAAAACTTCTGTCGCACTGGTTTTATCTTCAAAAACTAAAGGGGCACTACTATATTCAGCAATAATCTGAAGATTAATTCGGGTTTGTTCAATCAGATTTTCCTTAAGAGTTGTAAACTGACGCATACTGGTATAAACCAATGTGGTAGCTACCATTAAGGATGTTAGTAAACCTATTGACAATATCATTCTAAAGCGCAGTCCCATATAGAGTTGTATTTAATTCATCAGAAGGCATTTAAAATTATCCACAGATCTGAAGCCGGTTAAATTATCCAGGGTGAAAATGCATCTAATTTGTTTAAAATCCGGCTCTTGGCACGATACAAATTCCTTTTATCTTATTCATCGCATTAACGTTTTCAATTTACACAAATATACATGTGAAAAATTCAAATTATAACTTCAATGAATCTCGTTATCTGAAGTGTAGAAAACAGCATTTTTTGAGAACATACTCAATTGAAACGGAAACCATTGGATAAAGTTTCTGATTTGGAGGCTTATTCACAAAAGAATCTGATGATTATCAAGGGATTTCATCTCCTTGCCTGTATTTGAGATTGAAAAGGGAGGCTTTTACAACGTTCATACCCAGTTTCCTGGATTTCAACAGAATTCAAATGTCCAAAGAATTAAAACACTCAAAATTTGCTTCAGACTTTATAATCGTGGTATGTATGATTGCAATTTATTGAAAATCAAAATGCCGAAACCAAGAGCTTCGGCACTTTGTAGCCTCACCGCGACTCGAACGCGAATCTAAAGTTTAGGAAACTTCCATTCTATCCCTTGAACTATGAGGCCGGAATTATTTTGCAGTGCAAAAGTAATCTTTTTCCGAATCTGGCCAAAAACCATTTGGAGTGGACGCTTTCTGCTAATGATGATCGCTGACAACAGGTACACTCTTCAGTTTTCTGGCTGCCTCTTCAAGTACTTCATCTGGCTTGGCAAAACAAACTCTAATAAGTTGATTCTTTGTCTTTTCGTGTTGAAAAGCAGAGAATGGGACTGTTGCTACACCGTACTCCATGATGAGCCTTGTCGCAAAATCTACATCCGATTCGTCTGATATTTTACTGTAATCCAAAATCTGATAGAAGGTTGAATGGGTTGGAACCAGTTCAAAATTGCTTCCTTCTAATAAAGAGATAAACAGATCGCGCTTACTATGATAGGTTTCACAAATTGCTTCAAAATTGGGTCCGTCTTGTAAAAACTCAGCCAGTGCATACTGAGCTGGCGTATTTACACTAAACCCCTGAAATTGCTGAATCTTTCTGAATTCGCTCATCAATTTTTCCGGACCATAGATGAATCCAATTCCCCAACCGGTAATATTGAAAACAGGTCCAAAACTAGAAACGATTAAACTTTTGGCCGCAAGTTCCGGAATTGAAGCCAGACTACGGAATTTCAGGTCGTCAAAAACAATATGGTCAAAAACTTCATTGCTCAGAATTACAAGCTTTGTGCCATTCGTAAGTCTTTTAAGCTGATCAATGTCTTCTTCGCTGAATAGCCGGCCAATCGGATTTTGAGGATTGTTGATAATGATCATTTTGGTCTTCGAAGTGACCAATTTCTTCACCTCTTCCCAGTCGATCCGGAAATCAGGCATTCTCAGGTTGACAAAAATTGGACGTCCGCCATTCAGTTCAATAAATGGGGCATATGACTCTTGAATCGGTTCAAAAATAATCGCTTCATCACCCTCCTTAACAAATGTACTGATGGCAGTGGTCATTGCTTGCGCAGGACCAGCCGTGATCGTAATGTCTGTTTCTGGATTGAAAGAAGTGTTGTTTTGACTATTTACAAGATTGATAATTTGCTCTCGTAATTGTTCAACACCTTCAGCCGGGGAATAGTCATTATTCCCAAGCCTCATATTTTTGCTTACCAGATCAATTAGTTTTTCCGGACAAACAAGATTTGACATGGGTACAGCCAAGTCGATAGCATGAACCTCCTCAGCAATTGCCAGAATCGTTGCAAAGGCATTTTTCTTGGAAGTTGGAATTTTTGATGAAACCATTTTATTGTAATCAGTTGCTAACTGCAAAAGTAACATTATTTTTTATCGAACCATTCAGATTTAGCAATTCAGAATGACAACTACTGTTTAATTCTTGATTAACGATAGCTATAATACTATTAATGAAGTATATCTCTAAATATTTCGAGCGATTTTAAATTTAGTTTATTCCCCAGGTGAAGTCCATAATATTCGAGTACAAAATCGAGCAAAATATTCCGTAATCCTTGATCTGGTTTGAATTCTGTTGAATTTTGAAAGCTCATTCCGATTAATTGTGCAAGGACTGAACTTTCGTAGTTTTGTAAAAACCACGGATGTGTAGGTGGCAATACAACGAATTTCCCGGCGATCATATCGAAAATTTGATTCGATGCAGAATGATTGTTAGATGGCCCAAATCCGAGATACCGGGTAAGCTGAATCAGAAATATCAAATGAAAATTATTAATACCATCCTCAAGTAAATCAAGTACCTGAATTGACCGATAAAGAAATCCGAATAAATCAGGACGTGATTCCTCTTCCCGAAGTACCTTTTCCAAAAGTTCCGCAAGAAAAAGTGCCTGCGACGACTTGACAATCCAAAAAGGTATCGATCCGAAAGGAGAGATATTTTTTATCTCCTTCACTCTCTGCAATTCCCTTCCAGGTTTGTATTCTACCTCCATTTCCAGCAGGAAAAGTTGTTTCAGCAGATTTCCTTTTACCGACGTTTTTTTTCCATGAATCCCTTGCATGATGAACGCCATCCTGCCAAACGCCTCGGTATAAATGGTTGTAATCACACCTGTTTCACCGTATTTAAGACTACGTAATACTATTCCTCGTGTTTTTTGCAGCATGTTTCAATGAATAAAAAGCAGTTTGATGACACGCGATTGACTCCCATCGTGATTAGCACAAAATATCAGGTAGACACCTGTACTAACCCGATCGCCATTACGATTCTTTCCATTCCAGGTTGCACGCCCGCCATTTGAAGTAGTCTTATACACAAGGTTGCCTGAAACATCCGTTATTTTCACACTCGATTCTCCGGTAAGGCCATCTATCGTAATGTCACCATGATAGGTTTCCCTTACCGGATTTGGCCATGCATATAAATGTTGAAATGAATTCTTCCCTTCGGTTGCATCACCTATCCACGAGATCAGTCCCCGTTCAGTAGCAAAAAACACTTCACCATTCTGACTATTTATAGCAATACTGGATATGTTATTCGAAAAAAGGGGAGAATTGTCCGTATTGAAATGGTGGATCAGTTTAGATCCGTCAGGGGAAAAGAGGAAAACACCTGAATTTGTCGTTCCAAACCATTTACGGTTACCTCCATCGACAACCAGTGCATTCACCATTTCATTTTCAAGAAGCGGATGAAACTGACTGTCACCAAGATCTACCGATGGTTGTACTCCATAAAACTCCGTATCATCAAAAAGTGTTTCCGGGTTCGTATAAAGTACAACACCGTTTTCTGTTCCTACCCAAAGATATCCATCCTGGTCTTCTGTTAGTATATTAATCTGGTTAAACCCTTTTATAAGCGTCGTTTCTCCATTCGAAAACCGGCTTCGGACAGAAGTTTTCCGGTATTGGTCATCTAAAGTATTGTCTAAAGTGTTTTTTGTCCGTAGGGCAAAAAGATCTGAATTATTGACGATAATCCATTTGGTATCGACTTTTGTAATAATCATTTCACCAGCAGCGGAAAACTGATTATCGATTCCCGGATAACTAAAGGATTTCCAGGTTCCATCCGGTTTTATAACATGTAGCTGATTACTCCCAAAAGGATTCGTCAACCACAAATTTCCGACAACATCATAAGTTAATCCACCTGTTTTACAAATACCATTTTGCGACCCAAGCGTTGAATTCGTGGAATTATAGATTCTAACTGCTTTCTGTCCTTCAAATTCAATAAGTCCGTCACCTCGGGTCGATCCCCAATAATGATCCGGGTTAGCAGGAGATGGAACGACTTTAGTAATATTTTTCAGACCGGATAACTTCGTGTCAGTAAATTCGTTGACGGCAAACCACTCCTGATCTTTCAACAGGTGAATTTCAGCAGAAACCGATTCCGCCTGCGAATCATCCTTACCTGTAGCGATGTAAAGATTAATTCCGGAGGCGGTCATTTTCAGTGAATTATTATTCGACGGACTTGAAGGAACCATCGTAAGAAACGAACCATTTCCTGATTTTTGAACCAAACCGAGTATGTGATCACCAATCCACAGATCACCCGAATTGCTGATTAGTGCATCAGAAGGATTGATTTTTGAATCTGCCGGAATCAGGGTGCCATAATTCGAAACCGTCAAGCGAGAGTTTGATCCCAATACCTCAATACTATTGTCACAAACAAAAGCCAATGCTGAGGAGAACCCCCTGATCTTTCTTATGCCTGTGATTTCGGGATAAACCGTCCTCCACGATGTTCCATCAAATGAGTAGATCTTTCCCGCGATATCACACGTGAAGACTTTGTTATTATAAACGGCCATTGAACTGAATTGGTTGTGTGGAAATGGAAGCCCATCCTGAAGAATCCAATTGTGATAATCCTGAAGATTTGGATTACTTTTCTCAGCCCTGAAAACACCTGATTCTGTAGCAGCCCAAAAATATAGATCATCAGCAGCAAGTTCATTTACAACAATGAGGGTTGCATCAGGTCCAATCATCCAGGTTTCGGCTACCTCCCACTTTTTTAAATTGATTTTTACAATGCCAAAATCGCAGCTTAACCAGGCAAAATCTCCGTCACAAAAAATATTATTAATTGATTTATTGGCGATAGTTGCCATGAGCTTAAGATCCGACAGGTTAAGAATTGAGTTTCCAGAAATAAGGTCAAGGTTTCCGTTTGAATAACCAACTAATAACGCTTTTTTTGAATTAGACCAACTGATCGCTGAAATCCCTGAATCTGACAGCCCTTCAACACGTGACTTTGTTTCAAAACTTCTGTCAGTAAGGTCGAAGGAAAAAAGACCGTTTTCGTTGGCAGCGAAGATTTTCTGATCACCCTGAGTAATTGCGATTGTTTGATAATATGACAGATATGAGTGCCAGTTATTTGCCGGAATCTCGCAGAAAAAGGAGACACCGATCAATGCAAAAAGTAGTGTTCGTAGTTTTGCAATCATCAAACGGTTCGAATATTAGTTATTGAAAAACTGGCCGATTCGGGTGATGCGAATTTATATATTTTTCAGATAATCAACCAATTTCATTACAGCTCTTCCCCTGTGGCTAATCCGGTTTTTGTCATTGGCTGACATTTCAGCAAAAGACTGGTTAAATCCATGTGGCATAAAAATGGGATCGTATCCGAAACCAGCTTCTCCGTGCTTTTCAGCAAGTATTTCCCCTTCCACAATTCCTTCAAATTGATTTTCCTTCCCTCCAATAATCAGCGAAATAACACACCTGAACCTTGCTTTCCTGTTAGTTTCGTTTCCCATTTTCGCCAAAACCTTCACCATGTTGTCGGTAGCACTTCGTCCTTCGCCGGCATAACGCGCGGAATAGACCCCTGGCTCATTTCCAAGGGCTTCTATCTCAAGTCCGGTATCGTCAGCAAAGCAGTCAATGCCATATTTATCCCAGATATAGAAAGACTTCTGTGCTGCATTGGCCTCAAGGGTCGTTCCCGTTTCGGGGATATCGTCATCGCAACCGATATCATTCAAACTTAATAGTTCGAATTCTGACGAAAGAATCTCTTTTAGTTCTCTCAGTTTATGATCGTTGTTTGTTGCAAATACCAGTTTATGCTTCGTCATATGAATTTTTTGCTGCAAAATTAACCTAAATCGGATTTAAAGTAACAATACAATTGAATTCCTCGTATAAACCGACCTTACAAGGTTTCGGCATTCTCAGAATTGAAGGCAATTGAGCGTAAATATTAAATCCTCATCGCAAATGGAATACAAATATTAAAGGCAACCTGTTTTGCAATACACAATAACCCGGTTGGAACAAACTATTATTAACATAAATGCAGAATTAATTTATTATCAATCACTAAATCAATAAAACAATGGGAACAACAGATTTTACAAATGATCCGGAAGTCGTTCAGTTGATCGAGCGGATGAGAAATGATAAAGTAGATCAAAAACCGTTTTCTGACCTAATGGATGTATCAGGAAACCAATACATCGAACTCGTTCAGGAAGGTGGAGGGGTTTTGGGAGTTGCTTTGATCGGTTACACCTATGTACTTGAACAGATGGGCCTCCGTTTTTTTAGCCTTGCAGGGACTTCCGCAGGATCGATTAATGCCATGTTGTTAGCTGGTTTGGGGGATGTTTCAAAACCAAAGTCGGAAAAGGTAATTGAAGTAATGATCAACAAAAATCTATACGATTTTGTAGATGGGGATGATGATTCAAAAGACTTTATCAAAGCGCTGGTTGAAAAGGCAAAACGGGTAAAAATGATCTGGAAAGGATGGCAGGTTATAGATGAAATATTTGATGATCTGGGGCTTAATCCGGGTGACGATTTTCGGGATTGGCTCACTCAGTTTCTCGAAAATAACGGAGTAAAATCTGTTGCAGATCTCAACGATCATTTCTCAAAACTCCCCGCTGATTTGCTTATACGCCGCGGAATCCCAAAAACGTTGGACGGCCTGAAACCTCGCATTGCCATTATTTCAGCTGATCTGACGACGGAAACAAAGGTCGAATTTCCAAGAATGGCAAACCTTTTCTGGAGTGATCCTGAAAGTGAGAATCCAGCGCTTTTTGTGAGAGCTTCCATGTCGATTCCATTCTTTTTCAGCCCTTTGCAAATCGACAACATTCCTCAAGGCATAAAAGCGCAACAGAATTGGGTGGATACCGTAAAATTCACGGGAGCTTTACCCCAGACGAGTTTCTTTGTTGATGGTGGTATTCTGTCGAATTTCCCAATAGATGTCTTCCATAAGCAAAATTCTGTACCTCGTATGCCAACTTTTGGTATCCGACTTGGCGATAACCGCAACATGGCAAATAAGATTTCGAGTCCAATGAATCTGTTTGGTGCAATGTTCAACGCCTCACGCCATTTGCATGATTACGATTTTCTGCTTAAAAATCCCGACTATAGTTTGCTTATCGAAAAGATTGATATCGGCGAACACGACTGGCTTAATTTCGGAATTACCGATGATGCAAAACTCGATCTGTTTAAACGTGGCGCAATGGCTGCAGAACGGTTTCTCAGACAATTTGACTGGAATAATTATAAAGAAATAAGGAAGCAGCTTATTAACAACATTGATGATTAATGATATTTCAAATGTGGTTGAAATTCAAATCTAAATTTGAAATAAACCACTTATAAATAACGATTTACGAAATATTAAATCCCTTGCTTCAATATTTGCAGCAAGGGATTCTTATTTTGAATATTTCCAAATTGCTTAATGGATTTAAATAGATTGTAATTATTCTTTTCCGGCGCCGACAAATACAATTTAATACCTATCAGGTTTTGAAGACAGTTTGTTTTTCCTGAAGTTCAGAAAGGAGCATGTTATTTTTATGAGCAAAAAATCAGTCGCAATAGTGGGTGCAGGAATAGCTGGAATGGCCACGGCTATCACTTTGGCAAAGAATGGTTTTGATGTCTCTGTCTTTGAGAAAAATTCTCAATCGGGTGGAAGATGCAGCCAAATTCTTCGGGATGGTCACCGGTTCGACCTTGGGGCAACAATTCTGTTGATGCCTTCCATCTACCGGAAAGTTTTCGATTCGTTAGGACTCAATTTTGATCAATGTTTTGAGCTGAAAGATCTTTCAACGATCTATAAACTTTACTTTGGAAGTGGTGAGCAGTTGATCTTTTCAAAAGACGATGCGGTGATGAAACCTCAGCTCGAAAGAATGGAGCACGGGAGCTACATCCGGTATAAAGAATATATAGCAACAGGTTACGCGTTTTTTAGTGATTCGTACAAAAACCTGCTGGCGCGAAACTTCTACAACCTTTTTGAATTTACGACATTCGCAAATGTAATGATGCTTATCAGGCTGAAAACATATCTTAAACATTCTGTCTTCATTCGCAGGTTTTTTAAAAACAAGAATTTGCAACAAGCGTTTACGTTTCAAAATATCTATGTCGGACAGAGTCCATTAGCGGCACCGGCACTTTTTTCGATGTTGCCGGCTACTGAAATGATCGAAGGAGCGCTTTTCCCGATAGGAGGAATGCACCAGATTGCCTTAAAACTCGAATCAGTAGCGAAAGATGCTGGTGTGAAATTCGTTTTCAATAAAACAGTTGAAAAGATCGGAACAGATGGTAACCTGGCGAAGCAGCTTATCTTCAGCGACGGAACAACGATAAAAAGTGATCTTATCGTTGTTAATGCGGATCTGCCGTATGCCTATCGAGATTTATTGCCCGATAAGAAAATGTCCGTAAGTCTGGATCGCAAAACCTATTCATGCTCGGCCATTGTTTTTCATTGGGGACTTAGCAAGCCCTATCCAGAGTTCGAACACCACAGCATTTTTCTGTCTGAAGATTATGCCAAAAGTCTGGATGCGATTTTTGATCATTATTCGTTGTCCGCGAATCCAAGTTTTTACATTCATGCTCCGGTTCGCACCGACCCTTCAGCCGCGCCGTCCGGTGAAGATTCGGTATCTGTCATTGTTCCGATAGGTCATTTGGACGAAAAAAACCCCCAGGATTGGGAAGAGCTTAAAAAGATGGCCAGGGTGGAAGTTCTTAAACGACTGGCTCAGGAAGGATTTTCCGATCTGAAGGATCATATAAAATTTGAAATTTGCTATACACCAGTAGCCTGGAAATCAATTTATAATGTTTCACATGGATCCGTATTCGGAAGTATTGGACACAATATAATGCAGATGGGATATTTCAGGCCTCATAACAGACATAATCGTTACCGGAATCTTTATTTTGTCGGTGGCAGCACACATCCGGGGAATGGTGTTCCGCTCGTCCTATTGTCGGCAAAACTTACTTCAGAGCGAATTTTGAAGGAAAATTGTCAGAATGAATTCCGATAAATCCGTCAAAATCTTATACTTTTGGTAAAACTTAAGATGAATAGCCAACTCGATACATATCTGACTATTTTCAACAAACTGGATTTCGAAAAAATTATCGATCATCCAAATATCCTCGTTGCCGCCAATTTCTGGGACGAGGACCGCTTTTTGGCAGCGAAGACCTGCTATCGGTTTATGCGGGCAATCGACGATTTAATCGACAATTACAAATCGGAAAATCAGAAAATTGCTGAAGGAGAAAGGGAGTTATTCGAGAAAGAGGTTAAAGCGTGGATCAACTCGATACACGATAATAGAGATGCTGATCCATGGAAAAGTAAACTGATCGAAACAATGAACCAGTTTAAGATTCCGCTTTGGACAATGGAAACGTTCGCTACTTCGATGATCTACGATATTTATCACGATGGATTTGCCACACTGGATACTTTCCTTGATTACTGCAAAGGTGCCTCAATCGCACCCGCCTCCGTTTTTGTTCATCTCTGCGGAATCTCAAACGAAAATGGCGAATACAAGGCGCCGGTTTTTGATGTTAGAAGTACGGCAACACCATGTGCTGTATTTAGTTATATTGTGCATATCATCAGGGATTTTCAAAAAGATCAGCACAATAACCTCAACTATTTTGCGGATGATCTGATTGCAAAATATGGGTTGGACCGTCAGCAACTGAAATCAATCAGCAACGGAGGAGAAATGCCTCAGGGATTCAGGGAGCTAATTCGCGAATATTATTTACTGGCAGATGAATATCGCATAAAGACCTACCGTATGATACAGGAAGTAAAACCGATGGTAGAGCCCAGGTACCAGTTAAGTCTTGAGATCATTTTCGATCTGTACCTGATGGTCTTTGAAAGGATTAACCCCGAATCCGGCTTTTTTACGGCTGTAGAATTGAATCCGACACCACAGGAAATCAGGGACCGCGTTTACAATGTTATCCTTGCTTTTCAGCCAATTGGACAACCTGAACTGGTAAATACCTGCGATTTTTGTGAAAAATGAATCTCTGAATCCCTGACCGCCAGCAACCTAAAATTCTAAACTTTCTCCATAAAAGGTATATTTTTAGTATACACATTTCGTAATCGCAGCAAAAAAACTATCTTGTGGTTTCTTTTGATAAATCGCAATTAAGCTATGGCAAAGAATATTGATATCAGATGTGTAAATACTGATCAGGATTGCAAATTTCCGCTTGGTACAACACTGGGGGAGATTGCAAAATCACTCTCGGTCGAAATGAACCAACCAATTTTAGGTGCTTATGTGAATCACCGTGCAAAGCCTTTAGACTATGAGATGGTTAAACCTCGCATGGTCCAGTTTATCGACTATTCATGGCGCGACGGACAACGAATGTACCTTCGTACACTTTCATTTATTCTGTATGCAGCAGTTCGGAATCTTTGGCCCGATGCCCGGCTCATCATCGACCATGCCATTTCGAAAGGCTATTATTGTGAGATTGAAGGTTTTGAGAGGGTTTTCAAAGAGGAAGATGTTTGGTTGCTTAACGATGAGATGAGGTCGATTGTACGACAGAATATTCCTGTCGAAAGGAAAATGATCCTCACCGAAACGGCAATTGAATTACTCGAAAAAAATAATTTGTACCGGAAAGCAGAACTTTACCGCAATTATGGTCGGCTCTATGCCCCGATTTTCTTTCTGGGCAATCATGTCAATTTTTTCTATGGACATATGCTTACTTCAACCGGATGCGTCCAAAATTTTGGAGTTGAAAAATATTACGATGGAATTTTGCTCCGCTTTCCTATACCAACGAACACCGAAGAACTGGAACCGGCAATAAAACAGGATAAACTTTTTGGGATTTTCAGAGAACATAAAAAATGGGCCGATATTCTTGAAGTTGAAGATATTCCGAGGCTGAATACCGTTACAAAGGCAGGTCGTGCAAGCGATCTGATTAAAATTTCAGAGGCTCTGCACGAAAAGAAGATTGCCGAAATTGCAACTGCCATTACTGAAAAACGCGATAAAGTGAATATCGTTCTTGTTGCAGGTCCTTCGAGTTCCGGAAAAACAACTTTTAGCCGTAGACTAGGTATTCAGCTGGCCGTAAATGGATTGCACGCCATTGAGGTTTCAGTTGACGATTTCTTTGTTAACCGCACTTTTACTCCCATCGATGAATCTGGAAACTTTGATTTTGAAGCATTAGAAGCAATTGATATTCCATTCTTTAATGATTTCCTTTTGCGATTGACTGCCGGTGAAGAAGTGGAAGTTCCGCGATTCGATTTCCACCTGGGAGAGCGAACCTTTAGCGGAAAGAAGATGAAAATGGCGAAAGATAATATTCTGATTATAGAAGGTATACACGGATTAAATCCGGATTTGACGCCACTGATCGATCCTGAAAAAACGTATCGCATCTTTGTTTCTGCTTTAACGCAGATTTCGATCGATGAGCACACTTATATCCCAACTACCGACAACCGTTTGCTCCGAAGAATCACGCGCGACAGTAAATACCGTGGTTACGATGCACTTACAACAATCCAGAGATGGCCAAGTGTACGACGCGGCGAAGAGAAACATATCTTTCCTTACCAGGAAAATGCCGATATCATGTTTAATTCGGCGCTGATTTACGAACTTGCAGTGATCAAAAAACATGCCTCTCCATTATTGAAGCAGGTAAAAGAGAATACGCCCGAATACTCCGAAGCAGTTCGTTTATTGATCTTCATATCTTATTTTGAAACGATACCCGAGGAGGAAATACCGCCAACATCGGTTTTGAGAGAATTCCTGGGTGGTAGCAGTTTCCTGTATTAGCAAATTGAAATAAAATTAAAAAATTTATTTTCTGACCTGTAACTAATTTGTAGATAGTCCGTCCTACTGACAAATTCTAAATTTATTAAGATGAAAAAGTCTATTTTAGCTTTTATAATTCTCTGTGCTTCTGGTACCGCCATTTTAAAAGCACAGGATACCGTCCGGGTAAGTGTCCTTGGGAAAAATGTAGTGACTGTTGTCGAAGGGGGTGATTTGCGTACCGATGTGAAAATTGGGAATAGCGCAATCGATATCAAAGATGCAGGGCGTGGTGATACCGTAAAAGTCAGGGTCGGACACAGAGCTTTGGTAATTGCAGAGGGGAATCACGGATCTGATATCAAATTTAATCATCTCGACGATAATGAGTATGAATCGTGGACAGGACATGAACCGCGATTTAAAGGTCATTGGGCTGCCATTGAAATGGGAATCAACTCATTTGCAAATGTCGATTACAAAGGTTTCACGCCCGACTATTTTATGGATCTGAACCAAAACAAATCATTTGAAGTTGGCTTCAATTTCCTGCGATACAGCATTGGTTTGCAAAAGGATAAACGGAACATTGGGTTGGTGACCGGTCTCGGACTAACTTTTAACGATTACAGGTTCTCGAATCCTTATACAATTGAGAATATGGATGGTAAAGTGAGCTCGAAATTAATTGAACAGGAAGGTCTCTCAAAATCAAAACTCACAACTACTTATTTAACAGTGCCCTTAATGCTCGAATTTCAGATTCCTGTAAGTGGGCATAACAAAAAGCTCTATTTTTCAGGCGGTGTTGTTGGAGGTCTGAAAGTGGGTTCACATACCAAAACTAAAATCGATGGCAACAAATCAAAGGATCGAGGCGATTTCAATATCAGTCCTTTTCGCTATGGTGCCACGGCACGTTTCGGTTACAAGGGGATCAATCTGTTCGGAACCTATTATTTTTCATCCTTTTTCAAGAATGGTCGCGGTCCGGAAATGTTTCCGTTCACAATCGGAATTGGGTTGATGAACTGGTAATTCCAACCAGTTTATTAGATTTAAAGTGAAATAAAAAAATTGCAATTGATTAAAAATCAGTTGCAATTTTTTTATTTATCAGCGATTTTTCTATTTGGTCAAAATTGCCTTGCCGACGAATAGTCATCTCTCCATTTCTGTTCACTTCCTATAAATCTTTATCCTTGTTATTAAAAAATCGGCTGCTGAATCAATCTGTTAATAATCCAAAAAAACGGCGGTAAAATCTATGCTTAAATTCGTAATTTTAGCACACAGTTACATGTTGTTGTATTGTTGCAACTAAAGGAACTTTGATAGATTGCTTGAATTAGATAATTAAATAAACCGATATGCTTACTCTCAGATTTAAAACCGTTTTCGTATTGATTTGTCTGGCCCTTATTTCATTTCCTGTTTTGCAGGTGAATGGGCAAAGTTTGAAAGATATTGAATCAAACCGCGTTTCATTGATGAATGGCTGGAAGCTTTCACCCGTTGGGAAAATGTTACCGGTTGGCGATTTACCTTTAAACATAGCAGTTTCTGCATCCGGAAAAATGCTGGCAGTGACCAATAACGGACAAAGTGATCAAAGCATTCACCTGATTGATCCGGGAAAAATGGAGGTGCTCGATTCGGTAGTTATTGCAAAAGGTTGGCTGGGACTCACTTTTTCAAAAGATGAAAAATACCTGTATGCATCCGGGGGAAACGACAACTGGATCATGAGATTTCAAATCAAAGACAAAAAGCTGGTTCCTAATGATACGCTGAGGATTGGTAAGCCCTGGCCAAATCTGATTTCGATTGCAGGTATTGCTGTTGATGATCAGAAACAGTTGCTATATGCGGTTACGAAAGAAAACAATTCGCTGTACGTTTATGATATAAAAGAAAAGAAGGTTAAGAAACAGATACCCCTGGGAGGTGAAGGATATACATGCTTGCTGTCGGATAATTGTAAAACGCTGTATATAACTTGTTGGGGATGCAACAAGGTGATTTTATTCGATACGCAACAACAACTTGTGACGGGTTCTATTGCAGTAGGAGATAATCCAAATGATATCTGCATTTCTAAAAACGGGAAATATCTCTTTGTGGCGAATGCGAACGACAATTCGGTTTCGGTCGTCTCAAATGAAAAAAACAGGGAAATTGAAATCCTGAATGCAGCCCTCTATCCAAATGCTCCCTCAGGTTCAACACCCAACAGCATTGCCCTCAGTGAGGATGAAAAAACGTTGTACATTGCCAATGCCGACAACAACTGTCTCGCGGTTTTTGATGTGAGTAAACCCGGTAGCAGCACGAGTAAAGGCTTTATACCGACTGGCTGGTATCCCACCTGCGTTCGTGTCGTTAAAAACACCATTTTTGTAACGAACGGCAAAGGATTAACATCCAAAGCAAATCCTTATGGTCCTAATCCGGCAAGCAGAAAAGAGGATGTGACTTATCAAAAAGGGACTCAAAAGGAAATTAAAGTTCAATACATCGGTGGTCTGTTTCGAGGAACCCTTGAATCAATTGCAATTCCTACAGAAAATCAGCTAGGTATTTATTCGCAGGCGGTTTACAACAACACCCCTTATACCAAAGAAAAAGAGATGCTTTCGGAAGGAGAGGCCGGAAATCCAATCCCCGGGAAGGTTGGCGATGTGTCTCCGATTAAACACGTATTTTATATTATCAAGGAGAATCGCACTTACGACCAGGTGCTGGGCGATATGCCGGAGGGCAATGGCGACAGCACACTTGTTCTTTTTGGAAAAAAGATAACACCTAACCAACATGCTTTAGCCAAACAATTTGTCTTGCTCGACAACTTTTATGTGGATGGTGAAGTGAGTGCCGACGGACACAACTGGACGATGGGTGCCTATGCGACCGATTACCTCGAGAAAAACTGGCCTTCGAGTTATGGAGGCAGAGGTGGATTTTATCCCGGCGAGGGGGCACGTGAGGTATCCAATAACAAAAATGGCTTTTTATGGGATTTTTGTAAGCGATATGGCGTGACATACCGCACTTATGCAGAGTTTATTTCCGATTCCAAAGCAGCGATCCCTGCATTAATAGACCATTTCTGCCCAACTTATACCGAATGGGACTTGTCAGTTCGTGATACGGTTCGCTTTCATCAATGGAAACGCGATTTCGATTCCCTGCTCGCTGCGGGTAAAGTTCCTCAATTGAATACCCTTCGTTTTGGCAACGATCATACCGAAGGGCTCAGCCGTGGTAAAACAACTCCGTTGGCGCACGCTGCCGATAATGATCTGGCAGTTGGTCTTTTTGTCGAATACCTGAGCCATTCACCGATCTGGAATGAAAGTGTTGTTTTTATTATTGAAGATGATGCTCAGAATGGCCCCGATCATGTCGATGCACACCGCTCAACCGCCTATGTTGCCGGCGGTTTTGTGAAGCAGGAGTTTGTTGACCATACAATGTACTCGACCTCCTCGATGCTCCGAACGATTGAATTAATCCTTGGATTGCCACCAATGAGCCAATACGACGCATCGGCAGAACCAATGTGGAGATGTTTTAACAAAACGGCAAATCATCCACCGTTTATATCGTTGCCAAACCTGGTCGATTTAAACCTTAAAAATACAGCAACCAATAAATTATCGAGACTGAGCGAAAAATTTAATTTCAACCAGGAAGACCGGGTTCCCGATGCACAATTTAATGAGGTGATATGGGGAGCGGTACGCGGTTTAGACAGTCCATGCCCTGCTCCAGTTCATGCGGCCTTCTTTACTGCAGAAAAAGATAAGGACAAGGATTAATTGTTAATCAAAGTTGTTATCTGGTAGGATGGTTTATCGTCTAATCAATTCTGTAAGAGTTTTCCGTAAATAACCCACAGTGCAACTGGGTAGGAAAAAGTAGTGTTGCAGGAACTATACTCCTACAGAGTTACACATAACGTTGCATACACTTCCCCTCCGGTTAAAACCGGAGGTTATTTAACGGCAACACCTACAGTGTTTTGAAATGTCACATTGTCGAATTGCCGAATTATTCTTAATGAATTGCTGGCGCCCTGCGAAATTTGGTACCTGTTTCGTAGGCATAGGCTATTTCTATTAATACAGGTTCACTCCAGGCTCTTCCGAAAAAGGAGATTCCAACTGGCAAATCATCAATAAATCCCATTGGCACAGTGATATTGGGATATCCGGCCTGTGCAGCAGCAGATGAGCTGCCTACCTGAAAACTATCCCCATTGGTCAGGTCGGTTTTCCATGCGGGTGCCCCGGCAGGAGTAACGATTGCATCCAGGTCATGCTCATTCATCACCCGGTCAATTCCATCTGCCCTCGATCCTTTCAACATTTGAGCCAATGCTTTCTGATACTCCGGTGAGGATAGATCTCCCTTTTCCTGCGCCATCTCAAGGTAATGCTGGTTAAAGTATTTCAGTTCCACCGAATCCGCCCGGTTAAAAGCAATCAGCTCCTCAACGTTTTTGATCGGAGCATTTGGTCCCAGCGACTGAAAATATTTATTCAAGCCATCTTTATACTCGTATAGCATGATTTCGAACGAATACTTATCCACCTTCCGGTCGTATATTTCACCAATCTCCACAATTTCGGCACCTTGACTTTTCAGATATTTCACGGCCTGGTTCATCAGTGTATCCACCTTGTAATTAATACCCATCGGAATTTTATACAGACCTATCCGCTTTCCCTTTAGTCCATCTTTATTTAGATATTTTGTATAATCAGTTTGATATTGCCCTTTGCTGGCCAGTGTTTTTGTATCTGCGGAATCAACGCCGACCAAGACCCCAAGGCAAATGGCTGCATCCCGCACAGTGCGTGCCATTGGTCCCGGTGTATCCTGTGTAAACGAAATGGGGATCACGCCCGACCGGCTTATAAGTCCCACCGTTGGTTTGATTCCGACAATCCCATTGGTTTGCGAAGGACATACAATAGAACCGTCGGTTTCCGTGCCGATAGCAAGCATGGTCAGATTCGCAGCAACTGCCACAGCCGACCCCGAACTCGATCCGCAGGGATTCCGACTGATATCATAAGGATTCCTGGTCTGCCCTCCTGCCCCACTCCATCCGCTTGTTGACAACTGTCCGCGGAAGTTTGCCCATTCGCTTAGGTTTGATTTCCCAATGATAACGGCGCCTGCTTCTCTTAGCCTTTTAGCTAGAAAGCTGTCTTTTAACGGGAATGAATTCCTGAGTGCGCGCGATCCTGCTGTGGTTGCCATTTTATCATGCGTATCGATGTTATCTTTCAATACGACAGGAATCCCGTGCAACGGCCCTCTTGACTTTCCTGCCATTAACTCCTTATCCAGCTCTTCAGCAATCTGAAGGGCATCGGGGTTGAGCGTAATCATCGAATTCAGCTGCGGACCATGTTTATCAACGGAATCAATCCGGTCAAGGTAAGCCTGTACGACTTCTTTAATCGTAAAAGTTCCATCTTTATACCCTTGCTGAATCTGTTGGATACCTTGCTCTTCAAACCGGAAGTTTGCAGATTCTGCGACCGGGACTTTTGCAGTGCGTGGTTGGCAAGAAACGATTGCCAGCATAAAAATAGCCAGCACCATGGCATTGAATAAGGGAATATTGGGTAGTTTTTTCATATTCGATCTGAGGATTATTGGTTGTTATTGCTCCGCAATTTGCATTTCTTTCAATTCATAAAACTAATAAACAATTTCAGTTTATCTGCTCCAGGCAATCATCTGCATTTATTTTTTCAGGTTCCGATAAATTGTCAAAACCGGTTAAGTCCGTCAGGGCTTCCGGAAAAAAACGATTGCTGATTCCTAAATAGTCAAGTATCAGATTGCTCGTAGACTGACTGGCTTGTTTTGTACACGATTTATTAATTATTGAGTACAGGTCCAACAATCCCTGGCAACCTGACTCCTGAAATATTTTTCTTATATTCTCGCTATCGTTTACATCCGATGACATAAAACTGCTAAGTTTATCAATGGCCAGGTATTTTGTGTCTAATTTTTGAAGTCCCGTATTTTTCCATAATAGTTGACCTTCGGGCGTTCCGCTTTGAGTTAAGAATAAAAAGGTTCTCACAACTGCTATACCATCGACAATGTCTACCCTGAAATAGCCTACTTTGCATTCACATATCCTGTGTTCAATAAGAATATTGTGATTGTTGTCGTAAAACACCTTTGGATTTACAAAGGATGAAAAAAAATTCAAATGCGATAGGGTGGTCGACACGCAATCGATCCTTTCATCCAGTCGTTGCAATGTATGCGACTGAACATACACTTTCAGCGGCAGATCGGAGGAACCGTTTTTAATATTCAACAAGGAAGGTTGAAGATTAGCCCATTCGACACCTTTATTGGCAATACCCCATCCGAGCCGGATTACAGGTCTAATCTTGCCGTTAATTTTAGCCCTGCCTGTTTCGGGCTTATGGGAATAAACTTCAAGAATGTTATTCATGCCATTTCCACCTGACTTGATTAACTCCTGATTGTACTTTAACCAGTACATATTACCCCCGATCTTGCTTTCCCAATACCCCAATGCTGAAATAAGTCCAAAAAGTTTACCAAGGGCATTCTCAATATTTCCTTCTTTAACTTCAAAGTTTTTCAGTGCCGATCTGACCTGATCCGCATGGAGAAAATCTTTATCCTCAATCACTCTGGAATATCCCTGCACAGTAAGAGCAACAGTAAAGTAATCTTCAATTGTTATTTCAATGCCATTTTGCAAAAGAACAATTTTATCCATTTTAACCCTTCTCGACAAATAGGATTTTATGTTACTCAATACAACATTGGTTACCATATGACCCTCTGCTGGTAAGACCTTAAACGTATGGTAACGGAACAGATAAATCCTTTCGATGACTTTTTGAGGAATAAGGGAATAAATATCCCTATCGCAACAACTATTGCAGATATATTTAAATTTCCGCAAGAACTCGTTTTTATGGTGCGCATGTGCGATGGCTTCAAGTTGATGCCCACTCGGTTTTTTCTTTCGCTTTGCCATGATTCATGTAATTTAGTAGTTAAGTGGTTTGATTTAGGTTATATAGTTTTCATTATCTGATTATATTTTTATCGTTGAATGAAGGAACTTGGATTAATAATGGCTTTGCATCTACACAGGAACTGCCTCAGATACAACGGCGTTATTCCACCCCAAATAAGCGAGCATAAATTCACTGGTTGGTTTCAACTGGGTTTTCTGATATATACCACCATTATTGTCGTGCAAGTCAAATAAACTTTGGCATCCCGAATCGCAAAATATTTTTTTTAATCGCAGGTTTGTACCAATATCCGATGAAATAAAGGTGCTTAGTTTATCGATAAGGAGGTATTTTTTATCCAGCATTTTAAGCCCGGTATTTTTTCCAAGCAACTCACCTTCCGGAGTCCCGTTATTGGTAAGAAACAAGAATGTTCTTACAACCACAATATTGCCAACAATATCTATTTTGAAGTATCCTGTCCTGGTTCCGTATATCCTGTATTCGATCAATAAATTATGATGGCTGTCGAAATAAATCTTTGGTTCAACAAATGAACTATACATATTTTGATGCAAAATGCTTGGCATTACGCAATCGATACGTTCAGACAGGCGCATCAAGGCATGCGACTGCACATAGATGTTCATCGGTTCGTCGTGTGGTAGAACTTCTTTTGTCAACAGCGAAGGTTTTATCGTTGCCCATTCTAAACCTTTAAAGTCTATAGCCCAACCCAACTTTGATGCCGGACGGACTAAGCCGTTGATTTTTACTTGAATTGATTCGGATTTATGGGAATAAACCGATATCAGGTTATTTGATCCATATTTGCCCTCCACTTCAATTTTTAGTTCGTAACTCAACCAGTAAAATCGGTCACTAATTTCACTGTAAAAATATCCGACAACATAAAGAAGACGACAAAGCTGTTTTGCACAAATATTCATAGTTTCTTTATCGGTGCAGAAATCCTGCAAAGCTGATCTAACCTTTCCAGCAGCAGGAAACATGTTTTCGTTGATCGAATAATAAAACTTAATTATGGTCATGCCAACAGTAAAGAAATCGTCAAGCGATATTTTAAGCTCATTTGGTTTATATGGGATCGGTTGGTCTTTTACCCAGGCAGAAAAAAAGCTTTTCATATTATTTAGAATTACTGGCGACACTAAACGCCCTTCAGCCGGAACGAGTTTTAATGAATAACAACGGATTAAATAAACAGTTTCGAGATACTCCAATGGAATGAGTGAGCAAATATCTTCGCCGGTTATACTATTCATGATCAATTTCAACTTGCGCATAAATTCGTTCTTGTAGTGCGCTTTTGCGATCGCCTGAAGTTGATGCCCGCTCGGTTTTTTCTTTCGCTTTGCCATAATTCATTTTTTTAGGTTAGGATTCTGTAAAGAACGAGGTTGGTATCCAAATAACATTACTAATTTACGTCATTAGCATTATAAAGTTTTAGTTTTAAGCATAATTCGTGGAATGAAATCCGAAATAATCAGTTTTTAAGGTTGCCTGTATCATTCAATTCTTCAAGTAGTGCTTACGATTTTCCTG
Organism: Bacteroidales bacterium; assembly: GCA_038236995.1. Classification (GTDB taxonomy): domain Bacteria; phylum Bacteroidota; class Bacteroidia; order Bacteroidales; family Prolixibacteraceae; genus JAAFHB01. The sequence continues at coordinate 94 of JBBRZE010000001.1, read as the reverse complement.
AATTTTTGAATATCAGTTCGCTTACAAAGCCGGCCAATTTTAACAGATCGTCCCGCGAATCAAAATCGATCTTATTGGCCTTTATATATTTTTT